>JACPXC010000055.1 GCA_016196755.1 Elusimicrobiota bacterium
AAAGCAGGAACTCGAGGTTCTGAGGGCGCGGATCCAGGCCAGGAGGCTTTCCTACGAATAGCGGATTAGACTGACGCCATCAGCAGGACTCGCGGGTGTATAATTCGAAAGTCGACTGCCCGCGAGTTGCGGAATGTAGGTCGGAAGGGAACCTTTTTCCGGGGTTCAGCGTATATACATGGAGAGGGGCCGTTAGGCCCTGGCTCAGGCAGCACGGCGGAGGTAAAATACGCTATGGCTCGTAAGTCCAGATCAGCTACCCACGACGATATCCTCATCTTGGCCGGGGCCCTGAAAGAGACCAAGGTCGAATTCCGGGAGATTCTGACGACCATCAACGCCAAGCTGGATAGACTGGTCGTCGCCGCCGACCGCATGACCGGCGAACTCCTCGACAATCGCCAGTCGCACATGGTGTTCGGCGCGATGTTCGGTGACCACCGCCACATGCTCGCAGACCATGCTCAGCGCATCGGCCTGCTCGAAAGGCGACTACCGCCGACGCCTTGACCGTCCGCGCGGACAGTCGCCCCTAAAGTCCGGCCCGAAATGTTACACGCCCCGCGGCCGGAGAGTCTTGCGGAATTCGCGAACGGTGGCTACACTCCCGTCATGAGCGTCACCGAAAACATGGCCGTCCATTCGACAGCGCGCGCGCTGGGCGTGCCCGTCGCCACGCTTGCCAACAAGATCCTCAAGGTCCAGTCCGACCAGGGACTGACCGAGATGATCCCCGAGGGCATGGCCCGGGCCTGGCTCGCGCTGCCGCTGTTCGTCGACGGGACCACGCTGGCCGTGGCCCTGGCCGACCCCTCCGACAAGATCCTGATCGCCGACCTGGCGCGGCACACCAACCGCACGATCAAGCCGTTCGCGGCGTCGAAGACCGAGATCCTGACCGCGGCCGGCAAAGCGTACTAGCCGTCCCGGACACAAAGAAGAGGGGCGCCCGCGCGGGCGCCCCTCTCTTTTCCCGGCGGCCGGATCAGGCGGCCGCGAAGTACTCCTTGGACTTGGTCGGGTCGGCCTTCATCGTCTTCTTGCCGTCGGTCCAGTTCGCCGGGCAGACCTCGCCGGTCTTGGCGACCTGCTGGAAGGCCTTGATGACGCGCAGGGTCTCGTCGACCGAGCGGCCCACGCCCAGGTCATGGACGACCTGGTAGGCGACCTTGCCCTCGGGGTTGATCAGGAAGAGGCCGCGCAGCGCGATCCCCGCGCCCTCGATGAGGACGCCGTAATCCGAGGCGATCTTCTTGTTGACGTCGGCCAGGAGCGGGTACTTGATGTCCCCGAGCCCGCCTTCCTTGCGCGCGGTGTTGATCCACGCCAGATGGGTGTACTTCGAGTCGACCGAGCAGCCCACGACCTCGGCGCCGATCTTGGCGAACTCGTCGATGCGGTCCGAGAACGCGGTGATCTCGGTCGGGCAGACGAAGGTGAAGTCGAGCGGGTAGAAGAACATGACCAGCCACTTGCCCTTGTAGTCTCCCAGGGAGACCGACTTGAAGTTCTTGCCTTCGACGGCGTCGGCCTTGAAATCCGGGGCCGGCTTCTGGACGAGAGTCATGGGGAACACCTCCGATACCTGATTGATTCGTCCAATCATATCAAACCTCTAGGGTCCTAGACGCCGCGCGCGGCGCAGCAGCTCGGCGATGGGAAGCGGAGGGCCCTCCTTGGCCAGCACCTTGAGGCCGCGCGTCAAGGCCGCTTTAAACCGCGTGATCTTCCTGAACACGACATCCTTAGACGCCCCGCGCAAGCCGAAGCCGCAGGCTTCTTTGTCAGGCCGCGTCCCGGTAAGACTAATGAGCAGGCCCTCGGCATCCGCCCCGGCGTCGAACCGACAGGCGGCCGCCACGACATCCGCCAGGCTGAGGGTCTTCCGGCGTTCGAGGATCCAGGCCAGGTCGTAGAGGTCCTTCTCCGAACACCGGCTGGCCAGGGCGGCGGTCTTGAGGGTCAGAAGGAGGTCGAGGTCGGCGACGACGATCCCTCCAGGAAGTTCCGCCGAGCCGCCGGCCCGGAATGCGGCCGGCGCCGCGGAGACGTCGACGGTGAAGGCATGGCCGTCCAGCCCGCACAGCGCGCGGAAGTAGACGTCGGAATCCTGCCGCGGTTCCACCCTGACCCCATCCAGCTCAAGGGCGCGCACGGCGAGCACCGCCGCGCGTTGAGCCTCCTCCCCCATGGTGAACAGGTCGATGTCGTCGGAGCGGCGATGGCCCGCGTAGAAACCGGCCAAGGCCGTGCCGCCCACCAGCATGCAGCCCTTCAGGCGCTGGGCGAAGACGCGGCCCAGCGCACGCAAGAGCGGCGCGGGAAGAGCGTGTTCGGCGAAAGCTAGGCTCGGCCGGTCTCCAGGTTCCACACCCTCTCCAAGCCCTGACGCCGCGCCGGCTTGATGAGACGCTTGTAGCGCGGGAATGACGCCCAGACATTTCCGCCGGCCGCACCAGCCGCCCGGTAGAGTCCATAGACCTGGACCAGCCGGGCCAGCGCCCGGTCCTCGTCACGGGCTATGGCCGCGCAGAATTCGCCCAAGCCGGGATACAACCCATCCCAGAGCAGTTCGGCGACAGCGCGCCCCTCGTCCCCCGGATCCAGCACGGGCAGAGGCTCGACCAGATCCCCCGCTCCGACACCTAGCGCGCGAGCGAGGTTCAACAGATGGGAGACGCGCATGTCGGCGGGAGACTCTTCGCGAAGCCAGAGCGACACGGCTTGGCGCGAAACGCCGGCCAAGCGCGCCAGGTCGCTCTGGCTGAGCCCGCGCGTCAGCATCACGAGAGAAAGTGGATTGAGTCCCATAGGCGGCGCTCTATGGCGATAGCATAACCCCCTTATTTAATATTGTCAAGTATACTTGACAATCGGAGATTTACCAGGATTCCTGGACAGGCGGGGCCAGGGAGAGGACGTAGTCGGCCACCGCCTCGATCTCATCGGGCTTAAGCGCCTCCTTCCAGGCCGGCATCCACAGCATCGGCTCAGGGCCGGCGGGGTCGGCCTTGGTCGGATGCCGTACCCCGTCGGCGATGCGCTTGATGAGCTCGGCCCGGCTAAAGCCCTCCTTGGCCCTCTCCACCGCCGGGACCTTCCCCCCGATGGCGTTGAGGTTCGTGTAGCCGCCCTTGCCGCCCTTGCCGTGGCAGGTCACGCAGCCGGCGCGCGCGTAGATCTCGGCGCCGCGCTTGAGCGGGTCGGCCTTGAACGCCGGCTGGTCCCAGGGTGCGCCTTCCGGCCCGCGGTGAGCCTCGCCCTTGAGCGTCCCGAGGTAGGCGGCGAGCTGAACCCGCGCCTCGTCGTTTAGGCTGAAGTTCGGCATCAGGGTGTTCGGCTGCCAGGCCGCGGGGTCCTTGAGCCAGACGGCCATGAACTCGGGGGTCTTTCGGAAGCCGGCGAAGGTCAGGTCGGGACCGGCGTCGCCGCCCTCGGCGCCGATGCGGTGGCAGCGCTTGCAGTCGTAGGCGGCGTAGACGCCTTTGCCGGCGGCCTCCGGCGTCCGGGGGCCCTGGCGGCAGCCGGCCGCCAGGACCAGGAGGACGAGGGCCCCCGCGCGGGTCAATCGATCTTGGTCACGAAAGGCATCGTCGAGTGCTTATAGGCGGCGAAGATCACCACGGCCCCGGCCACCATCAGCCCGGCCATCACGGCGTGGTTGCCCTGGCCGAAGTGCGGCGCGCCGAGCATCCCGAAGAGCATCGGGCCCGAGAGGTAGGTGTTGATCCTCGAGGCCTTGCCCGCCTTAGCACGGATGGCGGCGGCCTGGTCGCCGGCCTTGCCGCCCAACAGCAGCTTCTGGGCCGGCCAGATGATGAACCAGACGTTGAACCACATGATCGTGCCCAAGAGCATCCCCATGAGGATCCAGGCGTGGCGCGCGGAGTGGAACAAGGCGTTGGGCCCGAAGCCTTCGCTGGGGATGTACATGTAGTTGATCACGTAGAGCACCCAGCCGAACACGAAGGTCATCATGGCACCCCAGCGGAACCAGAACAGGGCGCGGGGCATGAGCTGGGGGTTCACGGCCTTCTTGCCGGCGTCGTCGAGCGCGCCCTGCAGCGGGATGTTCACGAAGTTGAAGAAGTAGAGGAACCCTATCCAGATGATGCCGAACCAGACATGCAGCCAGCGCGCGAACAGGTGGATCACGTCCATGATGAGCTCCTCCCGCCTAGGCGGACCCGCGGGCTCGATTCAATCAAATGCGCGCGGCGCGGTGCAACGCGGCCGCGACGACGGCGAACACCAGGTTCGGCGACCAGGCGGCGACCGCGGGCGGCAGGCGCCCCGACTTTCCGAGGTGCCAGCCCATCTCGAGGAACCACAGGTAGACGAAGCCCACCGTCAGCGCCGCCGCGAAGGAGACCGCCCGCGGGGCGCGGCGCAGGCGCAAGGCGATCGGCAGGCCCAGGGCGCAGAGCACGACGTTGGTGAACGGGTAGGCCAGCTTCTGATGGAACGCCGTCCACAGCGGCCGGGTCGAGCGCCCGCGGTCCTCGTAGCGGCGGATCTCGGCCAGCGTCTCCTTCAGGCTCATCTCTTCGGCGCTCTTGGTCGTCGGGGCGAGTTGGCGCGGCGAGGACCTGAGGTCCGAGTCCCAGGACTCGAAGGTCCGCTCCGACTCGAGCCCGCCTCGCGCGTCGAAGGCGCGCGACACGCCCTTCTCGAAGACCCACAGGCCCTTGGCCGGGTCCCAGCGCGCCTTCTCGGCGTCGACCTCGCGGCGCAGGCGGCCCACGCTGAAATCGTCGAGCACCGGCCGCTCCAGCGTCCCGTCCTTGACGACGAAGAGGGTGGCGGAGACCAGCCGGTCGGCGCCCGGGACGAGCACCGCGTCGTGGTAGCGGTCCCACTCCCAGACCGGATGGATGCGCTCGCGCCACAGCATCTGCGAGCGCGCGAAGCAGGCCGGCAGGACCGACTCTTGGGCCGCGAACGCCAGCCCCGCGACCAGGGCCGCCGCCCAGATGAGCGGCACAAAGAAGCTCCGCCCCTCGACGCCCGCGGCCTGGACCGCGGTCAGTTCGCCCGAGGACACGAACGAGGAAACCGCGAAGAGCGAGGCCAGGAGCGTCGCCATCGGAACGATGCGCACCGCCCAGTACGGAAGCTGGAGCGCCAGGTACTGGAGGATGACCGGGATCGACGCCGCGCTCGTGGCCAGGCGACCCATCTTATCGAACAGGTCGCCCAGGAACGCCAGCAGGGCGAACACCCCCAGCCCGAACAGGAATGGTCCGAGGAAGGCGCGCCCGACGTAGCGGGTGAAGATCCTCACCGGGCCAGCCGCCGGCGCCAGAGCGCCGCCCCGGCCAGGAGCGCCGCCAGGTCAGCACCCCAAGGGGCCCAGGCCGCCAGCTCGCCGCCGCGCCGGCCATACCCGAGGCCCAGGGCCAGAAGGCCGTAGTAGCCGAACAGCACGGCCAAGGACAGCGCGAAGCCCATGGCCTTGGAGCGCCGCTCGAGGCTCAGGCCGAGCGGGCAGGCCACCAGGAACAGCGCCAGCGGGGCGAAGGCGCCCGCCGCGCGCATCGTGGCCTCCGTGGCGTACTCGCGCCGCCGCGCGGGCTCGAAGGCCGGGTCGGCCGCGCGCCTGCGAAGCTGCGGCGTCGTCAGCTCGGGGATCTCGGGCTCGCGCAGCAGACGTTCCGAGTCCGAGAACGGGATGAAGAGCTCGGAACGGCCGAAGGACGCCGTGGTGTGGCTCTGCGGGTCCTGGTTGGGCCAGGCCAGCTGGCCGTCGACTAAGACCAGGCGCAGGCCGCGCCGCGGCATGAGCTCGGCCGTCCCCGACGGGGCGGCGATGCGCAGGCGCTTGTAGCCCCCGATCCGCTTGATGAGGCGCACCCCGCTGAGCCTCCCGCCCTGGGAGCGGACCGCATCGGAGTAGATCTCCCAGTCGCCCAGCCGGGTCAGCGCGCGCGGCTCGAAGTCGAGCCGGGATATCTGGGCCAGGGCCTCGTCGTAGGACTCCCGGAAGGCGTGGAAGCCCTGCGGGCTGGCCCAGTTGTTGGTGTAGACGAGGAGGGCCGTGAGGAGCAGGGCCACGGCAAGGAAGGGCTTGAGCAGCTCCCGAAACGAGTAGCCCGAGGCGCGCAGAGCCATGATCTCGCCCGACTCCGAGAGCTGGCCCAGGGTCAGGAGCAGGGCGACCAGGAAGGCCATCGGCAAGGCCAGGCTCAGGAAGTAGGGCGCCAGCTTCGCAAAGCACAGAAAGACCCAGCTCACCGCGATCCCCTTGCTGACCGCCACGTTGAAGAGGCGCAGGAAGTAGTTCATCAGCAGGACCGCCAGGAAGGCCCCGAGGCATAGGGAGAACGGAGGCAGGTAAACGCTCAACAGGTAGCGCGAGAGGATCGGCATCGTTCTCCGTCGAGGAATATACAAATTCGCGCAAGACTTGACGGCGTAACACGCCCCGGTTAAACTTCGGTCGCGGGGAGATTGGAATTTCCCGCGACTAAATCAGGCTTTCTTTGCCGACGCCACCCCTCCGTAAGGCTTTCTTCGCATTGCTCGCGGCGCTCGCGCTCGCGCGCGCGAACGCATACGGGCAGTTCTCCCTGCCCTACGACCCCGATTTCCCGGAGTCCGCCCCAGAGGAGCCCGCCAAGGAGGACGGCACGGCCGCCGAGCCGGACACCCTCCCCCCGGAGGGGGTGGGCGGCCCGTTCCTGCTCCTCGACCGGCCCGACCCGGCCAGCCCGCTGGGCGGCTCGCCGGCCGCCGCCGAGCCGTCCGGGGACCTCGAGCGCTTCCTGCGCGAGCAGCGCCCCTTCGAGGTCGGCCAGGAGCGCTGGAACCGGACGCGCGCGGCCGTCGACGAAGGCAGGGTGCCCGAGGACGAGTTCCCCGCCGCCCCGCCCGCCTACGTCGACGCCGGCGGCGAATACGTGATCGCCGGCGCCACCGAGCCTCCCAAACCCCCGGCCCCCGAGGTGGAGCTGCCCACCTACGGCACCAGCCTCTCGATCACCGGCCGCAAGACCATCTCCTTCGCCTTCAGCGAGAAGCGCTTCCTCTCCGAGCAGACGACCACCGGGCGCGGCGCCAGCCAGAACCTCATCGACATCGAGCAGCAGCTGCAGCTGCGGATGCAGGGCAAGGTCGGCCCGAAGATCACGGTCAACGTCGACTACGACGACACCAAGGTCAACAAGCAGGACATCTCGGTGACCTACCAGGGCGACCCCAACGAGGTGGTCCAGAACGCCTCCTTCGGCGACATCGACCTGAGCCTGCCCGCCACCGAGTTCGTCAGCTACAACAAGCAGCTCTTCGGCATCCGCGTCGACCTCAAGTACAAGCGCGTCAAGGCCATCTTCATCGGCTCGCGCACCAAGGGCCAGACCAAGGCCAAGCAGTTCAAGGGCAACACCCAGCTCACCACCCAGGACATCCTCGACACGAGCTATATCCGGCGGCGCTACTACGACCTTACCTTCGGCGACATCCGCCGCCTGCCCCTGCAGGCCGGCTCCGAGCGCGTGTTCCTCTCCCGCCAGGTCGGCGGCCAGCAGAACGTCAACGAGGTGACCCGCACCGCCGACGACCTGGCCGTGCTGAGCTCGACCTTCACGGGCAGCTTCGTCGAGCTGGCGCGCGGCGTCGACTACACCGTCGACTACGTCAAGGGCATCCTGACCTTCCGCAACACCCTCGACGCCAACACCGTCGTGGCCGTCGACTTCATAGACACCACGGCCCGCTCGATCACCCAGCAGAGCTCGACCAACAGCGCCGCCGCGGGCGGCGGCACCGGGCTCATCAAGCTCGTCAAGACCTTCGGCGACGTCCAGATCTCCACCGAGTCCGAGGCCGGCTACCGCCGCGAGCTCAAGACCTTCTACAGCCTGGGCCGCAGCCAGGTCCTGCGCGACGACGGCCGCGGCAGCTTCTTTCTGCGCGTGCTCGACCAGAACCGCAACATAGTCGGGCCGACCCTCAACCCGCCCCAGACCTACCCGGAGACCGTCGAGGTCGACTTCGAGAACGGCGTCCTCCAGCTCAAGCAGCCCTTCGCGGTGGCGGGCGACACCTCCACGCCGGACCCCGAGATATACGCGCCGAGCCCGCTCTCCAAGCGCCTCATCGAGCTCCAGTACCGCTTCCGCCTCAAGACCTTCTTCCTCGAGCCCAACCTGGTCCTGCAATCGGAGGTGGTGCTGGCCGACGGCGTGCGCCTGACCCGCAACGTGGACTATTTCATCGACTACGAGTCGGGTTTTCTGACCTTCTTCAACGAGGACCGGATCAAGCCGGACTCGACGATCGACGTGACCTTCGAGGTGGCGCCGTTTGCCGGCAACGCCACGGAGTCCCTGCTGGGCGGACGTTTCGCCTACGAGCTGTGGAAGGACAAATGGTCGATCGGCTCGACGATGCTCTATCAGACGGGCGCCAAAGGGCCCACGGTCCCCTCGATCAACGAGCTGGCCAAGAGCCTGCTCGTCTACGAGGTCGACACCCAGCTCACGAACATCCGCCTGGCCTCCTGGCTGAGCGCCACCTTCGCCGCCGAGATGGCGCAGAGCCGGTCCAACCCCAACCTCTCCAAGCGCGCGCTCATCGAGAACATGGAGGGCGTCAAGCAGGAGGACTCGACCGGATTTAGCGACGGCTTCTGGCAGCCGTCAGCCAACCCCACGCGCGCGCCGGCGGCCGCGACGGCCTTCACGATCACCTCGTTCGACGAGCAGATCCTGGCTATCAACCCGGCCGCGCCGGCCAAGCCCGGCGAGACCCAGAAGGTCGTCAAGCTCGACTACGACTTCACCGTCGCCGGCTCCTCGGACGAAGTCTCGATGGTCTATCCTTTCTCGGCGACCGGCCTCGACTTCTCGCAGAAGACCGTCGTCGAGATCGTCCTGGCCCAGGGCGCCGTGTCGAACAACCAGATACGCTTCCAGCTGGGCGGCGTCAACGAGGACTCCGACGGAGACGGCCTGACCGACACCGAGGACGTCGGCAAGGACGGCATCGCCAACACCAACGACGAGGGCGAGCGGGACGGGATCCTGCAGCCCAACGAGGACATCGGCTGGAACTACGACCCGGCGGGCGCCGGCACCAAGCCGGTCGGCGCCGGCAACGGCCGCCTGGACTCCGAGGACCTCAACCGCAACGGCCGCATCCTGCCCGACGCCGAGGACCTCTCGGGAGACTCCTTCGGCTATCAGTCGAACAACCCCCAGCTCTTCGACGCCACCGACCGCTCGACGATCACCGCCCTGACTTTCGCGGGCTACCACACCCTCCAGATCCCGCTCAACATCTCCCAGGCCGACGCCCCGCGCTGGCTGGCCATCAAGCAGATCCGGATCTCAGTCCGGCGCGGCGCCGGAGGCGACACGGCGGGCAGCGTCAAGTTCGCGCGCATCGCCGTGATCGGCAACACCTGGCAGCGCGGCCAGACCGGCAATCCGGCCACCGGCGTCACGGTGCCCGGAGCCTCGGCGCTGACGGTCACCGCCGTCAACAACGTCGACAACCTCGAGTACAAGGGCCGGGCCATCCAACTCGCCGGCGGCGACGCCTCGCAGGTCTTCAACGACCTCTACGGCTCGCTCGAGGAGCTCCAGAAGCAGTCGAACTCCCAGAACATCCAGGAGCAGGCCCTCAAGCTCGCCTACACCGGCCTGGCCGCCGGGACCACCGTCTTCACCAAGCGCGTCTTCGTGCGCGCCATCGACGTGAGCCAGCACCGCAACCTCAACTTCCTCGTCTTCACTAACGCGCAGCAATCGCTCTGTCCGGGAGACGGCAGCACCCTCGACACCACCGGCGAGCGCATCTTCTTCCTGCGCGGGGGCTCCGACCGCGACTTCTTCGAGGTCCGCGTGCCGATCCGCGACTGCGGCTGGCACAAGGTCTCGATCGAGCAGGTCGACCGCAACGGGGACCAGCTCCCCGACGCCTGGGCCGTGGCCGGAGGCCCGCCGGGCAGCGTGGCTTTCTCGACCGGCAATCCCAGCCTCCAGCAGGTGGGCACCCTCGTCGCCGGCGTCTACAACGTCAGCCCCAGCACCACCGCCAACGGAGCGGTCTACCTCAACGAGATCCACGTCGACGGCCCCATCGTGCGGGTCGGCAACGCCGAGAAGCTCCAGGCCGACTTCACGGTGGCCGGCTGGGGCAACTTCGGCGGCAAGTACCGCTTCGTCGACCGCAGCTACCAGACCCCGACCACGTTGGTCGCCAACCAGGACAACCTCTCCGAGAGCGCCTACCTGAACCTGACCCGCATCAGCTGGCTGCCCATGAGCTTCAACCTGAACTACTCGAAGGTCACCACCCCCAACGTCAACGCCGTGGGCGATTTGAGCAACACGGTGACCCTGCTCGGCCTGGGGACGGTTCGCACCTGGAGCGGGACGGCCTCCGGGGCCTTCCAACGCGCCGCCTTCCCGCGCCTGACCCTGGCCCACGAGCGCTTCCGCATCGAGTACGACCAGGGCTCGGGCCGCCTCGACGACCGCCGCACCTACAAGGCGGGCGGCAGCTACGGCGTCCCCTACAACAAGTTCTTCCTCCCCAGGTCCATCGACGGCGACTTCCTCCACTCGGTCTACTCGGTCAACTTCCTGACCCCCCAGACCCGCGCGATCGCGGGCAACTTCAACACCGACGAGCTGACCACCGGCTTCGGGGCGCGCATGAACTTCGAGCCCTGGCGCGGCTCGAGCTTCAACCCCAACTTCCAGACCCAGCGCGTCAAGGAGGACCGGCTCGACTTCAGCACGGGCCGCGAGGTCGGCAAGAGCTACCCCAAGTCGCTCTCCCAGACCGTGGGGTTCACCTCGAGCTGGAACATCCTGCCCTGGTTCAAGCCGGCGGCCAGCTACACCGTCAGCACCCTCGAGAACTACGTCCTCAACCCCTCGACCTTCATCGTGGCGGGCACGACCGGGACGACCGTCGTGTTCGACATCGGCGACATCAAGGCCATCAACCGCTCGGGCAACGGCAACGTCTCGCTGACCCTGTCGGCCGCCGAGATCTACAAGAAGACCCGCCTCCTGCGCTCCTTCACCATGACCAACGGCTACCAGCTCCAGGACGGCGACGTCTGGAACAACGTGGAGCGCGGGCTCGACACCAAGACCGCCTTCTGGGTACGCTCCCCCCTGCGGCCGACGAGCCCCTTCGCCCAGCGCATCAACCTGACCGTGCGCGACACGTTCAACTCGACCCAGCGCTGGTCGCCGCTGGAGGCCTACGGCCTGACCGGGCGCCGGGCGCCCTACAGGACGCTCTCGGTCACCAACAACTTCGTGCGCTCGATCCAGAAGTCGGAGACGACCGGCACGCCGTCGAAGACGATCGCGACGACCCTGCCCGACCTCATCGCCTCGATGGGCAACCTCGAGCAGATCCTCCACGCCGAGCGCTGGGCCAAGAGCGTCCAGATGAACCTCAAGTACGCCTCGCGCCAGACCGAGAACGTCGCCGTGACCCTGCAGTCCGACAACAGCTTCGGCACCGACCTGCGGGCCATCATCCGCAACCGCTTCGACAGCTCGCTGAGCTTCAACCTGCGCTCCACGGAGAACACCGACCTGCGCATCGACCAGGTCACCCAGAGATCCGACCACAAAGACGCCACCATCCAGACCACCTTCGACATCCGGCGCTTCCGCTTCACGCCCAAGGTCGACTACCAGAACGACACGACCTCCCTGGGCACCGGCCAGCGCACCCAAGACACGACCGCCATCACGCCGAGCCTGCTCGTGCGCGCCGACCTCGCCCTGCCGCGCGGCATGAAGCTGCCCTTCGGCAAGCGCCTGCTGACCTTCACCAACCGCGTCATCTGGACGTCCACCCTCTCCCTGGCGATCCGCCAGTCGCCGATCACGATCGCCGACAACACGAAGCTCTTCAACCTCAACACCAGCGCCGACTACGAGATCGCCAAGAACCTGCGCATGACCCTAAACGGCGCGGTCTCGCGCCTGTGGCACAAGTTCCTGAAGGAGGAGGATTTCATCTCCTACCAGTTCGGGACCCAGATGACGTTCCAGTTCTAAGGCCGAGATGAAGCACCGAAAGACGGCCCTCCTCGTCCTCGCGGCCCTGGCCGCGCTGGCCCTGTTCCAAGGCCGGCGCGGAGCCGAGACGGCGCCCGCCTCGCTCGCCTGCGCCGCCGACTCCGAATGCGGCGTGCTGCGTCACGGATGCTGTCAGGCCCAGGCCGTACGCATCGGCGACAAGCGGCTGGCGACCGACGGGGATGACTCCGGCCCGACCTGCGCGATGGTATGTCCCCACTTCGTCCCCCGATGCTCGAACGCCTCCTGCGTGGTCGAGGACCGGGGAACTTTTTAGGGGGGTCCGGCGTACTAGCGGGGGTGATCTGGCTGCCCTCGCTGTGGTCCGAGAAGCTGCTCCATCTCCTGCTGCCGCGCACTTGCGCGGCCTGCGCGCGCGACCTGCCCTTCCCGCTCGAAGGGCCGCTCTGCGGCGGCTGCATGCAGGGCCTCGAGCCCCTGCGCCCGCCGTGGTGCCCGCGCTGCGGGGGGCCGTCTAACCTCCGCGGGCCCTGCCCCCAATGTCCCCGTCTCGACCCCGGCGTGCCCGTCGCGCGAGCCGCGTTCAAGTACCGGGGCCCGCTCCCCCCTCTCCTGCACGCCTTCAAATACCGCGGCCGGCTCGACGCGGGACGCACGCTCGGCGATTGGATGGCGGGCGCCTGGCGGCGGCATCCCGAGCTCGGCCGCCCCGACGCCCTGGTCCCCGTCCCGCTGCACCCCGCGCGCCTGCGCTCCCGCGGCTTCAATCAGGCGCGCGTGCTGGCCGAGCGCCTGGCGCCAGCCGCGCGGACACCAGTGCGCGATTTGGCGGTGCGCGTCGTCGACACGCCGCCCCAGGCGCGCCGGGCGCGGGCCGAGCGCGGCGGGCGGCTCGCCGGAGCATTCAAGGCCGCGCCGTGGGCGCGCGGCCTGCGGCTCGTCCTCATCGACGACGCGATGACGAGCGGGGAGACCCTGGCGGCCTGCGCGGGAGCGCTATGGGAGGCGGGAGCGGCGGACGTGAAGGCGTTCGTGCTGACGCGGGCGTGAGGAGGACTATGGACCCGGTCGATCCCGTTCGTGCAGCGCTCGTCTACAGCGAGTCGGCTCCGCCGGAATGCGCTTCATGGCCGCCCCATGAATGCCTGCGACGCCTGCGCATCCAGTTCGGCCTCAATCGCAAGCAACTGGCGGCCAAAGCCTCCGTCTCAGCATCCCTAGTTGGTCGAGCCGAGAAGGGAGCCAACGTGCGACTAAGCACTCTCAGGAAGCTCTACGCGGCCCTGGGCTGCCGGCTCCTGATACTTCCAGCCGGCGGCCTCTACGACCTGGATTGGCACGAAGCTCATCTCGACAACGCATCCATCGATTGGAGACGGCAGGTAGCGAAAGCACTCGAAGGCCTTGATAGCGTTTCCAATCACTCTACCTCCAGCGCTGGAGGTAGACTGCATGGAAACGCTATCGGACTGCGTCCAGACACAGTCAGTGAATAGAAACGCAATCGCCGGAGAACCCGGCGCAACCGAGCTTAGGCTAGAGCCCCAGCAGCTTCTGCCACCAGGACTTGGGCGGCGGCGCGATGACCCTCGAGGCCTCTTCGACGGGCGCCTTGAAGATCGGCAGCGTGAAGCGGAAGTCCGAACCCCGGCCGGGCTCCGACTCGATCCACATCTTGCCGTTCTGGAGGTGGACCAAAGCCTTGGCGATCGCCAAACCCAGGCCGGTGCCGCCCACGTGCTTCTCGCCCGAGGCGATCTGGACGAACTTCTCGAAGACCTTCTCCTGCTGGTCCTTCGGGATGCCCGGGCCGGAGTCCTTGATGGAATAGAGCACGGAGGGGACCACGGGGTCGGGAGCCGGCGAAAGACTGACGGTGATCGAACCGCCTTTGGGCGTGAATTTGATGGCGTTGGACAGGAGGTTGACGAGCACCTGGACCGTCCGGGGCACGTCGGCCGAGACGTCGCTGCCCCCGGCCTTGTCGATCATGTCGAGCTTGAGCCCCTTCTTCTGGGCCCACGGCTTCATGCTCTCCACGGCCTCGGAGGCTACCTTGGCGGCGACGGCGCGCTCGGGCAGGACCGTCATCTGTCCCGACTCGAGCTTGGAGAAGTCCAGGATGCTCGTGATGAGGGTCTCGAGGCGGTCGGTGTTGCGCAGGGCGTTCTGAAACATGCGCCCGGCCTCATCGGGGAGCTTGCCCGCCAGCATGCCGTCGATGATCTCGAGCGCGGCCCGGATCGAGGTCAGCGGCGCGCGCAGTTCATGGGTGACGTGGGCGACGAACTCGCGCTCCATGCGGTCGAGCTCGCGCTGCTTGGCCTTGTCGGTGACCGCCGAGACCATACCGACGGTCTTGCCGGCCTCGTTCTGGATGACGACCGTGGAGGCGCGCAGGGCGCGCTTGGTCTCGTCGGTGCCCTTGACGTCGGTGGCCTTGTCGACCGGACGCTCCCCGTTGACGACGAGCTCCTTGGCCATGGCGAGCATGTGCTCGTCCTTGGCGCTATCGGAGACGGGCTTGCCGGCCATCTCGACGAGCTTGTTGCCGAGGACGTTCTCGGCCTCGGGGTTCATCGTGAGGACCTTGCCCTGCTCGTCGACGACGACGACGCCTTCGGCCATGGTCTCGATGACGCCCTGGGTGCGCGCGGCCTCGTTCTCGACGGTCAGCTTCTGGCGGCGCAGCTCGGTGGTAGCCTCGAGCACCTTGCGGTCGAGGTCCTCGCGCACGCGGCGCAGGACGGCTTCCATGAGGCGCGCCTGCTCGGCCGGCTCCGGCACCGCCATTCGCACGAGCTCGGAGATCGTGCTCTCGATGGGCTGGCCCGGCACGGTCTCGACGAGGCGCTGGACGGCTTCGCCGCGCGCGGCGGACGCGGCGTCTGCCAGGACGCCCGTCCCGCCCGCGCCGGCGCCGGGCTGGACGACCGGCTGAGCGTCCTCCGCTTTCTCGACCTTGGCGTAGATCGCCTCGTTGAGCGCGATGCGGGTCACGCCCTTGGCCGCCAGGAACTCCGAGGCCTGGACCCCGCGGGCCTGCTCGGGCCGCATGGAGGCCAGCTCGCAGAACACGGCCAGGTCCTCCTGGCTGACGCCGGTCTTGAGGATGACGCTATGGAGCTTGAAGCGCGCGAAAGACTGCGGGATGGAGTTCGGCAGCTGGGCGGCGGTTCCCACCACGCGGCCGTTGGCGATGATCTTGTCGGCGTCGAGGATGTAGACCAGCTCTCCCTCCGGCGACTCGGCCAAAAGGCCGGCCAGGAGCGCCGCGGTCTCGCCCAGGAGCTTCTTGACCGCCGGATGCGCGGTGCTGTAGAGGTTGATCTGGCTCAGCGTCTTGCCGAGGGCCTTGAGGACCTCCAAGGCCTGCGCATCGTAGGGCGTGCGCGCCGCGTCGGCCATCAGAGCCTCTCGAGGTTCCTGGCCTTTCGGCCGGGAAGGGCGTTGCGGGCGTCGAAGACCACCGGGGCGTTGGCCAGGAGCAGGCCGTAGTCCACGCCGCGGTGGGCGGTGAGGATGACCGCCGCGTCGCAGGCCCGCGCGCTGGCGCGGCTCAAGGGCTTGGAGCGCAGACGCCGCCCCTCCACCGCCACCGAGGGCACGTAGGGGTCGTGGTAGGAGACCGCGGCGCCCTGGTCCATCAGGAGCTTCATGACGTCCAAAGACGGCGACTCGCGCACGTCGTTGACGTCGGGCTTGTAGGCCACGCCCAACACGAGGACCCGGCTGCCGTTGATCGGCTTGCGCCGGGCGTTGAGGAGCGCCGCCAGGCGCTCGACGGCGTACTCGGGCATGCGCGAGTTGATGTTCGCGGCCAGCTCGATGAAGCGCGGCTCGAAGTTGAGGGCCTTCATCTTCCAGGCCAGGTAGCTGGGGTCGACCGGGATGCAGTGGCCGCCGAGGCCGGGCCCGGGGTAGAAGGGCATGAAGCCGAAGGGCTTGGTGGCCGCGGCGCCGATGATCTCCCAGACATCGACACCCAGGCGCCGGCACATGACGGCCAGCTCGTTGACCATGGCGATGTTGACCGCCCGGAAGGTGTTCTCGAGGAGCTTGACCATCTCGGCCGACTCCGTGCTCGACACGGGCACGACGCGCTGGACGATCGAGGCGTAGAGCGCCTCGGCCGCGCGCCCGCAGGCCGCGGTGACTCCCCCGACGACCTTCGGGGTGTTGGCGATGTTGAACTTCTTGTTGGCCGGGTCGACGCGCTCCGGCGAGAAGGCCAGGAGGAAATCCTTGCCGGCCTTGAACCCGCCGGCCTCGAACATCGGCAGGACGAGCTCCCGGGTCGTGCCGGGATAGGTGGTCGACTCGAGGACGATGAGCTGGCCGCGCCGCAGGCGCGGGACGACGGCCTCGCAGGCCGAGATGATGAAGGTGAGGTCGGGCTCCTTGGTTTTGCGCAGCGGGGTCGGGACGCAGATGACGACCGCGTCCATGCCCTTGAGCGACTCGTAGCGGGTGGTGGCCGTCAGCCTGCCGGCCCGCACCGTCTCGGCGACGGCCTTCGACGGCACGTCGGGGATGTGGGAGCGGCCGCGGTTGAGGCCGGCGACCTTGGAGCGGTCGACGTCAAAGCCCGTGACCCGGAAGCCCTTGGCGGCGAACTCCATCGCCAACGGCAGGCCGACGTAGCCTAGCCCGATGATTCCTATCTTGGCCTTACGGTCGGCGATCTTCCCGATGATGTCGCTCATGGTCGCGAGATTGTATTACAGAGCGAGGCCCGGGTCCACCTTGATGCCTTAACGCAGAAGTCATAAGATGCCCACCTAAAGGAAACGCCATGAAAACTCACGATATCTGCGTCGTCGGCTCGGGCTACGTCGGCCTCGTCACCGGGGTCTGCCTGGCCGAGCTCGGTCACCGGGTGGTCTGCGTAGACGCCGACCGCCGCAAGGTAAAGACCCTCAAGAACGGGAAGATGCCGTTCCACGAGCCGGGCCTCCAGCCGCTGATGGTCAAGAATGTCAAGGCGAAGCGCCTGAGCTTCGCCACGAGCATAGCGGAGGGCATCAATCCCAAGGGCCGGCGGGCCAGCGTGGCCTTCATCGCCGTCGGCACCCCGCCCCGGGCCGACGGCTCGGCCGACCTCTCCAGCGTGGAGGCTGTGGCCGCCGACATCGCCCGGGCCATGAAGGACTTCACGGTCATCGTCGACAAATCCACCGTGCCCGTCGAGACCGGCGCCTGGGTCGACAAGACCGTCCGGCGCGTCAACAAGCGCGCGGTCCCATTCGAGGTGGTCTCCAACCCCGAGTTCCTCGCCGAGGGCAGCGCCGTGTCGGACTTCCTGCACCCCGACCGCATCGTGCTGGGAGTCTCCAGCCCGCGCGCCGAGAAGGTCCTCCGCGAGGTCTACGCCCCGATTGCCGCACCCATCCTCGTCACCGACGTCAAGTCCGCCGAGCTCATCAAGCACGCCTCGAACTCGTTTTTGGCCACCAAGATCTCGTTTATCAACGCGGTCAGCCGGGTCTGCGAGGCGGTCGGCGCCGACGTCACCCTCGTCGCCAAGGGGATGGGCCTCGACAAGCGCATCGGGCCGAGCTTTCTGCGCGCCGGGATCGGCTTCGGCGGGTTCTGCTTCCCCAAGGACCTCGAGGCCTTCCGCTGGATCGCCAAGCAGAAGGGCTACGACTTCGCCCTGCTCGACGCCGTCACCGCGATCAACGACGGCTCCCGAGGCTGGGTCCTGCGCCAGATCGAGGCCGAGCTCTGGAACCTCCCGGGCAAGAAGGTCGGCATCCTCGGCCTCTCGTTTAAGCCCCATACCGACGACCTGCGCTTCGCGCCCAGCCTCGAGATCATCAAGGCGCTCAAGTCCCACGGCGTGTCGGTGGCGGTCCACGACCCGGTGTCCATGACCAAGGCGAAGGACGTCCTCAAGGGCGTGCGCTTCGCCAAGGACGCCTACGACTGCGCCAAGGGCGCCGATGCCCTGGTCCTCGTCACCGAATGGCCCGAGTACAAGGAGCTCGACCTGCCGCGCGTGCACCGGCTCATGGCCAACCCGGTCCTGCTCGATGGACGCAACTTCCTCGACCCCGCGGCGGTGCGCAAACTCGGCTTCGTCTACCGCTCGGTGGGCCGGCCGTGAAGAAGACCTCCCGCCGGCCGCGCCGCGTCCTAATCACCGGGGCGGCGGGCTTCCTCGGCAGCCACTTGGCCGAGACCCTGCTCTCCCGCGGCGCCGAGGTCGTCGGGATGGACAACTTCATCACCGGCCGGGTCGAGAATATCGACCACCTCTTCAAGGAGCCGCGGTTCTCCTTCATCAAGCAGGACGTGACCAACTTCATGCACGTCCCCGGGCCGGTCGACGCCGTCCTGCACTTCGCCAGCCCGGCCAGCCCGATCGACTACGCCCTCTATCCCATCCCCACCCTCAAGGTCGGCGCGCTGGGAACCCATAAGGCCTTGGGCCTGGCCAAGGACAAGGGCGCGGTCTTCATGCTGGCGTCGACCTCGGAGACCTACGGCGACCCGCTGGTCAACCCCCAGCCGGAGAGCTACTGGGGCAACGTCAATCCCATCGGTCCGCGCGGCGTCTACGACGAGGCCAAGCGCTTCGCCGAGGCCATGACGATGGCCTACCACCGCTACCACGGCATGCAGGTCCGCATCGTGCGCATCTTCAACACCTACGGCCCGCGCATGCGCGGCCAGGACGGCCGGGCCGTGCCGAATTTCATCACCCAGGCCCTGGCCGGCAAGCCCTTGACCGTGTACGGCAAGGGCGACCAGACCCGCAGCCTCTGCTACGTGACCGACCTGGTCGACGGCATCCTGCGCCTGCTCGACTCCAAGGTCAACTCCCCGGTCAACATCGGCAACCCTCACGAGCTGACCATCCTCCAGATCGCCGAGACCATAAAGAAGCTGACCAAGTCGCGCTCGCGCATCGTCCACAAGCCTCTGCCGGTCGACGACCCCAAGGTCCGCAGGCCCGACATCACGCTGGCCCGCAAGCTCCTGCGCTGGGAGCCCAAGGTACCGCTGCCCCAGGGCCTGGCGCGCACCATCGCCTACTTCAAAGCCGCGGGACGGTAGTGCTCAGCGCGCTCGTCCCCTGCCTCGACGAGGCCGAGTCGCTCCCCGCGCTGGAGGCCGCGCTCTTCCCGGCGCTCGACGCCCTGTCCCTGCCCTACGAGACGCTGTTCATCGACGACGGCTCCAAGGACGGGACGGCGGCCGGCCTGGCCGCGCTGGCCGCCCGCAGGCCCGCGGCCAAGGTCCTCACGCACCCGGCCAACCGCGGCATCGGCGCCTCGCTAAAGACCGGCCTGGCGGCGGCGCAGGGCGACTGGCTGGTCTTCCTCGACGCCGACCTGACTTTTCATCCTTCCCTCATAAAAGAACTCCTGCAAAAACGCGAGGAGACCGGCGCGGACTGCGTCTCCGGCTCCCCGTATCTCGGCGGGATGCCCGGGGTGCCCTGGCGGAGGCGACTCCCCAGCCTGGCCCTCAACGCCTTCTACCGCGGGCTGTTCGACTCCCGGCTGACGTCCTACACCCCCATGTTCCGGCTCTATCGCACCGCCGACCTCCGGGCGCTGGAGCTCACGAGCGACGGCTTTGAGGTCTCGGTCGAGGTCTTGGTCAAACTCCTGCGGGCCGGCAAGAAGATCGCCGAAGTCGCCGCGCCCTTGACCGTACGGAAAGCGGGGACGTCCAAGCTGCGGCGCTGGCGCGAGCTCAAGGCGCATGCCCGCCTGAGCGCGCGCCTGCTCTCCTCCTGAGCTGGCCAGCGCATTGATTCCGGCACCCGCGACGGGTATCCTTGATTGATGGACACCGAGACCCAGGGCCGCCATAAGCCGCTGGCGGCCCTCGAGGCCGAGATCGACCGCCTCGAAGCGCGCCTGCGCGGCTCCGCCGACGACCTGACTCGCCTGCGCGCGGCCTTCGCCCTGGCCGCCAAGGCCCAGCAGAACGTGCGCCACGAGCTGGCCGAGATCCGAGATACCTGGGAGGACCTGCACTACCAGTGGTGGTGGATAACCCTGACCGGCGTCCTGGCGCTGTTCGTCTGCTCCTACTTCTTCTACACGAACCTGGGGTGGTACGCCGACCAGCGCGTCCTCCCTCCGGGCTCCGACGCGCTGCTCGACAAGCTCCCCACCCTCAACCTGCTGCCGCTCCTGTCTTGGGGCTGGATGGCCGCCCACCTCTACGCGGCGGTCCACGCCATCCTCTACTACCCGCGCAAGATGCCGTTCTTGCTCTTCCTGCTCGGCTCCTTCATCGGCGTCCGCAGCGTCTTCGTGTTCCTGTCCCCGATGGGCGCGCCGGCCGGCATGCTCGACATGTCGAAGCTCGACTACGTCTTCAGCCGCATCATGGGCACCTACACCTTCCAAAACGAGTTCGTGTTCTCGGGCCATACCGGCATCCCCTTCCTGTTCTCGCTGTTCTTCGAGAGCAAGCTCCACAAGCGCCTGTTCCTCGGGGTCTCCATCGTCATGGCCGCGGCCTGCCTCCTGACCCGAAACCATTACTCCGTCGACATCCTGGGCGCCTACTTCATGGGCTACGCGATCTTTGTCCTGAGCCGGGACGTCTACTTCCAGCGCATCCGGCCGATCTTCCTCAAGCATCCCATCAGGGACCCCCTAGCCAGGCCTTGACAAGACGAGCTTACTAGTGTACTATCGCAGTAGTACACTACGATGCTCGAAGTCGACCTCTCCTCGCCGGTCCCGGTCTACGACCAGATAAAGGCCGGCCTCAAAGGCCTGGTCAGCAAGGGCCAGCTGCGCCCCGGCGACGAGGCCCCCTCGATCCGCGGTTTGGCCGCCACGCTCAAGGTCAACCCCAACACCGTCGCGCGGGCCTACCGCGAGCTGGCCATCGAGGGCTTCCTCGACGCCCGCCGCGGCGGGCAGAGCGTCATCGCCGAGGAGGCCGTCAGAGTAGCCAAGGGCGGGCTCGGGGACGCGCGCGAGGCCTTCGCCGACGCCGCGCGCCGGGCGCGGCGCTCGGGGCTGAGCTGGGACGATCTGTCGGCGGCGGTCCGGACCCTTATGAAGGAGGAGCCATGAAGCGATCCAAGAGCATCGTATCGCGCCGTTTATACGAATGCGCGAGAGAGGTCAACGAGGGCCTAGCGAGGCAGAACCTGGGGGCGGTCCGCTGCCTGCTCTCGCTATACTACGGTGAGCACGAAGGACGCTACCCCGCGGGTTTGGGCGGCCTCTTGCCGGCCTTTCTGCCCAGCGTCCCGACGTTGGCGCTGCCCTGCACGAAGCACGCGCCCAGCGACCGGGTTCGCGTCATCAAAAAGGCCCCGAGCAGCATGGCTTCCCTCAAGCGCCTCCTGAGGGACTCCGGCCGCTGGACCTACGTGGGCGATCCCAAGAGCCATCTCCATGGCACGTTCCTCATCGACTGCCGCCATAAGGACGCCAGGGGCCGGACCTGGTCGGGGCTGTAAGATGCCGAGCGCGCTCCGACTCGACGGCATCCGCCGCTCATTCGGCCGCAAAGAGGTCCTGCGCGGGGTGACCGCGACGGCCGAGACTGGCAAGGTCATCGGCCTCCTCGGCCGCAACGGCGAGGGCAAGAGCACGCTCTTCAAGATCCTGCTCGACCTGCTCGAGCCCGACGCGGGGACGGTGGAGGTCCTCGGCGAGCGCCCGGACGGCTCCGGCCGCCTGCGCCGGCGCATCGGCTACGTCCCCGAGAAGCCGGTCTTCCACGACTTCCTCAACGCCGGAGAAGTGCTCGACTGGCGCGCGCGCTTCTTCCCCGACTGGGACGACGCCCGGGCCCGCGGCCTCATGGCCAGCCTCAAGCTCGACCCGGCGACCCGGGTGCGCGGGGCCTCGAAGGGCCAGCTCGCGAAGCTGGCCTGGGTCTGCGCCACGGCCCACGACCCCGACCTCCTGCTGCTCGACGAGCCGACATCCGGCCTCGACGCGCTGGTGCGCGAAGAGGTGCTCGACGGCCTCATCGGCGAGCTCCACGCCGGCGGCAAGACCATCCTCATCGCCAACCACCGCATGGAGGAGCTCGGCGGCATCCTCGACGAGGTGTGGGTGCTCTCGGGCGGCGTGCTCAGCGCCGTCGTGGAGCTCGAGCGGCTGCGCGCCGAGGCCTGCCTGGTGACCGCGCGTCTGCACGACTGGAGCGCGCGCCCGGATGTCCCCGGCGCGGTGCCGGTACCGTCCGAGCGCCCGCTGGCGGCTTGGGCCGCCTTCTCGCGCGAGGCCGCCGACCGGCTCGCCGCCTCGGGCGGCCTCGAGGTCGTCGAGCGCAGGCCGCTGGCTTTGCCCGAGGCGCTCAAGTACCTGCTCGAAGACACCGGGGGCTACGATGCCTGAACTGACGCTGGCCGCGGAGCCGCGGCGTCGGGCGCTGGCGCGTCTGGCGGCCTCCTGGCAGGCCGCCATGCGCCCCTCCGTCCTGCTCGAGGCGCGCCGCAACCGCCTGCTCTACACGTCCTGGCCGATCGTGATCCTGGCCTCCCTGCCGTTCTCGGCGGCCATCGCCTACGCGGCCGGCTACCCGGTGTCCCAAGGTCCCGCGGCCGCCCTCTTGACCTGGGTGGCCGCCGGCCTGCCCCTGACGGCGGCCCTCTTCGGCGCCGTGGCGGGCGCCGGCCTGCGCGGCCCGGCCGCCGAGGCCGAGGCCGCCCTGCCGGTCTCGCCGCGCGAGCAGGCCTTCAGCGCCCTGGGCGGCGCCGGCGCCGCGCTCGCCGTCACGTCCCTCCTGGTCCTGGCCATGACCTTCCTCTCAGGCTCCGACGGCCGCTCGGTGCTTGCCGCCGTCGCCACGCTAGGGAACCCCCACGACATAACGGGCCGCGCCGCCTTCGCCGCGGCGGCCGTCCTCGGTCTCTTCTGGATCCTGACAGTCTCCTTCACGGCGGCGTTCGCGGCCTCGCACGCCGTGCTGGGCGCGGCAGCCGGAGTCTTCGGGGCCGCCGCCGCGCTCCTTCCGGTAGCGGCCGGCCTGCTTCTGCGCTTCAACCACGGAATCCCCGCCGGCTTCATCGTCACCGCCCTCCTAGCCTCCGGATTGGGCGCAGCCGGGGCAGCCGCGTCGCTGGCATTCTGCGCCCCTCGCGCGGCGCGCGGCGTCCGAGTGCGCTGGACAGGCTGGGCCGCGGCGGCGCTCCTCCCCCTCTGCGGCGCCCTGCTCTCCTGGCCGGCGCTCTTTACGGCGCGCGACCGCGTGCTCGCCGACTCCATGCCGGTCTCGAGCTTCCCTGATAAGCCCAGCGGCTGGAGCTCGCCGACCGGCGACCTGCGCGAGAGCCGGGGAGGCCGCCTGACGCGGCTGACAGACGCCGGCGAGCTCACGCTCATCGCCGGGGAGACCCCGTCCTTGGCCGACCTGCTCTGGGGCAAGCGCCTGGGGTTCGTGGGCAGGGTCCTCCGAGATTCGACCCAGCGCATCTGGGCCTACGTCATCCCGCCGGACGCCCGCCCACGCGAGCTATGGCAGGGCGACGGGAAAGGCCCCATGAAGCTCTACATGATGATGCCCGCGGGCGCGCATCTCGAGCTCCGGGACGGAAAGGCTTTCCTGAACCTGATGCCCTATGTCGTCGAATCGACGGAACTCTATCCGCTCGACCCCGCCAAGCCCCCCATCATCAAGGGCCAAAGCGCGATAATTCCGTAACAGACTCCCCCTAAAATCATAATGCGCCGAGCCGGCTCCACGCGGAGACCGGCTCGAGCCGTCAATTCATGATGGACCGACCCGGCTTCGACCCGTCCACCGTCAACGACGTGGAGACCGCGCGCCTGGCGCTGCGCTGGTCCCTGGAGAAGATCCACGCCCTCCAGGGCGAGCTCCAAGAGACCAAGGACGCCGCCACGGAGGCCGTCGACAAGCTCCGCATGGCCACCGAGAAGCTCGCCGAGAAGGACGGGGCGATCCTGCGCTGGCAGAGCACGATCAAGGTCTGGGAAGCCAACTACAAGGACCAGCAGAAGCTCGAGGAGGAGATCCGCGCCCGGCTCGAGAAGGAGGTGGTACGCGAGGAGGACGGGCGCGCCAAAGAGGAGCGCCGCCAGCTCAACCTGCAGATCGAGGCCCTCAAGACCGAGATCACCGGCAAGGAGGGCCAGCTCGGCCAGCTCCGGCGCGAACTCATCGACGCGGTCAAGGGTGCTAAGGTCGAGAAGGAGCGCGAGATGCAGGAGACCCTCGCCTACCAGGAGCGCGCCCTCGAGGAGACCAAGGGCTCGCTCCTCGAGCGCCTGCGCATCCAGCAGGAGGCCCTGCGCTCCCGCGAGCGCGACCTCGAGGACCAGCAGCGCCTGCTCGACGAGAAGGTCAAGGCTAAAGAGGTCGAGGTCCGGCGCAAGTTCGAGCGCTACGAGGAGGAGCACCTCAAGCACAACCGCGAGGTCCTCGAGCGCGAGGAGGCCGACCTCGCCGCCCGCTTCGAGGCCAAGCTCGTCCACAACGAATCGCTCCTGCGCGCCAAGGAGGGCCAGCTCGAGGACCGCCGCCGCCGGCTCGACGAGGAGCACGCGCGCCGGATGGACGAGGTCGAGGCCGTGGCCCGCCAGCGCCAGGAGAAGGAATGGAGCCGCCTCCAGGAGCGCCTCGAGGTCGAGCGAAAGCTCCTCGAGGAGCACTTCCGCCAGAAGGAGGCCCGCCTCGACGAGGACATCCTGCGCCGCAACGCGGAGGTCCAGACCCACTATCAAAAGACCGAGGAGACCCTGATCGCCAAGTACCAGGCGGTCCAGAACCAGCTCATAGCCAAGGAGCGCGACCTCCACGCCGAGCACCATGCCCGCCTCGAGGTCGCCGACGAGAAGGGCCGCGCCGCCCTCCAGGCCAAGGAGGCCCAGCTCTTCGAGCGCCGCAAGGCCGAGGAGGCCGAGCTGGCCCGCCGCGAGGAGGCCCTGTTCGCGCGCGAGGGCGCCCTCCAGGACGAGGCGCGCCACCGGGAGATGGAGCTCTCCGAGAAATACCGCGCCCTCCAAGAGGAGCAGGCCGCCAAATCCAAGGAAGACTGGGAGCTCCAGACCCGGAAGTTCCAGGAGGCGCTCGGAGAGCAGCGGCGCCGGATCGAGTCCGAGCGCGCCGAGCTCGAGGACCGCGCCCGGGCACGGGAGGCCGAGCTCGACAAGCGCGCTCAGACGCTTGACGCCGAGCGGGCGCACGTCAAGGTCGAGGCCGCCGAGGCCCTCCGCGGGATGGCCGCGGCCCTCGACGAGAAGCTCCGCGCGCGCGAGAAGGAGTGGGGCGAGCGCCAGCGCGCGCTCGAGGCCTCGGAGGGCGAGCGCTGGGCGCGCCGCGAGCGCGAGCTCGAGGAGCGTCACCGCGCGGCCCTCGACGAGGCCAAGCTCCGCTTCGGCGCCGAGCTCGACGCCGAGCGCCGCGTCCTGGAGTCAGGCGACCAGCATCGCCGAGAAGAGGTCTCCCGGGAGTTCCTGGCCCGCGAGAGCGAGCTGCGACGGAACCTGCAGGGCCAGCAGAGCGCCTGGCTGCGCGAGCAGGAGGCCGGGTTCGAGAAGCTGCGCCAGGAGCTCCTCGATAAGCATATGAAGGAGGCCGAGGCCCTGCGCTCCGAGAGCGAGGCCCGGATCGCCGCGCTGGAAACCGAGAAGAGCCGCAAGGTCCTTGAGGAGCGCAAGGCCCTCAACGAGGAGCACCGCCGCGCGTCCGCCGAGCTCGAAGCGCGCCAGGAGGCCCTCGAGAAGCGCGTGGCCGAGGAGCTCGAGCGCCGCAAGGCCCAGCTCGAGCTCGAGCAGGCCGCCGGCCTCGAGGTCGAGAAGGCCCGCCTGCGCCAAGAGCGCGCCGAACTCGAGGCCCAGCACGCCCTTCTCAAGGAGACCCTTTCCGCGACGCTCGATGACAAAGAAAAGCGCCTGCGCGCCGAGTTCTTCGAGCGCGAGGCCGCGCTCAAGGCCGAGGGCGGGCGCAAGGAAGAGGTCTACCGCAAGGCCTACGAGGAGGCCGGAGCGCGCGAGAAGGCCAACCTCACGGCCCGCTATGAGGGCCTCGAGAAGACCCTTCGCGCCGACACCGCCGCGCGCGAGCGCTCGCTGCAGGAAGCCTGGGCCAAGCGCGAGCAGGATTGGCTGGTGCGCCGCGAGGAAGAGATCAAGGCCGAACGAGAGCGCCTCGAGGACGCCTTCCGCCAGAAGGAAGCCGCGCTCGACGGCCTACGCCAGTCGCTCGAGGAGCGCCACCAGGCGCGCCTGCGCGAGCTCGAGGGCATGGTCCGCGCGCGGACCCAAAAGCTCGAGGAGGCGATGACCCGCCAGCAGGAGGAGGTCGAGGCCGCGCGCCTGCAGCTGCAGATCGAGCTGCGCACCCGCGAGGCCCAGCTCGCCGAGACCCTGCGCCAGAAGGAGACCGAGATGCGCCGCGCCCTCGAGGAGCGCCGCGCCGAGCTCTCGCGCCTGGAGGCCGAGTTCCAGGCCTCCTCGGTCAAGCGCGAGGCGGAACTGCGCGAGGAACTCAGCCGCCGCCAGGCCGAGCTCATCAAGACCCAGCGAGAAGCCTTCGACCAGGAGCGCCGCGAGGCCGAGGCCGACGGCCTCAAGACCTGGGAGGAGCGCCGCCACCAGCTCGAGCTCCAGTACCAGCAGAAGGAGAAGCTCCTCGACGAGACCGTCACCGGGCGCTTCCGCGACGCCGAACTCGCCCTCGTGCAGAAGGAGAAGGACCTCATCCTGGCCTACGAGGACCGGCTGTTTAAGTCCCGCACCGAGGTGGAGACCTCCTACCGGGCCCGCGAGGAGGCCCTCGAGATGAAGTACCTCGAGATCGAACGCCGCATCACTTCCGAGCGGGTCTCCAAGGAGAACGCCTGGAACCTCCAGAAGCAGGAGCTCATCGAGCGCCAGATCGCCGCCCTGCGCGCGGACTTCGAGGCCAAGGGTGCCGAGGCCGCCGCGCGCGCCGAGGAGACCGACCGCCGGCTCGAGGAGCGCCGCAAGGGCCTCGAGGAGTCGCACGACAAGCGCCGCCGCGAGCTCGAGGCCGGCGTGGCCCAGGAGCGCGACCAGGCGCGCGCCTTCCTCGACCGCCGCTCCAAAGAGCTCGAGGACGCGTTCCGCGAGAAGTTCGCCGAGCTCGAGCGCGACAAGAACCGCGCCGCCTCATGGATCCAGCAGAAGGAGGAGGAGCTCCTCGAGCAGCACCAGAAGCACGAGGCCGACCTCCGCAAGGCCTGGGAGCTCAAGCAGCTCGAGCTCACCCACGCCTTCGACGAGCGCACCCGCAAGCTCGCCGAGGAGCGCGAGGGCCTCCAGAAGGACTACGAACGGCGCCTGCGCGAGATCGAGCTGCGCGGCAAGGACCGCCCGCACACTAAAGATTAGCGCGCCCGCGGCTATTTGCTCGTGGCCGTGAAGACCCCGTCCCACGACGGGCCCGGCGGCTCCGCGCGGCAGGCCGCGATCCTGTCCTCGTAGAGGTGGTAGAGCTTGCCGAGGCCCAGCCCCAGCGCGTCTGCATCTTTCCCGCATTCCGACATAAGCGCCGAAGCCTCGTCCCAGCGCTGGCCGCGGTAGGCCGCCAACATCTCAGCGTGGCGCCCTGCCAGCTTCTGAAACCGCGGGTCCCCCGCCAGCTTTTCGTCGCCGAGCAGAGTATAGATGTGGACCGGCACGGTCTTGCCCTTCACCTTGATGAGGTCGAGCTCGAGCACCGCGAAGCCGGGGGCCGCGGCCTTGGTGTTCGGGCCGATGACGACGTCGACGCCGTAGCTCTTGGATTGACCCTCGAGACGTGAGGCGAGGTTGACGTCGTCGCCGAGGACCGAGTAGTCGAAGCGCATGTCCGAGCCCATGTTCCCGACGCAGCAAGGCCCCGTGTTGAGCCCGATCCCGGCGTGGATGGGGATGAACGGGCGGTTCGCGGCCTTGGCCTCCGCCTCCCAGCCCGCGTTGAGGGCCACGAGGTCCCGGCGCATCGCCAACGCGGCGCGGCAGGCATTCAGCGGATGGCCCGGCACCTCGAGCGGGGCGTTCCAGAACGCCATGATGCAGTCGCCCATGTACTTGTCGATCGTCCCGCCGTGGTCGAGCACCACCTGGGTCATCGGGGTCAGGTAGCGGTTGATGAAGGTGGTCAGGCCGTGGGCGTCGAACTGCTCCGAGATGGTCGTGAAGCCGCGGATGTCGGAGAACATCAGGGTCATCTCGCGGACCTCGCCCCCGAGCTTGAGACGCGAGGGGTCCTGGGCCAGCTGCTCGACTAAATCAGGGGACATGTAGCGGCTGAAGGCGCCGCGCACCTGGCGCTTCTCGGCCTCGTTGCGCAGGTAGCCCACCAGGGTCGAGGTGATGTAGACCGCCAGGACCACGAATGAGGGCAGGACGGGGTCGAAGAGCAGGCGGCGCCCGCCGAAAGCGCCGTTGAAGGCCTGCCACGACAGCCAGATCACCAGCGAGACCGACCCCGCGGTCAGCAGCGCGCACCAGGCCGCCCCGAGGCGGTTCATCAAGGCGATGAGGAGGACGCCGAGGACGATGAAGAAGATCTTCTCGATCTGGTCCGCGTAGTCCGGGCGCTCGAGGAAATGGCCGCCGATGACTTGCTCGGCGATCTGGGCGTGGAGCTCGACCCCCGGGGCCGTCGGGTTGCGCGGCGTGGCGCGCAGGTCCTTGAGGCCGGCGGCGCTCGTGCCGATGAAGGCGATCCCCCCCCCGAGCTCGGCCGGGTCGAAGCCCTTGTCGAAGAGCTTCCACGCCGGGATCGTGCGCGGGACGAAGGGGTCGGTGAAGTGCAGCCAGACCCCCCCCTCGGAGTCGGTCGGGATGGTCAGCGGCGCGCCCTCCACCGGGATGCGCACCGCTACCACGCCGCTCGTCGCCCCGTAGGTCCGCTCCCCGCTGCCCCCGGCCGACTTGAGGATGTAGTTCTGGTCGGCGCCGGCGGCCAGGCGGAGGGCCTCGAGGGCCAGGGACGGGTAGAGATTCTCTCCGATCCGGAAGACCAGCGACACGCGGCGGATGACGCCGTCAAGGTCCGGGTTCGAGTTGATCGAGCCGTTCCCGGCGATGGCGGCCTCGAGGAGCGGGCGGTTGACGATGGCGCCGGTGAAAGACGGCAGATAGGCGGACACGTCCGGCCCCGAGATGTTGAAGCCGCGCTTGAGCGCCGGCAGGCGCGCGCCGTGCTCATGGACGAGACTGAAGCCCATCATGACCGAGGTCCCCTCCCGCTCAGCCGCCTTGACGGCCCGAGCCAGGACCTCGTCGGAGTCGGGCAAGCCGGCCAGCCGCGCCTTGACGTCGGCGAGGGAAGCCGGTAGGCTGCGGGCCAACTCGCGCGGCGAGGTCCGGTCCGCCTCGGCGAAGATGGCGTCGAAGGCCACGACCCGCACCTGGCCCGAGAAGCGCGCGACGAAATCGGCGAGCAAAGTGCGCGGCCAGGGCCATTGGCCGAGCTTCGCCAGGGTCTCGTCATCGATGTCGATGACCCGCACGCCCAGGCCGGGGTCATAGGGCCGCGGGGCGCTGCGCTGGTACTGGTCGAAGACCTTGAGCTGGAAGGCGCGCACCAGGTCGAAGTCGGCGTTGAAGACCGCCACGGCCGCGACCAGCACCATCCCGGGCAGCATGATGTGGGTCCAGCGATGGATGAAGCGCTGGTTCCCTTCGATCGTCTCTTTGAGCTTCTCGGCAGTCCTGCGCAGCATGTCCGGCGGGATTATCCCATAGTCTTGACGCTTATGTGACCTTTTTGGGACCATCCCGTCTCTCTATTAAGGACAGGAGCCCATGAAGAAAATCACGCTGCTGCTGCTCGCCGCCTTGGCGGCCATGCCGGTCCTTGCTCAAGACATCGACGAGGAGGCTCGCCGGTCGGCCCGCCAGGCCGAAACCGAAAAGCGTTCCGAGAAGGCCGCCGCCGAGGCCTCGGACCGCAAGCCCCTCGAAGGGGCCGGCTCGGTCACTTATGAGGACGTCCTGGCTCAGCCCGACAACGTGGAGCTCAACTACCGCTGGGCCAAGAAGCAGGTCGAGGCCGGCGACATCAAGGGCGCCTCGGCCACCCTCGAGCGCATCCTGATGGTCAAGCCCGGCTTGACCCGGATCCGCCTGACCTACGCGGTGATCCTTTACCGGCTAGACAACATGGCCGAGGCCCGCCGCGAGCTCGAGCTCGTGAAGGCCCAGTCCTCGGGCGCCGTCCGCGCCGAGGCCGAGGAGTACCTGGCGCGGGTCGAGAAGCGCACCCGCCTCACCCATTTCCACGGCACTCTCGGGGTCGGCTACCAGTACGACGACAACCGCAACGCCGGACCGGCCTCCCATCAGCGGCTCTTCCGAGGCACGGCCCTGAACCTGGCCACCGGGCGTGCCACCGACGACACCAGCGTCCTCATGCTGGCCGGGTTCGGCGTGCGGCGCGACCTGCGGGGCCCGCTGGCCAAGGCCCTGTTCGCCGACCTCAACTACTACCGCGCCGAGCAGACCAACCTCGACACGCTGGACCTGCAGGCCTACTCCTTCGCCGCCGGCGCGGAGTTCAAGCTCGGACGGCTCACGGTCACGCCGACGGCCCTGGCCGACCACATCCGCCTCTCCGAGGAGACCTACCTGCGCACCCGCGGAGGCCGCCTGCGCTTCGACCGCAGGCTCAACAAGCGCATGGCCGTCCACGCCATCGCTCAGGTGCTCGTCAACGACCACATCCGGACCACCGACATCCCGACCGCCACCGAGCGCACCGGCACGGAGTCCACGCTCCGCGGCGGGGCCAGCCTGGTCGTGGCGCCGACCCAACGCGTGGCCGCCGAGTACGGCTATCAACAGAAGGACGCCCGCAAGATGTACATCGCCTACGACCGCCATTCGCTGGCCCTCACCCATACCTGGCTCATCGGCGGGGGCCGCTTCCTCCTGAGCGGCCTGGGGATCGACCGCGACCGCTACGCCGCGCCCGACCTGGTCATCGCCAGCGCCGAGCGCGCCGACGACCGCGCCCGCGTCCACCTCACGATCGGCCAGCCGCTGGGATTTCTCGGCAAGCTCTTCGAGCCCATGCTCCTGACCGCCGGCTACGAGTACCTGCACGTGAACTCGAACATCCTCAACTACGCCTACACCAACAACAAGGTCAACACAATGCTGATCTACCGCTGGGACCACTGAGGCAACGCCATGAAAATCTCCCTACTCCTCCTCGTCCTGCTCGTCCCCGCCGTCCGCGCCGCCGAGCCCGTGTCGATCGGCGCCGCCGCGGCGGTCTCCGGAGCCGTGTCGGCCGCCGCCCCGGGAGCCGCCACGCGCTCAGTGGAAAGCGGCGCCCGGATGTTCCATAAGGACGCCGTCACGACCGACGCCCAAGGGCGCCTCCAGGTCATGCTGCTCGACGAGACGGTCTTTACGATGGGGCCGGGCAGCCGGATCGTCCTCGACGAGTTCGTCTACGACCCCTTCACGAGCGCGGGGAAGGTCACGGCCGAGGTCACCAAAGGCGTGTTCCGCTTCGTCTCCGGGAAGACCGCGCGCCGCTCGCCCGAGGGACTCAAGGTCAAGCTCCCGGTCGGGACTTTAGGGATCCGCGGCACGATCGCCGGCGGCAAGGTAGAAGGCGACTCGGCCCTCATCGCGCTGCTGGGACCCGGACAGGACAACAACGCCGACGAGCGGCCGGGGGCCGTGTCGGTCGAGAACGCCGGCACCACGGTCATGCTCGACGAGCCCGGCACCGCCACGCGCATCCCAAGCGCCGGCGAGCCCCCCTCCCCCCCGTTCGTCCTCACCCCCGAGCTCCTGGCGGAGCTCTCGGCCGCCCCGCCCGGCGGCGACTCGGGTTCCGAGCCGGCCGCCGGCGGCTCGGCCTCCGAGGAGTCGGGCCAGGAGACCGCGGCCGGAAAGGTGGGGGCCGGGGACACCCTCGGCCTCGACGATGAGCAGCAGTCCCTCGCCGAGGCCTCGGCGTTCGCTTCACAGTCGCTGGGCTCGGGGGTCTTCACCTGGGAGGACCTGCGCGCGGCAATCCAGAGCGGGACGGCCTTCTACGACGGCACGGGCAACTACTCCTGCAGCGGCGGCGCATGCGGGGGCGGGAACTCCGGCAACTTCGCCCTCCATTTCAACGTCAACTGGGGCGACCGCGAAATCGGCGGACCCTCGCCTCAGACCTCCCACTTCGCCATCACCACCGGCCCATTAAATACCGGGACCGAGACGCCGGCCTCCAATATCCCATTCATCAGCTTCGCGGCCCTCAGCGGCGGGGCCACGCTGACCCAAGGACCGGACTTCTCCGGGTCCGACTCAAACTTCGACGGCAGCTCGTTCACCTTCAAGGACGCGCGGACCGTCGAAGGGACCCTCCAGTACAGCATCGGCGGCGCCACCGCCAGCGGCAACGTGACCTCGCCCTGCATCTCGGGGGACTGCCCGCCTTGAACGCCCTCCTGTTAGGGACAGCGCTGCTGACGGCCGCCGCCAACGCCGCCGAGCCCGTGCGCATCGGCGCGGCGGGCGGGGTGGCCGGGAAGGTGGCCGCCACGCCGCGGGGCGGGACGGCCGCCCGCGCGCTGGCCAGCGGCGGGTCGGTCTTCCACAAGGACGCCATCACCACCGACGCGCAGGGCCGCCTGCAGGTCCTGCTCCTCGACCAGACCGTCTTCACGATGGGACCCGACAGCCGCATCATCCTCGACGAGTTCGTCTACGACCCCTTCACGACCAAGGGCAAGGTGGCCGCCGAGGTCACCAAGGGCGTGTTCCGCTTCGTGACCGGCAAGTCCGCCCACGGCGACCCCAAGCTCACCAAGATCAAGACCCCGGCCGGCACCATCGGCATCCGCGGCACCTTCGGCGCCGGCAAGCTCGACGCAGACGGCAACCTGCTCGTCGGATTGTTGGGTCCCGGCGCCGACAACGACGCCGACGAGAACCAGGGAGGCCTCGAGGTCTCCAACGACAAGGGCTCGGTCAACCTCGACGAGCCCGGGACCGGGACGATCGTCAAGGACGGGGAGGGCCCCAGCGACCCCTTCAAGCTCTCCGCCAAGGACCTCTCCGACCTCGAGACCGGCGGCGGGTCGGGCGAGGGCTCCGGGGACGGCTCCGGCGGCGGCGCCAGCTCCTCGGAGGAGGCCGGCTCGGACCTCGCCGAGAGCAAGAAGGACGCCGGGGAGACCAGGGACACGGGGGAGACGAGCCAGGACAACTCCGAGCTGTCCACCTTCGCCGCGCAGATGACCTCGGGAGTCCAGGACAGGTTCGCCAAGTGGGACGACGTGCGCACGATCGAGTCCGGGGAGGCGCTCTACTACGGGCAGGCCCCCTGGAACCTCGCCGTCTGCGACGGCGGCGCCTGCGCCAACGGCAGCGAGGGCGAGATGACGTTCCAGATGAACATCGATTTCGGCCAGCGCACCTACGGCGGCAGCGGCTCGTCCGTCTTCGCTAACGACACCGACGCGAACGCCAACGGGGGCAACCCGGTCAACCCGTCGATCGCGATCAACCAGGAATCCTTCGCGGCGCTCTCGGGCCTTGCCCATATCTCGGTCTCGGACGCCCAGCACACGGCCATCATCGACATCCTCAACGACGGCGGCACGGCCAACAAGGCCACGGCCACCCTGAGCTACAACGACTCGGAATTCATCAAGGGAGCCGGGATAGCGACCGGGACCCTCAACGAGGGCTTCATCCCTCAATAGTTGTAGAATTCCTCCATGCTCGAGACGAGCGGCGAGGACCGGCCCTGGGGCCGCTGGGACGTCCTCCATGAGGAGCCGGGTGCTAAGGTCAAGCGCATCCTCGTCCGCCCCGGCCAACGCCTGAGCTACCAGACCCACGCCAGACGCGAGGAGCGCTGGACCGTCGTGCGCGGCCAAGCCCGCGTGACCCTCGACGAGAAGGACACGACCCTGGGCGCCGGCGACATGATCTCGGTGCCGCTCGGCGCCGCGCACCGCCTGGCCAACCCGGGGACCGTCGACCTGGTCATCATCGAGCTGCAGCTGGGCTCTTACCTCGGCGAGGACGACATCAAGCGCCTTTCCGACGACTACGGCCGCGGCGGCAAGCCCGAATGAACGCCTCCTGGGAGACGTTCACGGCCGTCCCCCCCGCCGACAAGCTCGACTTCTTCCGCAAGGACGGCCGGCTCTACGACTGCCTCTTCGCCCAGCAGTTCGACCGCGCCCTGCTCGACCGCCTCTGCGCGTTGGCCGACCACATGCGCCTGATCACCAAGGAGCGCGCCGGCGACGACTTCCTGCGCGGCCTCCTGGCCGACAAGCGGGCGATGCTCTACTTCTCCCAACCCTCGACGCGCACCTTCTTGTCGCACATGAGCGCCTGTCATATCCTCGGCCTGCGCGTCATGGAGACCCGCGACCTCAAGACCTCCTCGGAGGTCAAGGGCGAGTCGCTCGACGACACGATCCGCACCTTCGCAAGCTACGTCGACCTCATCATCATGCGCCACCACGGCGCCGGGGTCGCCGAGCGCGCGGCCTGGGTCCTCAACCGCAGCCCGCGTCCGGTCCCGGTCATCAACGCCGGCTCCGGCCCCGACGAGCACCCCACCCAGGCCCTGCTCGACGTCTACAGCCTCCAGCGCTACCTCGGCACGGTCGACGGCAAGCACATCGTCATGGTGGGGGACTTAAAGCGCGGCCGCACGGTCCGCTCGCTCTCCCAGCTCATGGGGAACTACAAGGGCGTGCGCCTGAGCTTCGCGGCCCCGGATGCGTTCCGCATGGCCCCCGACATCCTCGAGTTCCTCAAGCGCCGCGGCGTCCCATACCGGGAGACCTCCGACCTCGACTCCGCGCTGTCCGACGCCGACGCCGTCTACATGACCCGCATCCAGGACGAGCACGACAAGGACGGCGAATCGGGCCGGGTCGACACCGGCCCCTTCAAGCTCGACCGGGCGCGCATGGCCCTCCTGCCCGAGCGGACCGTCGTCATGCACCCCCTGCCCCGCCGCGAGGAGATCCCCGCCGAGCTCGACGACGACCCTCGCATCGTCATCTTCCGCCAAGAGCGCAACGGGATGTGGGCGCGCGCCGCGCTCATCGCCCACATCTTCGGCCTCGAGGAGCGCGTCCTGGCCTACCGGAGACCCTCATGAAATTCACGATGAACAAGCGCCTCGCCTCCCTGCCGCCCTACATCTTCGTCCACCTGGCCAACCTCAAGCGCAAGGCCGCCGCCGCGGGCCACACGGTCATCGACCTGGGCCAAGGCAGCCCCGACCTGCCCAGCCCCGACTACGTCGTCGCCGCGGCGCAGGCGTCCATCAGCGACGCGAAGACCCACGGCTACCCGGTCGCCAACGGCTCGCTCGAGTACCGGAAGGCCATCGCCGGCTGGTACAAGCGCCGCTTCGGAGCCCAGCTCGACCCCGAGACCGAGGTCCTCCCGCTGATCGGCTCGAAGGAAGGCCTCGGCCACCTCCTCATGGCCCTGCTCGATCCCGGCGACGCCGTCCTGGTGCCCAGCCCCAGCTACCCGGCGCACATCAACGGCGTCCTGATCGCCGGCGGCGTCCCCAAGCTCATGCCGCTCAAGGAGGAGAACGCATTCCTCCCCGACCTGGACGCGACCCTCCCCGAAGACCTGGCCGCGGCCAAGGTCATGATCATCAACTACCCCAACAACCCCACCGGGGCCACCTTGCCCGACCTGACGCTCCTCAAGAAGGCGCTGGGGCTCGCCGCCAAGCACGGCTTCCTCGTCGTCTACGACAACGCCTACTCGGAGATCGTCTTCGACGGCTATAAGGCCCCGTCGATCTTCGAGCTGCCCGGCGCCAAGGAGCACGCCATCGAGTTCCACTCCACCTCGAAGTCGTACTCGATGGCCGGCTGGCGGCTGGGATTTGCGGTGGGCAACCCTCAGGCCGTGGCGGCGCTGGGCAAGCTCAAGGGCTTCCTCGACTACGGCGTGCCCACCTTCCTCCAGAAGGCCGCCATCGCGGCGCTCGAGGGCCCCGACGACTACGTGGTCAAGGCCAGCGCCGTCTACCAAGAGCGGCGCGACGCCCTGGTGGCCGCCCTCAAGGAGCTGGGCTGGGAAGTCACCCCGCCCCGGGCGGCCATGTACCTTTGGACGCGCCTGCCCCGCCAAGCCCGCCACATGAGCTCGGTCGAGTTCTGCGAGCGGCTCATCGCTGAGCAGGGTCTCGTCATCTCGCCCGGCACGGGCTTTGGCCCGGAGGGAGAGGGCTTCGTGCGATTCTCGCTGATCCAGCCGCCGGCGGTCCTGCGCGAGGCCGTGGCGCGGATCGGGACCTACCTCAAGGCGCTCGGCGCCCCCGCGAAGGCAAGCGCATGAGGAGGCTGGCCGCGGCGCTGTCCGCCGCGGCGCTCCTGGCCGCCCCGGCGGCCGCGCTCCGGCCGCTCAAGCCCCCGGCCCCGCCGTTCCCGGAGGACGCCGCCTGGGTCAACTCCTCGGGACTGCCGATGGAGCTCCTGCGCGGCAGGCGCGTCGTGCTGGTGGCCTTCCTCAACCTCGGCAACCTGCGCTCACGCCGCGCCGCCCAGGTCCTGACCCGCTGGTGGGACCGCTACGCCCTCTCAGGCCTCATGATCGTCGGGGTCCATACCCCCGACTACGAGTTCGACCGCGACCCGCTCCAGGTGCGGCGCTCGGCGCGCCGCGCGGCCTTCCCGTTCCCGCTGCTCATCGACACGCGCGGCAAGCTCTGGGAAGAGTACCAGAACGAGGGTTGGCCGGCGTTCTATCTGGTCGACCACCGCGGCCGCATCGTCAGCGACAAGCTCGGCGAGGGCGGCTACGCGGTCTTCGAGCGCGATATCCTGGCCGCGCTGGCCGGCTTCAACGGCTATGAGCCGGCCCCCGGCGCGCGCTTGGAGGTCGACGCCAAACGCGTCGCCTGCGGCGCGGCGACGCCGTCGTTCTACATGGGTTCCCGGCGCGGCATCAAGACCCGCAAGCTCGGCAAGGACGCCATGCGCCCGGTCGTCGAGAGCCGCGACGGCGAGTTGGCCCTCTCCGGCGAGTGGGAAGAAGACGCCGAGGCCGCGCGCTACAAGGGCACCGGCACGGCGCTCGACCAGCTCTACCTCATCTGGCGCGGGGCCGAGGCGGCCGCCATCCTCTCGCCCGGCGGCTCGGGGAGATCGGTCAAGGTTTTCGTGAAGCTCGACAACCTATGGCTGCACGCGGGCAACGCCGGCCCGGACGTGCGCTGGGACGACACCGACCGCAGCTACGTCCTCGTCGACGAGGGCCGCCTCTACGGTCTCTCGAAAGACACCAACAAGGACCGCCTGCACGAGATGTCGCTCTTTCCCGACGGCCCCGGCGCCGCGGTCCACGGCTTCGCGTTCTCCGACCATTGCGAACAGCCCACGGAGGCGAGATGACCGCCCCCGCTCCGCGGCCCGCGACGATATCGGGCCACCGCCTTTTCCAGGCCTTCTTCTTCGCCGCCTTCGCCCTGGTCGCCTGGCAGTTCCACCGCATCCTCTCGGAGTTCTACGTGGCGCTGTTCGGCGCCGCCCTGCTCGCGTTGGTCGTCTACCCCCTGCACGTCCGAGTCGTCAAGGCGCTGAAGGGGCGCACCAACGCTGCCGCCGTCCTGACCTCCGGCCTCGTCGTCCTGGTCGTGGTCATCCCGGCGCTGCTCACGGGCTGGGCCGCCGTGCGTCAGACGACGAAGCTCGTGCCGGTCGTCTCGCAATGGATGCGAGACCGCGGCTTCCAGCGCGGGTTCCCGACCTCCGAGATGCTGCCGCCCCGCGCCCGCGAGCTCTGGGACCGCGGGGTCGGGCTCCTCGAGTCCCGCGGCGTGGAGGTCGACCCGCGCGCGGCCATGCTCGAGAACCTCGACCAGCTCAGCGGCATGGTGACATCGCTGGCCGGCGCCGCCCTGCGCAACCTGGCCTTCTTCGTGTTCCAGCTCGGCGTCATGGTCTTCTCCCTCTTCTTCCTCCTGCGCGACGGCGCGAGAGTCGTCAAGGGAGCGCTCGAGCTGGTCCCGATGCCGGAGGAGCACAAGAGGGGCCTGGTCGCCCGCCTCCAGACCACGCTCCTGGCCGTTTTGCGCGGGATCTTCATCGTAGCCGCCGTCCAGGGCCTCTTGGCCATAGCCGGCTTCTTCGTGCTCGGGGTCCCGTTCGCCATCCTGCTCGGCGCCCTGACCGCCTTCTTCGCCCCGGTGCCCGTCATCGGCACGGCCGCCGTCTGGATCCCCGTGGCGGCCGGCCTGGCGCTCTCCGGCTCCATGCCCCAGGCTATCGGCGTGGCGCTCTGGTGCGGCCTGTTCGTGTCGCTGACCGATAACTTCATGCGACCGATCCTGATCGGCTCCGAGGCCAAGCTGCCGATCCTCCTTTTGTTCTTCGGAATGCTGGGCGGCCTGCGCGTCTATGGCTTTGCCGGGGTCCTCGTCGGCCCCGTCATCGTGGCCTTGTTCCTGGCTTTCGCGGACATCTATCGGCGCGAGTTCCGCTGGCTGCTCGCCGCCCGTCGGGAGGAAACATGAGCTTCGACCTCTTCGGTCTTGCCCCGGCCCTGCGCCGGGCCGTCGTCGACATGGGATTCGAGTCGGCCACCCCGGTCCAGACCGGCGCCATCCCGCCTGCCATGCAGGGTCTGGACGTCGTGGGGTCAGCCCAGACCGGCAGCGGCAAGACCGTGGCCTACTCCCTGCCGATGCTGCAGCGCCTGCTGAACTCCCCCAAAGCCGCCCGCCCGGGGCCGCGCGCGCTGGTGCTCGCCCCGGTGCGCGAGCTGGCCGCCCAGGTCGACGCCACGATCGCCGACCTGGCCCAACACTCGGGCCTTAAGACCGCGCTCGTCATCGGCGGCGAGCCGATGCCGCCGCAGGCCAAGGCCCTGCAGCACTCCGTCGACGTCATCATCGCCACCCCGGGACGCCTCCTCGACCACGTGCGGCGCACGACCGGCTGGAGCCTCGACGCCGTCTCGATGGTCGTCCTCGACGAGGCCGACCGCATGCTCGACATGGGCTTCTTGCCCGACGTCTCGGCCATCCTCGAGCGGGTGCCGGCCCAGCGCCAGACCCTGATGTTCTCGGCCACGGTCTCCACCGACATCGAGCGCCTCATGCAGCGCTTCATGAAGACCCCCCTGCGCATCCAGATCGACCCCCCGCGCCGCCCAGCGGAGGGCGTCATCCAGCGGGTGTTCCCGGTCTCCTCGGCCCAGAAGTACGACCTGCTCTTCGCCCTGCTGCAGTCGGTCGACGCCACCGCCACCGTGGTCTTCACCTCGATGAAGCGCCGCGCCGACATGGTCGCGGCCTACCTGACCCGGCGCGGCATCGAGGCCCACGCCATGCACTCGGACCTGAGCCAAGGCGCCCGCACGAAGTCCATGCAGGCCTTTCGCGAGTCGCGCTTCAAGGTCCTGGTCGCCACCGACATCGCCGCGCGCGGCCTCGACATCCGCCATGTCAGCCACGTGGTCAACTTCGACGTGCCGGACTACCCCGAGGATTACCTGCACCGCATCGGCCGGACCGCGCGCGCATTCACGGTTGGCGACGCCATGACCCTCATGACCCACGAGGAGAAGTCCGCCGTGCTCTCGATCGAGACCTTCATCGGCGCCGCGATCACCCGCGCCGCTCTCGAGGGCTTCCCCTATGACGTGCCGCCGCGCCTGACCGCGTACCGCCCCTCCCCGCTGTCGCGCTTCGGAGCCAAGGGCGTGGGCAAGGTCCGCCGCCGACTGATGTAAGTGGCGCCGGACACTCTCAGGCGGCTCGACGTACGCCGACTCGACGTCCCGATGCGCGAGCCCTTCGCCATCGCCGGAGGCTCGCAGGACGTCGTGGCCAATGTCCTGGTCCGGGCCGAACTGTCCGATGGGACGGTGGGCTGGGGCGAGGGAGCCCCGATGCCGGCCTTCAACGGCGAGACCCAGGCCGGAACGCTGGCCGCGGCCGCGAAGGCGGCCAAGGTCCTGCGCGGCGTACGCGCCGGCGCCTGGGGAGCCTGGGGTCAGCGGCTCGCCGCGATGCTCCCCGGACGCGCCGCCGCGCGCGCGGCGCTCGAGACGGCCCTGCTCGACGCCTGGACGCGGCGCCTCGGCACGCCCCTGCGCGTCCTCTTCGGCGGGGCCGAGGACCGCATCGTTACCGACGTCAGCATCCCGCTGGTCTCTCCCGAGGCGGCCGCCGAGGCCGGACGGCGCATCCGGGATTTCGGGGTGAAGCTCATCAAGATCAAGGTCGGAAAAGAGCCGGCGGCGGACGCCGCGCGGGTCTTGGCCGTCCACCGGGCTGCGCCGCGTTCGCGGCTCATGCTCGACGCCAATGGCGGCTACCGGGTCGCTCAGGCGCTCGAGCTCCTGTCCCGACTGCGCGCCGAGGGGGTCCAGCCGGAGCTCTTCGAGCAACCGGTCCCAGAAAAGGACTTGGCCGGCCTCAAGGCGGTGAGGCGCCGAGGGAAGATCCTCGTCGCGGCCGACGAGTCGGCCTCCTCTCCGTCGGCCATCCTCGCCCTGGCCCGCGCCGGCGCCGTCGATGTCGTCAACATCAAGGTCATGAAGCTGGGCCTGCTCGGAAGCCTGGACTGCGCGCGCCTGGCCCGCGCCTCCGGCTTTTCCCTCATGATCGGGGGACTGGTCGAGTCGCGCCTCGGCATGACGGCCGCGGCCCACCTCGCCTGCGGGCTGGGGAGCTTCGCCTACGCCGACCTCGACACGCCCCTCTTCTTCGCCCGCGACCCGATGCGCGGCGTCCCCATCCGGCACGGCGGCCTCTACGACCTCTCCAAGGTCCGGGCCGGAGTAGGCGTCGTCCCGGCTTGACAAGCCGGCGGAGGCGTGCTAGAATTAATTGACCATCCGGTAGGTCAATCAATAATGGCCCGCAAGAGCGACCCCAACATCCGCACCCGCATCGTCAAGGAGGCCGAGCACTTGATGCACCTCAAGGGCTACCGCGCCACCAGCCTCGACGACATCGCGGCGGCGTGCTCGATGACCAAGGCCAACCTGCTGCACCACTTCGCGTCCAAGGAGGCCCTCGGCCTGGCCGTCCTCGACTACAAGGTCGTAGCCACCCGCGGCGGCTGCGTGGACCCGCTCAACGGCTGCTGCGACCCGGCCGCCGCCGTGCGCAACCTCTTCGAGGGCGCCGCGAAGGTCTTCCGCGGCAACGGCTGCCGGGCGGGCTGCTTCGTCGGCAACGTGGCCGCCGAGATGAGCGACGTCAGCGAGGCCTTCCGCGAGCGGGTCTCGGTCTTCTTTGAGGAGTGGACCGGCCGCCTCGAGACCGCCCTGCGGCGCGGCAAGGAACGCGCGCTCTTCAAGCCCGCCCTGCGTCCGCGCGCGGCGGCGGAGTCGGTCCTGGCGCTCTATCAGGGGGCGTTGATTCTCGCCCGGGCCCACCGCGACCCCGACGTCCTGCGCCGCGCCGGCACCCAGGCCGCGGCGCTCATCGAGGCGCATCGATTCGGGAAAAAGCCGTCCCAGGAGGTCGACCATGGGTCCTAAGACGCCCTGCGGCTGCTAAGCGCCGCTATATAAAGGGAAGGGCCGCCGCGGCCTGGCCGCGGCGGCCCTCTCCGATTTTTCATCATGCATCTAAAGAAAGCTCTCAACATAAGCGCGGCGGCCCTGGCTGTGGGGGTCTTGGCGTTTCTGGCCGTCCAACCAGGCGGGGGCCCCGCCGTCGGCACACCGGCCCCCGAGTTCCGCCTGGCCGACCTCTCCGGCCGCACCGCCACCTTGGCGGAATACAAAGGGAAGGTCGTCCTGCTGGACTTCTGGGCCACCTGGTGCTCGACCTGCGAGGCCGAGCTCCCCGACCTCAAGGCCGTCCACCGTCGCTTCGCGAAGGACGACTTCGTCCTCCTGGCCGCTTCGCTCGACGAGGGCGGTCCCGAGGTCGTCGCCCGCTACGCGTCGGAGAAGGCCCTGCCCTACCGGGTGCTCTTCGGCGACCAGAACACCGCCGGCGCTTACCGGATCTTCGGACTCCCCACCAAGTACTTGATCGACCGAGACGGCATCATCTCGCGCAAATACCTAGACGGCGTCCCCCTGCCCGACCTCGAAAGAGACATCCAAGCCCAACTCGACCGGAGACCCTCATGATGATGCTCCTGCTCTGCCTGCTCTCGCTCCTGACGCCGCCTTCATCCGCCGCCGCGCCCATAGACAAGGCCCGCCTGGCCGAGCACATCCACAAGGCCTTCAGCACCCCGGCGGCGATGAAGCTGACCGTCGGGGAGCTCTCCCCCTCCCCCGTCCCGGGCTGGCTGGGAGGCACGGTGGACGCCTCCGACGGCGAGCGCCGCTCCGCGCAGCCCATCCTGGTCTCGGAGGACGGCCGCTGGTACTTCTTGGGGGCGATGGCGGTCTTGGGCGCCTCGCCGGTCCCCGGCATGAAGGCGTTCCCCGAGGACCCCAACCTTCCTCCGGTGCACCTTTTCCCCGACGGCAAGCACGCCGTGGTCGGGACTCCCAAGGACTTGAGCGTCGACCCGGACGCCGCAAACCGGGCCAAGATCTCCCTCAAGGACGCGCCAGCCACCGGCCCGGCCGACGCCGCGCTGACCCTGGTCGAATACTCCGACCTGCAGTGCCCCCACTGCAAGAAATCCCACGAGATCCTCGAGGCCGAGCTGGCCAAGCTGCCGATCAAGCTCCGCCGGGTGTTCAAGCACTACCCGCTCGACATGCATGCCTGGTCCTATGACGCCGCCATCGCCGCGGCCTGCGCCTCGCGGGTCAAGCCCGCCGCCGGCAACGCCGTCCTCCACCGATTCTTCGCCGAACAGGAGAAGATCACGCCGGCCGACGTGCGGGCCAAGTCGCTGGAGTTCGCCAAGGCCGCCGGCCTGCCCGAGGCGGCGTTCGCGGCCTGCGTCGATAAGAAGGAGACCAAGGCCGTCGTGGAGGCCGACAAGCGCGAAGGCGACTCGCTGGGCGTCACCGGCACCCCCACCTTGTTCATCAACGGGCGGAAGGTGCGCGGCTACGCATGGAGCGAGGTCAAGGCCGTGATCGACGAACTCTCCAAAGCCGCCAAGAAATAGCCGTCGCCGTTCCATTCCTTAGGTCCTCCTGCCTGGGAGCCGCAGGGTCTCGCGGCCCTGGAGGGCCCAGCGGGAAGGGCCTATCCTCAATATAGGACGTTGGGCACCACACGTGGGCCTTTGGCCCCAGCCCGACAGGGAGGATGGGAATGAATACTTCGATGCGACGGACCGCGCCGCTGTTGGCCGCGATCTTGGCCCTGCAGGGGAGTCCGGCCTGGGCCGGCGGCTCGCTCACCGCGGCCATGCGCGGGATGGCGTTCTCCCTGCTCGGCGCCATGCCCGAGCCCGCCGAGGTCGACGCTCCGCCCGCCGGCGCGCAGGTCGGCGCGGCCGAACAGCCCGACGCCGTCCTCGGCATCTTCAAATACACCTCGAAAGACCCGCAGACTCAGGAGCCGCGGACTGAGTTCTGGCGCTGGGCGCAGAAAGACGCGACCCTGGCCTCCGACGCCCTCCAGGCCACCCTGGGCGAGGGCAAGCCCGCGGGCGTGCGCCCGATCAACGCCCTGCTCACGGCCAGCCCGGCCGGCTCCTGGCTGGTCATGCGCCGCGAAGGCGAGCCGGTGTTCCTGTTCACCGACGGCAAGGACCCGCTCTGGACGCCGATCCCCCCCGCCAAGACCTACGGCGACCGGACCCTGCCCTTGACCATGCGGCGCGAGGGCGAGCGCCTGCGCGCGGAGTACGGGAGCGCGGCCTCCGGCACGCTAGAGACCCACGAGTTCACGGCCGGCAAGGGCGACACCTTGCTCGGGTACTTCACCTTCGGCAAGGACCCCAAGACCAAGCGTCCGGCCTTGAGCTCGGCCTTCCTGTTCGCCGACGTCCGCTCGATCGACGAACTGGCCAAGCAGCCCGGCATCGAAGGCTCCAAAGGCATCGCCGCCCTGCGCGCCAAGAAGGACGTGCTCGAGCGCCTGGGAGCCCAGCTCAAAGGCGAGGCGTTCTTCAGCGTGACCCCCGACCAGCACGGGGACATGGAGTTCAAGCTGCACCAGGACTCCAAGGACAGCGTCGGGACGAGCTACCTCTATACGATCGGAGGCGAGGTCCTGGAGGTCTCCCCGCCCGCCAAGTGAGGCGGACGCGACCCATGCGTACGTCGGCTTCCCTGCTCCTCCTGTCGCTCCTCGTCCCCGTCCCAGCCGCGGCCGAGGTCCCGAAGGCGGCGGCCTGCCTGGCCGGGCCAGCCTATGCCGCCGGGTTCTCGCCCGCGGCCCGGCAGGCCGCCCGGGAGTTCGAGTGCCTGCGGGTCGGGCTCAGGCCCGACGGCTCGCCAGCGGTGAGGGCGGACGTGGAAACGGACCGGCTTGCCGTCCTGATCGCCGCCGTCCTGCGCGAGCTGCCCTCCGGTCCCGAACGCGCCGCTCTCGAGGAGCGGCTGGTCCAAGCCGCGGCCGACCTGCGCGGCGGGCGCGACAAGAAGGAGCCCAAGAGGCTGCGCTCGGCCTCGGCCGAGCGCCTGCTCGCGGCGCCGGAACTCTCGCCCGAGAGCCTCGCGCTCCTCTACGACAACGGCGGCGGCGCCGCCGACCTCCCCGAGGTCTTGGCCGAGCCGGGGACCGGCGACGAGCCGGCGACGGGCGCGCAGCCCAAGTCGAACCTGGCGTTCCCCTCCCCCCCGCCCACCCCGGAGGCCGAGCCCGGCGAGACAGAGGAAGGCCTCATCGACAGGTTGAGTTCGGTGTTCGAGCTCGTCACCGAACCGTTCGCAAACCTCACCGCGGCGGGCCGGAGGCGCTACTTCCTGAAGAAGCGCGAGGCCTGGCGGGCCGTGCTCGAGCGGGATCCCCTTGAGGTGCCGCCGGCCCGGCTCGCGCTCTACCAGCTTTTCATGCAGGAAGCGCTCGCCAAGGGCGCCGTGCCGTCCGGCATGCGCGTGGAGCCCTGGGAACTCGGGACGCGGGCGGCGGGGGCCGCGTCGGCCGTCGTCGCGGCCGAAACCGAAGGCGCCGCCTCGTTCACCGGCCTGACGCTCGAGTACGCCGACGGCTCCTCGCGCTTCGAGGGCTCGGCGGGCCAGGAGAGCCTGGTCGTCTCCCGCATGCCCGCTGATGGACGCGAGGTGCGGACCCGGGTATTCTACGGCAAGGACGGCGCCAAGGGCCGCACGGAGACCACGGTCATCGATACGCGTGCCAAGAAGACCATCCACAAGGAGCTCGTCGACCTGGCCCAGGCCCTGAGCACGCGGATCTTCTTCGAGGACGGCGTCGAGACCCGCCGCGTGACCATCAACAGCGATACCGGCGTCCGGCTGGTCTCAGACCGCCGCGCCGGCATGGAGGCGGTCCGCCAGCCGGACGGCCGGACCGTGATCACGGCCGGCGATCCGTCGGCGACGGGCTGGGTCACTCAGCAGGGGACGGTCGACGAGTCGGGCTTCCGCCTCGAGCGGATCGCGCTCCAGAACGGCAACGCGGCGGTGGCGGTCAGCCCCAGCGTGTTCAAGATCGTCGGTCCCGGCGAGACGCCGCTGGGCTACGAGCTCAGCGTCGAACGCCTCGCCGCGGACGTCCGGGGAGGGCCGCGCGACGCCCTGGCCGCGGCGCTGGCCAAGGAGGCGGTTAAGGAGCTCGGGCTCGACGACTCCGACGGGCGCTACTCCCGTCCGTTGGGGAACTTCCTCTACGATATGCGCTCCAAGGACGAGTACTTCAAGGACGTCAAGCTGTACTTCAACGCCTCGGGCGAGTTCCTGCTCAAGTACACCTACGCCGACGGCCAGCGACGCTATGAGCAGGCGCGCTTCGGCGACGCCACGCCGTTCGAGGGCCAGACCCGGGTGCACCGCGCCCTGATCGTCTACCGGCCCCAGCACCTTCCCTCCGGAGACGCCTCGCCGCCGCAGGAATCGAGCATCCGCTTCAACGAATACCTCGACACCGGCGGCTACAACCACTGGCACTCCATGTTCGGCACCGAGATCCCGGAGTGGTACGAGATCCTATGGAAGGACCCGCTGGCCGTCGAGACGATCAGCCTCCAGCGCTGGCGCTGGGCCGGGGACCTAGACACGGGGACCTGGAGCATGAGCGGCAGCCAGCTCTGGAAGGTCGACAAGCGCCCGGCCTCCATCCCGGCCGCGCCCTCGAGCGGCCTCGCCAAGGCGGCCGGCGACGCGTTCTCGTCTTTGGCCCGCATGGCCCAGGCCGCGCCTAGCGAGCTCATCTACCAGCTCGGCGGCGGGGATGATTTCCGCGCCTACTCCGCGCAGACCTACGCCAAGGCCCCGGCGATGACCTACCTCCTCGACGCCGACGAGTTCTGGGTCCGCGTCCCGGTCTCCCAGCGCCCGGCGGTGCGGGCGCGCGCCCAGCGGTACCGCGCCGACGGCCTGCGCTACTACGGCTTCTTTCCTGGCAAGACCGACGCGCGAGTCTACTGGCACATGCTGGCCTATCCCTATTCAATGGCCGAGCTCTTCGACGCCTTGCGGGAGAATTTCGACAAGGAACACGCCGGACGCGTCGTCTTCGAGGTCCAAAAGACGCTGGCCTTCGCCGAGTCGGACGTCCCCGGCCGAGCCGCGATGGACCTCGGGCCCGGGGCGGCCGTCGCCCTCGATCCGATGGCGTTCGCCAAGCTCGGCATCGACGCCGGCTCCCCCGCCCTGCGCCCCTTCTCCGGCGGCGGCATGATGGACGCCCTGCCCGCCGCCCTGCAGGCGGCCGGCCTCACGCACAGAATCCTGGGCGGCGGCCTCTTCGGCGACTGGGCCGCGGCGCAGGCCGGCGGCCTGAGCGCCGGGGGAAGCCCGGCCTCCGGGAGCGGCTCCGCGGAGCCCGGCGGCGACGACACGGACGGCGGCCCCGGCGAGACCCCGGCGGGGAGCAAGCCTCCCGGGACGGAAGCCGCTCCCCGCGCCGACCTGATCGCCGCGCTGGGCCAAGCCCTTCGGGAAGGCCCGACGCCCGGCATCGTCGCCGACGCCGACCGCGCCGTCAAGGCCATGCGCAAGGACCTAGTCGACCGCGCGCGAGCGGCCGCGGCCGAGGACAAGCCGCCGGTTCAGCTCCCGCCCGTCGGTCTGCCGCAAGGGATCAGGCCCGTCGGCGGCGCGCCGGCCGCCGGACTCCCTCAAGGCCTCCAGACGGGCGGAAGTCCTTCGGAGCCCGCTAGGACGGAGTCCCTTCCAGCCGGCCTCCTCGCCTTCTCGCCGCATGGCAGCGCCGGTTTCCAGCGCGCCTCCGTGGAAAGGACCCCCTCCGCGAGCCCCGCCCAGGCGATCGGGAAGCCCGCACCGACCCAGGCCAGAGCCGATGTCCCCGCACCCGCCGTCCCGCCCCAGTTGGCCGCCGGCGCAAGCGCCGCCCCCGCCGCGGCCTCGGCTTCGGCGGCGGTGGCCCAGACGGTGCGGAGCCTCCGCATGGCCGGCACGAGCGTCCAAGGCGCCGGCCCCCACGACCCGCCGGCCAACCCCGCCGTCCAGACTGTCCACGTGGACAGTCCTGCCTCAGCCGCGATCGCCGCGGCTCGGACGCCTGTCGTCGCTAGAGACGCGCACCCTCAAGCCGCGGCCGCCGCGCAAGCCGCGCCCAGCTTCCTCGCGCTGATAAGGCCAGCGGTGACCCAGGCGGCCCAAGCCTTCCCTCAGACCGCGGCGATCTCCCGCATCGTGGATTTCATGCGCCGTCCCGAACCTCTGGCCGCCGGTTCCGCTCTCACCGGAACTGCGCCGGCTTCCAGCCTGGCCCAAGCCCCG
>JACPXC010000009.1 GCA_016196755.1 Elusimicrobiota bacterium
AAAAGCAGGAACTCGAGGTTCTGAGGGCGCGGATCCAGGCCAGGAGGCTTTCCTACGAATAGCGGATTAGACTGACGCCATCAGCAGGACTCGCGGGTGTATAATTCGAAAGTCGACTGCCCGCGAGTTGCGGAATGTAGGATGCCAAGGATCCTGTGCATCGCTTTCGGAAGATTATCGCTCGCCGGTTGAGCCATGATATGCGGGTGATTCGGCATCAAAGTATAGTCGAGCAATGCGATCCCAAACTTTTCAAACGATTGGATAAGCAATCGCTCGAACATCTCATACTCGGGGCTGCTCCGGAAAATCGTCTCTTTGTTGTTCCCGCGAGTTCCGATATGGACTATCGCCCCCGCCGTGTTGAATCGTCTTCCCCGACCCATGCCCATTAATACGCAAAACCACCAAAAAAGTTCCCTCCGTAACGCAACTAAACGTGCCTGGCACCATCCGGAGGGCGCTAGAGGCCGACGCAGACGTACATGACGACGGTCCCCTCGATGTTCGTCGTCGAAGTGAACGTCAAGTCGCCCGTGGTCGTCACGGCGCCGAGGGTCGCCAGGTTGTCGCTGCCCACGATGGCGCAGGCCGGCGCCGCGGCGTAGGCGGAGCTGAACGTGAGGGTGCACGAGTTCACGTCGCCTGCGCCGTTGAGGCCGACGGTGACCTTCCCCGCCGCGTCGCTGCCGACGATGGCCGGCCCCGTGCCGCAAACCGAGACGACCGGGTCGGCGCCTGTACTCACCAGCTTGGCCCCGCCCGATAGGGTAAGAGTCGTGTCATGCGTAAAGGCCCCCGTCAGCGTTCCCGCCGCGACGTTAGCGGCGTTGACAGTGATGGTGTCGGGCACGTCGGAGTCCAGCAGCGCGGCGCAGGACTCGGCCGCGCCGGTCGCGCTCACCCCCTTGTTGAACTCGCCGGCGTTGCAGTTTGCCCCATTGGCGGCCAGTGACGTGGCCGTCGCGGCCAGAGTAATCGTGATGTCGTCGGGCACGTCAGCGTCGAGCAGCGTGGCGCAGGACTCCGCCGCGCCGGCCGCATTCACGCCCTTGTTGAACTCGTTGGCGTTGCAGTTGGCGCCGTTGGCCGCCAAGGACGTCGCCGTCCCGGCCGCGTTGATCGTGATGTCGTTGGGAATATCCGCGTCGAGCAGCGTGGCGCAGGACTCCGCCGCGCCGGCCGCATTCACGCCCTTGTTGAACTCGTTGGCGTTGCAGTTGGCGCCGTTGGCCGCCAAGGACGTCGCTGTCACGGCCTGCCCGGTGGCGTTCCCGGTGCCGCCGCCCGCCACCGCCAGCGGCACGACCAGCGTGACGCTCGAGGCGAACGTGGCGGGCAGCGAGAACGACGAGTCACCGACCACCGAGAGCTTCGCCAGCGGGACGGCGACGCCGATCCCCACCCTGTCGCCGATGCTGAGCAGCCTGACCGCCGTGTTAGGGACGTCGCGGGTCCAGCCGGTGCCCGTCGAGACGCCTCCGGACGCCGCGTCGACGTACTCCTTGCTGGCCGCGCCGGTGGCCGACGGCGAGGCCGGCAGGCCGAGGAGCTGGCCTCCTCCCGAGACGTTGATGTTCTGGGCGTTGGTGAGCGTCAACGCCCCCGCGGCGCTGACGATGGTGCCAGCGCCCGTCCCGAAGGCGGCCGCGGCCCGCACGGTCACCGAGGAGCCGAAGCTGGCCGGTTGGGTGAACGCCGAGTCCCCGACCACCGAGAGCTTGGCCAGCGGGGCGGCCACGCCCACGCCCAGGTTGCCGCCAACCCCGACGTTCCCCACCGCCGTCACCGAGGAGCCGAAGGTGGCCGGCTGGCTGAAGGAGGAGTCGCCGACGACCGAGAGCTTGGCCAAGGGCGCCGCCACGCCGACGCCGACGTTCCCGCCCGTCGTCACCGAGAACGAGGCGAACCCCACCGCGAAGGTCTGCCCGGCCTGGGGCTCGGCCCCCACGCCCAACTGCTCGAAGACGCTCATGGCGCCGGCGTGCTGGATCAGCTTGCCGTCCAGTATGAAGTTCCCCTCGACCAGCAGATCCGGGGCCGCCGAGGTGTCGTGCACCGCGGGGTTTCCGATATACACGTCCCCGCCCACTACGTGCAGGCTGGTCCCCGGGGTTATCGTCCCGATGCCCACCCGCCCGCTGTTGACGAAGAAGGTCGTCCCGACCGACAGCGAGGCGTTGCTGTCCAGGCTCAAGGCGCCCGTCGTCGAAAAGGTGCTCTTCGCCGCGGCCGAGCCGAACTGGGCGTTCCCGTTGACCTCGAAGGTCGTCGTCGGATTGGTCGTCCGGACGCCGATCCGGTTCGAGGCCACGACGAGGTCCGAGCCGCCCACCGACATAGCCGCGCCGCCCACCGTCAGCGTCGAGGCGTTGAGCGTCAAAGGACCGGTCATACCGTCGCCGGTCTTGCGCACGACGTTGCTCAGGAAAGACCCGTCGCCCGCGTAGGAGTTCGCCGTGACCCGGCCGTTGCCATTGACGCTCATGAGCGTGGAGGCCCCGGTCGAGACGAGCAGGATGTTCCCGGTCTCGCCGGTGCCGCTGGCGACGTGGAGCAGGGCCAGGGGGACGTTGGTGCCGATGCCGACCCTTCCGGGGCCCGAGGAGATGGCCAGGGTGTTGCCGGCCGGCGTCGTGAAGGTCAGGCCGGCCGAGGAGACGTCGATCGAGCCCTCGACGGACTCGGCGATCTTCGCGTAGGGGACGCTGCGGAGCGGGTCGCGCGGGGCGAGGATGTTGCCGTCAACCTCGATCTCGAGGTACTTCTGGGTATTGCCTCCTAGGGCCGTGAACGGGATGTCGAGCGAGGCCGCGAAGAGGCCCTGGACGGCGACGATGGATAGGGTGCCGCTGGCCCACAACGCGGAACCGCCGGTGGCCACGTCGTAGAGCCGGAAGACCATGGGCTTGGTGCCGGTCAGAGGGAAGCCGTCCTTTTCGAGGCGGCCCTGGTAGTTCATCCCGTTGGGGACCGAGTCGGCGGGGGCCGTGGCTTCGAGCTTGAAGCCCTCGGCCGCGGCCGGCCCCGTCTGGGCCAGGATGAGCGCGAGAAGGATTGAGGTCCGCATGATGCCTCCTAGTACCTGATCAAATTGTGGAACTTGGGCGCGCGCCGCTCGGCGCCCTCACGGCGTTCGTCCTTCGGCGTGCCGAAGCGCAGGGTCACGCTGACCCGGTGCGTCGCCGCCAGGCGTCCGTAGTCGACGAAGGCGTAGTCGAGGCTGACCTCGGGCCACCAGTCTCCGGTGAACCCTTTTTCCAAAGACCGGAAGCCGATGCCGGCCGAGAGCCCCGTGCCGACGTCCTGGCTCTGCCGCCAGCCGGTCCGGAGCGCGAACTCGTCGACGGGGCGGAACTCCAGGCCCACCCCCGCGTAGGGGTCGCGGTCGCGCGAGCCGACGCCCTCCACCAGGAAGGTGTAGGAGGCGTCGGCCCAGACCGGCGCTAAGCCCCCCCGGTAGGCCAGCCCGACGTGGCCGCTCACCGGCAGGGGAAACGCCTCCGAAATGAAGCGCATGTCGGTGCCGACGTTGCGCGCCGCGACTCCCATGCTCCAGCCGCCGTCGTCGGCCTGCCGCCACAGCATCCCGAGGTCGACCGCGGCGGCCTGGGCCGTATAGGAGGACAAGCGCGAGTGGATGTATTTGAAGGACCCGCCGACCGCCATGTTCCTGGGCCAGGGCAGCTCGAAGCCCCAGGCCGCCGCCCCGGCGAGGTCGGCCGCCGAGACCTCGCCGCTGCGCTGGTCGAAGTTGTCGTAGGCGTCGAACGGCTCGACGCTCAGCATCATGAACGCCCCCGAGAAGGTGCCGAATCGGACGCTGGGGTAGGCGTAGGCGGCGAACTGCTGGCTGACGCCGTCGAAGAACTTGTTGTGCATCGCGGTGACCTCCTGCCGCTGCAGGAAGGCCAGACCGGCGGGGTTATAGTAGACCGCGTTGACGTCGTCGGCGAGGGCGGTGTAGGCCTCGCCCAGGGCCACCGGCCGGGCCCCGACCCCGACCTTCAGGAAGTTGGCCGCCGTCGCCCCGGGCCCGGCCAGGGCAGGGAGCGGAGCCAGGAGCAGGACGGCGGCCAGGACGACCGGCGCCACTTACTTGATCACCATGAGCTTGCCGGAGGAGGTCTGGCCGTCCGAGGTCTTCATGTAGAAGACATAGACGCCGCTGGCCACCGCCTCGCCGTTGTCGTTGCTGACGTCCCAGGAGACCCGGTCCGTCGTCGCGGTGTCCTTGACGATGGTCTTGACGAGCTCGCCGGAGAGGGTATAGATGTAGATCGTGACTCGCGTGGTCAGGGCCGAGAACACGATCTGGGTGTGGCCCTGGGAGGGGATGAACGGCACGGGGAACGCGTGGGCGGCGGTCAGGTCCCCCGCCGCCGGCTTCTGAGAGGCCACGATCCCAGGGGCCACCGTGAAGCCGCCGCCCGACATGAGCGTGGCGGAGGCCCCGCCCATCGAGCCGGCCACCCGGAAGCCGCCCCCGCTGGCGGCCACGCCGCCGCCGGCCGTCATGCCGGAGGACGGGACATGAAACCCTCCCCCCGAGGGGCCGGCTTGGACGCAGACGGCCAGCCCGAGGCCCAGGATGCCCGTCAGGTACGCGTACGAGGCCTTCATGCCCCTTAACTGTGCTCGGATGATGTGAAAAAATCAAGTCTTACAACCCTTCATCGGACCGTGACCTTTACTCGATAGGCATCGCCCCGATGCCGGAGCTAAGCTGTAGCGGACAGGAGGCCCTCCATGAAAGCCGCGGTTTTCCATAACCCGAAGGACATCCGTGTCGAGATGGTCCCCGATCCCAAGATCGAGCACGTGCGCGATGCCATCATCCGCGTCACCGCCGCCTCGATCTGCGGCTCCGACCTGCACATCTACAACGGCTACATCCCCCAGCAGAAGCCCCTGGTCTTAGGACATGAGTTCATGGGAGTGGTCGAAGAGGTGGGGCCGCGCGTAAAAAACCTAAAAAAAGGAGATCGCGTGGTCGTCCCCTTCTGTATCGCCTGCGGGCAATGCTGGTTCTGCAAGGCCGGACTCGAGCCGCACTGCGAGCAGACCAACCCCAAGCATTACGGACCGGAGGGCGACGAGAGCGAGAAGGGCGGCGGCTTGTTCGGCTACACCGACCTCTATGGGGCCTACAGCGGCGGCCAGGCGGAGTATGTCCGCGTCCCATACGCCGACTACGGGCCGCGCAAGGTCCCCGACGACATGTCCGACGAGCGCGCCCTGTTCCTCGGCGACATCATCCCGACGGGCTGGACCGCCGTCGACTGGTGCGGACTCAAGGGCGGCGAGACGGTGGCGGTCTTCGGCTGCGGCCCGGTCGGCCTCATGGCGCAGAAGGCGGCCTGGCTGCACGGCGCCAAGCAGATCATCGCCGTCGACATCCTGCAGTACCGGCTGTCGCTGGCCGAGCGGATCACCGGGTCGATCACGGTGGACGCCTCGCGCACCGACGTCGTGCGGGGCATCCGCGCGTTCACCGACGGGCGCGGGGTGGACGCCTGCATCGACGCGGTGGGCTTGGAGGCCAAGCACGACTGGACGGAATCCCTGCGAAACGTCGTCACGCGTGAGGCCGGGACGACCAAGATCCTGCGCGCCTCGCTGGGCGCGGTGCGGCGCGGCGGCTCGGTCTGCGCGATCGGCGTCTATGGCACGGAGACCAGCTTCCCGATGGGCCAGTTCTTCGACAAGGGGATCACCCTCCGGGCCGGGCAGTCCCTCGTCCACCGGCACATCGACAGCCTGCTGTGGCTCGTCCAGGCCGGCAAGATGACGGCCGACGACATCGTCACGCACCGGATGCCGCTCGACGAGGCGGCGGAGGCTTATCGGATATTCAACAGCAAGGAGGACGGCTGCGTGAAGGTGGTCTTGAAGCCTTAGCCCGCGGCGATGATCCGAGATGGTATAATACCGTCTCAGAATGAAGCCTTCCTTGGCGCCCGTTCCACTGTCCCACACCCCCGACCCCTACTCGCGCCGGCGCCGCAAGACCCGCGTCGTGCCGGTAGGCAAGGTCCTCATCGGCGGACGCAACCCCATCGTGCTCCAGTCGATGACGACGACCGACACCATGGACGTGTCGAAGACCGTCGCCCAGTCGATCAGGATGGTGGAGGCCGGCTGCCAGCTGGTGCGCATCACGACCCCCGGCGTCGCCGACGCCCGCAGCCTCGAGAAGATCAAGGCCGCCCTGCTCAAGAAGGGCTTCGACGTCCCGCTCGTGGCCGACGTCCACTTCACCCCCGACGCCGCCACGGCCGCCGCCGACTTCGCCGAGAAGGTGCGCATCAACCCCGGCAACTTCGTCGACGGCAAGCGCTTCCTGACCCGCGACTACACCGACGCCGAGTACGCCGCCGAGATCGACCGTATCGAGGCGCGCTTCACCCCTTTGGTCGAGAAGCTCAAGCGCCTCAAGCGCGCCCTGCGCATCGGCACCAACCACGGCTCGCTCTCCGACCGGATCATGAACCGCTACGGCGACTCCCCGCTGGGCATGGTCGAGTCGGCCCTCGAGTTCGTGCGCGTCTGCGAGAAGAACGGCTACCACGACATCGTCCTGTCGATGAAGGCCTCCAACCCCAAAGTCATGGTCGCCGCCTACCGCCTGCTGGCCGCGCGGATGGCCGAGCTCGGCATGGACTACCCCTTCCACCTCGGCGTCACCGAGGCCGGCGACGGCGAGGACGGCCGCATCAAGTCCGCCATCGGGATCGGGGGCCTGCTCGAGGACGGCATCGGCGACACCGTCCGGGTGTCCCTGACCGAGGACCCCGAGTTCGAGATCCCGGTCTGCAAGGACCTCACCCGGCGCTTCGAGGCCGAGCCCCCCGCCCGCCCGGCGCTCTCCCTTCCCTACGTCAAGGACGCCTTCTCCTACGAGCGCCGCGCCGTCGACTCGGTCCGCGTCGGCCCGTTCCGCCTCGGCGGCGAGCATCCCGTGCGCGTCGTCACGAGCTGGCGCCGCGGCGGCGCCGCCGAGGTCCTGGCTTTCCTCGAGGGTCAGCTCAAGGCGCCGACGACTTTGGAACCCGAGATCCTCGAGTGGACCATCGACTCCCAGGAGGACGCGAGGCGTCTCGCCGAGGCCCGGCGGGACCTGGCCGGTGAGACCTCGCGCTTGGCCTTCTTGATCCGGGGCGCGGCCTGGCAAGAAGCCGCGGAGCATGCCCACGCCGTGCTCTGGGACGCCCAGCTCGACGCGGATATACTCAAGGCCAGGCCTGCCGCCGTGTTCATCTCGGCGGACTCTCCCGAGGAGGCCGCCCGGCGCGCCGGCGTCCTGGGCGCCTCCGTCGCCCATGTCGTCTCGCTCTCCAAAGCCGGCCTCCACGAGTACCGTCTGCTCGCCGCCTTGCTCGTGAAAGCCGGCAGCAAGGCCCCCATCCACATCCGCGCCAAGCAATGGGCCCGCCCCGAGGACCAGATCCTCGAGTCTGCGATCCTTACCGGCGGCCTGCTCTGCGACGGCATCGGCGACAGCGTCCAAGTCGACAGCTCCCTCGACCCGGAGCGCAACCTCCAGCTCGTCTACAACCTGCTCCAGGGTGCGGGCACGCGCATCACCAAGACCGAGTTCGTCTCCTGCCCGTCCTGCGGCCGCACCCTCTTCGACCTGCAGGAGACCACCGAGCGCATCAAGCGCCAGACCGGCCACCTCAAGGGCGTCAAGGTCGCCATCATGGGCTGCATCGTCAACGGCCCCGGCGAGATGGCCGACGCCGACTTCGGCTACGTCGGCGGCGCGCCGGACATGATCAATCTCTACGTCGGGAAGGAATGCGTCAAGAAGGGCATCCCCACGGCCGCCGCCGATAAGGCGCTCATCGACCTCATCAAAGAGCACGGCAAGTGGGAGAATCCCAAAGCGTGAGGGCACACATGGCAACCGATACCACCACCACCGTCGACGAGATGCTGGCCGAGCTCCTGGAGAAGAAGGCGCCGGTCGACAACGCCCCCGACGCCGTCGAGGAAGACGAGCCGGACCTCGACAAGCTCTCGCAGAAGGCCCCCCCCAAGGAAGGCATCTGCCGCCGCTGCGGCGAGGACAAGCCCATCAACCGCGTCATGCTCTGCTACGTCTGCTGGGTCAAGAGCAACCTCGAGGAGCAGGGCTGGCGGGAAGGGAAGCCCCACCCGGCGTCGTGCCAGTGCGAAGTCCCCGGCGGCCACGTCGAGCGCCGGAGCGCCGGAAACTGAAGAAGCTCTGGGAGAAGGTCCGGGGCCCGCTGGCGGCCCTGGGGCTGGCGACCCTGGTCGCCGTCCCCTCCTGGGTCCTGGGCATCGGCTGGTGGATGGACTTCACCGACGAGGCCGCCGCCTCGGATTATCTCGTCGTCCTGGCAGGCGACCTAGCGCGTCCCCATGCCGCGGCCGAGGCCTACAAGGCCGGCTTGGCGCCCGAGCTGTGGTTGTCCCGCCCTTACAAGACCTTCGGGCAGGAAGAGACCGAGCGCCTGGGCGTGAAGATCCCGACCGAGGAGGAGATCGACGTGGCGATCCTCCTCAAGAAAGGGGTCCCGAAGGACGCCATCCACCTCTACGGCCAGCAGGTCCTCAGCACCTACTACGAGGCCTCGGCCTTTAAGAGCGAGGCGAAGCCCGAGGGCAAGAAGGTCCTCGTCCTGACCTCGCGCTTCCACGCCCGACGCGCCAAGATGATCTTCAAACACGTCCTACCGGGTTCGGAGGTGCGCGTCATCGGCGCTATGGACCCGAATTTCACGCGGCGTTGGTGGACCGTGCAGGCGATGGCCTACCCGGCTATCCTAGAGACCGTCAAGACCGTCTATTGGCTGGTCGGCGGCCGGTTCCACCGGTGACTCGGTGTCTGACTCGGTGTCAGGTGTTGACTTGTTGACTTCCCCCCTTTCGGGGGAAGTCAACAAGTCAACACCTGACACCGTTAGAGCGCGGCGGGGAGCTTGAAGAACGTCTTGCGGTACTCCGCCAGCTCCTGGATCGACTCGCGCACGTCGTCGAGGGCCAGGTGGGACTTCTTCTTGGTGAAGTGGCGGAACTCGGCGGGGTACCAGCGCTGGACCAGCTCCTTTACCGAGGAGACGTCCACCATCCGGTAGTGCAGGAAGTCGTTGAGCAGAGGCATGTAGCGCACCAGGAAGCGCCGGTCCTGGTGGATTGAGTTGCCGCAAAGCGGCACCGTGCGCTCCGGGCACCACTGGCGCGCGAAGCTCAGAGTCGCCTTCTCGGCCTCGGCCAGGGTCGTCATCGACTCGATGCAGCGCTTGGTCAGGCCCGAGGAACCGTGGTGCTCCACGCACCAGGGGTCCATACCGTCGAGTTCGGCCTTGGAGTGGTGGATGGCGAAGACCGGGCCCTCGGCCAAGACCTTGAGCTCGCCGTCGGTGACGATGGTGGCGATCTCGAGGATGGTGTCCCGGTCCGGATCGAGGCCCGTCATCTCGAGATCCATCCAGAACAGGTGGGAGCTGCGCGACGCCACGGCGGCGATGATAACAGTTTCCGCAATGCCTATAATACGCGCTATGCGCCCTCTAGCTTGGCTGGACCGTCTCGAGCGCTCCTTCGGCGACTGGAGCATCCCCAACCCCGCCCTCGCCCTCGTGGGCCTCAACGCGGCGGTCTGGGCACTGTCGCTCGTCAAGCCCGAGTTCCCCCTCCTCCTGACGCTGGAGCCGGCGCGGATCATGGCGGGCGAGGTCTGGCGTCTGGCCACCTTCCTGTTCATCCCCCCGCCGGCGACGCCGTTCTGGATGTTCTTCTGGCTGGTCCTCTTCTACTCCTTCTCTCAGGCGCTGGAGAACGAGTGGGGCGAGTTCCGCTTCTCGGTCTACTACGGCCTCGGCGCCGCGGCCACCGCCGGCCTGTCTTTGGCCCTGGGGTCCGGACTCTCGAACGTCCCACTCAACACCAGCCTGTTTTTGGCCTTCGCCGAGCTCTATCCCGAGGTCGAGCTCATGCTCTTCTTCGTCGTCCCGGTCAAGGTGCGCTGGCTGGGCTGGCTGGCCTGGGCCTCGGTGCTCCTGCAGCTCCTCGGCGGCGGCTGGGCCGTGCGGCTGGGCTTGCTCGCCGGCCTGCTCAACTACGCCGTGTTCTTCGGGCCCGACAAGCTCGACCTCCTGCGCGCAAGGCTCAAGCGGTGACCCCGGAGAAGCTGCTCTGGGAGGGCCGCCCCTCCTTCTGGACACAGTGGCCGTCCCTGCTCATCGCCGACCTGGCGCTCATCTTGGCCAGCACCCTATGGTGGACCGGCTACCGGGAATGGGCTCCCTGGGCCCTGGCCCTATCGGTCCCCTTCTACCTCCTGGCCGCCGGGCGCCGCAGCCGCGTCCTATACCGCATCACCGACCAGCGCATCTCGATCCAGACCGGCTCCATCTCGCGCCGCGTCGAGGAGGTGGCGGCCTCCGACATCCGGAACATCACCCTGACCCAGACCTTCATCGAGCGCCTGGTGGGGATCGGGACCGTCGGCGTCTCGACGGCGGCCGGCGAGAGCGTCGAACTGGTCCTGCGCGACGTCCCCGGAGCCTCCGCGGTCAAGGAGGCGGTGCGCGTCGCGCGCCTGAGCGCGCCCAAGGCGCCCCCGCCCGCGGTCCCCAATGACTGAGAAGCCCGTCTACTCCACCGACCCGGATTTCTGCGCCGCCTGCCGGCGCAGCCCCTGCACCTGCACCGACCCCGCCAAGCGCCGCCAGACCGAGCCTGTGCGGCTCGAGTTCCGGCGCGGAGCCAAGGGCAGCGGGGTCACGGCCTTGAGCCGCCTCAACATGCACCCCTCCCTCAAGGAGACCCTGGTCTCCGAACTCAAGAAGCGCTTCGGCTGCGGCGGGACGGTCAAGGACGGCGTCGTCGAGCTGCAGGGCGACCGCCGCGACCCGCTCGAGGCCTGGCTCAAGGCCGAGGGCTACAAGGTCAAGCGGATAGGCGGCTAGGCCCGTCGACGACGGCCTTGAGCGCGTAGGCGCCGGCCAGGACCAGGGCCGTGCCGAAAAACTCCGCGCGGCTGACCTGGGTCATCAGCCACAGCGACACCCCCGCCGCCGCCGGCGCCGTCAACCAGACGGCCGGCATCCGATAGGGCCGCGCGGCCTCGGGCCGCGAGCGGCGCAGCGCCACGACGGCCGCCGCGCTGGCGAGGTATTGCGAGATGACGGCCAGGTTCGAGAGGTCGACTAAGCTCATCGACGGCAGGACGAGGACCAGCCCCGCCGCGCCGGCGGTCGTGGCGATGATGGCGCGGTGCGGTACGCCGGTGACGGGATGCACGGCGTCGAGCCGCCAGCCCTTCAGATGGCGCTCGCCCAGCGCCTGGAGATAACGCGGCTCGCCGAGCGCGGCACCGGCCAGAAATCCCAGCATCGACAGCACGCCCCCTCCGGCCAGGAGGCGCTCGCCCCAGGGCCCCAAGGCCGCCGCCGCGGCGTCGGTGAGCGGGTGGTCCGTGCTCGCCGCCAGGCCGGGATGGACGCCGACGGCCGCGGCCTGGATGAGAGCATAGAGCACGGCCGCCGCGAGCAGGGAGCCCAGCACCGCGCGCGGCACGTCCTTCTGGGGATCGGCGGCCTCGCCCGCGGGGACGGGGGCCACCTCGAAGCCCTGCAAGGCCCATAGCGCGAGGAACACGGCGTAGCTGAAGCGGCCCTCGCCGGCGAAGAACGGCGTGAAGCGCGCGGCTTCGGCGCGCGGCAGGCAGAGCAGGACGAATATGGCCAGCGGCAGGAGTTTCGCCAGGGTCAGGGCGTTGATGGTCCAGGACGCCGGCCGCAGGCCGCGCAGGTTGACCCAGCCGAACAAGAGGAGGGCCCCCGCCGCGGCCAAGCGGCCCGGCAGGGGAACGGCGAAGACCGGATGGAACCAAGCCAGCTGTCCGGCCAAGAGCGATGCCACGGCGGCCCAGCTCAAGAGCGCCGCGCTCCAGGCCAGCACGCCCACCCCGTAACCGGCCTCGTCGCCGAAGGCCTCGCGGGCGTAGAGGTAGGAGCCCCCGCTGCCGGAGAACATGCTCCCCAGCTCCGCGTAGCACAAGGCCACCGCCGCGAGCAGGACGGCGCAGACGATGAAGGCGAGGATGGAGGCCGGCCCGACCAAGGCCGCCAGGGTGCCGGGAAAGAAGAAGATGCCGCTGCCGACGATGGCGTTGAGGCCGATGGCGAGCACGTCCCACGAGGCCAGCCGGGCGGGAGCCTTGACGCTCATCGAGACATACTATAAACAATGCGGATGGGACCCCGTCTCCTCCTGCCCGCCCTGCTGGCCCTGCTCTCCGCCTGCGCCGGGCCGACCGTCCGTGTCTCATACCCGGCGCCGCGCGACGCCGCCGACGAGTCGGTGGCCAAAGCCTTGGGCCAGGTCTACGTCATCTTCTCCCCGCGCGAGGACGAAGACGACCTCGGGGTCTTCGTCGAGCGACTCGACAAGGCCCTGGCCGGGCGCGGCGGCTCGGTGCTGGCCTACCGGACCGGCGGTCCCGGCACGGACCCGTTCACCGCCAGCCTGGCTCCGAGCTCGCTCATGCGCGTATTCCTCCAGCGCGGCCCGGTCCAGCGCGCCGACTTCGATAAGGAGGTGAAGTCCAAGGACTCCGAGGGCAAAGAGGTCTCCAAACTCGTCCCCCACGTCCGCGTCTCCTGCCGGCTCGACGTGGCGCTGAGCCTGAGCGTCCCCGGAGGCGCCGCGCCCCTGGCCTCTCGGGAGCTATCCCTCACGCACTCGAGCGAGCATTCGAAGCAAGAGGCTCGAAATCTGTCCGACGCCGCTTGGCTGCGCAAACACGCCGAGAAGCTCCTGGCGCAGGGGGCCTTCCGCGCCGCCGGCGCCCTCCCCCCCGCCCGCTCGGTGGGCCGCGTCCGGCCGCTCCACGTCGACAAGGATGACGCCGTCTCCAAGGACGCGGCGAGCCGGGCCCAGCAGGGGTTCTGGGAGGCCGCCTCCGAACTCTGGGCGCGGCGCATGGAGGAGGGCCGCGGCGGCTGGCGCGACCTCTCCAACCTGGCCCTGGCCGCCGAGACCCGCCGCGCCTTCGGCGAGGCCGCGCGCCTGTATAAGAGAGCCCGCGAGAGCGCCGGCTCCGACGCAGAGGCCGCGAAGGTGCCCTGGGAGCAGATCCAGGCCGACCTCGAGCTGGGCGGGCGCCTGGTCTCGCGCTCGGAGGCCGCGGCGGCCTGGTTCGCCCAGCCGGTGGCGGTCCTGCCCTTCTCCGACGAGACCACCTCGGTGGACGGGCCGGCCAACCTGCGCAAGATGACGGCCCAGGCCCTGGCCAAGGGCGGCTACGCCGTCCTGCCCGACGACGAGGTCGACCGCGCCCTGCGCCGCCACGGCTACTCGCAGGGAGGCCAGCTCTCCCGCGGCAAGCCCGCGGACTTCGCGGAATGGACGGGGGCTAAGCGTCTGGTGTTCGCCAACGTCACCGAGTTCCGGAACGTGATGCTGGGCTTCCTCGGACGCCGCGAGGTGGCCGGCGACATCCGCTTCTGGGACGCGGCCGAGGGGCGGGATCTGCACGCCGCCTCGAACTCGAGCGCCACCCGGAGCGCCACGCTCGACGGCGGGGAAGCCGCCGGGCGCCTGCTCGGCCAGCTCGGGACCTCGCTGCTAGAGAACTGGATCGGCAAGCCGCTCGGCCCCGAGTCCACCCTCTGGGTGGTCCGGAGCCTGCGCGGCCTGCCGCTCAGGCCCGGACCCGGGCGCTGAGCTTCTTCTTCTCCTTGAGGTAGGGCTTCGGCGCGGGCGCCGGAGCGGATGTGCCCATCTCGGGCTCGTAGTAGTCGAGCCCCGAGTGGTCGATGACTTCCTCGCCCATCAGGATGCGCAGCGTGTTGGCGAACTTCATGTGCTGGATGAAGAGGTCGTGCTCGGGGGCTAAGTCCGGCCGGGCCTGCGGGCACTTGAAGTAGAACGACAGCCACTCCTGGATGCCCTTGAGCTTGGCGCGCTTGGCCAAGTCGAGGAAGAGCGCCAGGTCGAGCACGATCGGCGCGGCCAGGATCGAGTCGCGGCAGAGGAAGTTGATCTTGATCTGCATCGGCATGTCGCACCAGCCGGCGATGTCGATGTTGTCCCAGCCCTCCTTGGCGTCGCCGCGCGGCGGGTAGTAGTCGATGCGGACCTTGTGGAAGTAGTCGCCGTAGAGCTCGGGATAGCGCTTGGTGTCGAGGCAGGCGTCGAGCACCGACATCTTGGACTTCTCCTTGGTCTTAAACGAGCCCGGGTCGTCGAGCACCTCGCCGTCGCGGTTTCCGAGGATGTTCGTCGAGTACCAGCCCTTGAGCCCGAGCATGCGGGCCTTGAGGGCCGGCGCGATGACGGTCTTCATCATCGTCTGGCCGGTCTTGAAGTCCTTGCCGGCGATCGGCACGCCGTTCTTCTCGGCGAGCTCGACTAAGGCCGGGATGTCGGCCGAGAGGTTCGGGGCGCCGTTGGCGTAGGGCACGCCGGCGCGGATGGCCGCGTAGGCGTAGATCATCGACGGCGGGATGTCGGGGGAATTGGTCTTGAGCCCCTTCTCGAAGGCCTCGATCGTCTCATGCACCGCGGAGGGCTCGAGCGAGACCTCGGTCGAGCCGCACCAGATCATGACCACGCGGTCAGCACCCGAGGTCTTCTTGAATACCTCGATGTCCTTGATGAGCTGCTCGGCCAGCGCCAGCTTCGTGGCGCCCTTCTTGGCCTGCAAGGGCTTGAGATTGCGGACCCAGGCCTGGTCGAAGACGGCCGGCATCGGGACGATGGCGTCGAGCTCATCCTTGACGGGAGCCAGCTGGTGCTCGCCGAGGACGCCGGCCTTGAGCGCCGCGTCCCACATCGAGTCCTCGAAGATGTCCCAACCGCCGAAGACGAGGTCCCCCAGCCCGGCCAGCGGCACGAAGTCCTTGATGAGCGGGGCGCGGTCCTCGTAGCGCTTGCCGAGGCGGATGGTCTGGAACTGGGTCAGCGAGCCCACCGGCCGAGCCAGGCCCTTCTTGGCCAACTCCACGCCGGCGATGAAGGTACTGGAGACGGCGCCCATGCCGGGGAGCAGGATGCCCAGGCGGCCTTTGGCGGGAGCGATGGTTCGGCGGGTCATGGCGTTACCTCTGCGGACGACAATGACCCGCATTTTAGCAAAACCTCGACGTAATTATGTCACTCGCTCCCGTCCAAGGCGCCGATCGCCTGGCCGAGCCGATAGGCGATCAGGAAGTCGAGCGGGGAGAAGCGCTTCCCCTCCGATTCCGGGTGACCCTCCCAATCGTCCATCGAGTAAGCGGAACGCTGCCAGAGGAAATCGGCCGGCGGCCTCTGCCAGACCGGCAGAGGCTGGCGCAGGGCCTTGAGGCCCGAGAAGGGCCAGCGCCCCATGGCCAGGGCCGGGTCGGCCGAGTTGACCACCTCGCGGCGGACCTTGTTGCGCGGGTAGTCCCACTCGAGCATCGCCACGCGCGCCCGGCCCATATGCGCGCGCCGGCGCGCCAGCCACAGAGCCACCTCTCGGTCCTTGAGCGGGTCCGCGAAACCCTTGCGCTCAAGGCTCCAGACGGCGAGATAGGTCCAGAACGAGTTTCCCGACTTCTCCATGAGGCGGCTCAGGCGCACGAGGCCCCGGGCGTAGACGGTCTTGCGCGCGGGCGCATCCTCGGCCAGCAGGGCCGCCGACAAGGCCAGAAAGGCGATGTTGTGGTTGGTGGTCTTGTTTCGCCAGAGCATCGGGACCGAGCCGTAGGCCCCCCAGCGGTCCTGCCCCTCGCGGATGAAGCGCGCGTGCTCGGTCGCCCAGGGCCCGCGCGGGTCGGCCCGGGCCGCGGTCTGGAGCGCGGCCAGCGTCACGAGCACCCCGGCGGGGGCGTTGATCCAGGCCCCTCCCACGCGGTTGAAGCGCGTCAAGGAGCCGTCGGAGTTGCGCAGGCGGTAGCCTCCCCCCCGGAGCGCGGCCGAGAAGCCGACGATCAACCGGTCGGCCTCCGGACGCAGGGCGGGGAGCAGTTCCCGGACCATCAGGACGCCGAACACCCAGCCGATCACGGAGTCGATGCTGGCGTCCTCCTTCCATTGATAGTGCCGGTCGCGACCCGCCCAGAGGCCGGGATTCTCGGTGCGCAGGGTCGCCGGATAAAACGAGCGGGCGATGGGACGCCCCCTGGAGGTCAGCATCCCCAGGCCTTCCAGCGCCTTCGCCGCGCGGACGGCGTCGGGATTGGAGCCGGTGAGGCTGGCGCGCAGGGCGGCCTCCGCGGCGAACACCCCCTGCCAGAGGCAGACGTCGCCGACCTGGACGGGCGGGGTGTCGATCAGGAAGAGCTTGCCGTCGAAGGTCGTGAAGACGGCGTCGAGGTCATCCTCCATCGCGGCGGCCTGCTCGGCCAGGGGACGGGGGTCGACGCGCTTGGGGGCGCGGGTGTGCTCGAGGTGCGGCTCGAGCGAGAGATGGAACGCGTCCCAGGAGCGCAGGGCGGCGAGAGCGGACTCGCTGATGAGCCCGCGCAGGCCCAGCGGGGACATGGCCAGGGAGACGGGGATCAGCACCGCGAGAACGGCCATAAGCGCGCGGCGGCGGCGCATGGGGATAGCATGCGCGGAGGGATCAGCCGCGTCAAGCGCACGTGAGGCGCGCGCCTGCGCGGTAGGCCTTTCGCTCCAGCTCGTCGCTAGGCTGTCCGACCCTAAGCGTGCCTTCCCGCGCGGCCCTTCTCGGACGGCGGCGCGGAGCCTATACTCCTGACATGAAAGCAATCGACAGAGTCTCGCTGCTCCTCGCCGCTCTCGCGCTCGCCGCGCTCCTCCCGCGGCGCGCTGGCGCGCAGGCCGCGTTCCCGCAGATACCGACGGTTGGGCAGGCGCTGCAGAGCGGCGGTTCGCGTCCGGCTCCAGCGCTTCCGGCCGGGGTCCCGCTCGACCGGCCCGCCTGGAGCCGACAGGAGGCCTGGGACGCCTTCACTTCGGGAGGGGTCGTCGAGCCCCGCGAGGCGGACCTGCAGGGGACTTGGCTCCTCGCCGGCATGCTCAACGACGCCGGAGACGCCTCGCAAGGCTCCCGCTACGACCCGCCCAGCGCCTTCTGGACCGTGAGTTTCTCGGGCGGCGCCATGTCGGACGACCGTGGACTCGAGGGACACGCCTTCCGCATCGATACGGCGACCAAGTCCGTGAACGTCAGCAGGTACAACGGGCGTTGGCGCACGGTCACCGATTATTCCTGCCGGATGCCGGGACCCGACCGCTTGGTGTGCCGCTACCTCGTCATCGTGGCCGGCGGCGGCCGCGCCGCCATCGAGCAGCTTGCCGTCCTGGAGTTCGCGAGAACGCGATAAGGGGGACGCGGAGCGCGGTTCAGCCCAGCCTCGAGCGCATGAGGCGAGGCACCTCGCGCCGGAAGTAGGCCTTCGTCGCCTCCCAATCGGATGGCTTCAGGAGCCGGGAGGGCGGCTCGGAGTCGGCGTCCTCGAAATAGACCAAGGCCTTGGCTGCCTGCAGGACGAAGTCGGGATGGTCGGCAAAACGCCTCTTGCCCGCCTGGAGCATGGCCGAGAGCCCCATCGCGTCTGCCAAGGCCTTGAGATCGATGAAGTCCTTGCGGGCTCCCCGGCCGATGGCGGCGGAGAGCTTCATCGCGGCGATGTCGCTCAGCGAGGCCACGGCGAGGCCTCTCCAAGGACGGGTGGGCTCGAGGAGAGGGTAGCGGTGATGAAACAGCGACACCGCGCGCTCGAAGAGGCGCAGGTGGCAGGTCCCGTCTTTTTCCTCGAGGACCTCGAGGGCCGCCGCGTCGGGCAGGCGCTCGAACAGGGCCGCCCGCGCGGCACCCTCAAGGCGCTCGTCCGGCGAGAACAGGTCGAGGTCCAGCGAGACGCGGTGTCCCAACCGCAAGGCCAGGGCGGTGCCTCCGGCCAAGTAGAAACGCCCCGCGACCAGCGGCGCCAGCGCCTCAGCCGCCGAGATCGTCGCGTCGTCGACGACTTCCTCGCGCCAAGCGGAGCCCTTCAGGCGCGCCAAGGGCCCTCCTTGCGCCAGGCGGGTCCGGGGAGGGCGCGGACCCCAAGGAAGCTCTCCCAGAAGGCCAACGAGCGCGGGCTCAAGGAGCTTCCACGACGCCGCACGAACGACCGCACGGCGGGGCGTCCGTAGCGGCGCAGGGCCCAAGCGACCGCCTTTTCCCCCCCGCTCTCGACGACGCGCGCCAGCACGAGGTCGCGGTCCGTCCCGGCGTTGAGGGAGCGCAGGCTGTACTCGGGGAACAGGGGGGCGAGAGCGGCCGGCAGGGGCTGGCGCGTCCGCGTCGAGGCCTTCAGGCGGTTGACGGACGGTTCGTCGATGAGACATTCCCCCAGCGCCTTGGCGCGCAGCACCAGGTCGCCGGACTTGAGAAGGCGATAGACCTGGCGGCGGGAGCGGCCGAGGCGCCGGGCGGCCTGGGCCGCGGTGAGGACCGGGAACCTGCCGTCGGGGGTGCGCACCGCGACGCCTTCCGAGGCGGAGAAGAGCACCTCGTAATCAATATTCATGTCCTATATTATGCCGTGCAACAAATATCATGTCAATACTCGCGACCCCTCTTGGACCCGGATTGAACGCAGGCCCAAAGCATTGACAATCTCCGGTCGCCGTCCCATCCTTAAAATAACGATGGTCTTCCCGGTCGTTAAAAAGCCCCTGGCCGCGCTGCTCAGCGTCCTCCTGCTGCCCTGGCCGTCGCCGGCCGCCGCGGCGGACGCGGAGCCGGAACCGGAAGCGGCGGCAGAGGCTCCGCCGGTCGAGGCTCTGCCCCAGCCAAGCCAACCCATCCCAAGACGATTTCTCGAACACCTTACAAGCGCGAGCATGCCGCCTATCACGGCATTGCGCGACATCTGGCTTCAGATACTTGATAAGGGCCAGTTCGATGATCTGAGGCCGAGTTTGACGGCGATCTTGGCAGACTGCGACTCCGACTCTCGCCGGGAGCAATGCGCCGCCATCATGGCCCTCATCGAAAGTAATGAGATGAAGGCTCTTGGCATCTCGAAAGAAATGTACGAGGCATTGGCTGCCGATCCGAGGATCGCCTCCGAACTCGGCGGCTTTCTGAGAGAACTCGACGCCAATCCGGTAACGATTGCGGCCGCCGGGCCGGTCAGTCCGGTGTTGACGCCTGCAGGGCAGATGTACGATGGCTCGGTCGTCCGCGCCCAGCGTCCACCCACCACGTCCAACCCAGCCCGGGCTCGGGGGGCCCAAATCGGGGACGCGCTTGCCCGCAATGTCGTCATGGCGGAACTCGTAGGCATCGTTCAGAACGCGTTGCCGCATCTTGCCGAGTTGATCGGCTCCGGCAGCCTGACGGCGGACGCTTACCCCCCGCTGCTGCATACCCTCGACCTGCTGCGCCCGCGATCTCAAGTCGAGCGCCAGGCGCTGGAGCAGGCGCGTTTCCAGCTCTATCTTCATTTCGCGCGCGATCCAGGCGATCTCGCGGCTCAGACGCGCGCGCTGGCCGGGCTGCCTCAGACTTGGCAGCGCTTGGACTCCGCGGCGCGAACCGGGCTCGCTGCTCAACTCGTGGGCCTCCTTGCCTCCCCCGACGCGCCCGAGTTCCTTCGCGCCTCGGCGCGAGAATGGCTCACGAGCACGGACCCTGCCGCCGCTCGCCGGGTTCCGGACGCCGGCCTCTTGAGTCTGCTCCAGAGTCGCAACCCTGCCCTACGGCGCTGGGCGTCGGTGGCGCTGAGGCTCCCCGAGGCCTTATCGCCCCTGCCCCAAGCGCCGGCCTCTTTCCTGGGTCGCCTGTCAGGGGAAGGGGGTCTCGCCTTCCTGAGCGCCGTCCGGCAGTCCGGCGCGCTGGCAAATCCGGATGGCGCGGCGCTGGTGCCGGTGTCTGGCGGAACCCTTCGCGTCACGCGGGCCCCAGCCGGCAACGGTTTGAGGCTCAGTTTCGAGAGCACGGACGGTCGGCTCGCCGAGTCCTGGGACTCCGCGGCCGGTGTACAGGTCATCACGCGGGTCGGGCTCGGTCCGGTCTTCCCGCGCGAGACGGAGATCATCCATGAGCGCGACCCGCAACTCAGCCGCGAGGTCGGTCAGTGGATGACGGTGGACGGCCAAGAGCGGTTCCTTGCGACCCGCCAAGAGCTGCGCGGCGGTGGAGCGCGCATCTATGAAATCGTGATGGAGGAGGGCCGTCCGGTCCAAAGGATTCAGCGGATGGTGCTGCCCGGCGGCGAGGCAAGCTTCGTACCGGTCAACGACTTTATGCTTCGAGAGGAGGCTGGAGAGGGCCCGGCGCTCAGTGGCTGGCGAGTCGATGTCGGCGGTTTCCCCCCCCGGGATGCCCCATGGCAGACGCGCAGGGAGCAGGCGGACCGGATGGCCGGCGGAATCGCGGCGGAGTTGCGAAGGCCGACCGACGGCCCTTGGAGGGCCTATAACGACGCGCAGGCGCGCAGGCTGGAGCTCGCAGTCTCCCAATACCTCTTGGATCTTTTCGAGGACCCGGAGTCTCGAGACCTCTCGCTGACGATCTCCTCGGACGGAGTCTTCACGGCCGAGGATCGGGTGTCGCGCGCTTTCGCCCTGGCCGCTACCGGGCACCCACCTGGGTCAAGTGACAGAGTGGAGTTCCTTGCGAGCATCTCACAGGCGGACATCGATGAGGCCGCGCGGCTAGTGAGACCGGATTTAAGCCGCGATCAGGCGGACGCTCTCGTCGGAGGCTGGGTCGTGCGCAGACGCGCGGCTCGCCTGGAGACGCAGCCGAGCTTGCCCATCCGCGACGGTTGGCGCACACCCCGGCAGATCGGGACTTGGAGCGGCTTGCTGCCGGAGGCGGTCCAAGATACCTTCCCGGACGCCGCGCAGGTGCCGGTTTTCACCGCATATTCGCCTCAGTTCGTCCGCCAGAGCGGGGCAGCGTGGAATCATGACCCGGCCGCCGGCCTTCGGGCCGCCGCGGAATATCTGGTCAACGGCTACCGAGTGCTGTACCGGAACGGCTTCGAGACTTATCTCCCTCTGGGCACGGGTACAGCCAATGGGCCGGTCGAGCAGCGGAACGCGCCCGGGGAGACGCAGGTCCATGCGGAACTCAGCCTGGGCCGTGGGCCGGACGGGGACTGGTTGGGAACGGACCGCAGTGTAGTGGTAGCCGCTAGGACCTTGAGCCGCGAAGAATGGGCCCGGATGTTCGGCATGGGGCGGCCGGACGCCGGCCCGTCGGTTCCTGGCGCTTTCCGCGGCACGCTCGGGGCTCTGGGAGCGTTCGGTGAAGCTTTCGTTCAATGGCTTCATTTTGCCGGTCCAAACCTCGTGTCCCAGGGCTGGGACGCCAACTCCGAGCGTCTCTCGGTTTCCGAGGCGCGGGTCCGGGCCCGGCTGCACCTGTTTCGTGCGGAGCACGAATTGGCGGGTGATAAGCAGCAGAAAGCAGGCCAGTTTCTCTCGGAGCTGCTAAATCCCGCCAACGCCAACACCTACGGCCAGATGCCGGTGGAAGGGCTTCGCCGCATCATGGAGTACCACCTGCGCGAGCAGTTCGCGCGGCTGCGGCTGGATTACGTAGCTAACCTTCTTAACCCTCCGCGAAGCGGGACGCGCGAAGCCAGCGCCCTTCAGGCGCGCTTGCTCGAATGGGAGCAGAACTTCCTCAACTCCCGTCTTCCCTCTCGCGCGCCGGATGGTTCCCTGCGCAACCGCTCGGCCGCCATCGACTTCATCGCCAATGGCCAGCTCAATCTCGTAGCCAGCGACATGGCGCTGCTCTCGCGCCAGTCCTCGAGCCGGCTCGGCTGGTGGATGTGGGGCGCCGGAGCCGCCGCCATGACCGGCGCTCAAGAGTTCGCGGCCTCCGCTCCCTTGGTAGCGGCCACGATGGGCACTGGGAGGATCGCCGCTATACTAGGCGAACACGGCACCTGGCTGGGGAGGGCCTCTCTGGCCAGGGCCAGCATCGCCTCCAACGGCGCCGTGCTGGCGCCAGCGCGGGTGACCATCCGGAGCGCGTCAGCCATGACCCTGGGCGAGGGGGCCTCGCTCTTCAATCGAGGGGTCCACTACTCCATCCAGTACGATTTCCTGCATGGCGCGGCACAGCAGGTGGAAGCCATTTTGGGCGCTTTTCTAAGCGGCGGCGAAACGCCGTGGGAGCAGATAGGAAGCCTCGCTTCGAACCTGACGTCATTCAATATCTTGCGGCGCGGGCGAGGGCGGGCCTCGGAGCCCGCGCCCGCTACGATGTGGGAGAGCCTCCTGAATTGGGCCGCTGGAGGATCCCAGGCCTTGCGCGTTCAGTGGGAGGCCGAGCGCCGGCGCCGCGTTTCCGATCCCGTCCCCTCGCGACCAACCCCGCCTGCGGCGACGCCTGAACCTGGGACCCCAAGCCTCGGGCGCAGGCTGCTTGCCTGGCTACGCGGCTCCGACCCCGACGCGTCAGCCGCCCATGACCTGCGATTGGCTCCGGAAGCCATCGCCCTGAGGTCCATCCACGAATTGATCCGCACGACACCGCCCGCGACCGACGCTGCGGACCAGGTCGCGAGGCTGGAATCGCAGCAGAACCGGGGCCGAGCGCTGTCCAATGATGACGTCGCCTTGGGCAATCGCTTGCTCCGCGAATTGCCCGCCGACCATCCGCTGCGCCGACGCCTCGAGAACGTCGCGCTCGAGAACCAGCGCCTGAGGGCTCTTGAGAACCCCGTTCCGGACGCGCCGACCGTCCCGTACACGAGGGCGAAGGCCCAACGGAGAAGGGCGGAGGTCCAAGAGAGAGTGGAGGCTCACCTCCGTCGGAACCGGACGCTGGCCTATATGCCGGACGCCGAGCTGACGGCGCTGTTCCGGGAGAGCATAGCGCAAGGTCATGACATTCTCTTCGCGCGCGGCGACGACCCGGGGATAGCCGACCTGATCAGAAACCTGGAGCTGCGCCAAGAAGACCTCCGCCAAAGGCGGGACACGAGCGGGGGCCGTACACGGTCGCAGGCGCAGAGCGAACTCAACCGCAACGGCCAGCACCTCTCCCAACTGATAACCCTGCAAGCCTACGCCGAAGCGGTGCGCGCCGGCCATACGGTCATCGGCTTGGAGACCCGAGCCGATCTGCTAGCCAGGCTTCCCCTGGGCGCCGGCCAGGTCGACAATATCCCGGATGGACTGATCTTCTACTTCCAAGCGACCCGCCCCTTGGAGGTCATGCGTTCGGCGTCGCAGGGAAATCCGCCACTGGACCCGATTCTGCAAGGCTCGTACTTCTCCCCCGTCCGAGCGCGCTTTATGACCACGGGAACCAGCGGCCAAGCGAGGACGCTGATGGCCATGCCCTCGAACAGCCGGTTCGCGAACGACTCAAGCGTCTTCGGCCGGTTCGGAGTCCCGGCGGGCACGTTTTTCGCTTTGCGGCCGCTGCGTCGGCTCGATGCCACGCACGACGACGGAACGGTGCGCTCATCCGATGGGAGCCTTTATGGTGCCCCCACGGAGGGAGCAGGCGCGGAGATCTATTTCGCGACAGGCAACGGCGCGATGGAATCCGGGCGCTGGATGGTGCCCTTTGACGCCCCCGGCCAACCGCCGCAGCGACAGCCCTCCATCGGCGCCGCCAACGCGATCCGCATCATGAGCTCCTCCGCCCGCCATGTCCACGACCCCGTGCACGCCCAGTTCTTCGTGGCTGCGGACAGCCAAATCACCATCCTGTTCACGTGGTTGCGCACGGACCCGTCGCGCCACGGCACGGCCGCGCACGCGGAGTGGCTCACGGCGCTGGAGAATCGTTTCCAGAGCGCGCAAGCCGAAATGCTTGCAGCCGGCGCCGCTCTGGGCATGGTCGGCAGGACCGGCATACAAGCGGGATTCCACAGCCTGCGAAGGCAGTTGGACGGCCTACGTCCCGACGGGCCTTTCGATCCTTTCAGCCAATTTTCCGCCGAGGCCAGAGCCCGCGCCGGCCTGCCGCCTCCTCCTCGGCGAACACCGGCGGCGGCGTCTGCGCCGATCCCGAGCGTTGGCGCTGCCTCGGGCCCCCAGGCTCCCTAACGCCGCACCGACGCTTGACGGGGGACAGCTTCTCAATCTGTAATGCTCCTTTAAGCTCCATTGCTCCTAAGTTAATTTCCGCTCGTGCGTGATGCAGTATAAGGAAAACTGGTTGAATCTCCTGGCATCCCTCCGCCGAGGGCCCCACGCCGAGGGGACCGAGGGGCATGGAAGGCTCGATCATGTCCCAGTCTTTGG
>JACPXC010000056.1 GCA_016196755.1 Elusimicrobiota bacterium
CAGCCGGTGGTCGGAATGGCCGAGATGGTGGTCGGCATGCTCCGAGACACTGGTCGGAATGCTCCGAGACGGTGGTCGGAATGGTCCGAGATGCTGGTCGGAATGCTCCGAGACGGTGGTCGGAATGGTCCGAAAAACGCACTTCGAGGAGACCGTGGGCGGGAGGAGCTTCGAGGTCTTCTACCGCGACCGGGAGACCGGCCAGGCCATCCAGAAGATGCGCAAGGGCTTCGGCACCGCCATGTTCGTGGCCGACGGGGCCGAGCGCTTCCTCGTCACTGCCGCGCACGTAGCCGAAGGCATGTCGGTTTCCCCGAGCGTCGTCCTGGTCGGGCCGGTCGGCGACCCGGTGGACGTCCCTCTCAGAGAGCTCTCCGTGGGACTGTCCTGGGTCGTCCATCCCGCCGCCGACGTTGCGGTGCTGAGGCTCAAGAGCGGCTTGGACGCGGGCTTCGACCGCCATTTCATCCCCCTGGCCCATGTCCGCCGCCAGAAGCAGGCCCCGCCGGCCGGGCAGCAGCTCCAAGTCGTGGGCTTCCTGCCCATAGCGGGAAAGTCGCAGCCTGTCGTCAACGGGGTGGCGCGCGTGAGCCCTATCACCTCGCTCAAGCGCTTCGACAACAAGATGCCCGCGGACTTCTTCATCGTCGATCAGCCCTCGGGGCAGGGCCTCAGCGGCGCGCCCGTCTTCGCCGGCGGCGCGGACGTGGCGGGGCTCGTCCATGGGACGCTGTCCGACGACACCGGCGCGATCGCCAGCGCCGTGGTCCCGGCCTACCTCATCTACGAGACCATCCGGCTGGCGCAGCGGCTCCCTTGACGCGATGATGCCGCGCGGCTCAAGGCCGGCGGCCGCGCTTTTGGCGCTCGCCGTCGCGCTCGGAAGCGGCTGCGCGTCGGCGAAGGGCCGCCGGGCCCAACGCGCGTCGCCGGCCTCTCCGGGACAGGCGGGCTCCTCTCCGCTCGAGCCGACGGTGGTCAGCAAACCCGAGTACCGCGACCCGCTGATCCATGTGAACCGGGTATTCTTCGCGTTCAACGACGTCGCCTTCCGGTACCTGCTGATCCCGCTCAGCAAGGGCTACAAACGGCTGATACCGGAGCGGGCGCGCGACAGCGTCGGCAATTTCTTCCACAACATCAAGACGCCGGTCTATGCCGCCAACGACCTGCTCCAGCTCAAGCCGAGACCCCTGGGCCGGCATCTCTCCCGTTTCGTCATCAACTCGACGGTGGGCCTGGCGGGCTTGTTCGACCCGGCGAAAACGGCGTTCGGCCTCGAGCGGACGCAGAACGGGTTCGGGGCTACCCTTTCCCGCTACGGCGCCGGCTACGGCTTCTACGTGGTCCTGCCCGTCTACGGTTCTTCCGACCTGCGCAGCGGCGTGGGGCTGGCGGCGGATTACTTCCTGAACCCGATCCCATATCTGACCGAGGGCCCGGCGACGACCGGCGTCATGGCTTTCGACAACTTCCAGGTGTACGCGCCGGGCGCGGAGGATTACAAGGTACTGCGCCGCGAGGCGGACGACCCCTACGTCTTCTTCCGCAACCTTTATCTGCAGGGAGTCCAGCGCGATGACGACCGCTGAGCGGCTCGCGAGCTCAACCGTCAGGCTCGTGGTCTCGCGTCCGCGGGCCGTGCTGCTGGTCTTCCTCGCCGCCGCCGCCGCGCTCGGCTGGCAAGCCAGGCGCTTCAGGATAGACGCCGGGGCCGATACCCTCCTGACCAAGGACAATGAATTCTACATCCAGTCGAACGTCGTGGACCGGAGGTACGCGTCCCAGGAATTCCTGCTGGTCGCCTACAAGCCGCGGAGTTGGCCCGTGCTGTCCGAGCGGACCTTCGAGGACCTGCGGGCCATGAAGCGGAAGCTCTCGGGACTGGAGCGCGTGCGATCCGTGCGCTCCATCCTAGACGTGCCGTTGGTGCCGCCGGGAAGCGGCTTCTCCGCCCAGTCGGACCTGGCCGATTGGACGATGGAGCGCCGCCGCTACAGCCTCGAGGAGCTCCGGCGGGGATTCAGCGGGCACCCCGTCTACGAGGACCTGCTGATCAACAAGGCTCAGACCGCGACCGCGCTGCAGGTCCTGTTCAAGAAGGACGAAGAGCTCGACGCCATCGACGGCCGCATCACCGGCCTCGAGTCGCGCTCCCTGCGCGGCGGGCTATCGCGCGACGAGCGCCGGACGCTGGCCCGCCTCAAGGAGCTGGCCGAGCCCCTCGAGTCCCGGCTCGACCGGGTCCGCGTCCTCGAGCTGGAGAGCATCCGCGGCATCCTGTCCGAGTACGAGGACGACGCGGACATCTATATCGGCGGGATACACGCGCTCGGACATCAGCTGGTCCAGATCATCACCAACGACCTGCTCGTGTTCGGGGGCGCGATCGGGGCGATGATCTGCCTGGTCCTGTACCTGCTGTTCCGCAGGCTGCGCTGGGTGCTCATCCCGGCCGTCTGCTGCGCCTGCAGCGTGCTCTCCACTCTCGGCCTGTTCGGGCTGCTGGGCTTCAAGGGCACGGTGATCTCCTCGAGCTTCGTCGCCCTGCAGCTCATCCTGACCTTGTCCATCGCCGTCCACCTGATCGTGCAGTATCGGGAATACGCGGCGGAGCGCCCGGACTGGGATCAGGCGGAGCTGGTCCGCCAGACGCTGTCCCGGAAGGCGATCCCCTGCTTCTACGCCGGCTTCACCAACGTGGTGGGGTTCTCCTCCCTGCTCTTGAGCACTCTCCAGCCCGTCATCGACTTCGGCTGGATGATGAGCATCGCGATGCTATGCTCCATCGTGGTCTGCTTGATCCTTTTCCCCGCCATGATGGCGCTGTTCGAGAAGGAGCCGGCGGTAGAGCGGCTGAGGCCGGCGCGCGCCCTGCTGGGCTTTTCCGCGCGCGCGGCGCGGAAGCACGCCAGGCTGACCGTCGTCCTCAGCGCCGCCATGCTGGCCGCGGGCGCGGCCGGCCTTCCTCGCCTGGACGTCGAGAACAGCTTCATCGACTATTTCCGCGCCACGACCAAGGTGCGCCAGGAGCTGTCATTCATCGACCGCGAGCTGGGCGGCACCACCCCGCTGGACCTCACCTACCGGATCCCGGACGCCGAGCGGAAAAAAGACCTGGTGCTGTCGGCCGGCAGCGTGCTGACGATGCAGAGGATCCAGCGCTCGCTGCAGCGGCACGAGGCCGTCGGGAAGACGCTGTCCGTGGTCAACTTCACGCGGCTGGCCAAGGAGCTCAACGACGGCAAGCCCCTGACCGAGTACGAGCTGACGGCCCTTTACCGCACGATGGAGAAAGACCTGCGCTCCGACCTGCTGGGCTCGTTCTTCTCGCCCGAGGACTCCGAGCTGCGCCTCTCCGTCCGGATCAAGGATACGACGGAGGGGCTCGACCGGACTCGGCTCATCGCCGACATCAACGCCGACATGGAGAAGCTCGCCGTCCCGGCGGACCGCTACCGGCTGACCGGCCTGTTCGTCCTGTATCAGGACATCCTGCGGCAGCTGTTCAAGTCGCAGATACTGACCATGGGCGTCTCGTTCGGGGTGCTGGCGCTGGCGATCTTCGCCATCTTCCGCTCGCTGAAGCTCGCGCTGATCTGCGCCGCGCCGAACGTCCTGTCGACCGTGATCGTCTTGGGGCTGATGGGTTGGCTGGGCATACCGCTCGATTTCATGACCATCATGATCGCCGCGATCGCCATGGGCATCACCGTCGACGACACGATCCACTATATCGACCGCTACCTCGAGGAGCTGCGCGCCGGCCCGAGCGGGGGGGCCGTCGAGCGCACTCATCACAGCGTCGGCCATGCCCTGCTGTACACCTCGCTCATCGTCATCCTGGGCTTCGCGCTCCTGGCCTTCTCCGATTTCATACCGAGCGTGCTGTTCGGCCTGCTGACCGGGCTCGCCATGGCCCTGGCGGTGCTCTTCGACCTCACCTTGCTGCCCGCGCTGCTCAACAGGTTCGTGAGGAGCGCGCCCCGCGGATGAACGCGGAGCTAATCGGGAGGCGATAGAGCAATAGCCTAGCGCGGCGTACCGAAGGAGCGCTGATAGCTGCGGACGTACTTCATCACGCGGTCGGCGAAGGCGCGGTAGCGGGCCCCGCCCTTGGGGGAACTGACGCGCCTGAGGTCGTCTTCGACGAAGGCCTTGAGCGGGCCATCGTCGTCCTCCAAGGCGTCGACCTCGTCCTCGAGCTGTTCCTGGACGTCGGCCAGACTCCGACCGATGAGGCGGAGCTTGCCGGGATGCGACCGGTCGATCATGTCGATGAAGGCCTGGGGGTCCTTCCGGGCCAGCCGGTCGGTTTCCTTAAAGAACGGGCGCACGCTCGGCTTGAGCCCCAGCTCGCGCAGGACGCGGAGCGTGACGATGTGGGCCTCCATCTCGAACTCCACGCTGTCGGAGGGGACGCCGAGGTCGTGCTGGAGGACGTGGGTCAACTCGTGGACCAGGACGGCCGCCACCTCGCGCGGGTCGGCGTTGCGGTAGGCCGAGAAGTTCACCGTGTGCTCGACGTAGTTGTACTCGGCGAGGTTCCTGCCCATGCGCTTGGTACCGATGGGGATCGGCCCCTTGCGGCGCGCCAGGTCCTCGATCTTGGCCAGGATGCGCCGGCCCGTGCGCGACTGCCGCGCGGCGGCCAGCGCCGGGGCCAACCAGCGGGCGTCGCCGGGCTTGGAGAGGACGAAGGCTCTGCCGACGACCTCAGCCGAGCCGCGCCGCGAACCATCGAAGACGGCTTCCGGCGCGCTCTTGCCGGCGTTGAGGCTCTTGAGGATGGCGGCCAGGGTCTTAGGTCTTCGCGCCTCGGCCGTCTTCCCCCCCGTCCGCGACGGCGAGAACGACAGGAACAAAGGCTGCGAGGCTGGGCGCGGCGTCGCGGCCGGCATTGCCTCGGCCTTGAGAGCGGCGGCGGCAACGGGGCGCGCGGCCGCGGTAGGAAGGGCCAGAGGGGAGGCCGTCAGCGCGGTCGCCGCCGGAGCGGTCAGGGAGGGCGCTGACAGGCTGACGCGGCTCGGGCCGGCCAACGACGACGCCAATCCAGGGGCGACGACCGTCACCGGCGCGGCGACGACGCCTCTCGCCGCCGCGGGAGCGACTCGCATTTGGGCGGCTGCGGACAGCGGAAGCAGGATCGCCAGCAACGCGGCGAATGTCTTGGGCACCGGCCTCAGTATAGCCGTGAGGGAAGTCGAGGACGGGGGCGATTGGGCCCTGTTAAGGCTGGATTTCGGCCTAAGCCGACAGGCCCTTAAAGGCCCAGGCAATTTATAACATGAGCCCATGACCTACGTCGGCACGGAGCTGGAGCTGTTCGCGCGCGCGCGCCGCTGGAAGGCCTATCTGCGCGACCGGCTGGCGCCTTACGTAGCGGGCGACGTCCTCGAGGTCGGCTGCGGCTTGGGCGCCAACGCCGCGGCGTTCGCGGGACTCGACTTCGCTAGTTGGACCGGGCTCGAGCCCGATGCCCGTCTGCTGGCCAAGGCCTCCTCCCCCGATCCGCGTTTCCGTTTCCGGACCGGCACCTTGGGCGATCTCGACCCCGGCGCGCGCTTCGACGCGATCCTATATATAGACGTCCTCGAGCACATCGCCGATGACGCCGGCGAGGCCGCCTCGGCCGCCGCCCGCCTGAGGCCGGGCGGCCGCCTCATCGTCCTGGCGCCGGCGCACGGGTGGCTCTATTCCCCCTTCGACCGGGCGATCGGCCACCATCGGCGCTACACGAAGGAGTCCTTGAGCCGAGCCGTCCCCGTGGGCTTGGCCCGCCTCGAGCTGTCCTACCTCGACAGCGTCGGCCTCTTGGCCTCGCTGGCCAACCGCCTGTTCCTGCGTCAGTCCTCGCCGACGGCGAGCCAGATTGGAGTCTGGGATTCGGTCATCGTCCCGCTCTCGCGCGTCGTGGACCCGCTGACGGGCTTTCGGGCGGGAAAATCGGTGCTCGGCGTCTGGGCTCAGCGGCCCCAGACCTCGTAGCCGTAGAGCGAGCCCTTGAGGTAGAAGCGCGCCTCTTCCAGCGTGGCGCGGATCTCTCCGGCCCAGGGAAGCCCGGCGTCGAAGACGGCGCCCTCCAAGCCGTAGCGCGGCACGGCGTCGGCCAGGGCGCGAGACGGCAGGCGGGCCGGGCGTCCTCCCCCGAGGTGCGCCATGAGCCGCGCGCGGTCGGCGACGGCGTCGGGACCGATGCGACGGCTCAGGGAGTCGAACGGCATGTCCTTGACCAGGAGCGGATAGGCGTGCCGCTCCTGCGTGACCAGCCATTGCGAGACCTCGACGGGCGCGGCGACCCGCCGCTCGGGCAGGGCCGCGTTGAGCATGCCGATGAGGGGATATTCGTCCGGGACTTTGAGCGCGGGAAGCCCCAGCGTCGTGCCGTTGGCGCGCGAGAGGGCCAGACGCGTCGGGAAGAGCGCGGCCAGGAGCACGGCGGCCGCCGCGGCCCGAGCCGCGGGCCGAGCCGCGGGCCGGAGAGTCCGCCGCGCGGCCGCTATGGCCGCCAAGCCGACGAAGACCGGGAAGGGCAGGATCCAGAAGACCCGGTAGTAATTGGAAGGGCTCGTCACGTTCAAGGCCGCCCACGGCCCGGAGAGAGGATTGAAGAGGAGGATGAAACCCAGCGACAACCACGCGCTGAGGCCCGCGCCTAGGCCCGCGCGCCAAGCCGCGGCGGCCAAGAGCGGCGCGGCGAGCAGCGCCGCCGCCTGCCAGCCGCCGCCCAGGACGTAGCCCAAAGTGCCGCGCAGGAGCTCCAGCTCCCGCCCGGCGGCGAAGGCCAGGTTGGCGGAGACGCCGGCGTGGACGTCGGCCCTGAGCGCCAGCGCCAGCGCCAAGGGATACGCGCAGGCGGCCAGGCCGGCCAGTGCTGTGGCGGTGGCCTTGAGGTTCGGCCGCCAGACGGAGGCCAGAGCCAAGCCCGCCAGCAAGGGGCCGGCCCAAAGGGCGTTGCCGGTGGCGCCTACCGCGCCGATGAGCGCCGCCGCCAGGAGGACCCAGTGGAGGAGAGACGGGGCCAGCGCGAAGCGCAGCGCGTAGGCGAGGATCAGCGGAAGGAAGACGGAGAGGAACACCGCCTTGCCCTGGAACAGGCGCACGAAGGCCAGGTTGCCGAAGCCCCCGTGCGCGCCGCCGTCGAGGATCAAGAACAGCGCAGCGGCCAGGGTTCCCAGGAGCCAGCGGCGCGCGTCGAGCAGCCTGAAGAGTCTGGCGTAGGCCAGCGGGACGAGAGCGCCCCAGACCGGCGCCAAGGCGAGATGGCTGACCGCTATCGCCGGCAGGCCGCTGAGCCAAGCCGTCGCGGCGTAGAGCGCCTCGATGGAGTGGACGCGGTAGACCTCGAGGAGCATCGGCAGTCCAGGAATGCCGTAGAGCGTGTCGGCGCCCAAGACAGGCAAGCCGGGCTCCGCGGCCATCCCCGCCGCGAAGCCCAGGTAGAGGCAGTCGTCGCTGTCTGGCCGCCGGGCGACGGCGACGGCAAGCGCGCAAACGGCGGCCAGTGGCCAGAGCCAGGCCTCCCCGCGGCCTTCCGGTTGGAAGGCGCGCGTCCCACAGAGCTTGCGCGCCGCGTCCCGGAGGCTCCCCGCGCGCGAGGCTCGGAGCAGACCGGCCAACGCCAGCAGGGCCGCCGCGGCGGAGAGCTGGCGCAGGCTGGCGCCGAAATAGACGGCGGCGTGGCAGAGCAGGGTCCACGCCGCGAAGGTGAGACAAACCAGGTCGACGAGGGCGCTCGACGCCACGGCGCTATGATAGCCAAATTAGCTATCGTTCCCGCCGTGACGCCGCCGCGCCTCTGGGTCGTATGCCCCTGCTTTCACGACGCCGCCGCGTTCGCGCGCGTCCGTACCGAGGCGGCCGCCGCGCTGGCCGGCCGCTTCCCCGACCTGCGCTTCGTCCTCATCGACGACTCCGCCGGTCAGGATCCCGAGCTGGCGGGCCTGGCCGCCCTGCCCGGCGTGCGCGTCCTGACGCCTCCATACAACCACGGCCACCAGGGCGCCCTGGTCTACGGCCTGCGCCAACTGCGCGCCGCCGTCGCCCCCGAGGACTGCGTCCTGACGATGGACTCCGACGGCGAGGACCGGCCCGAGGACGCGCCTGCCCTGCTTGCCCCGCTCCTGGCCGAGCCGGGCCGCCTCCACGTCGTCTCGCTGGCCCAGCGCACCCGCCGCCGCGAGTCGCTGCCGTTCAAGGTCCTCTACGCCGCGTTCAAGGCCGTGTTCCGGCTCGCCACCGGCAAGGTCATCCGCAACGGCAACTTCGCGGCCTTCCGCGGCTGGCTCCTCAAGGACGTCATCTTCCACCCGCATTTCGACTTCGCCTACGCCTCGGCCTTCATAAGCCTGCCGCTGAGCACGGTCATGGTCCCCATGCCGCGCGGGGAGCGCTACGCCGGGCGATCGCGGATGGGGACCATGGCCCTCTTGACCCACGGCCTGAGGATGCTCCTGCCGTTCTCCGAGCCGATCGCCACTCGCGGGGTCACCGCCTGCGCGGCCGGCGCCGCGGCGGGAACTTTGCTGTCCGGCGGCGGAGCGGCGGCCGGGTCCCGCACGGCCCTGGCCGCGGGACTGGCCCTGACGCTGCTCTGCTGTCATGGCCTCGGCGTCTTCGCGCTGCTCTTCGTAGCCTTCGCGCAGTCCAAGTCGCGCACCCTGCGAGGCCTGCACGACTTCAAAGCCGCGCCCGAGATGACGGAAGTCAATCGGTAATTTGACAGTCGTAGGACCCATTCGATAAGATTTCGCCGCTGATGAGAACCGGTCTCGCCTTCCTCGTCCTCGCGTTCGCGCTCTCCGGCTGCTCCAGGCACTCCGACCCCGTCGCCCGCGGCCAGGCGATGTTCGCCTCCTACGACTGCAAGAAGTGCCACATGGTGGACGGCGACGGCGGCACGCTGGGCCCCGACCTGACCTTGGTCGGCTTCCGTAAGAGCCCCGAGTTCCTCGACGTATGGCTTCGCAACCCCGGGGCCTGGAAGGCCGACGTATCGATGCCCAACTTCCATTTCGCCGACGGCGTCCGCTCCGACCTGGTCGCCTACCTCGCCACGCTGCAGGGTCAGGCCTACCTCGAGGGAGCGCGCCCCTGGGACCACGCGGACCTGGCCGGCGACCCCGTCAAGCGCGGCGAGGAGATCTACGAGCGCGTCGGCTGCGTCACCTGCCACAACAAGCGGGGAAAGGGCGGCTATCCCAACATCAACGCCGTCGGCGGCCGCATCCCGACCTTGACCGCCGTCGCCGAGGGCTACTCCAAGGACGAGCTGGTCAAGAAGATCTCCGACGGCGTCCGCCATCCGGGCAAAGCCGACGCCGCGGGCGCCGACCCCCTCCTCTATATGCCCGCCTGGGGCGAGAAGCTCAAGAAGGACGAGCTCGAGGCCGTGGCCGACTATCTGATCTCGCTCAAGCCCCAGGGCGCGGCCTCCGGGGACTCATGGTGAAAGCGCTGGAGAACTACGGCTGGTTCCTTCCGGTCCAAGCCTCCGATTTCGCCGCCGACATCGACCGCGGCCTTATCATCATCCACTGGGCGATGGCGCTCATCTTCGTGCTCTGGGGCATCTTCTTCGTCTACCTCCTGGTCCGCTACCGCCACCGCGACGGCCACAAGGTCGAGCGCTCCCACATGTCGCTGGCCGTCTCGATGACCCCCGACGTGGCCGTGCTGGGCTTCGAGATCCTGCTGATAGCGGTCTACGCGGTGCCGAGCTGGAGCCGGATGAAGATCACGGTCCCCCCCGCCGAGGGCGCGGTACAGGTAGAGCTGATGGCCGAGCAGTTCAACTGGAGCGCGCGCTATCCCGGCAAGGACGGCAAGTTCGGCCGCACCGCCCCCGACCAGGTCGACTTCACGAACCCCTTCGGGATCGTCGCCGAGGACCCGGCCGGCGCCGACGACGTCGTCGCCGTCAACGAGATGCGCTTCCCGGTCGACGAGACGGTCCTGGTCAAGCTGACCTCCAAGGACGTCATCCACTCCTTCTTCATCCCCGAGTTCCGCGTCAAGCAGGACGCCGTACCGGGGATGGCCCTGCCGGTCTGGTTCAAGCCGAACCGCGTCGGCGAGTACGAGCTCACCTGCGCCCAGCTCTGCGGCGTGGGGCACGCCATCATGCGCGCCGACGTGAAGGTGGAGGACCGCGCTTCTTTCGACGCCTGGCTGGCCTCCAAGAAGGCCGCCGAACATGCCGATGCCGCGACGCCGGCCGCCGTGGAGCAGTGGTGAGACAATGAGCGAGCACGCGCACGGCCACGAGGAGCACTCCTTCTGGCGGACCTACGTCTTTTCGGTCGACCATAAGGTCATCGGCCTGCAGTACCTGATCACCTCGCTATTGTTCCTCCTGTTCGGATTCACGCTCGTGCTGCTCATGCGCTGGCAGCTGGCCTTCCCGGGACAGCCCCTGCCGCTCCTCGGCCGCCTGCTCTCGCCCGAGGCCGCGCCGGGCGGCGTCATCGGGCCGATGTTCTACAACCAGCTCGGCGCCATGCACGGCACGATCATGGTATTCCTGGGGATCGTGCCCCTGGCCGTCGGCGCCTTCGGCAACTACGTCATGCCCCTGCAGATCGGCGCGCCCGACATGGCCTTTCCGCGCATGAACATGATGTCCTACTGGGTCTATCTGCCCGGGGGCCTGCTCATGCTGCTCTCCTTCCTGCTCCCCGGCGGCGCGGCCCAGTCGGGCTGGACCTCCTACCCCCCGCTCTCGGTCATCAACCCAGGCCAGACCATGTGGCTCGTGTCGATGGTCTTCCTCATCACCTCCTCGCTGCTCGGCTCGCTGAACTTCATCGTCACCATCCTCAACATGCGCGCCCCGGGCATGACCCTGGGACGCATGCCGGTCTTCGTCTGGGCCCAGTTCGTCACCGCCTTCCTCCTGCTGTTGGCCTTCCCCCCGCTCGAGGCGGCCTCGATCCTCCAGCTCATGGACCGCGTGTTCCACACCAGCTTCTACATGCCGGCCGGGCTCGTGATCGGCGGCCAGACCACGCCCTGGACCGGCGGAGGGCAGTCGCTCTTGTGGCAGCACCTGTTCTGGTTCCTCGCTCACCCCGAGGTCTACGTCCTGGTCCTGCCGCCGATGGGCATCGTGGCCGAGATCATCGCGGTCAACACCCGCAAGCCGCTCTTCGGCTACAAGGAACTCGTGGGCTCGATGGCCTTCATCGGCGTCATGTCCTTCGTCGTCTGGGCCCACCACATGTTCCTGAGCGGGATGTCGACGACCCTCTCCAACTTCTTCCTCGTCACGACGATGATCATCTCCGTGCCCTCGGTGGCGGTGCTGACTTGCCTCATCCTGAGCCTCAAGGGCGCTTCGATCCGCTTCACGACCCCGATGCTCTTCGCGCTGGCCTTCCTGCCGCTCTTCGGCATCGGCGGCCTGACCGGCCTGCCGCTGGGCCTGACGGTCACCGACATCTACCTGCACGACACCTACTACGTCATAGGCCACTTCCACTACGTGGTCGTCACCGGCAGCCTCATCGCTCTGTTTGCCGGCACCTACCACTGGTTCCCGAAGTGGTTCGGCCGCAAACTAGATGACCGCCTGGGCAAGATCCACTTCTGGGGCACCACGGTGGCGATGAACGGCATCTTCCTGCCGATGTTCATCATTGGGATGCAGGGCCAGTCGCGGCGCCTCTATGATCCGACCGCGCACCTCCACAACCTGGTCGGCCAGCCGATGCACGTGGTCAGCACGGTCTCGGCCTTCGTCCTGCTCATCTTCCAACTCCCCTTCATCTACAACTTCTTCAACAGCATCTTTAACGGCGAGAAGGTGGACTCCAACCCCTGGAAGGCCACCACCCTCGAGTGGCAGTGCCCCTCGCCGCCGCCGCACGGCAACTTCGCCTCGGTGCCGAGGGTCCATCGCGGGCCCTACGAGTACTCGGACCCCGCGCACAAGGACGACTGGCTGCCTCAAGACGCCGAGAAGGCGGTGGCCCCGGTATGAGCGCGCACGCCCCGGCCGTCCAGTCTCCCTACGAGAACACCGGCGTCCCCGACGGGAAGCTGGCCATCTGGCTGTTCTTGGCCTCGGAAGTCATGCTGTTCGGGACGCTGTTTACGAGCTACATCGTCCTGCGCACCGCGGCCGCCTCCTGGCCGCGCGGCTGGGACGTCCTCAACGTCCCCTTGGCCACCTTCAACACCTTCATCCTCATCGCCTCGAGCGTGACGATCGTCATGGCCCACGCCAAGGCGGCGGCGCGCGACAAGAAGGGCTTCATGCTCAACATGGGGCTGACCGTGCTGATGGCCTTCGTCTTCCTCGTGGTGAAGTATTTCGAGTACTCCTCCAAGTTCGCTCATGGACACTATCCGTCCACCAGCATCTTCTACGGGATTTACTTCACGACCACCGGCCTCCACGGGATCCACATCCTGGGCGGCATCGCCTGGAACCTGGGCCTCATGTGGTGGGCCAACCGCGACGGTTGGGACGACCGGCTCTTCATCGGCCGCGTCGAGTACGCCGGCCTCTACTGGCACTTCGTCGACGTGGTCTGGATATTCCTCTTCCCGGCCCTATACCTCCTATGAGCGACCACGACGACGCGCAGAGCCACGTGAAGCTGTACTGGATGATCGGCGCGGCTTTGTTCGCGCTGACCATCGCCACCGTCGGGGTCTCCAAGGTGCACCTGGTCCACCCCTGGGGCCTCATCGTCGGCCTGGCCATCGCCACGCTGAAGGCGGGCCTGGTCGCGGCGATCTTCATGCACCTCAAGTGGGAGAGCCGCTTCATCTACTATTTCCTCGGCGTGACCTTGGCCGCCGTGATCATCTTGTTCGCCATCCCGATCTGGGACTTCGAATACCTCCGCCCCCTCTTCGTCGAGCATGCCGACGTGGCCGCGCAGGGCCATGAGGCCGCGGCGCATCCCCCCGTGCACGGCGCCGAAGCTCCCGCCTCGTCGCACCCCTGAGCGGGTATAATATGCTCATGGGTCTCAGGGGCTTCCATATCTTCCTCATCGGCACCGCCCTGGCCCTCATGGCCTTCCTGGGCGCCTGGGCCGGCTCGCGCGGACTGACGGGCCTCGTGGCCTGCTCGGCCGCCGGCTTGGCCGTGGGCCTGCCCTACCTGTACTGGTTCCTGGGTCGCCCCGATGCGTCTCGCTGACCGGCTCCCCCTCCTGCTGGGAACGCTCTTCCTGTCGCTCTTGCCCAGCGCGGCGGCCGCCTGCGCGGTCTGCTTCGGGGTCAACGACAACAAGGACGTGGTCAAGGCGTTCTATATCGGCGGGGTCATCCTGCTCGTCTGCACCTTCAGCCTGGTGGGGGCGCTGATCTACGCCATCGTCCGCCTCGAGAAGGCCCGGCAGGTCCAGGACCGAAAGCTCGGCCTGCTGGGTGACGCGCCGTGAGCGCCGTCCTCGAGCGCCCGCCGGTCCCTGCCGCCCCCCTCCCCGTCCCGCCCCGCTATCACTTCGCGCGGGGCACCGCCGCGGCGGCGTTCCTCGTCATCTTCGCCGGCGGCATGGTGACCTCCACCGGCTCGGCCCTGGCCGTGCCGGACTGGCCGCTGGCCTATGGGCAGTTTTTCCCGCGCATGGTCGGCGGCGTCCTCTTCGAGCACGGCCACCGCATGCTGGCGGGGGTCACGGCGCTCTTGGTCTGGGCGCTTGCGGTCTGGACCCACAAGGACGACGAGCGGCCCTGGGCGCGCGCGATGACGGCCGTGGCGGCGCTGGGCATCCTCGCCCAGGCCGTCCTCGGCGGGGCTACCGTGCTCTGGGGGCTTCCCCCGCAGGTCTCGATCGTCCATGCCTGCCTCGGCCAGGCTCTCTTCGCCCTGCTGGCGGCCTTCGCCCAGGCCGTTTCGCCCTGGTTTACCGCGCGCCCCCGGGCCGCAGGGCGCCCCTGGCTACCCTACGCCCTGGGCGGCGCTGCTCTGTTCGTCCAGTTGGCGCTGGGCGCGACCCTGCGCCATACCGGCACGGCCCTGCCTTGGCATCTGGCCGGCGCGGCCCTGGCCTTCTGGGCGGTGAGCCGGGCGGCGCTCCAGGGCGTCCAGTCGGACAGGCCGGAGCTCGAAGGGCCTTCCTCCGCCCTCATGGGCCTCCTCCTCTTGCAGGTCTTCCTGGGTTTCGGAGCCCTGGCCGTCCGCCATCTGCGCCTGCTCTCGGCCGCGGCCCTCCTGCCCACCGCTCACCAGGCCTTGGGGGCCCTGCTCCTGGCTCTCTGTGCGGTCCTGGCCCTGCGGGCTTCGCGCGCGGAGGCGTCGTGATCGGCTATCTCGAGCTGACCAAGCCCCGCATCGCCTCGTTTGTGGTCTTCACGACCTGGCTGGGTTGGCGCTTCGCCGGCGTCCCCGACGCCCCCGGCCTGTGGTGGACCTTGCTCGGAACCGGGCTGGCCTCGGCCTCCGCCGGGACCCTCAACCAATGGCTCGAGGTCGACCAGGACGCCCTCATGCGTCGTACGAGCCGCCGCCCGCTCCCTTCCGGGCGCATCACCCCGGAGGCCGCCCTAGCTTTCGGCGTCTCGATCGGGGCCGCGGGCCTGGGGATACTGGCCGCCCGCGTCGGCCCCCTGCCGGCCTTCCTCGCCGGCCTGACGCTGGCGCTCTACCTCGGCGCCTACACCCCCCTCAAGCGCTTGAGCCCCCACAGTACCTGGCCCGGTGCCGTCAGCGGGGCCATCCCGCCCATGATCGGCTGGGCGGCGGCCAAGGGCGAGCTCGGGGCCGGGGCCTGGGCGCTGTTCTCGATCCAATTCCTGTGGCAGATGCCGCACTTTCTGGCTCTGTTTTGGCTCAACCGAGAGGAGTACGGCAAGGCGGGCTTCCGGGTCCTCTCGGTGGTCGACCCCGGCGGCCGCGGCACCGCCTTCCAGATCGCCGTGCACTCGCTCGGCCTGCTCGTGGCCACGCTGATGCCCGCCCTTTTCGGGCTCGCCGGTCTCGGCTACGGCCTCGGGGCCCTGCTCCTAGGCACGCTCTTTCTCGGGATGGCGCTTAAGACCGCCTGGACGATGCGCGCCGAGGACCACCGCCTGCTCTTTCGGGCCTCGCTGGCCTACCTGCCGGCCGTCTTCGGGCTTTTGGCCGCCGGCGCCCCGTGAACCGCGGCGCGGCGATGGCGGCTGTCATGGCCCTGGTCCTGGGGGCGGCTTGGCTGGGTCGGCGGGCCGCCGTCAAAGAGATCCCTTCGCCGGTTCCCCTGCTCCAGGGCGGGGCTTCCTGGACGATCCCCGACTTCGCCCTCAAGGACGACCGTTCTCGCGTCGTCAAGCGCGCCGACCTGTCCGGCAAGCCCTGGGTGGCGGCCTTCATCTACGCCGACTGCGGCTCGCAGTGCCCGATGATGACCGCGAAGATGAAGGCGCTGCGCCAGGGACTGCCCGAGGCCTTCCTCGTGTCCTTCAGCGTCGACGGCAACGACACGCCCGAGCGCCTCGCGGCCTATAAGAAGGCCACCGGCGCCGACTGGCTCTTCTTGACCGGCAAGTCCGGCGAGGTCGAAGAGCTCTGCCGGACCGGTTTCAAGCTCCCTGTCGCCGACGGCGTCGACGAGGCCGAGCCGATCATCCACTCCGACAAGCTCGTCCTCGTCGACCGCGACGGCCGCGTGCGCGGGTTCTACGACCCCGCGGACGCCGAGCACCTTGCCGGGTTGGCGCGGACCCTTAAGTCGCTTTAATAAACGGAACGAGCTATTTACGCGCCCAAGGCGCGTAAATATCTCCGTTCCTACCAAAGAAAAGGCCCGCCCTTTCGGGCGGGCCCTCGACTTCCGTTTGGAAGTCGTCAGTGCTTTTCGTTATAGAGCTCTTCGTAGCGCTTAGGGAACTTGACCTTGAAGTCGGCCAGCAGCTTCTCGCGGTGCGCCTTCCAGGAGGCCTTGTTCTCGCCGAGCTTGCGCTTGCGCGAGTCCTGGGAGAGGAAGGCCCATATCTGCTTGCCGTCGGCCGGGGTGACCGTGCAGCCGGGCTTGTTCATCATGCGCTTCACGTAGCGCTGCCAGATGCCGCCCTCGAGCTGCCAGACGAACTTGTGCTTGCCGAGCTGGGGGTCTTCCTTGAGCAGCTTGGCCGCGGCGGCGTCGCGGGCGGCGGAGTCCTTGCCGTCGGCCTCGACGAACTGGCTGTTGAGCGGGCGCGAGGCCGTGTGGCAGGCCGTGCAGCGGTTCTGGAGCGCCTTGTAGCCGGCCTGGGCCTCCTTCGAGTAGCCCGAGACGTCGAGCTTGTCGGGGCCGAGGTCGTTGGCGAAGGGCTCCTTCATCGCCTTCTCCTTCTCGAGCTCGGCGGCGGACTTGGCGGCCTCGCCGGCGCGCACCACGTAGGACCCGCCGGCCAACAGGGCCAGGGTCACGAAAATCGCGTAGGTCTTCTTCATGGGGATGATGCCTCCTTTACCAGACTTCCTGCTTTTCGGCGATCGAGAACAGATAGGTGATCAGGTCCTCGAGCTCCTGGCCCTTGATCTTCTCGTTCCACTTCGGCATGTAGAGCGGCGGCATGGGGCCGTCTTCCTTGAACTTGGCGATGGCGCTGGCCGGCACGCCGTCGTGGATCTTCTTTCGCAGCTCCTCGCGCGTGTAGTTGCCGACCACCTTGGTGAGGGTGGGCTCGAGGCCTTCCTCCATCTTGGTCTGATCGTTGGCCTTGGCGTTGTAGTTGCGCCGGCCTTCCTTGCCGCCCTCGCCGTGGCAGCCCGCGCAGCCGTACTTCTGGAACACGTACTGGCCGTGGGCGGTCGGGTTGGCGAAGGCGGGCTCCTTTGCGGGCGCCGCGTAGACGAAGTAGTCCGAAGGATACTTGTTGGCGGTCTGGCCCATGAGGTAGGCCGTGATCGCTACGGCGTCCTCCTTCGAGAGTTCCTTATAGAAGGGCGGCATGCCCGAGGGCGAGACGGGTTCGCACTTGGTCTTCGGCGCGCACTGCTTGGCCTCGGGGTCGCCGGGGACGAGCACGATGGGGTCGCGCGTGAAGTGCAGCTCGATCCAGTTCTTGACGTTCCAATCCCTCTTCTCGAGCGCTCCGCAGTGCTCGCCATGGCATTCGCCGGTGTGCGACCAGTCGATGCGCGAGGTCGGCTTGTCGGCGATGTCGCCGAGGTCGACGGAGATCTCGCCGCCGACGCCGTTGAAGGAGTGGCAGCCCACGCAGCCGAGCCGGTCGATGAGCTCCTTGCCGCGCTTGGCCGTCTCCGCGCCCTTGAGGGTCTTGAAGTCGCCGTGGCAGCGCACGCAGGCGGCCTGGATCGAGGGGCCGGTCAGCATCGGCTCTTCCCAGTGCGCGACACGGCCGTGCGCGTCCTCTACGGTCGTCGCCAAGCCCTGTCCCATGTGGCAGGAGGTGCAGGCGAACTTCGTCAGGTTGTGCGACTTGTGCTCCGGGACCTCCGAGGCCTTGTACGGATGCTCCGTGTACGGCGTGCTCAGGCCGGGGTTCGCGTACGGGTCCAGGCCCACGTGGCAGGTGACGCAGCGGTCGGCCTTTCCGAGGTCGTTGGCCAGGACCTGCCGGATGGCCTTGCCCTGGCGCTTGGCGGCCTGCAGGGCCGCGCCGAGGGACTCCTTCTCCGCGTCGGTCGCGGCGTTGCTCAAGGCGTCCTTGAGGCGCGACACCTCCAGACGCTTGAACTCCGTCTGGTAGTCCTTCCATTCCCGGGTGTTGTCGCGGACGACCGCCCAGACCGACAGTCCGAGGATGAGGAAGTTGAGGCCGTAGAACAGTTGTCGTTTGGTCATTGGCTCAGATGTTCAGGTTGAACTGAGGCAGCTCGAGCACGTATTTCACATCGAGCCCCAGGCGCAGGCCCATCTTGAGCAGCACCGCCATCATCATGAGGTTCAACGACTGCGCGATCTGATAGCGCATGAAGTCGATGTCCTTGAGGTAGCGCTGCGGGTAGAGGAACCCGAAGAGGAAGGTCATCCACAAGAGCGCCCCGACGACGATGATGCGCCAGGCCTCGATGTCGCCGCCGATCTTCATCGCGGCGGCCAGCACGAGGAAGAACACCCCGAAGCCCCAGTTGGCCTTCTTCCAGTCGATCTCCCCCTTGATGAGCTTGGGGAGGGCCATACCGAGGCCCGCGTAGCCGGCGATCGACAGCACACCCAGCCAGAGCGGGAAGCTCCAGGTCGGCGGCGGAGCCGGCTTGTGGATCAGCCAGCTTTCCCACGGCCAGTACCAGAAGTAGTTCGGACCGCGGCAGTAGGTGCCGATGTAGATCAGGACGAACCACATCACGATGCCGAACATGAAGATGGCGTTGGCGAACGGGCGCTCCTTCCAGGTGTAATAACCCACGCCCTTGGGGTTGGTGTCCAAGTACGGGATGGCGCAGAGCCCCTTGATGATGAGGCCGGGGATGAGGACCCCGGCGATCCACGGATCGAAGTAGACCAGGAGCTCCTGCAGGCCGAGGAAGTACCAGGGGGCCTTCGAGGGGTTGGGCGTGACGTTGGGGTTGGCCAGCTCCTCGAGCGGGGCGTCGAAGGCCACGCTGACGAACCAGACGAAGGCCACGCAGATCGCCGCGGCGATGTACTCGCGCACGACCAGGTGGGGCCAGACGTCGACCTTCTCCTCGTCGGGCTGGCGCGGCGCGGCGGAGAACGTGTCCTTGCGCACGCGCCAGAAGTGCAGCATGATCAGCGCCCCGGTGACCAGCGGCACCAGCACGCAGTGCATCACGTAGAAGCGCAGCAGGGTGTTGGCGCCGACGGTGGTCCCGCCCAAGAGGACGAAGCGCACGTCGTTGTTGATCTTCATCCCCAGCAGGTTCGCGAACGGGCCCTCGTTGCCGAGGAACGGGGTCGCGGCGGCCATGTTCGTGCCGACCGTCACCGCCCAGATCGCCAACTGGTCCCACGGCAGCAGGTAGCCCGTGAAGGACAGGAACAGGGTCAGGGTCAGCAGGATGACGCCCACGCCCCAGTTGAACTCGCGAGGCTTCTTGTAAGAGCCGGTCAGGAACACCCGGACCATGTGCAGGATCACGATCGTGACCATCGCATGCGCGCACCAGCGGTGGTTGTTGCGCAGGAAGATGCCGAAGGACACCGCGAACTGGAGGTCCTTCATGTCCTGGTAGGCCAGTTCCACCGTCGGGCGGTAGTAGAACATCAGCAGGACGCCGGTAATGGTCAGCAGGAGATAGAGGAGGAACGAGAGGCCGCCCAGGCCCCACGTGAAGGTCGTCTCCAGCGCGCGGGGCCGGACCTTGGTGGGGTGCAGGTGCAGCCAGACGTTGTCGACGATGTGGCGGGCGCGGTGGCGGGCGGTGTCCTGCCACGGCCAGTTGCGGAACATCGACTTCCAGATCTGCCCGTTGGTCGCTTCCTTAATGAGAGTGTCGACCGAGAACTGCGGGGCCGCGGCGGGCTTCGGCGCGGGGGCCGGGGCCGGAGAGGGGGTCGGGGCGGGGGTGTCGCTCATGTGATCAGACCTCGGCGAAGTACGGCGCCTTGTCGCGGATCCCCGGACGGTTCTCGAGGGTCGCTTTGTCGATGACGAGGTCGCCGGAGGCGACGACCTCGACTTGGCAGCGCCAGAGCGGCTTGGGGGCCGGTCCGGCGATCACGTCCCCGTCGGTCGAGAAATTGGAGCCGTGGCAGGGGCACTTGAAGCGGGTCTGGTCGAGAAACCAGTTTGGGGTGCAGCCGAGGTGCGTGCAGCGGGCCCAGAGCGCGTAGATCCCCTTCTCGGTGCGGATGATCCAGACGCGCTGCTTCTTGAACCAGAGCGTAGAGACGCCGACCGGGAACTCCTTGGCCGGGCCGGCGTTGAACTTCTGCGACGGCTCGTAGAGGACGTTCGGCACGAGGAAGCGCACCGACGCGGCGGTGGCGCCGCCTACGAAGGTGGCGAGCGCGCCCCAGCCTATCCAGAGGAAATCCTTTCGTTTAATCGGTTCTGCCATGGGGGGTGGGGTGATGGAGTTCGGTTGGGTTTTGACTTTCCCTATGGAAAGCCGAGGCAAATCTATCAATTCCCAGGAAGGCTGTCAAATAAAGGAGACCTCCCCCTCTCGGGGGAGGTCTCCTTCTGGTCCCAACGGCCCTGCTAGGCTACCAGGCCCGGCCGGCGACGGCGCGCATCGACTCGGCGCCGCGCAGCGCCGCGGCGGGCACGAAGAGCCCCGCGGCGCGCTGGATCGACGCCCGCGCGCCCTCGCGGGCGGCGCTCTTGAAGGGCCCGCCGATCTCGCGGTAGGCCCCATCGCCCTGCAGGTCGTAGATGCTGGTGCCCTCGTCGTGCTGGAGCACGGTGTCGATCGACCAGTTAAGGCGCGCCAGCATGCTGGCCACCGGGTCCTCGCTGGTGCCGACGTTGGAGACGGTCGGAGCCTCGAACTTCATCGAGAACTTGTAGCCCCAGGACACCGAGACGTGCAGGGGCTGGACCGTGACGGAATTGAGGAACTTGCCCTTCCCCTTATAGCTGCCGGAGTGCTGGCGGATGACCTGGTAGGTCACCTCGACCACGCGGCTGCCCCAGCCGTTCTTGGCGTAGAAGCCGTAGGTGTTGGTCTGCGGAGGGGTCCAGCCCGCGAGTTGGCTCCAATGGGTCATGCCCTCGGGGACGGCGTTGGCGTAGGAGGTCGTGATGTCGACCACCGGCCGGTTCTCCTTGATGATGTCGAAGATCTTCTTGGCGAGGTTCACGATCCGGTCTATCTCGCTGATGGGGTCGCCGCCGCCGGGGGTGCCGCCGCCCGGGAACGGCGGCAGGGGGTCGGCGCCGGCGGGGGTCGGGTTGTCGAGGCGCACGATCTCGATCGAGTCGCGGTCCAGCGTAAAGCGCTTGGGGTCGTTTGCCGCGGCTTCCATCTCGCTGGGAGTGTACATGGGCCTGTCGGACGGGGGCTCCTGGGCCGACAGTAGTGTGGGGCACGCTAAGGCTACGGCGAGGATCACGGGGGTCGGTCGCATCACGCCTCCTGAGCCCGCCAGGTTTTTTCGACGAACGGCGTCGAGGGGCGTCCCGGCGGTCCTAGGCATAGTACCTTAAAGGCCCAGGAGGCGCCTGGGCACGAAGGCCCATGCAATTTTAGGATATAAGTCCTAGGTTGTTGAGGGGTCGATGGGCTACCTCTTCCCCCCCATGCTCCAGAGCAGGGCGCCGATGAAGAACCCCGCCAAGAAGCCCGCGGCCGCGCCGATGGGCCCTCCCAGCGCGAAGCCGATGAGAGCCCCGGCCAGACCGAAGCCGGCGGCCTTCATGGTCCCGTTGTAGTCCCAGCCGCCTTTCTTGTCCTTTTCCTCCTCTTTGGCGGCATAGGCCGCTCGGAGCGGCGCGGCGCGCGCCGTCGGCGCGGCCGAGGGAGCTATCGGCGGCAGCTCGGCGGCGAAGGATCGGCCGCCCCGACCGCCGAGACGGACGGCGCCCGCTCCGGAGGATTCCGCGAAGGCCCGGCGCGAGGCGGCGGCCGAGGCTTCGGCGCCGCCGGCCACGGCTCCGGTCATGATGGTCTGCGACGCGAAGAGCTGGTTCAAGGCCGAGGCTGCCTCGGCGAAGACCGGCGCCGGCCAGGCCGTCAGCAGGGCGAGGAGGAGCCTCATGAGCGGCCCAAGACTACTTCTGGCCGGCTTTCCATAGCAGGGCGCCGACGAAAAAGCCGGCCAGAAAGCCCGCGGCGGCGCCGATCGGGCCCCCGAGCAGAAAACCGATGGCGGCGCCGGCCAGCGCCAGCCCGGCGGCCTTCATGGTCCCGTCGTAGTCCCAGCCTCCGCCCTTGTCCTCTTCTTTGCCCTTCTCCTCGGCGGCGTAGACTCCGGGCGGCGGGTTGGCGGAGGCCGCGAAGCGCTGAGGCTGGGTGGTGCGGGCGGGCGCCGAGGCCATCGGCATGCCGACGCGGCCGCCGAGTCCGACGGGCGCGGCTCCCGAGCGCTCGCCGAAGCCGCGGCGGGCCAGCTCCGAGGAGCCCTCGTCAGGGGCCGCGTCCGCGTCGAGGACGGCGGCTTCGGAGCCGCGGGCCTGTCCGATGGCCGGTCCGGTCACTTCGATGGCCGGGCCGGCGCTCGGACGGTCGGGCGTCGCGAAAGCCCGGAGGGGCAGCAGAGCGCAGACGACGAGGAGGGCCACCACCTTCATGGCCTAAGTATTGGCCGCGAACCCCCTCCCCGGCAAGGCCGGAGGGCCTAGCGCGGCCTGGGTCCTAGGCTCCGCAGGATGGAACGCGCCGCCGAGGGCCAGGCGCGGTGGGCGTCGCGCGGCACGTGGATGAAGCCGGCCCCGCCGGGAAAAGGCCGCGCCGCGTGGGCGCGCATGAGGTGATAGAAGACCTCGTTGCAGAGATAGTCGCCCGCGCAGAGCGAGACGCGGTTGGGGATCCCCTCCTTCGTCAGGGCCGCGCCGAGGCGCTCGAGCGGCAGGGCCGTGAGACAGGCGGGTGCCTCGGCCCCGCGCAGGTTGACCGCGATTCGCTCGAGGCGGAACTCACGGCCCGGGCATTCGCCGAGGGCCACGACGGCGTCGGGCTTTAGGTCCTCGATGACGCTCTCCAGGATCGGCCAGGCCTTGCCGTACTCCACGGGCAGGCGCACGGCCAGGACTCCCGCCGCGCGCGCCAGCTCCCAACTGGCGTTTATTTTGCGCCCGCCGAAGGGCTGAAAGCCGCTGAGCAGCACCCTCACGGCGACGGGGGCCCCTGCTCGGGGCCCGGCGGTACGGCGGCCGGCGTCGGCCCGTGCGGGCCGACCAGGGCGTAGACGGCGGCGTAGTCGTCGGCGTAGACCGGCTTCCAGACCCGCCAGTCGAGCTGGGGGTAGGCGCGCGCGTAAGGCGCGCGCAGGACCATGACCCGCGCGTCGAAAGCCGCGGCCAGCCAGCCGGGGTCGAGCGGCGCGCGGCCCGCGCGCATCGCCTCGAGGCGCAGGGCCTTCTCGGGGTCGAGCCTCAGCATGTAGGTGGGGTCGAGGCCGACGAGGAAGCGTTGGCCCGGGGCGGAGTAGAACAGCTCGGGGAAGTCGTCCCACCAGAGGTTCACGACGGTCTCGCCGGGCTCGAGGTTCTCCGTCATCCAGCGCGAAGCGCCGCGGAAGCGCGCCGGGTCGTTGCCGCCGCCGACGGTGACGGCATAGGCGCCGGCCGAGAGCACCGACGCCGACAGGGCCGCCACGAGCCCCGCGAAGGCCGCCGCGAAGACGCCGGGGCGGCGCTTGGCCAAGCCCAGGGCGGCCGTCCGGCCGCCGTCCTGGAGCAGGTCGCGCGCGGCCAGGGCCCCGGCGAGGACGCAGAGCGGGGCGGAGTACTCGACGAAGCGCGGGAACAGCCAGGTGCCGAGGAAGGCGGCCCAGGCCGCGGCCAAGGTGCCCAAGGCTTCCCCTTTGAGCCGCCGCGCGGTCAGCCAGCCCGAGGCCGACAGCCCGAGCAGCACGACGGTCATCGGCAGGTGGAGCTGGAGAAAGCCGCGCGTGGAGTAGGGCGCCAGCTCGCGCCCGACCTCTACGGCGGCCAGGCTGCGCTCGAGCGCGGCGATGCGGATGACTTGGAGATAGGTGGCCAGGCTTTCGAGCGAGTGCGGGGTGTAAGGGTGGAGGATGAGGCCGGCCAGTACGCCCCCGGCCGCGGCGGCGGACGGCCGCCAGTCGAAGCCTTCGCCGGACGCGGCGCGGCCGAGGGCGTAGGCCAGCGCCAGCAACGGCAGGATCAAGGGGAACGAATACGCCCAAGCGAGGACGAAGCCGAGGATGCCGAGGTGCTTGAGGTTGCCGCTCAAGAGCGGCTTCCAGGCGACTATCACTAGGATGATGGCCAGGACGTGGGACCTGACATAGGAGGCGCGCAGGAGGAAGGGCCCCGCGGCGCCGGCCAACAGCAGGGTCCAGGCCCAAGGCGCCGGGGTGCCGGTCGACCGCGTCACGGCGTAGAAGACGGCGAACACGGCGGCGCTGAGTAAAGTGGAGAAGAGCAGGGCGCCGCCGATGGGCTCCTCGCCTCTGGCGAACGGCGCCATCGCCGCGTGATAGAGGAACTCCTTGTCGCAGTAGCGGTCCTTCCACAGCCCGGCCTGCGTCCACGGGAACGAGCGCGATAGGCCGCGCTCGGGCAGGAGTTGGGAGAGGCGCGCGTGGTAGTAGCCGTCGCGGTCGGTCAGTCCCCCGCCGCGGGAGTGCAGGAAGCCGAAGAAGGCTCCTGTTAGGAAGAAAAAGAACACGGGCGCCGCCCAACGATTCATGGCCGGGCATTATATAGAATGCCCGCGCGGCTTTCGGGGGACCAAAATGGATGTGAAAAGCGCGGCGGTGGTCGGCGGCGGGCAGATGGGGGCCGGGATCGCCCACGTCTTCGCCCTGGCGGGCATCCCCGTGACGCTCATCGACGTCAGTCCCGAGGTCCTGGGCAAGGCCGTGGCCGGCATCGAGGCGAACCTCGGGCGTCAGGTCAAGAAGGGAACGGCGACGGAAGCTGACGCGAAGGCGGCGCTGGGAAGGATCTCCCCCGCCAACGCTTTGGAAGGGGCCGCGAAGGCCGACTTGGTCGTCGAGGCCGTGCCGGAGCGCTTCGAGCTCAAGAGCCAGATCTTCACGAAGCTGGACTCGGTGTGCGGGGCTGGCACGATCCTCGCCTCCAATACCTCCTCCCTCCCCATCACCAGGCTGGCCGCGGTCACCAAGCGCCCCACGCAGGTCATCGGGATGCACTTCATGAACCCGGTGCCGGTCATGAAGCTGGTGGAGCTCATCCGCGGGGTGGAGACGTCGGATGAGACGTTCTCCACGGTCAAGGCGGTGACGGAAAAAATCGGCAAGACCCCGGCCTGTTCGCAGGACTACCCGGGCTTCATCTCGAACCGCATCCTCATGCCGATGATCAACGAGGCGGTGTTCGCCCTGATGGAAGGCGTGGCGGAGAAGGAAGACATCGACACGGTCATGAAGCTGGGCATGAACCACCCGATGGGCCCTCTGCAGTTGGCCGACTTCATCGGCTTGGATACCTGCCTCTCTATTTTGGAGATCCTCCACGAGGGTCTGGGCGACCCGAAGTATCGCCCTTGCCCCCTCCTGCGCAAGATGGTCGAGGCAGGACGGCTCGGCAAGAAGGCCGGGCGCGGGTTCTACGATTGGAGCGCGGCATGAACGGCTTTGAACTCAACGACGACCAGCAGGCCGCTCGGGATGCGGCGCGCGAGTTCGCTCAGAAGCGCCTCAAGCCCCTGGCGCAGTCCTTCGATGAAGAAGAGGCTATCGGGCGCGAGGTCTACAAAGAAGCGGCGGAGCTGGGCTTCTTCGGATTGAGCACGCCCGAGCAGTACGGCGGGCTGGGGCTCGACATGGTGGCCTACGCCTGCGTCATGGAGGAGATCGCCCGAGCCTCCGCCTCGTTCCAGATATGTCTGACGGTCCACAACTCGCTGGCCAGCGGGGCCATCATCAGGGCCGGCAATGACGAACAGAAGAAGAGATTCCTCCCTAAGATGGCCTCCGGCGAATGGATCGGGGCGTACTGCCTGTCGGAGCCCGGCTCGGGGTCGGACGCCGGCAGTCTGACGACGGCGGCCGTCTTGGACGGCGACCACTACGTCTTAAACGGCACGAAGGCCTGGGTGTCCTCGGCGGGATTCGCCGACGTCTTCATCGTCTTCGTCTCTACGGACCGCTCCAAGGGAGGGCGTGGGGTGTCTTGTCTCATCGTGGAGAAGAACCTGCCCGGGATGACGCTGGGTAAGAAAGAGAAAAAGATGGGCGTACGCGGGTCGGACACCAGGGAGATCTCCTTCAAGGACACGCGGGTGCCGAAGGCGAACCTCCTGGGTGTACAGGACGAAGGCTTCAAGATCGCCTTGGCCATCTTGGACTCGGGCCGCATCGGCATCGCGGCGCAGGCCACCGGCATCGCCCAGGCGGCGCTCGATGAGGCGCTCGCTTACGCCAAAGAGCGCAAGCAGTTCGGGAAGACCCTCGCCGAGTTCCAGGCCACGCAGTTCAAGCTGGCCGACATGGCGTTGGGCGTCGAGGCGTCGCGGCTTTTGACTTGGCGCGCGGCGCATGTATTCGGGAAGGGCCGGGCGACCCGGGAAGCCTCGATGGCGAAGCTCTTCGCCTCGGAGACCGCCAACAAGGTGGCGTTCCAGGCCGTGCAGATCCACGGCGGCAACGGCTACATCCGGGAGTTCGCGGTGGAGCGCTACTACCGCGACGCGCGCATCACCGAGATCTACGAGGGGACCAGCGAGATCCAGCGGCTCGTCATCGCCAGAGAGCTGCTCAGAGGCTAGCGATCCTATCCGGGAGGCGGGCCGGGCCTCGACAGCGTCCCGGCCGTCACGACGTGCCCGACGTGCGAGAAGGTCTGCGGGAAGTTCCCGACCATTCGCTTGTGCGGCACTAAGTACTCCTCGGAGAACAACCCGACGTCGTTGCGCAGTCCGCTGAGGCGAGCGAAGAGATCCTCCGCTTCCCTCCTTCGGCCCAGCAGCGCGTAGCAATCGGCGAGCCAGAACGAGCAGGCGATAAAGCTCCCCTCCTCTCCGCTGAGCCCGTCTACCTCCTTCTTGGGTCGATACCGCAGCACGAGGCCGTCCTCCATCAAGTGTGTTTCGATCGCTTCGACCGTCCCGATGATCCTCGGGTCCTGCGGCGGCAGGAAGCCTCAGAGTGGAAGCATAAGAAGGCTCGCGTCGAGCTCCTTGGAGTCGTAATACTGGACGAATGAATTGAGCTGGGAGTCGAAGCCCCGGCTGCACACGTCCGCGTGGATGCGCTCGCGCAGCTTGCTCCAGCGCGCGAGATCTCCCTCGAGACCGAACTCTCGTACCGCCTTGATCGCCCGGTCCACGCCCACCCATGCCATCACCTTCGAATGAGTGAAGTGCCGCTTGGGGCCGCGCACCTCCCAGATCCCCTCATCCGGGTCGGTCCAATGGCCGCAGAGATATTCCACGAGGTTGCGCTCCACGCGCCAGAAGTCCCCGCCGTGGGCGAGTCCCGAGCGGCGGGCCAGATCGCTCCCCGCCAGAAGCTCCCCGAAGATGTCGAGCTGCAGCTGCTTGTACGCCGCGTTGCCCACGCGCACCGGGCGGGAGCCTTCGTAGCCCGGCAGCCAGTCGAGTTCCAGCTCCGTCAGCCGCCGCTCGCCCCCGAGTCCGTACATGATGTTCTCCTGGCTCGCCGTCCCGGCCACCGCGCGCAGCAGCCATTGCTTCCAGCGCTCCGCCTCGTCTCGGTAGCCCGCCATGAGCAGCGCCTGCAGCGTGAAAGCCGAGTCCCGTATCCACACGTAGCGATAGTCCCAGTTGCGCTCGCCGCCGAGCGTCTCGGGAAGCGAGGTGGTCGGCGCCGCCACGATCCCGCCCGTCGGCTCGTAGGTCAGCGCCTTGAGCGTGAGCAGCGAGCGCTGCACCGCCGGCTTTTCGATCCCCGCGTAACTCGAGCGCGCCGACCATTGCTTCCACCAGTCGATCGTGCGCAGAACCTCCCGCGCGGGCTCGGCGGGAAGGCGCGGCAGCGGCTCGTGCGAGGGATGCCAGATCATGATGAAGGGCAGCACGTCGCCGGCCGAGACCGTGAACTCGGCCACCGTATGCATGTCCTTGCCCGCCAGCGGCAGCGGCGAGGCCACCAGCAGCGCCTCCGGCCCTCCGACCGCGCTGATCCCGTGCCTGCCGGCGAGCCGTCTCACCCACGGCACGATCGACCCGTAATCGAAACGGATCGTCAACGAGAATTCCATATCGATCGAGCCTTCCAGGCCCTCGAGGAGCCGGATCAGAACCGGCGCTGCGTCGCCTATGACCATGCAGTCGGTCAGCCGGCATGATCCCCCTTTGCCGCGGAAAATGGTCTGCAGGACCACCGTGCCGTCGATATAGCTCCGGCTCGCCTCGCACCGGGCCTTGGGGCTGATGGCCCATTTGCCGTTATCCGCGGTCCCCAGCAGCGCCGCAAAGCATGCCGCAGAATCGAATCGGGGGAAGCAGAGCCAATCGATCGAGCCGTCGCGGCCGACCAGCGCGGCGCTGCGGCAATCGCTGATGAGAGCGTAGTCCTCGATTCGCAGCGCCATCAGCGCGGCACCAACGCGACCTTCACGTCGCCTTGCTGACGGGTCACCGCGTCTTTCCAACGCTCCAGCGGCACGCGACGCGACACGAGCCGCGAGAGCCAGGAAGGGTCCGCCTTCCCGAGCGCCTCGGCCGCCTGCTCATAATGCCGCCGATTCGCGTTGACCGTCCCGAAGACGACCGCGTTCTCGAGCACGATGCCGCGGTTGAGTCCGGCCACATCGAGCTCGATCAAGCGCTTGCCGGAGGACACACCCGTCAAGCATGCGATGCTGCCCGGCCCCGCCGCGCACAGCACGTCCAGCACGACCCGCGCCGCGCCTGTGCATTCCAACGCTATATCGAAGCCGCCGCAGGCCTTCTTGACCGTCTCCATGTCCGAGTGATGCACGGCGCCGAGTCCGCCGATGAGCTCCGGCTTCGGGCCCGAGCGGGATCTTTCGACCACATGGATCTCGTAGCCGCGCTGGCTGCCGAGGAGCGCCGCGAGCAATCCGATCGGCCCTCCGCCGGCGACCAGCACCCGGCGAGGTTGAAAGCAGGCCCTGCGCCCGATGCGCTCGATCTGTTCCCAAGCCTTGGCGACGACGCTGGCGGGCTCGAGCAGCACCGCGAGCTCGCCCAACGCGGCATCCACCTTCACCGCGAAGGCGGGCTCGAGCCGGAAGCGCTCGGACGCGAAGCCGTCCCTGCCCGAGATTCCTCGCTCTGTGTAGCGGCCGTTGAGGCACATGTCCCATTCCCCCGCCGCGCAGCATGGGCACGGCGCGGGATCAGGACGCCGCACGATCGGAACGACGCAATCCCCACGCGAGAATCCGCTTCCCGCCGGCGCCGCGCCATAGAGGCCTTCGAGGATTTCGCGGTCGGTGCCGCAGACGCCGATCGCGACCATCTCGACGAGCAGGGCGCC
>JACPXC010000064.1 GCA_016196755.1 Elusimicrobiota bacterium
CCAGGTCTACACCTCGGGCGGGAAGTGGACCTATCAGCCGGTCAACAACTTCAACGGCGGCGTCTTCAAGGACGGCGCGCTCTACCGCGTCTTCGTGAAGGCCCGCGACGCGGCCGGCAACTGGGTCAACAACGTCACCGCGCCGAGCGCCTCCGGCGGGGCCTACACCTATACCTTCGGCTACGACGTGTCGAGGCCCTCGGCCAGCATCTCGTCGCCGTCCGACAGCGCGCCGCGCAAGGCGCTGGCGACGCTCTCCGGCCAGGCCGTCGACGCCTCGGCGCCGGGCGGCGGCGGCGTGAAGTCCGTCTACGTCGCCGTCCAGAACACCGCCGACCCAGCGGGGCAGTGGTGGAACTGGGGCGCTCCGGGCAGCTTTTCGCTGGCCAACCCGCCGCCCTGGCCTACCGACGGCACATCCCCGGGCAGCGCCTGGGTCCTCGTCGCCACGACCAGTGCGCGCGGCCTCTTCTCGGTGCCCTGGTCGACCCCGGTACCCTCGGGGATGCTGGCCAGCTCCAACACCTACCGCGTCGTGGTCGGGGTCTGGGACTGGACCACCAACCGCTCCAACAACCCCGCGGCCGCCGGGGTCGGGACGGAGTTCCGCTTCGACGACCAGGCGCCGGTCGTGGGCTCCACCTTCCCGGTGAGCGGCGGAAAGTACAACGCGGCGGGCCTTCTCGCCCTTTCCGGCAAGGCATTCGACAACGTCACCGGCAACTCGGGCGTCGCCTCCGTCGAGGTCCTGCTCAAGAATAACTTCACCGGTGCGTATTGGTCAGGCACGGCCAGCGACTTCGACGCGCCCCCGCCCGGCTACGACAACTGGGTCAGCGTCCCGGTGACTCAGGTCAGCACCGGCGTGGAGTGGAGCCGTTCCTGGCCGACGCTCGACAGCAACAAGACCTACGTCCTCTGGACGCGCGCCACCGACAATACGGTGAACGTCTCGACCCATCCGGGCTATCCCGCGCCGGACCACTCGGCCTCGCTCAACGCCAACCAATATCCCAACGGCGCGGCGGCCGTGACGTTCTTCTACGACAACCTGGCGCCGGTGTCGAAGCTGACGTCTCCCGCCAACAACGCCTTCGTCAGGAACATCGGCTCATTGGGCACGCTGGCCGGCACCGCCTGGTCGGACGCGTCGAACGGGGCGGGCGCCACGGTGGACCAGGTGAAGCTCAACCTGTGGTGCTCCGGCTGCGCCGCCGGCAGCGTCCCGGGCTGGTGGAACGACCCCTGGGTCGCCGGCGCCGAGCCGCCGCTGATCTTCTCGGCCGGGGTCTCCGCGCCCAGCTGGAGCCGCTCGTTCACGAACACGTGGGAGGACGGCTACCAGTACAAGGTCTACTCCCAGGCCCGCGACGAGGCCCTCAACAGCGAGGTCGGTGAGGCGGTGGGGAGCTTCGTCGTCGACCTCACCACTCCCGCGGCCCTGGTCACCTTTCCGGTCCCCGGCGGTTCGGCGGGCTCCGGTCCTGTCACGATCCTGGGCACGGCCAACGACCGCTTCTGCGATGTAGTCGACCAGGCCGAACCGGGCGGGGGCAACCCGCTCTGCGTGGGCGGCGCCCGCGACTTCCAGTCCGGCATCAAGCCCTCGAGCGTCGTGGTCTCGGTCCAGGACATCTCGGGCGGCACCTGCAACGGCGGCGCGCTCGTCAACGCCTGTTGGTGGAACAAGACGGCGTGGGTCGACCAGGCGGCGCCGGTCTGGTCGACGGCGACGTTCGCGGGCGATTCGAGCGGCACCTGGACCTACGCCCTCATGGGCGGCGCCCTCATCGACCTGCGCCAGTACAAGGTGGCGTCTTACGCCAGGGACTTCGCGGGCAACTACCAAACCCTCATCACGAGCAACACTTTCACGGCCGACTTCTCGGCCCCGGTGTCGACCATCACGGTTCCGCTCAACGGCAGCTTCCCCGAGGCCCTGCCCCAGGTCGCCGGCACCGCCCAAGACGTAGGCTCGGCCGGCGTGCGCCGGGTCTATCTGGCCTACTACCGCGTCTCGGGGACCCCGGCCTGGTGGAACAGCACGACCAAGCAGTTCGACCAACCCGACGCTCCCACGCCGCCCCTGCCCACGGTCGACGCCAGCTACTGGGTCCAGGCTTCCACTAATAACGCCAGCCCCGTGGGCTGGGCCGCCACCGGCGTGTCGACCCCGGCCTTCATCTCCGGCCTCATCTACCAGGTCCTGGCGGCGGCCGAGGACCGCGGCTTGAACTTGGAGACCCTGCCGGCAGCCGTCAACGGGCGCAACCGCGTCCAGTTCACCTTCACCGAGCCCATCCCGCGTTCGGGCTTCCTCCAGCCGGCGGCCAACGCCCACTTCCTGCCCGCCGCGGTGACCATCACCGGCACGGCCAACGAGCCGGCGATCGGGCTCGAGCTGCGCTTGACCGACGTCACCAACGCGGGCAGCGAGCTGGTCCTGGATTTTGCCGCCAACTCCTGGAAGCCGCAGGGCACCTACAACCTCTTTGCCGCGGCGGGCAGCACCTACACCGACAACGGCGTCGGCCAGACCGACAACTGGATCTACTCGGTCGGCGCCGCGACCTGGACGGCCAACGGCCTCTTCCGGCAGTTCCAGCTCCAGGCCCGCGCTAAGACCGCCACGCTGACCGAGTCCCCGGCCCAGGGCCCGGTGCCGATCTTCGTCGACCAAGTCGTGCCGCTGTCGGGGTTCACCTTCCCGACCCTGTCCTTCACGAACTCGGTGCCCGACCTGCGCGGCACGGCCACCGACAACTCCGACGGCTCCGCCGGCGCCGCCAAGAGCGTCTACTTCCGCTTGAAGCACCAGAACGGCAACTACTTCAACTTCGTCTCCTCGGCCTACGTCGTTTCGGCGGTCAACTGCGCCAGCGCGCCGGACGATACCTGCGCGCCGGCTTCCGGCGCCGGCGGCTCCAACTACCTGGTCCAGCATGGCAGCCTGACCAACACCGAAGCCTTCACGCCGGATATCCAGTACACGGCCGAGCTCATCGTCAGGGATCGCGCCGGCAACTTCCCGGCGCCGGCCAGCAAGGACTTCACCTGGGACGTCACCGCCCCCGTGTCGGGCATCACCCAGCCGGTGGTGAGCAAGCCCGTCAACGCCCTGGCCTCGGTGCTCGGCACCGCGGCCGACGGCCATGAGATCAAGGCCTCGAGCTTCTCGATCGAGTCGAAGCTGACCGGCAAGTGCTTCGAGCCGAGCAACAACTCCTTCGAGTCGGCCTGCCCGCGCTGGGTGGTCACCTCGTCGAACCCCGCGGGCACCAGCTGGAGCTTCGGCGAGGCTAGCCTCTCGGCGGCCTTGCTCGCCTATTCCAACACCTGGTACACCCTGCTGGCCCGCGGCGTCGATACGGCCGGCAACCTGCAGACCTCGTTTAGCGCCGGTCTCTCCTCGCGGAGCTTCCTCTTCGACAACGTGCCCCCGGCGGCGGGCATCACCTTCCCCGCCCACAACGGCAACTACAAGGCCGCCGCGATCGGCGGCGCCGACCCGCTCATCAAGTTCCAGGGCACGGTCTCCGATCCCGGCGCGCCGTGGAGCGCCGGGATCCGCTCGGCCGAGCTGCGCGTCTCCTATATTGAGGCGGCCGACACCTTCTATTGGCGCCCGGGCGTCGGCTGGTCCTCGGGGACGGCCGTCGTCAACAACGGCTACTTCTCGGCCACCAACGCCGACAACTCGGTCTGGGACGACATCACGGCCCCGGTCTGGGCGGCGGCCGGCGTCCAGCGCGCCTACCGCATCGAGGTGCGCGGCCAAGACGACTCTTCCCTTGCCGACGGCACCGCCACCGGCAACCGGGGTACCCCGGCCACCCTCGGCACCGACATCCGCGACTTCGTAGTCGACGACTCCATCCCGACCTTTGCCCTGCAGAGCCCCGCCGCTCCCGAGCTCAACGCCCTGGGGACGATCTCCGGCACGGCCAACGCCGACCTGGCGGGCCTGCTCGACGTGGCCGTCCGCCTGCAGCGGATCGCCGGCGGCGCCGACGAGGACTGGACCGGCTCCTCGTGGACCGCCCTCAACGACCACTATTCCACGGCAACGCTCTCGGGCGTCACCGGGAACGTCAGTTGGACCTATTCTGACCTGACCGGCGCCTTGGCCAACAACCGGCAGTACCGCATCTTCGTCCGGCTGCGCGACCGCTCCGGCAACGAGCGCACGGCCCCCGGCGGCGGCGACTTCGACTTCAAGTACGACACGATAGCGCCGACGCTGGACGTGCGCTTCCCGTTCGGGCCGCCGGCCACGCCGGCCTACTCCAACAGCGCCGAGTCGACGCGCCTCGTCGAGCTCAGCTCGGGCGCGGTGGCCGACGGCTGGGCCGGGGTCTCCGAGGTCTGGATCGCCGTCTCCTCGGGGCTCTCCAAGGACATCTGGTACGACCATTCCACCGGGCGCTTCGACCACGGCCCCGACGCCTCGATCTTCTGGACCACCCGGGTGTACTCGGGCGGCGCCTCGTGGCTCTACAGTCCGTCGACCTGGTCGAAGACCCTGGGCTCGCAGACGATCACCTTCAAAGACGGCGTCGCCTACAACGTCTACGTGAAGGCTCGGGACCGGGCCGGCAACTGGATCAACGACGTGGCCCAGCCGATCGACTCGGGCCTAGGCCAGCGCCAGGAGTTCAAGTACGACCTCACCCCGCCCAACGGGACCGTGACCACACCGACCGACGCCACGAGCACGCGCACCCTGGCCAGCCTGCAGGGCGCCTGGACCGACGGCGGCTCGGCGCCCGCTGGGCCGTCGGGCCTGGCCAAGGTCTACGTCGCCGTCGAGCATGCCGCCGGGCCGCAGGCCTCGGCCAACGTCTATTGGGACTGGGCGGGGGGCACCTTCAACCTCCCCGACCCCGGCAACGACCTCGGCAGCGCGGCCTGGACCCAGGTTTCCTCGCTGAGCGTCACCCAGATAGAGACCAGCCTGTCGTGGTCCACGCCGACGCCGGCGGCGATGCTCTCCTCGAGCAACACCTACCGCGTGGTCACCTTGGTCGTCGACCAGGCCACCAACAAGCAGGTGAACCCCACTGGGGCGGGCAAGGGCGCGGCTTTCCGCTTCGACAACCAGGTCCCCCAGGTCTCGGTGACCTTTCCGGCAGACGGCAAATCCTACAACCAGGGGACCCTGGCCGGCATGGCCGGGATCGCCGACGACGGCAACACCGGGGCCTCGGGGCTGGTGACGGTGCAGATCCTGCTCAAGTCCAACCAGCTCGACGGCTACTGGAACGGCGGCGACTCGAACTCCACCAACGACTGGGATACGACCCCGGTCGTAAAATACGATAACTGGCAGACCGTCACCGGCCTCAAGAACTGGAGCAAGGCCTTCCCGAACATAGACTTCCTCGACTCGACGTGCTTCACGGTCTGGGTCCGCGCCCTCGACGCGGCCGCCAACCTGTCCGCGGTGCCCTTGCAGGGTCAGTTCGATTCCGGGCTCAACGCCGATGCCACCCCGGCCATCCAGTTCACCTACGACAACTCAAAGCCGGTCTCGCGCGTGAGCGCGCCGCCGGCCTTCGCCAACAGCCCGACCATCACGGCCATCGCCGGAACCTCGGCCGACGTCTTCGAGGGCGTCTTCCAGCCCGCGCTGGTCACCAAGATGGAGTTCAAGCTCAGCAAGTCCAACGGCGACTGGTGGCAGCTCGCCAACTTCTTCGCCCCGGGAGAGCCCGCCTTCGCCAACGTCACCTCGGGCCTGGCGAACTGGACCAAGTCCGGCATCACCTTCCAGGACGGCTACAGCTACGACGCCGTCTCGCGCTCCTCGGACAACGCGGGCAACGTCGAAAGCGCGTTGTCGACCCGCACCTTCATCATCGACTTGACCACGCCCGTCGCGCGCATCGGCCTGCCGGCCGATAACGGCTTCGTCGGCGCCAGCCTCACGCAGATCGTCGGCACCGCCGACGACCGCTACTGCGCCCTGCCGGCCGAGAGCGAGGCGGCCTGCCCGGGCGCCGGCGGCCGCGTCTATCAGTCCGGCATCTCCTCGGCGGCCGTCCTCATGGCCATGCAGGAGGTCGACGGGGCCTACTGGACAGGAGGCGCCTCCACCTTCACCTCCATCGTCCCGGTCTGGTCGACGGCCACCTTCGTCGGCGACTCCTCGGGCGCCTGGACCTGGGCCTTCTCGGCCGCGAACCTCGTGAGCCCCCGCCAGTACCGGGTCTCGACCCGGGTCGAGCGCGACCGGGCCGGCAACTACCAGACCGTCTACGCCACCCACACCTTCACCTACGACACCACCAACCCCTTGTCGTTGGCCACCTCGCCCGTGGGCGCGCTCGGTTCCGTCAGCCTCATCGAGGGCACGGCCGTCGACCCCGCGCCGGGCGCGCTCGACAACGTCCTTATCAGCATCAAGGAGGAGGACTGCTTCGGGAGCTGCCATACCGGCAACTACTGGAGCGGGACGGCCTGGACGGTCAACGAGGTCTGGCTGGGCACGGCGACCATCACCGAGTTCGATCCCGGCCCCGACGGCAACAACAACGGGGTCTGCGAGGCCGGCGAGACCTGCCGTTGGGTCTACGACGCCTCGGGCGTCGCCTGGGACAACCGCTCCACCTACACGGTGGTGGCGCGCGGCCGCGACGTGGGCGGCAACATCAAGACCGTCCCCGGCGTCCGCGAGCTGCAGTTCTACCTGGAGACCCCGGCCGCCGTCATCTCCGTGACCCAGCCCCCGCTCGTCGGCGGCCTGCCGCATTACAAGGGCGCTTCGCCGTTCATCAACTCCGTCTCCGGGACCGGCACGAACCTGCGCGCGACGGAAGGCGCCCGCATCACCCTGCGCCGCCTGACCACGCCCACGAGCTACTGGTCGGAAGGCTCGGCCTCCTGGACCAACGACCCCTCCACCTACACCGCCGTCAACACCCCGATCGGCATCATCACCAAGAGCCTGAGCTCTCCGTACCACATGACCAACGCGTCCTACACGATGACCATCGTGGGGGTCAACAACGCCAATCAGGAGTCGACTCCGCCGACCGTGCGCGACTTCATCGTCGACGACGTCAATCCGGCCGGCCAGTACACCAGCCCCGCCCCGGCGGCCTGCCCCGGCGAGCCGGGCGTCGACGCCTGCCTCGCCGTCCTGCCGGCCATCATCGGCACCGCCGTCGACCCGGGCAACCCCGCCGGCGTCGCGGCCCCGATCGTCGACGTGCGCGTCCGCCTGCAGGACAACCAAGCCCCGGTAAACAAGTTCTGGGACGGCTCTTTCTTCGCCCCGCTCTCCTCGCTCAGCGACATCGTCGCCTCCACCAACGCCGCCGCCGTCCTCAACTGGAGCACGGGCACGCTGGCCGAGCCGGCTCTGCTCGACGGCGTCGACTACACCCTGTTCATGTTCGGCAAGGACCGGGCCGGCAACCAGGAGTCGAACCCGTCCTTTATGAGCCAGTTCACGTTCGTCTGGGACCGCACGCCGCCGACCGCCTACCTGATCCACCCGTCCTCGGGCGAGGTCTATCACAACCTGGTCACCATCACCGGCACCGCGGTCGACCCGGCCGGGGCGGACGGCCCGAAGCGCTCGGGCGTGAGCTCGGTCAAGATCCGGATCACCCGGCCTTCCAACGACACCTGCTTTGCCGGCGCGAGCTTCGGGGCCTGCTCGGGTGCTAGCGACTTGGCCGTGGCGGGCACCGACCCCTGGCAGTACGCCAACGGCGCGCTGACCGGCGCCTTGGCCAACGGCGCCACCTACGTCATCACGGTCCAGGCCGCCGACGCGGCCGGCAACAACCAGGCCGGCTTCAACGTCCCGGTCTCGAGCCGGACCATCCGCATCGACAAGAACCCGCCGCTGGCCGGCTTTGGCAGGCCGGTCCAAGGGGTCGCCTACACGCCCGACGACTTGGACGGCGGCAACGCGCTGACCGGCACGGCCAGCGATCCCGAGTCCTATCTCTATCCCCGCGCCGACGCCATCCTCGACGGCGGCGTGCAGGTCGTCATCTGGTACCTCCAGAGCGGCACCAGCTTCTACTACAACCCGACGGCCTGCGACCCGGCCAAGTTCTGCTCGACCACGGGCGAGGAGGCCAGCTATACGGCGGCCACCGACACCTTCACGTGGAAGATGAACTTCACCTCGACGGACTGGGTCTCGGACAAGGATTACCGCTCCAAGGTCCGCGCCCGCGACCGCGCCCGCACCTCCACCGGGACGGTGGTCGGCAACCAGTCCGTGCCCGGCATCGCCGGACAGGACTTCGTGAGCTTCCTGGTCGACGGCACGGCGCCGACGGCGTTCATCGAGTCGCACCTCGACGGCGTCTTCATACAGGAGCTCAGCGAGGTCCGCGGCACGGCGAACGCGGACCTGGCCGGCGCTACCAGCTACTACCTGCGCATCTCGACGAAGGCGGGCACCGCCCCGGAGGCCTTCTGGAACGGCGATGTGTGGACCACGGACCCCGCCAACCTCCCGGTCCAGGTGACGGGCTCGACCGGGATCGTGTCCTGGCGCTACCCGGGCGACATCATCGGGCACCGGCCCCCGGACATCTTCGAGGCCGAGGGCACCCCGTACGCGCTGTCGTTCCAGGTCAAGGACCAGGCCGGCCAGCTCTCGGCCGCCTCGACCAACACGGTGACCCTCGACCGCGTCGGCCCGTCGGTGGCCATCTCCACGCCGATGGCCGACCCGTACCAGTACTACGGTCCGTCGCGGCTGCTGAGCCAACTGCGCGGCAACTCCAGCGACTCGCCGGCCGGCGTCGCCCGCGTGGAACTCGAGCTGCGCAACCTCGATGAGGGCAGCTTCTGGCACGTCGGCACGAGCACCTGGGTGGTCGGCGTCTCGAGCTTCGCGGTGGCCGCGGCGACCAACCCCTGGACCTTCGTCTCCCCGAACTGGATCCACGACAAGAAGTACCGGCTCGTCCTGCGCGCGGTCGACACGGCCGGCAACGTGACGGCCACGCCGCTCGAGCGTGACTTCTTCTACGATGCCAACCGGCCGTCTTCGACCATACACGTCCCCAGCCAGCCGGTCTACCCGCGCAGCCAGCCGATCCTGCTCTCGGGGACGGCGGTGGACGGCGTCAACGCGGCCGGCCAATCCGCGGCCGGCATCCTGCGCATCGAGATCGCGGTCCAGGAGACGGTCTCGGGCAACTACTGGAAAGGCACCACGGGCCTGGGCGGGTTCGCGGCCGGTGAGGCCTGGAGGATCGTCGCCTCGACGCCGTCGGGCAGCCCCGTGCCGTGGAGCTACCCGGCCTTCGGCGACACGATCCCGACCTGGCAGGACGCCGTCAACTACACGGTGCGCGTGCGCGCCTTCGACCGCGCGCTGGCCCAGGAGGCTCCCGAGCAATCCTTCGCGTTCACCTACGACCAGACCGCGCCGACGACGACGGTGACCGGGCCGACCTTCGCCGACTTCGTGCCTTCGCCCTCGACCATCACGGGCGGCTTCACGGAGGCCTTCGGCTCCCCGCGGGTCCAGGTGGCCATCCGCCAGCAGAACGGCGCCTTCTGGGACGGGTCCTCGTTCAACGGGGGCATCGCCTGGTACGACGCCCAGGTCTGGCAGTCGACCTGGTCGTTCTACGACGCCGACTTCGCCGCCGCTTATGCCGCTCTGCCGAGCCCGATCCGCTACACGGTCTGGGCCGCCGGCACCGACCCGGCCGGAAACATCAACCGCTCGACGCAGGGCTTCTCGTGGGCTCCGCCCGGCGAGGACGGCGGCTATACGATCGACCATTTCGCGCCGGTTTCGCTGACGACCTATCCGGCGACCGCTTATCTGACCGGCGCGGTGACGCCGATCGTCGGCACCGCGCGCGACGAGGTCAGCGGGGCCGGCATGCTGGGGACGTCCTCGGTCCTGCTCAAGGTGCTCCAGCTCGACGCGGCCGGCACCACCGGCTACCACAACGGCCTGGGCTCCTTCGTGGTGGGGCCGGACCCGGGCTTCAACCTGCCGGTGCAGTCCTTCGTCAACGGCTCTCCGGGCGGCACGCCGGGCCAGTGGACCAGCGACCCGAACGTCCTGCCCGAGGTCGACTTCCAGGAAGGCTACCAGTACAAGGTCGTCACCCGCTCGCGCGACCTGGCCAACCCGCCGAACGTCGAGGTGGCGGTGACCACCTTCGCCTTCATCATCGACCGCAGCACCCCTTCGGCGGCCTTCAACGTGCCGCTCCCGGTCATATACGTGAGCACGAACTCGCTTTCCTTCGCCTCCGGCACGCACTCCGAGCCGTTCACGGGCGGCAACGTCATCTCCAGCGTCTCGAAGGTCGAGGTGCAGGTCCAGGACGTTTCGGTGGGCCCGCACTCGATCCCGGCCAACGAGAACTACTGGACCGGCCACACCTCGGCCTGGCTCAACGGCTCGACGGCCACCACGGCCGGCCTGCAGCCGAACTCCTGGTCGGTCGGCTCTCTGCCCACCGACTGGACCCACGGCCAGAACTGCGGCGGAGTCTGCGCCGACGGGCGCCGCTACAAGGTCCGCGTCCGCGCCATCGACCGGGCCGGGAACCAGGGCCTGTTCCCGACCTCGGCCCAGAGCGCCGAGGCGCTGGTCGTCGTCGACGTGACCAACCCCAAGTCCTGGATCGCGTTCCCGTCGGTGGCTGACGACGCGATCTCGACGAGCTTCAACTCGATCACCGGGACCGCGGTTGACATCGAGGTCAACGACTCCTCGGCCGGCGTGCGCCAGGTCGAGGTCTCGATCCTGGGCGACACCGGACCCGGGGGCTGCAACACCGGCAACTACTGGGTGGAGAATGCGGGGATCTTCGTCAATACCGGCGGCGTGCCGGTCTGGAACCCCGCCACCTTCAACCCGGGGACCGGGGTCTGGGACTTCGCGTCGGGGCAGGTGGTCCCGCTCGACTCCCGGCTGGGTCTCAACTGCTTCTACATCGTGGTCGCCCGGGCGGTGGACCAGGCGAACCTCGCCCAGAACAGCCTGCAGGGGGCGGGCGAGCCGGCGCGCCGGCGCTGGCGCTTCCAGCCTCCGCCGGCCGTGACGAGCATCACCTCTCCGTTGAGCGCGCACTTCAACGTGCTCAACCCCTTCACCGGGACCACGAACGACGATACCTATAAGGTCGACGTCCAGATCGACCGCGCTGATACGGGACAGTGCTGGGGCGGTTCCAACGCCCTGGGCTGGGTAAACTGCACGGGCGTGACGGTCTCGACGGCCGTCCGTGTCGTCCATCCGCCCGAGGCCGGCGGCTGGGTCTATCCGCCGGCCGGCGAGACCCTGCCGCCGCTCCTCGACAACACCACCTTCACGCTGAGCATCCGCGGGCGCAACATCGCCGACCTGCCGGAGGTCGGCTCGGGATTCGCCCACGCGGTGACCTACAAGGTCGACCGCACCTCGCCCACCGCCACGGTGAGCTTCCCGACCGGCGGCTTCGTCAACGTCTACCCGACCCTGGGAGGGGCCATCCTCGACCCGCTCAACGCCGGCGTCCAGGCCGGGATCAAGCAGCCCGACGGGGTCTCGGTGCGCATCCGGCGCTCCAACGGCGACTCCTGGGACCAGCTCCAGGGCAAGTGGGTCGGCAATCCGGCCTTCAGCACCGTGCCCTATCATGTTTCCGGCGACTCGTGGACCTTCGCGGCCGTTCCGGCCAGCGTGACGTGGACGACCAACGAGACCTACCAGATCTTCGTCTTCGGCGAGGACAACTCTCAGGGCGGCGTGAGCGGCAACACCGGCGACGGCACCTCCGTCAAGGCCACCTTCATCTTCGACACCGCGATCCCGACGGCCAGCATCACCTCGCTGGTGCGCGGCAGCACCTACTCGGCGGTCACGGTCTCGGGCACCGTCAACGAGTCGGCCCCCGGCCTGCTCGACTTCGTGGAGCTCACGATCAAGGACCACGGCACGCTCGGCAACCCCTTCATCCAGTACTGGAACGGCACGGCGTGGGTCGGCGCGGTGTCGACGCGCGCCGCGGTGACGGGGACGAACTGGGTCTACGGCAGCACGCCGGTCTTCCAGGACCAGCACTACTACACGATCTTCACGGCCGCCCGCGACCAGGCCGGCAACGTCCAGACCCAGGCCAACTTCGTCCAGAACGCCTCCTCGTTCACGTTCTTCGTCGACCAGTCGACGCCGGTGGCCAGCTTCACCAACCCCACGGGCAGCGACTATTTCACCAACAACATGGGGCTGGTCACCGGCCGGGTCGTCGACCCCGCGGCCGGGGTGAACGCCGGCGTGCACGACGTCGTCAACGTCAAGGTCCAGGTCAAGTTCGTCCTGGGCGCGACGACGTTCTACTACGACAACGGCGGCAACTTCTCGGACACCTGCCCGAGCTGCAGCGAGAACGCTTCGTGGTTCAACCCGCGCGACGGGAACTTCCAGGTCGAGGGCCCGTCCTCGGGGACCTGGGTCTACGACAACGGCAACATCGCCACGCGCTGGGTGGCCGACCGGACCTACGTCATCTCGGCGCGCGGCGTCGACGACGCCCTGCCGGCCAACGAGGCTCCCAACGACCCGACGCGCCTGAGCAACGTGGTATACGACATCACGCCCCCGGGGGTCGCCGCCGCGGGCCCGGCCGACAAGACGCCCCAGAAGACGGTGACGGTGGTCTCGGGTACGGTCACCGACAACTATTCGGGGGCCCAGTCGGTTCGCTTGGTCCTGACCTACCTCGACGCCGGGGCGACCTACTATTGGAACGACGGCGTCGTGCCGTCGTCGTTCACCACCGCCTACGACGACGTGGCGGCGGTCGTGGCCGTCCCGGGGTCGCTGGCCACGACATGGAGCTACGACACCTCGGCCATCAGCCAGCTCAACGACGGCACGATCCTGGCCCGCGAGTTCCGCGTGTTCGCATACGCCGCGGACCGCTCCGGCAACGGCTTCTCCGGCGCGTCGACTAAGACGTTCGTGATCGACAACACTAAGCCCACGGGACACCCGACGCGTCCTCCGTCGGACGCCTTCGTGTTCAGCGGGAACCGCTATTACAGCCCGCTTCTGGCCGGCGCCGAGACCTGGGGCAACCCGGTCGACCCGATCTCCGGGACGGCGGCCGACGCGGCCTATCCGGCCGGCTACCCGACCGCGCGTCCCAGCCTCGTGCAGGCCCGCGTCAAGCGGAGCTTCGACGACTTCTATTGGACCGGCTCGAGCTGGACGGCCACGGTCGGCACCTGGCTGACGATGGCCGGGTCGACGACCTGGTCTTGGACCACGCCGCCGGCGGTCTCCACGCCCACGGCCTGGGACGACAACCAAAAGATGACCGTCGACGTGAGGGTCGTCGACTTGGTCGGCAACGTCTCCACCCTCACCACCGAGGACTTCAACTGGGACTCCGCGCCCCCGACCGTGTTCGTCGCGCAGTCGACCCGGACCTTCGTGAAGACCCTGCCGCTCTTGAGCGGCTACGGCGACGATCCGCTCGACGTCTCCGAGATCGGGGTCGGCGGGCGCGACTCCTCGGTGCAGAGCGTGCAGGTCTCGGTGCGCAACAACAGCCTCATCCCCGGCAAATGGTGGGACGGCGCCAACTTCGACGTCTCCGACGTCGCCCACACCGGCGGCGGAGGCTGGTCTCCGGCCAACGTCCAAGTGGAGAACTCGACGGCGGACTGGACGGTGGCCACGACCTCCATCACCTTCGCTCACGGCGCCAGCTACTCGATCAACACGCGCGCCATCGACCATGCCGGCAACGTCACCGTCACTCCCTCCAGCTTCACCTTCGTCTTCGACAACCGCGCCTCCACGGTATCCCTCGCCATGCCGCCGGTGCAGGCCGGGCTCGTGCTGAGCCAACTGCCGCTCATCTCCGGCACGGCCTCCGACGAGGTCAGCCTCGACCGCGTGGAGCTCCGCATCCGCCGCAACGACGGCATCTTCCTCTATTGGGACCCGGGGAACTATGACGCCATCCACGACAACCGGTTTACCCGCCCGGAGACCGACGGCCTGGCCTGGTTCCCCGCCTCGGGTACGCTCGCTTGGTCGACCGGCACGTTCCCGACCGATTTCTTCCGCAACGGCAAGAGCTACCAGGTCCACTCGCGGGCGGTCGACAAGGCCGGCAACGTGTCGGCGGTGGCGGTCTCGAGCTTCGCGTTCACGACCATCCTGCCGCGCACCTTCGTGGTCGACCCCAGCACCCGGGCGCTGTCGGTCTGGCCGGGGATCGCCGGGACCGCGGTCGACGACAACGCCGCGGTGAGCACGGTGAGCGTGGCCATCCAGCGCCTGTCCGACGGCTCGTGGTTCAACGACGCAGGCTTCATCCTGCCCGGGACGACCGAGCCGATCTGGCGCCAGGTGACCGTCCCCGGCATCGACTGCAGCCCCGGGGCGGGCGTCTCCTGCGCCTGGAGCTACGGGGTCCTGGCCTCGGTCAACCTGACCCCGGGCCTGCAGTACCATGTGATCAGCATCTCGACCAACAGCGCCGCCAAGGTGGAGAGCTTCGGGCTAGGCAACGCCGGGACCGGACGCGACTTCACCTTCACGTGGGACACCCTGGAGCCCGACTCGAAGCTCACCATCCCGGCCAACGGGGCTACGATCCCGACCCTGGCCGCGATCGCCGGCACGGCGTCGGACCAGGATCCGGGCGCGGGGATGCATGACCCGACCAGCCTCGCCACCTTCAAGTCGAGCATGACGCTGTCGATCCGCGAGCTCGGCCCGGCCCAAGGCGCGTATTGGAACGGCGCGAGCACGTTCACGCTCGCCACCGAGCAGTTCTTCGAGGTCGACACGCTGACCCATCTCGGCGGCAACCAGTACACCTGGTCGCTCAACGCCGGCACCCGCCTGCCGACATTCGCCAGCGGGCGCAGCTACCGCATCCGCGTGCGGGCGGTCGACTCGGCGCTGCCGGTCGCCAACGCGGAGACGACGCTCGACCAGCGCGACTTCAACTTCGAGACCTCCGAGGCTACGGTGTCGATCGGCGTGCCGGTCAACCTCAGCGCCCACCGCGTCCTCGGCACCATCAGCGGCTCGGCCTCCGACCAGTTCGGCGTCCAGTCGGCCTCGGTGGCGATCCAGGTCAAGAACGGCAGCTTCTGGACGGGGACCGCCTTCGACTCGGTGCCGCCGGTCTGGTTCACGGCCGAGCTGACCGACACGGGCGACGGCAAGAACTACGCCTGGAGCTACTCCTCGACGACCTTCAACTTCGCCGACGACACGGTCTACACGCTGGGCGTCCGGGCGGTGAACCGGGCCGGCGTCCAGAAGGTCGGTCAGCCCGTCGAGTTCACCTTCGACACCGCCGCACCCGAGGCCGGCGTCGGGCATCCCACGCGTCAGAGCTCGCCCGTCAACGCGAACGGGGTCGGCTTCTACCTGGGCTCTTTGACGTCGATCACCGGCACCGCCACCGACACGGTGCTGCCGAAGGTCAATCCGTCGAACGTCAACGACGTCCAGGTGAAGATCCAGTCGCTCTCGGGCTCGGACGCGGGCAAGTTCTGGGACGGTTCGGGCTTTAACGACAATATCACGGTCTGGCTGCCGACCAACATCAGCGGCGCGCCGCCCGATCAGTTCGACAAGACGACCGGCCTGCCGCCCGGCAACAAGATGTCGACCGGCAGCGTCTACGAGATCGAGGCGCGAGCGATCGACCGCGCCACCAACGTGGAGACCATCCTGCTCAAGAGCTCGACCTTCACCTACGACCCTCAGCCGCCGCTGGTTTCCATGACCGTCCCGGTCAGCGACATCTCGGTGGCCTCGACGCCGTTCAAGTTCTGCTCGCCGAGCAACGTCTGCGCCGGGCTGACCCAGATCCTGGGCACGGCCAACGACAACTTCAACGTCCGCCAGGTCGAGTACCGCATCCGCAACCAGCCCGACCCGGCCAGCTTCTGGAACCAGGGGAACAACCAGTTCGAGCAGAACGACTCGCTCTGGATCACCGCCTCGGGCAGCGCCAGCCTCGCCGGGGCCTTCCAGTGGGTCGGCTCGACCCTGCCCAGCTTCGCGGGCCTCAGCGACCAGCGCTTCTCGATCAACGTCCGGGCCCGCGACGCGGCGGGGAACGTGCTCGCCTACTCCACTTCGACCTTCGTCTACGACAAGACGGAGCCCGTCTCGGTGGCCACCAGCGTCGTCAGCGGTTCGACGATCTCCACCCTGGGTGCCGTGTACGGGACGGCGACCGACGGCAACTCCCCGACCCCGGACGGCATCAACGCCCCCGAGGTCGACCAGGTCCTGTTCCGCATCCGGCGCGTCTCCGACAACCTGTGCTGGGACTTCATCGGCGCCTTCGGCGACGCCAACTGCCCCTTCTCGGTGCCCGCCACCCTCTCGGGGACGGCTCCGGCCTACGAGTGGGTGATGGGCCTCGGCAACGGCCTGCCGCCCGACAGCAAGCTGGAGACCGGCACCAGCTACTACATCAACACGCGCTCGCGCGACAAGGCGCTGAACTTCCAGACCGCGATGTCGACCCGCATCTTCACCTTCGACGCCGCCCCGCCCAACACGACGATCTCGACGCCGCTGCCGGGCGGCTTCTACCGGCCCAGCGAGCTCGGCGCCCTCGGCGGCGACGCCTTCGACTACCCGGCGGGGGTGGCCGGGGTCAGCTACAACATGTATGACGCGACGACCGGGCGCTGGTTCGACGCGGTCGGCTCTACCTTCAGCTTGGCCGCGGAGCCCGCCCCTTGGGCGGCTTCGCTGGTGGTCAACGCCTGGCAGAAGTCCATCGGCTCGCCGGCCTCGACCTTCGCCAACGGCCACACCTATCAGCTCCGCAAGCTGGGCCGGGACCTGGTCAACAACGTCGAAGCCTCGACCACGCCGATGACGGGCTGGCTGGTCGACTCCAGCACGCCGACCACCACCATCCTGACCAACACCGGCAAGGGCGACGGGGAGACCGAGAACGACCAGGTGCGCCTGATCGGCAAGGCCTTCGACATCACGCCGCCGGGCAACCCCGGCCAACAGCTCGGGATGTCCTCGATCACCCTGGCCACCGACATCATCTTCACCATACGCCAGACCGACTCCTTCCTCAACACGACCGAGATCCCCGGGGACACCTACTGGAACGGCTCGGCCTTCGTCGACGGCACCCTGACGTCGGACGTGACCTGCACGGCGCCGGGGGTGCCGGCCAACTGCCGCTGGGTCCAGTCCTCCTTTTACGATCCGACCACCTACGACTGGGACTACCGCGGGCTCGGCGTCGGCGGAGTCCCGTGGCCGCGCGGCAAGGTCTACTTCGTGCGCTCGCGCGCGCGCGACGCGGCCGGCAACCTGACCTCGCCCACCGACGTGGGCATCCCTTCCTACAAGTTCAAGGTCGCCGCGCCCGCCCAGGGCTTCCGGGTCGAGCTGATCGGGGCCCAGCCGCCGTACGTGGCCGGCGACCCGTTCCAGGTCCGCGTGACCGCGCTCGACGACCTGAGCAACGTGGCCGCCGACTACGCCGACTGGATCCAGTTCCAGTCGCTCGACGCCGGCGCGCCCGAGGGCAACGACGGGGTCACGTTCCCGACCGACTACAAGTTCACGGCGGCCGACAACGGCGTCCACGACTTCACGGCGCGCCTGCGCATGACCGGGACGCGCTCGATCAGGGTACAGCAGAGCGTGCCGTTTAACCCCGCGATCGCCGGCTCGACCGGAAGCATCTCGGTGGTTCCCGGGCCGGCGGACCGCATCCTCCTGACCCTCCCCAACCAGCTCCCGGCGCCCGGCACGACGGCGGGGCGCAGCGGGGTCGTGGCGATCAGCACCGCCGGCCAGACCTTCGTGGCCACGCTGCGCGTGACCGACCAGTTCTTCAACACCGTGCCCTCGAGCTCCCCGGTGGGGGTGACGGTCGGCCATGACGACGCCAACTCCGACCCGGTGGTCCTCGGCGCCTGGTCGGGCGGCGTCGTGACGGCGCCGGTGGCTCTCAAGTCCAAGCGCGGCGCCTGGAGCGTGCCGGGTGCCAGCGCGGAGACGACGGTCACCGCCTCCGGCGCCGGTACCCCCGGCGTCTTTAACGGCCAGGGCGTGCGCGTGCAGGCCAACGGCGCCTCCACGACCAAGAACATCCTCCTGCGCCTGCCCGGCGAGTCCTTGGACCCCGGCTCGCCCACCGGCAAGACGGCCGTCCTTCCCAGCGAGCAGGAGGCCGGCTCCACGTTTACCGCCACGGCCTACGCCACCGACCAGTTCTTCAACCCCTACGAGCCGCTCCAGCTCCAGACGCCCGCGGTGTGGGTGGAGGCCGGCACGCCCTACGCCCAGACCGGGACGACCGTGACCCTGGCCCAAGGGTCGACGACCTTCGGGCTCTACCTGCCGGTGGCCTCGACGACGACGCTCATCTCCGCGAAGACCCAGACCGCCACCTTCGTCGGCAACTCGACGCGCGTGGCGCTCAGCCCGGCGCGCCAGCTCTCCGGGGCCTGGCGCCTGCAGCTGCTTTTGCCCAACATGGTCCAGGACCCCGGCTCCGGCGCGGGCTTTAAGAACGCGCTCCAGGCGCTGACCGTCGGCTCGACCTCGACGGCGCGCGTCAACCTCATCGACGCGTTCTACAACACGGTCTTCGGCACGACCACTTTCATCGGCGCGGTGGCTTTCCCGACCGTGCGCCTGGACTTCACCGACGGCAACGTCGCGGCGCGCGGCCTGGTCCCCGCCAGCCAGTCGTTGATCAACGGCACCCGCCAGTTCTCCTTCCTCCCCGTGACGCGCACCGGCGGGATCCTGCCGCTCCAGCAGATGAGCGCGGTCGACAACGCGGCGTTCTACAGCTCCGACACGGTCCGCGACATCCCGGTCAACCCCGGCCCGGCCACGAAGCTGCAGTTGATCCTCCCCATAGAGACCGCCGCCGAAGGGTCGCCCACCGGCAAGACCGGCTCGGCCCGGCTGTTTAGGGCGGGCGACGGCTACCTGGCGACGATCCGCGCCACCGACGACTATTGGAACCTGACCTCGGACGGCCGCAACGTCGCGCTGTCGGTCTCCGACGTCTATGCCTCGACCCAGCCCGCCATCCCGTTGTTGGCCGGCGAGGTGGCGCTGTCCTTCTCGCCCCGCACGTCCACGGCGGCGGCGCTCATGACCATCTCGGCCGTGGACGTCGACTCGGTCATCCCCAAGCTGACCACCCACTCCATGACCGGGCTGGGCGTGGATCCGTCCGGCCTGGCCAAGCTCATCGCCATCATCCCGGGCGAGACCTACGCGCCCGGCAAGCCTCCCTACGACACCGGCACGACGGGTGGGCGTACGATAGACCAGTCGACCACGGTGCCCGCGGGCACGCCGTTGACCTTCACGGTCCGGGCGGTGGACAGCCAGTGGAATACGGTGGCGGCGAACTTCTCCGTGTCGATGTTCAACGACGACCCGGCGGCCGTCGTGCCTACGCCGACCCTGACCCTCGTCGGCGGCGTGACGACCTTCACCTATACGCCGGTGACGGTCGGCGCGCGCACCGCCGGAGCCGCGGCCGCGGGAGTAGCCTCGAGCACGACCAGCGTCTTCACGGTGGCGGGCTCGCGTCTGTCGCTGCTGGTCCCCGGCGAGACGCCCGACCCCGGCAACGTGGGGGCCTTGGGCCGCGCGGGGGTCCCGGACGCCAGCGGGGCGCCGGGAGTCCAGCGCTTCACGGCGGGCACGCCCTTCACCGTCACGGTGCGCTTGACCGACGCCTTGTTCAACCCGATCCCGGCCGGCGTGCCGGTCACGGCGCGCTTCTACTCCAACGACCCCAACGCCGTCCTGCCCGCCGACACCGTGCTCCCGCTCTCGGGCGAGACGACGATGAGCGTGACGCTGGCCTCGGCCACCGCGCTGGGCGGCGGCAGCCTGGTCTGGGTCCAGCCGGTGGCCAACCCGAACATCGCGGTCTCCACCGCCAGCAGTCTGCTCGTCGACCCGGGTACGCCGTCGCGGCTCCTGGTCCTGGCTCCCGGCATGACGCCCGCGAAGGGAGCGCCCGCGGGCTACGCCGGGACGCCGATCGCCACCGCGGCCGGGGCTAACTACCCGATCCAGGTCTTCGTCACCGACTCGCTCTTTAACCCGGTGCTCTGCGCCGACTACCCGGCGGGTCCGCCGGGCCCGGACTGCATCGAGCCTGGGATCAAGACGACTTTGGGCGACCCGCACGCCCCGAGCGTCCCCGACTACCAGTTGACCGGCGGCAGCCGCGCCATCAGCCTGGAGTTCTGGGCCAACACCGTCATCGACCCCGTCGGCGGGCCCTGGACGATCGCGGTCTCCACAGGCGACGGCTCCGCGCTTTCCTCGATGACCGTGGGCGGCGTGGTGGTCAACCCCGCCGCGCCCTACCAGTTCCAGGTCCTGGTGCCGACCGAGACCGCCGTGGGCGGCTCCCAGCCCCTGCTCGGCCGCTCGACCTACTCGGCCGTCGCCGAGCTGGCCGGAGCGACGTTCACGATCACCGTGAACCTGGTCGACCGTTTCTACAACCGGATGCCGCCGGGCTTCAACTCGACCTTCCGGCTTTCCTCGGACGACCCGAACAACCGGCTGGGCAACTTCGGGAGCTTCACGACCTTCAACGGCCAGAGGGTGTCGACCGGGGTCTACCTGGTCACCCAGAGCACGGCTGTGGGCTGGGTCATCCGGGCCTCGACGACCACCGGCGACAACATCCTGACCGGGGTGTCGACCCGGTTCCGCATCAATCCGTCCACTCCGAGCCACATGCTCGCCATGCTGGGCCCTCAGCAGCAGGCCGACGGGATCGGGGTCACCGGCAACCCGGGGGTGGAGATCGCCGGCGAGTTCATCACCGTCCGCGTGCTCGCCACCGACCCGGGCTACAACTTCACGCCTACCGTCAACAAGACCGGCATCCGCCTGGTCTCCGACGACGGCTTCGCCCAGAGCTCGTGGACCCTGACCATGACCGACGGCGTGGCGGTGGCCTCCATCAGCCTGCGCACCGCGGGCGTGCGCAGCTTCACGCTCTCGGACCAGAGCGGCACGCCGCCGCTCTTGGCGGGCGTGGTAACGAGCACCTTCACGATGACGGCGTCCAACCCGACCCGCCTGCGCGTGCTGCTGCCCACCCAGTTCGGCGTGGCGGGTTCGACCGGCTCGGGCCGCGAGGGCTCGGTCACGGTCCAGCCGGCCGGCTCCACCGTGACCGTCACCGTGCAGATCACCGACGCGTTCTGGAACCTCACGCCCGGCGCCAGCCAGCAGATCCGCCTCACCTCGAGCGACCTGTTCGGCACGCTCACGCCGGCGACCATGACCATCGTCGGGTCGGGCCTCAGCGACGTGGTCTTCCGGCGCGCCGCCTTCAACACCATCCGCGCCGAGATGCTCTCCGAGCCCCCGGCCTGGGGGCCGACCGTGGCGGCCGACACCAGCCCGGTGGTCCAGGTGACGGCGGGCCTGGCCAAGAACCTGCTCCTGCTCCTGCCCGGCGAGAGCTTCCAGCCCGGCTCGCCCACCGGCAAGTCCGGCGTGCCGTCGGCGAATCTGCGCGCGGGCAACTCGTTCCAGGTCACGGTCGGCATCATGGACCAGTTCCTCAACCTGGTGCCGAGCCGCCCTGCCGACGTGCGGCTGAAGACGCCTAGCGGGTTCCCGTTCGCTCTCGCCACGACCACCGGCGCCATCGACACGACCGTCGGCTACACGAACCCGCCGCTCCAGGCCACCCTGGTGGCGCGCGCCACCTGGCACCAGCTCATCGCGGAGGATTTCCTCTCCTCCGGCCTGCAGGACTCGCCGTTCAGCTCGACCTTCACCGTCCGCCCGAACTACGCCTACGGTCTCCAGCTCTTGATGCCGGGCGAGAGCAACTCGGCCGGCAACGGGATCTACCCGGCGGGCGGCAGGCAGGGAGTCATCAGCACGCAGACCGCGGGGACCCCGTTCTTTGCCACGGTGAACCTCGTCGACCAGTACAACAACATCCAAGACGAGCAGTCCGTGGGGCCCGACGTCTTCGTCGTCACCTCGGATCTTTACGACATCAACCCGGCCATCGCCCAGCTCCAGCAGGGCGCGGTGGCCGTCCAGACGTCGCTGATCAGCAAGTCTTCCGTGGCGGTCTTGTCGGTGACGCCGGATAGCCAGGTCTTAAGCGACGTCTGCGGCGTCTCCGGCAACGTCCCCTGCCTGGCGCAGGCCCCGGCGGCTATCACCCGGCCGTTCAAGGTGTATGCCTCGACGGCCACCAAACTGCTCATCACCCTGCCGGGCGAACAGCTCACGCCGGGCCTGGGCAAGACCGGCAACCCGGGGCCTTTCACGATGACGATGCCGCAGACCGCCTTCCAGGCCACGGTGAACCTGCTCGACGCGTTCAACAACCTCGCCACCGAGCGGACGGGGGGGAACCAGGACTCCAACCCGGTGGCCGTCATGCCCGAGGTGGCGGTCGCGCTCCCGGCCGACCCCATCGCCACGCCGCCGCCGGCCCAGACCCTGGGCCTCGGCCAGCGCAGCTTCTCGGTCGTCCCGCTGACCGCCCTGTCGACCTACACGGTGACGGCGGCCACGACGGCCCTCTCGGCGGTCTACTATTCCTCGGCGAGCTCGAGCGCGCTCGAGGTCCTGCCGGGCCCGGCGCACCACCTGCACTTCACGAACGTCCCGTCGACGGCCGCGGCCGGCGCCAGCATCGGCGTGAGCTTGCTCGCCCACGACGAGTTCCACAACCTGCTCTCGACGGGACCCAACGTCTACACGAAGTCCGTCCAGCTCTCGGCCGAGGTGCTGGCTCCGCCGCAGAACGCGGAGTTCAACCCGTCGGTGGCGGTGTTCTTGGCGTCGGACGGCGGGCTCAAGAACATCCCCGGGGCCTTCAAGCTCAAGAAGTCCGGCGCGCGCTGGATCAAGGGCGCCCAGACCGACGCCGCGCTGGTGATCACCACCGAGCGCTCGCCGTTCTCGACCCAGCCGCTGGTCACGATCCTGCCCGGCTCGCCGGGGGCCGTCACCGTGGAGCCCGGCCCGACCTCCCAGGTCATCCCGGTGCGCGCCGGCTCGATCCTCAACCCGGGCGTGCAGGCCATCACCGGCCAGTTGGCCGACGCGTTCAACAACCCGGTGGTGTCTAGCTCGCCGGTCAACATCGAGATCGTCGACGTGGCCGGCGTCCCCGGCAGCCTGGTCTACGATCCCGGCGGCGGGTGGGTCGACATCGGGGCGTCGACGGTGGTCCTCACCGACGCGAAGGGACGCATCGGCAAGAACGCCGATGTCGACAACCTGAACCTCCCGCTCGGGTACCGGGTGTCGAACATCGCCGGCCAGTCGGCCAGGATCTGGATCGGGACGAGCGCGGCGCCGGGGAACTTGACGCCCTACGTCCTCAACCAGCGCAACCTCTCCGGGAGCCTTCTGACCATCGGCGGCAAGGCCTCCCAGCTGGTCTTCGTGTCGACCACGGCGGCCGCGCCGGTAAGCGACGTGCCCGCGGGCGGCGGCTCCTTCGTCATCCGGCGCCTCGACGACTTCGGCAATCCCACCGACCAGGACCAGACCGACATCAACCTCTCGCTGGCATCCGGCGAGATCCAGCCCCACACCCAGGCCGGCGTCTCGCAGGGGACCCCGAACACGATCCTCGGCGACTACGGCTTCATGGAGCCCAACTCGCCGTTCAACTTCATCACCGGCCTGTCGATCCCCGACGGCTTGACCGACGGGGCCTTCCGTTACCGCGACCGCATGTCGTCCTACGCGGGGGTCTCGCCCGCCGCCAACGAGTCCGTCGGCGGCCGGCCGGGCTACTGGACGCTCAGGATCGTCCCCACGGCAGTCGACATCAGCTCGCTGAGCTTCGCGATGCGGCTCGACCCCGGGGACCCGGTCAAGCTGGGCTTCGGCAACGTCCCCAACAAGATCGTGGCCGGCAAGGTCTACGACGTGGGCGGCGTGACCCTGCGCGGCTTCCAGGCCCAGGTCCAGGACAGCTTCTCGAACCCGAGGGCGTCGACCTACCCGATCACGGTGGCCTTGACCGTTCCGTCCCGTCTGGCCTCGCCGCAATTCGACTCCTTCTCGTTCTCGTCCTCCAGCGATATCGCCGGCGGGCTCCCGCCGCTCTTCCTCAACCCGGTGACGACGGTGACCGTGCCGACCCTGAGCTTCCAGGCCACGTTCTTTTACCTCGATACCCGCGCCTCGGCGAACTACCCGCCCGGCTGGGCCTACCCGGCGCCCTTCTCGACGGCCCCGGTCATCCAGACCTCCGACGCCGACGGGGTCCTGCAGTCCACGCGCCAATACGTCAACATCATCTCGGACACGATCAACCGAGTGGCGGTCATGAGCCTGAGCAGCCCGGGGCTCCTGGCCGGCGCGACCAGCGAGACGCTGATCATGCAGACGCAGGACCGCTTCGGCAACGCCTCCGCCGTCCAGAGCGGCCAGGAGGACGCCGGCAAGCCCTACGTGACGTTCGTGACCACCTCGAACTCCAAGGGCAACCGGCAGTTCTCGAGCCCGGACGTCTTCAACTTCACGATCACGACCGGCCTCGCGCGGCTCTATCCGGGCCAGCACACCACGAGCTTCTACCTCATAGACACCCTGGTGGGGCCGACCACCTGGGAGATCACCGCGCTGGAGCTCGAGAGCCGCTCCTGGGCGCACACCGTGGCCACCTACACGGTACAGCCCGGGCCGCCGGTGCAGGCGGCGTTCACGAGCGTCATGAGGCGCCTCGTCGCCGGCACGACGGTCCAGACCGGGCTCGAGACACAGCTCTCCACCGGCACGGCTATAGAGGTCGCGCTATTCGACCAGTTCGGCAACCTGACCTCGTCGTCCTGGGCCTTCCACACCATCCTCTTCAACTCCCAGGACTCGCCGACCATGCGCGGCGGCACGGACCCGACGCGCGCCACAGTCGACGGCAACGACTGGGCCCTCATGGGTCCTTCCGATGCTCCGCTGCCGGTGACGGTCAACCTCAACTCGACCGGCGGACGCTTCTTCGCCTGGGACACCAAGGTGGGGACCAAGACCCTGCAGGCCGTCGTGGTGCGCCAGGACGGCTTCACGATGCCGACCGTGACGCATCAGATCGAGATCACCCCCAACAGCGCCGATTACATCACGATCCACCATCCGTTCACGGCCGTCAACCCGCTCAAGGTCAACACCCCGGGCGTGATCGCGCGCCTCCAGGGCCTGCAGACCCTAGGGGTGGTCCTGCGCGACAAGTTCGGCAACATCGCCTCCGGCCATCCGATCAACGGGCGCTATTTCACGGGTCTGGTGGTGTTCACGACCAACGGCTCGAGCACCACGGTCAACATCGACGACCTGGAAGACTCCACGACGACCCCGAACTCCCACTTCTTCGACGGCCAGAACGACGCCACCCCCGGCGTGTTCACCGGCCTCCAGATCCAGGACGCGATCGTGGAGGAACTGCAGATCCGGGCCACCGCGCAGAGCCAGCCGACACTCTACGGCTACACCAAGGACGCCGGCCGGGCGTTCAACGACCCGCAGTTCACGCCGACCAGCCTGTCGGACGGCAACGTCTTCGTCGCCGGCGTGGTCATCACCCCGACCGACTTAGCACCCGAGAAGGACCCCGCCACCGGCTTGGTCAAGCCCTCCAAGGGCGCGGTCGGCCAGGTCCGGCCGGTCATCCGTCAGGGCGACGGCACACCGGCGGCCTCAACACCCGACGCCCAGAAGCCGGTGGAGATGATCCGCCTGACCGCGCGCGTCCTTCCTTCGAGCGCGACTTTCCTCTATGGCGAGCTGTCCGGCCTCCAGATCCAGAAGACCGGCCTGCTCGACCCCGCCCACGTGCAGGAGCTCGGGCTCTGGCTCGATGAGGACAGCGACGGCGCCTTCAACTCGGCGGCCGACGTCTTCATCGCCAGCGCGACGCTCGACGGCCTGATCTGGTATTTCGGCGATCCGCTGCACGGACAGACGCCGCTCAACGTCAAAGACGCCACGCGCACCTTCATCACCACGCTCTCCAAGAGCTACTTCCTAGCGCTCCGCATGCACGCTACCGGCTACGCCGACGGCGAGCTGCCCTCGAGCCTGGGCCTGCTCATGCCCAGCCCGTCGTACGTCCGCCTGTCGACGAACAGCCCGCTGGGCATCGCGTCGAACTCTTTTGCCATCAAGACGGCCACCTCGCCTGTCGAGCGCGAGGCGGCGCGCATCAACGTGGTCGGCGAGTCGATCGGCGCTTGGTGGAACGCGAAAGACGAGCTCGGGAACCTCCTCGGCCTCTCGAGCTACTCTTACGTCGACCAGGGCACCGACGGCGTCGGCATGCTCAAGGTCAAGATGTGGACCAGCAACTTCGTCGGCACGCTCGGCAAGATCCGCGTGACCCACAACGGCGACGGCGCGTTCGGCGACGTCCGGAGCGTGCGCCTCTTCGCGGACACCGGCGACGACGGCGACCCGACGGTCGGCGACGGGGCCTTCCAGCGCACGCGCGACACGGAGCTGACCGACTGCGCGAGTCCGCCCAAGTTCACCAACCTGACCTCGGAGCTGAGCCTGGCCATCCGGCCGGCCTCGTCCTTGGACTGCAAGGGCCAACTCGCCACCTTCAACGAGGCCCAGCGCACGATCAGCAACTCGACGATCACCTATTTCGTGGTCTACGACATCGAGGCCGGGGCGACCCCGCTCAAGTTCCACGGGGTGCAGATCTCGGGTCCCTCGGACGTCGTGCCGCTGGCCGGCAACGGCCTGACCCAGTCCTTCGCCCCGGTGGTGTCGACCAACGTCATCGTGCGTCCGACGGCGGACTTCGCGGTGGTGGACACGGTCAACAGCGAAGGCTGCCCGCTGCCCGGCGGCGCCTGCGGGCCCTCGGACTTCGTTACCTCGGTCCCCGGCAGCATCGTGCAGGCGGCCAAGAACGCCCCGGTCATGAAGATGACGATGAAGACCTTCAGCGGCGCGGCCCTGTGGTCGGGGGTCAAGCTCGACCGCTGGATCCACTCGAGCCAGCAGGGCGGGGCCATCCGCCTCAACAACGCGGCGACCGACGTCGACGACATCAAGATCTGGTACGACGCCAACGACAACGGCCTGCTCGATACGACGACCGACCAGGTGGTGTCGCCGCTCTCCGGCGTCATCCATAAGTTCCAGCACGGCAGGCTGGCGGTGGCGATCAGCTCGAGCGCCCCGTCCCCGGTCGATGTCGTCGTGGAGAACATGTCCGCCTTCTTCCCCGACGACGATCCGTTCCCGGCCGTCCCCGAGCGCCTGGTCTTCAACGACGGCCAGACCGACGAGGCCCAAAAGGAGGTCATGCTCTGCACGGCCGTCGACATCGCCTCGAACACCTGGCGCAACTGCCTGCGCGCCCAGGACGGGACGTCGCAGATGAGCTTCTCCTCCAACACCGTCATCTCGGGCCCCGCGCGCATCCCGCTGCTCGGCTTCGGCGGCGGCCAGACCCTGACCGCGGCCAAGAAGAACTACTTCGTGACCTATGACGTCAATCCTTTGGCGACCGTGAACTCGGAGTCGAACCTCGGGGTGGCGATCCCGAACACCTTCTACTTCATGATCCAGGCGCCCAAGAACATGGCGAGCACCAACGTCGGCCTGCCGCCGCTCGGGAACACCCTGTCGCTGGTGACCAACGTCTCGCCGTTTGCCGACGGCGTGGTCGTCCGGGCGTCCAACACGGTCGACCCGTCCTTCGGGCCCTTCCTCCAGCAGCGCTCCACCGGGTCGGTTTTGACCTTCACGATGGAGACCGGCGTGGCGGACGCGCTCTGGCGCTTCGTGATCGTCCAGGCCACGGGCACCTCGTCGGCCGTGGGCGCGCACGTCAACGACGTCGAGTTGGTCAGCCTCTGGCGCGACCGGAACAACGACGGCCGCCTCGACCCGGGCCTAGACGAGCTCATGGGCACCGGCAAGTTCGGCAACGCGGGCAACCCCCAGCTGGCCCGCGTCAACATCTCGACGCCGACCAAGATCTTCACCCCCGCGGCGGCGCCGATCCCGCAGCGCTTCTTCATAGGCTACCTCATCGGCCGCAACGCCGTCACCAACGACCCCGTCACCCAGGTGGCGCGCACGCTGGGCGCCACTCTGGTCGACACCGCCTTCCCCCAGAACAACCCGACCGTAGACGAGGCCGGCGCCAACGCGCTCTCGCTGCCCGACGCCTACCTGCCCGCGGGTTCGAACCTGCCGTTCCCGGGCAAGCTGCGCGCTTTGATCCCGTCCGAGCAGACCATGTTCGTCAACGCCACGCCGCTATTTAGCTCGAGCTCGGGAACCTTCGCCTCCCCGACCCTCTTGGAGGACCGGATCATCGGGGTGGCGGGCTCCACCGAGGCTTACTGGCTCGTCAGCTCCACGGCCGGCCTTCCGACCGGAGGGGCCACGACCTACATCTCGGTGGGCGGGACGGTCACGGCCTCCGGGGACGTGGTCGGCTTCGAGCTGGTCAGCTACGAGGACGTCGGGCAGGTGCTGGTCGGCCCCAACTGGTACGACGCCCTGCTCAACGTCAAGCGCGGCACCCTGGGCACCGCCCCGCGGGCGCACTCCTCCGGCGAGATCATCGGACCGATGCGCCTGCAGGGCGCGCTGGACTCGGCGCTCATGCGCTTCGAGGCCTGGTCGAGCGAGTTCCAGGTCCAGTGGCGCCGCCTCGAGATGCCGTTTAAGACCCCCTCGCCGCTGGGCGTTCGGGACGCGGACGTCAGGTCCGTCAAGCTCTACAAGCTCGTCGACGGAACGGTCAACGACCGCAGCCGCTTCGAGCCGCTGGCCCCGGCCCAGAAGCGCGACGTCCTGCTCGGGCAGGGGACGATGGCGGGCGGGCGCGTCGAGCTCGATTTCATCGACGAGACCCTGCTCGGCCAGCCGTTCACCCTGGTCTCGCCGACCACCGCCCTCTTCATCCTGTCCGTCGACATCGACCAGGCCGCGCGGTTCTCCAACGAGCAGCTGCTGCAGAAGAACGAGGTCCTGCGCCTCTATAAACCCAAGGACGGCCTCGACAACCTGGGCGACTTCAAGCTCGGTCCCGAGGGCGCCGGCCACGACGTCGTCGTGGTCAACAAGGAGGCGCACACCCCGCCCTCGCCGATCGTCCCGACGGTCAACACCCTGCACCTGTCGATGCTCTCGATCGCCCCCGACGCGGCCCAGCAGAACCAGCTCTTCGTCCCGGTGGCCAAGATCCGCGCGCGCTCCAGCGAGAACACCGTTCGCTGGGAGCGCCTGCGTCTCGACCGCCTCGGCGCGGGCGGCGCCATCGACACCGACATCACCCTGCTGCGGGTCTGGAAGAACGGCGACGGCGACGACTCGTTCTCCGCCGGCGACCGCGCGACCGACACGGCCGGGAACTTCATCAACCAGATCTCGTTCGGCAACGAGAACTACGAGACCGGCACCAAGGAGATCGTCTTCAAGACCCCGATCGTCGTCAGCACGACGCCGGCGGACTTCTACGTCACCTACGACTTCTCGCAGTTCGCCGGCGTGGGGACCCAGCACGCGGTGACGATCGCCAACTCGACCTACGTGATCGTCGAGGTCCCGCACGCCGTCGAGCTGACCACCGAGACCCTGGCGACGGTGCGCGTCGACGAGGTGGCGTCGGCGATCACCCTCGGGGTCAACGACGTCATCTTCACGAACTCGGTCGACCAGGTGGGACAGGCCCAATCCAAGGTGCCTTTCCTGCGGTTGAACCTGAAGGCCGACGTCGGCACCGCGCGCTGGCAGAAGGTCCGCCTCGAGCGCGGCGGCGGCAGCCAGGACCCCGACAAGCTCTTCGGCCGGAACACGAACGTCAGCTTCGTGCGGATCTGGAAGGACATCAACCAAAACGACAAGCTCGACGCCCCGGACATCAACCTCAACGAGGCCGTGACGATGACCCAGGCCCAGGTCCTGGCCTCGGCGGCGACGCCGTTCTCGATGGTGGTCCTCTCCACCGAGGGCTTCCCGGAGAACGGCATCGGCCGGGTCTACGTCAACGAGGCCGAGCTCATGAGCTTCAGCGGCCTCGGGACGACGCTGATCGGGAACACGACCTACCCGACCTTGACTATCGTCTCGCGCGGGGACAAGCTCGGCGACGGCCCGACGCCGCTCGTCTCGCACTCCGCGGGCGCCTCGGTCCGCAAGGTCGACCTCTTCAACCAGCTCGACGACCAGGACCTCCAGATCGTGGTGGACCTGGCCCAGGACCAGAACATCTCGCCGACCGCGTCGGTGTTCTTCGTGAGCTATGACATCGGCGCCACGGCCCAGAAGAACGACGAGGTGGGCGTCAGCATCCTCGACAAATCCTGGATCACGGTCAGCGCGCCTAACGACACGACCGGCAACGTCCAGACCGGGATCACCAAGGAGCTGCCGCTGGGCACCGTGCTCAAGGCCTACCCGTTCAAGGGCACGCGGGTGTTCATCTCGCCTTTGACGATGAAGGTCGGGGCCCGGAACATCGCGCCGGGCGCGGCGACCGGCGGCCAGAAGGGGGTCGCGCTCGAGCAGTTCAGCTTCTCGGTCAACTCGGACTTCGTCCGCGTGGCGCAGATGCGGTTGCGCCAGCTCGGCACCGGCGTGACCGGCAGCCTGGTCGGCCAAGGCGACGCCGAAGGCCTCAGCCTCTGGCTCGACGACGGCAACGGCGCCTTCACGCCGAGCGACGTCAAGATCGCCGATATCCGGCACAGCACCTTCGGCGGGAGCCCGCAGTTCGCCAACGGCACCGCCCTGCTCGACCTGTCGGTCTCCTCGATCCCCTACCTGACGGTGACGACGAAGACCGTCTCGGTATTCCTCGTCATCGACGTCTCGACCCGCGACGGCCGCCGCATCACGAGCATCGGACATCGGGTCGGTTTCAGTCTGGAAAGCTTCGAGGACCTCATCGGGCCCAACGGCGCCGAGCTGACCGCGATCTCCGACCCCTTCAACGACACCCAGCTGCCGGCCCTCTCCGGCCTCGTCTCGATCTCGACGGCGATCATCCCGCTCTCGAACGCCATCCCGAAGATCGTCATCGCCCCCAACGGCTACCCGGCCTTCGCGAAGCTCGACGCCAACGGCAACGTCATCTTTTCGACCGCCACCGGCAAGCCGGAGATCGATGAGTCCCGGTGGATCCTCGTGGCCAAGACGCAGGACGTCGACCTCACGAAGTTCGAGCCGCTCATCGACATCAACGGGGACGGCGTGCCCGACAACTTCGACTTCATGGGCATGGGTAGCAAGAACCAGGTCAGCCTGGGCGGCACCGGCCTGCCTTCGATGGACATGGACGGCGACGGCCTGCTCGACATGGACATCAACACCGACGGCATCCCTGACATCGTCACCAGCGACGCCAACGGCAACCAGGTCTACTTCGTGGTCGACGCCGACGGCCGCGCCGAGCCGATCTCGGACCAGGGCCTGGCGCTCTCGGCCTGGAACCCGGACAGCACCAACATCAGGGTCTCCTGGCAGGTGCCGTCGTCGACCGGGAGCATCACCGGCTACCAGTTGGCGGTCGGCAAGAGCTTCGCCGAGAACCGCAACTTCCGCGACTGGACCACCTTCACCGGTCAGACCACCTCGGGCACCCTCAGCGGCTTGGCTCTGCCGGTGCCGAAGGTGTCCCACCTGGTGGGCACCTTCGGGGTCAACGACGCCACGCTCACCGTCGAGGACGCTTCCAGCCTGCTGACGCAGGGCAAGATCGTCGTGGGCGTGGAGGTCGTCGGGGTTCGTAAGCTCACCGGCAACGTCTACCAGGTGATCACCGGCCAGCCCGGCTGCCCGGCCGGCTCGGGCCGCGGCTGCGAGGGCTCGCTGCCGCAGAACCACTTGGACGGCGAGCTGGTCTCCGACGGCGTGGCGCTGGTCTCGGTGCGCGGCTACACCACCCCGCTCGGCCAGACGCCGGGAGGCTTCGTCCCGTCGGACGCCGGCCGCCCGCTGGTCATGTACCGCGTCGACACCACCGGCCCCTCGGCGCCCGGTGTGGCCGTCGCCCAGGTGCCGGTCGGGCAGCCTTCCGGCCCGACCTTCGTCGTCACCTGGGTCGCGGCCAACGACAGCGAGTCGGGCGTGATGGCCTATGAGATCCAGGAGCGCGCCGGCACCGACCCGGTCTGGACGACGCTGGGCATGATCCCGGCCGTGAGGGTCGGCGGGGTGGTCAACAACTCCTATCAGGTCGGCAACTCGGCGGTCAATCCATGGGAGACGCCGCGCAAGGACAGCCAGTTCCTGACCTATCGCCTGCGCGCCTACAACAACGCCGGCGTGGCCTCGGCGTGGACGCCCGAGTCGTCCGCGGTGGCCACGACCCTCTCCAACAGCGTCATCAGCAACGTGACCAACTACCCGAACCCCTTCGACAGCCGCAAGGGCGGCCCGGAGGGCAAGACGGTCATCGCCTACGAGTTGGGCGCGGCCGCCGACGTAGAGATCGTCATCTACGACCTGCTCGGCTACGTGGTCAAGACGATGAAGCTCTCCCCCGGCTCCCAGGGCGCCCAGTTCGGCAAGAACTTCGTCGAATGGGACGGCAAGAACGGCATGGGCCGCTACGTCTCGAAGGGCGGCTATATCGCCCGCATCAAGGTCGGCTCCTCGCTGGGCACCGCCACCGTCATCCGCAAGATCGGCGTCATCCACTAACCGCCGGTGCCGCCCTATTAACCGGGGTGCCTGCTATTTAACACCCCCGGCAGGGCTAGCGGCTGGATGAGGCGGCTGCTCGGATGCGGATGCTCTCCGCGACCCAAGAAAGCTCCTCACGGACGGCCTGCTCCTGGGTCACCTCGGCGCGCTTGAGGCGCTCGCAGAGCTGGAACTCGAGCTTGGCCTTGGCGCGCGCGTCGGCGTAGGGCATCGGCCAGATGTTTCGAAGGTCGTTGGAGCCCCCGAGGCATAACGAGAGTAGGTGGTCGAACTGGTACAGGTGGTGCTGGTCCCACGGCACGCCGTAGCGGCGCGAGACCACCTTCTTCTCGTCGGTCGAGAGGTTCCGGCGACAGTAGGCGATCTGTTCGGGATATCGCCGCTCGGTGTAATCCTTGTCGGAGGCGGTGCAGAGGATGCCGGGCGTCAGGGTCGGGTTGGGGGCCGACTCCCAGCGGCCTTTCGCGTGGATGGGCTCGATGGCCGCGGCTGCCGGAAGGGTGGGTAGCTGGCCCGCGGGAGGCAGGGCTCGGGCCGCGGAAAGTATCGCCGTAGGCGATTGCGGGGGCCAAGTCCCCGGTTCCTGCGCCAAGACCGTTAAGCCAGACACCAAGGAAACGACAACAGCCAATAGCCGCGCCATTAACCCACCTCCGGGCCTCCGGAATCGTGCGGCTGGAAGCCCCCGTGCCAGACTTACGGAGTTTAGCACGAAGGGCCAGACTTTAGGCAAGGGGGCTTTGTTGCGTTCGGGGTCAGACCTTCTTGTTGCGCTTCCGGAAGCGCAACAAGAAGGTCTGACCCCGAACGCAACAGGGGGTGTTAAATAGCTGGCACCTAGGGCGGTTCCCGTCTACACTCGGGCGGGGGACTGGTGATTAAAATCACGGCCGAGCGTGATTTTTGGGGCGAGGAAATAATTCCTTCGTACCCCTTGACAGCGCAAGGTTTCGGCTTATACTCAGAGGGTAGCAACCCGGCCAGCCCGGGGGCGCGCTCGACGTACGGGGACATAAAGGGGCGCGTTCGGCGGGAGACGGGCGATAACGGCAAACTCGGCGTAAGCCGGGGGCGCAAAGCCATGACCCCTGCGTGAGCGGGGGCGTCAGGCTACCGAACTCGATGGCCAACGGAGCCTGGGGGGCATCCCCCGAGACACGGCCCGCGGGAGCGCTGAAAAGCGCTCCGGCGGCCGCTTTTTTGCTCGCGGCGCTTCTTTCGCTTCCCGCCATGGGCGGCGAGAGCGGCGGCCAGCCGGGCGCCTTCCTGCAGTTCGGCGTCGGCGCCCGCGCCCTGGGCATGGGCGGAGCCTTCTTCGCGGTGGCCGACGACGCCACGGCCGCCTACTGGAACCCCGCCGGCCTGGCCTACCTGCAGCGCAAGGAGTTGACCACGATGCAGGCCGCGCTCTACGAGCAGACGAACTTCACGTACCTGGGCTACGCCCACCCCACGACCACCCGGGGCACCTTCGCGCTGGGGATCACCCAGCTGGTCTCGACCGGCTTCGAGAAGGTCAACGCCGTCTTCGACCCCGGTACCGGCCAAGCCACCAGCATCACCAAGGCCGGCACCTTCTCCGACTCCCAGCGCGCGATCGCCCTCTCTTGGGGCCGCGAGGCCACCGAGAGCACCTCCTTCGGCCTCTCGATGAAGCAGGTCGCCCGCCAGCTCGACTCATCCTCGGACTCCCACCTTGCCCTTGATATCGCCGCGATGCGCGTCATGGGGCCGAGCTACCGTCTCGCCATCGGCGTCCAGAACGTCTTCGCCAAGAGCGGCGGCGACACCTCCGACAAGCTGCCCGTCATCCTCAAGCTCGGCAACAGCGTGCGCGCCTTCAAGGAGCGCCTGATCCTCGGCTTTGACCTGCAGAAGTCGCAGACCGCCGACGTCAACTGGCGCTTCGGCGGAGAGTACTGGGCGGCGCGCTGGTTCGCCTTCCGCTTCGGCCTCCTGGCCGCCCCGACCATCCAGGAGACCGACTTCGGCTTCGGCCTGCGCTTCCGCCGGGTCCAGCTCGACCTCGCCCAGGGCATCCACGACCTCGGCGCCTCGACCCGCATGTCGGTGACCTTCCGCTTCGGCCGCTCGCGCGAGGACCGCTCCGAGGACCAGATCAAGGCCCTCATCCAGCAGGGCTTCGAGGCCTTCCGCGAGGGCGACTTCCAGCTGGCCACCCTGCGCCTCAACCAGGCCCTGGACGCCGCGCCCAACAACAAGCAGGTCAAGGCGATGCTGAGCCGCCTGCAGACCGTGGTCGGCTTCGTGCCCCAGGCCCTGGGAGGCGAGGAGTTCCAGACCTACGTACGCAAGGGCGTGATCACCTACGTCGACGGCCGCGACATGAAGGGCTCGGTCAACGCCCTCCGCTACGCCTACAACAAGAACCCCAAGGACGAGAAGCTCCTGACCCTCCTCAATCTGGTCGAGCGCGAGGCCGGCGTCAGCGAGCTGACCCGCCGCATCGACGGTCCGGACACCTTCACCTTCGTCGACCAGAAGCTCTACGACGCCCGCCAGGCCATCTACGACGGCAAGTACGATCTGGCCATCCGCCGCTCCCAGGACATCCTCGACCTCGAGCCCGCCAACGTCACCGCCCTCGAGATCATGGGCTCCGCCTTCTTCCTGATGGACGAGAAGAGCAAGGCCAAGGCGGTCTGGAAGCGCGTGCTCGAGATCGACCCCAAGAACAAGGTGGTCGCCGAGTTCATCAAGCAGATCCAGTAATCTTCGTATTGAAAATTTAACAGCTTCCCCCTAAGCTAATTAGGGAAGGAAAGATGACCCGTCACCTGCGACGCTCCTGGCCAGCCCTGGCGCTGGCGGCCGCCCTGTCGGGCGCCGCCATGGCGCAGATCGACGCCCCGCAGATGACGCTTATCGCCCAGCGCGACGCCATCGCGCAGGCGGCGCGCGGACGGGTCCAGACCGAGATCCTCGACCGCCTGCTCGGGGCCGGCAAGGCCTCGGCCTTCGTCGACGTGGAGGTCGAGCTCAAGGCCAGCCGCCGCGAGAACCTGCGCTTCGGCGCCGGCCAGGCCGAGAAGAACAAGATCAAGGAAGGGGCGGGCTCCAACGCCCTCAAGACCAAGTTCATCCTCCCCGGCGTCCCCCAGCCCAAGAACATCATGGACAAGGAGGAGCCGCGCCCCGCCGAGGCGGCGCAGAGTCAGACCGCCCAGCAGACCAAGACCGACCAGGAGCTGATCTTCACTCAGGACCTCGTGGTCAAGAAGTTCCTGGTCACCATCCTCCACGACGCCGACGTCCTGGCCCAGGGCGACCAGATGAAGGTCCGTGAGCTCGTCCTCGAGGCCCTCAAGGGCTACGAGGTGAAGGCCGACGACGTGGTGTTCCGGGCTTTCAAGCACCACAAGGCCGAGAAGGACTGGCTGGGCGACCTGATGGACCCCAAGGTCTACCTGCCGCTGCTCTACGCCCTGCTCTCGCTCTTGCTCCTGGCTTTTCTTTTCGGGCCGTTCGCGCGCTTTCTCAGGCGTTACGTCGAGGCCCTGGTCCAGAAGCCGGCCGCCGAGATCAACGTGGAGTCGAACATCACCCCGCCCGAGGACGACGGCAAGGGCGGCAGCGACCTCGAAGAGACGCTCAGGAGCCAGGTGGAGATGCTGGTGGGGCGCAAGCCGGCCGAGCCGTCGCCGCCGCCCCCGCCGCCCCCGCCCGACGACGACGAAGATGACGAGGAGAGTGCCATGGCGAAGAAGGAGCCGTTCTCCTACATCAGCGATACCAACCTCAAGAACCTCGCCAACCTCTTCCTCCTGAGGGCCGAGGAGCCTTGGCTCGTGGCGGTGGTGCTGAGCTATCTGCGCCCCGAGTACGCCCGCCAGGTCCTGACCTCCCTGCCGGTCGAGCTCCAGGCCAAGGTGGCGATGGAGGCCCTCAAGGTCCGCCAGGTCACCCGCGAGCAGATAGCCGCCATCGACGCCGACATCAAGGAGAACATCGATTACGTCGTGGGCGGCATCGAGCGGCTCATCCAGATGCTCGAGGAGGCCGACCCGCGCTCGCGCTCCAACATCCTCGACTACCTCCAGAACGACAAGCCCACCGTCTTCGAGTACGTGCGCAAGAAGATCCTGCTCTTCGAGGACGTGGCGCGCTTCGCGGACCGCGAGATGCAGGCCATCGTGCGCGAGCTCAAGACCGACCAGATGGCCCGCGCCCTGCATGGCGCGCCGCCGGAGGTCGCCAACAAGTTCTTCGCCAACATGTCGACCGGCGCGGCCTCGCTCGTCAAGGAGGCGATGGAGTTCCAGAAGGACCTCACGGCCGCTCAGGTCGAGGAGGAGCGCGCCAAGGTCATGGAGCACGTGAAGCTCCTCGAGAAGCAGGGGCGCGTCAACATCCGCGGCGCGGAGGCGGGGGGAGGCTTCCACCAGGTCATCGCCACCGAGTCGGTGCGCGGCTCGCGGCTCAGCCAGCTCACGGGCCCCGCCGCCGCCAAGCCCGCCGAGCCGCCGCCGACGGCGGAGGACCCGGCGCTCGCCCGGCGCTGGTACGAGGCGGGCGCCCGTTCGCTCGAGGAGGGCGACCTCGACGCCGCGGTCAAGAGCCTGCGCCAGGCCGTCGAGCTCGACTCCCAGCTGGCCGACGCTTATAATTCCCTCGGACAGGCGCTCTATCAGATGGGGCGCTATTCCGAGGCCATCGTCTTCTACGAGAACTACCTCCGTCTGAGGCCGGACCCCGAGCTCCGCGCCTGGGTGGACGGCGTCAAAGCCTCCCAGGCCGGCACAGGAGCATAACGAGGACCCCCCATGGCCGAACTGCCCCCCGACAGGCCCATCCCGCCGCCGCCGCCCCCCGGGAAGCGCGCCGTCCCGCCGCCGCCCGGCATGTCGTCGCGTCCCGCGCCCCAGGAGCCGCCGGCCGCCAAGGAGCCTCCTCAGTCCGCGCCTGCCCCCCAGGCCGGCTATCCCGCGGGCTGGCCGCCCGGCATGCCGATGCCGTGGATGCAGGCGCCTTGGCAGGGGATGCCCCCCGGGATGCCCGCTTATCCGCCCGCCCAGCCGTCCTGGGCGCCGCCGCCGGCCCCGCCGGTCCAGGCCGGCATGCCCCAGCCTCCGGCGCCGCCGTCCGGGGCCAGCGACGCCGACCGGCGCGTCGCCGAGCTCGAGCGCCGTCTCCAAGCCGAGCGCGAGAAGGTCCTCCTCGCCAACCTCAAGAGCCAGGAGGAGAAGGTCGTAGCGGCCCGCGTCGAGACCTCTATAAAGGAAGTCCAGGAGAAGCTGCGCACCCAGCGCCGGGAGTCCGAGCACGAGGAGTCCCGGCTCAAGCTCGAGGGGCGGGTCCAGGAGCTCGAGAACCGCCTGGTCCAGGAACGCGAGACCTGGGTCTCGACCCTGCGCACCCAGGTCGGCCAGCGCGAGGCCCAAGACAAGGAGATCGAGAGCCACCTCACCTCGCGCCTTCAGGAGATGGAGCGCCGCTGGCTCGAGGAGAAGGCGCATTGGCAGCGCGTCATCACCGCCAAAGAGGACGAACTCCGCAAGGCCAAGGAGGCCGCCGCCGAGCGCGACGAGGCCCGCCATGCCGTCAAGTCCATGGACCAGGAGCTCAAGGCCTCCGAATCGAAGGCGGCCGAGCTCCTGCGCGTTAAAAACGAGCTCGAGGCGCGCATCGGCTCGGTTCACGAGAAGGAGCGCGAGTATTTCGCGGTCAAAGCTGAGTTCGAGAAGGCCCGGGACCAGGCCCGCCACCTCCAGGAGCGCTACGACCGCGACATCCAGTCGGCCCGCCTGTCCTCCAAGGAGCGCGAGGACCGCCTGCAGGCCGACTGCGAGCGCCTGCAGAACGACCTTCTGACCGTCACCCAGCGTCTGCGCCTCCAGCACGACGCCGAGATCCAGCAGGTGAAGACCCACGCCGAGGGCAAGGTGAACGCGGCGCAGGAGGAGGCCGCGCTCGAGGTCCGGGCCATCGCCGCCCGGCACGAGGCGGCGTCCCGCAAGCTCAAGGACGAGCAGACCGTCGAGCTCGAGCGCAGCCGCGCCCAGGCCGACCAGGCCCAGGGGGCCTTGGCCCGCATGCGCGCGGTCTGCGCCGCGCTCGAGCGCCAGGCCGGGGCGATGCGCACCGGCGCGCTCGAGGGCCGCAAAGCCAAGGAAGAGGCCACGCGCCAGCTCGAGCGCTACAAGGGCGAGTTCCTCGTCCTGCAGCGCAAGTGGCAGGACCGCGAGGCCGAGCTCCGCGCCCAGTTGGGCGCCGAGGCCGGAAAACAGATGGACGCGGAGCGGAGCAAGCTCAAGCTGCGCGCCCAGGAGGAGGTGCAGGCCCGCGTCCTGCGCGTCCAGCAGCAGCTGCGCGCCGAGCTCGAGGTCGAGTACGCCGAAAAGGAGCGCCTGCTGCGGGCCACGGCCGAGAAGGCCTTGGCCGAGAAGGCGCGCGAGGTGGAGGCCGAAGCCGCCCAGGCCCGGCGCCTGCTGGAGGCCGAGCTGGACCGGCGCACCGAGGAAGGCCGGGGAAAGGAGGCCCGCATCCACGAGCTCCTCGCCCAGCGCGACGCCGAGTTGGCCGCGCTGCGCTCCCAGAGCGACGAGTCGCGCGGACGGCTCACGCGCGAGGAGAAGGCGCGCGAAGAGGACCGCGCGGCTCGGCTGGCCTTCGAGAAGGAGCTCATCTCCGAGAAGGCCCGGCTCACGGTGCTCCAGGGCTCCCTGGAGGAGGCGCGCCAGCGAGCGCTGCGCGACGAGGAGCGCCAGAGGGCCGTCACCGCCGAGCGCGACACCATCATGCGCGAGCGCGCCGCGGCCGAGGGCAAGGGCGCCTCGCTCTCGCGCGAGCTCGAGGCCGCGCGGACCATACTCGCCGAGGCGGCCGACGTCAAGGCCAGGCTCGAGGCGGCGCTCGATGAATCCCGCGCCGAGGCCAAAAAGCTCGAGGAGAAGCGCAGGTCCGACGAGGAGGTCGCCAAGCGCAAGCTCGAGATCCTGCGCCGCGAGGCCGAGGCCCGGGCCAGCGCCCTGGAGGCCGAGCGCGACGCCGCGTTGGCCGCCGCGGCGGCCGGCCGGCGCGAGGCCGACGAGCGGGTTCGCGAGCTCGAGGTCCAGCTCAGCCCGCCGGAGGGCGCCGGGGGCATGAAGGGGGCCATCTCCAAGCTCTTCGGGAAGAAAGACCCGGGCGACCTGCCGCCGCCTCCAGGGACCCTGTGATCGCGCTGACGCGCCTCAACGGCCAGTCGGTCACGCTCAACGCGGAACTCATCGAGGCCCTCGAATCCTCGCCGAACCAGACGGTCGTCCAGCTGGCCACCAACAACCGCTACGTCGTCCGGGAGCCCGTGGACGAAATCGTCGAAAAGGTGATACAGTACCGACGGAAGGTCAATTCGGAGAAGTCCCCCGTCAATCCCATTAAGGGATTCGAACGGGAGTAGCGAGAGGCCCCCTCAAATGGACATCGGGACAGTGATGGGCATCCTCGTGTTCATCGGCCTGATGATCGGTTCCATCTGGCATGCCGAGGGCGTGGCGGGCTTTAAACCCTTCATCAACATGGAGGCGCTGCTCATGGTCATGGGCGGCACCTTCTGCGCGACGCTCGTCAACTATCCTCTAAAGCAGGTCATCGGCGTCGGACGCATCACCCGCAAGGTCCTGTTCCAGGCCGAGGAGAACACCGCGGGCATCGTCGTCACCTTCGTGGCGCTCGCCAAGAAGGCCAAGCAGGAAGGCTTCCTGGCCCTCGACCAGGACGTCAACCGTCTGAGCGACGACTTCATGAAGCGCGGCCTCCAGATGGTCATCGACGGCCAGGACCAGGAGTTCATCCGCAACATGCTGGAGACCGAACTCGGGTTCGTGCGCGAGCGCCATAAGGTCGGCCAGGAGATCTTCAACGCCCTGGGCACCTACTCGCCCGCCTTCGGCATCATCGGCACCGTCCTCGGCATGGTCATGATGCTCAACTCGATCGACGACGTCGCCGCCGTGCCGCGCCGGATGGCCCTGGCCCTGGCCGCGGCGTTCTACGGCCTGGGCAGCGGCTACCTCATCTTCCTGCCGATGGGCGGCAAGCTGCGCCGGCGCTCCGAGGACGAGCTCCTGGTCAAGGAGATCGTCATCCGCGGCGTCCTGCTTTTGCAGAGCGGCGCGGCGCCCAGCGTGGTCGAAGCCAACCTCAAGGCCTATCTGGAGCCGGCCGAGCGGCTCCTGGTCAAGGGGCCCGAGGAGCCGGGTCCCGAGACCCCGGCGGGTCCCGCGCCGACCCCCGGGCCTTCCGGCCCCGCGCCGAGGAAGTAGGCCCCGATGCCCATCCGCCCGCCCCGGGGGTTCATCTCCGAGAGCGACCCCCACGTCTGCATGATCGGGCATCCGGCTCCCGCCTGGCTGGTCAACTACGCCGACCTCATGACCGAGCTGGTCTGCTTCTTCGTCATCCTCTACGCCCTCTCCGCGGCGCTCAACAAGGACGTCCAGAACGCCCAACAGGAGATCAAAGAGATGATGGACAAGGGAAAGATGGCCGGCTCCGTCACCGTAGACAAGGAAGGCCTAAAGGTCTCTTTCGAGGAGCAGGGGAAGATGTCCCAGTTCGAGAGCGGATTTGCCGAGCTGACCCCGGGCATGAAGGAGATCATCGACAAGGTGGCGCCCCAGCTCAAGGTCCTGGCCGACAAGGGCAACGAGGTCATCGTCGAGGGACACACCGACGGCGTGCCGATCCACAACGACTACTTCTGGTCCAACTGGGAGCTCTCCAGCGCCCGGGCCACCACCGTCGTCGAGTACCTGATCCGCGAGAAGGGCTTCCCGCCGGGCTGTGTCGCCGCCATGGGCTACGGCGACGCGCGCCCCCTGGCCGCCAACGACACGCCGGAGAACAAGGCCCGCAACCGCCGGGTGGTCTTCTTCGTGAAGAACCCGCCGATGAAGAAGAACCGCTGCGACGCCTCGCCGCCGGGCGCGCTCCCCGCGCCCCGCCCGCCCGCCCCGGGTGCCAAGCCCGGCACGGGGCAGGAGGCCTCGGGATGAGGCTGCCCGTCCGTGCCGCCGCCGCCGCCTTGCTCGCGACCATCGGCTGTTCGAGCCTGCAGGTCGGCGGGCAGAAGAAGAAGGTGGTCCTCAAGGATTTCGCCGAAGGGCGCGTCGTCCAGGTGGCCATCACCGACCGCCTGACCGGGGCCAAGGAGATGCTCTTCGTCTCTATGCCCAAGAAGTCGCTGTTCCTCGAGGGCTACGTCCAGGGCCTCGTGGTCGACTACGATGACAACCCCATCCAGGGCGTGGTCGTGCGCGCCGTGGCCAAGGGCGAGCAGCAGTTCGTCGACAAGGGCGAGGCGGCCTTCCAGACCTCGTCGTTTGACGCCGGCGTCAGCGACTCCAACGGCATCTACCGCATCCGCTTCAGCCTCCCCATCCTCAAGAACCTCGTCGACATCCGCGGCGAGCTGCTCTACAACCCGGGCTGGGAGCAGGAGCGCGACAACCTCGGGAAGGCCTACCGCCCGCAGGCCGAGCGCTCCCCGTTCCGCCTGCACTTCGACATGAAAGAGGGCATGCTGGTCTTCTCGGAGGGCGTGCAGAAGATCATCGTGGCCGGGGTCGAGGGCGCCAAAGGCTCGAAGGCCAAGGGCCGCGCGCTGCCGGGCGCCCAGCCCGCCGGCGACGAGAAGCAGCCCGAGAAGCCGCAGGCCGAAGAGGACCTGTTCAAGGGGTTCGGTTTCCAGTGACGGCTTCCACCCCCTACGTCTATCTGGACCACAACGCCACGACCCCGGTGCGCCCCGAGGTGCTCGAGGCGATGCTGCCGTTCCTCAAGGGAGAGTTCGGCAACCCCAACTCGGTGCACGCGGCCGGCCAGCGCGCGCGCCGCGCGGTGGAGCGCGCCCGCGAGCAGGCCGCGGCCCTCATCGGCTGCGCGCCGGCCGAGGTGGTCTTCACCGGCGGCGGCTCGGAGGCCGACAGCGCGGCGCTCTGCGGCGCGGCCCAGGCCGCCTGGAACGCCTCGGCTGGCCGGCGCCGGCATCTCGTCGTCTCGACGGTCGAGCACGAGGCCGTGCTCGGGGCCGCCCGCCAGTTGGCCGCCCGCGGCTTCGAGCTCTCCTGGGTCGGCGTCGACGCGGCCTGCCGCGTGGATCCCGCCGCCGTGGCGGCCGCCCTGCGCCCCGAGACCTGCCTGGTCTCGGTCATGGCGGCCAACAACGAGGTCGGCACCCTTCAGCCGGTACGCGAGTTGGCGGCGCTCTGCCGCTCGCGAGGGGTCCTGTTCCACTGCGACGCCGTCCAGGCGGCCGGCAAGGTCCCCCTGGAGTTCTCGGCCGCCGGGGTCGACCTCATGGCGCTCTCCGGCCACAAGCTCAACGCCCCAAAGGGCGTCGGGGCTCTGGCGGTCCGGCGCGGCACGCCGCTGGTGGCCCTGGTCTCCGGACACCAGGAGAAGAACCGGCGCGGCGGCACCGAGAACGTCGCCGGCATCGTCGCCTTCGGGGCCGCCTGCGAGCTGGCCCAGCGCGAGCAGGCCGCCCACAACAAGGAGCTGATCGCCTTGCGCGACCGCCTCGAGGCCGGGGTCCTGCGCAACCCCGGCACGCGCCGTACCGTGGAGGCGGCCGACCGCCTGCCCGGGACCTCGCATTTCTGCGTGTCGGCCGTCGACGGCCACAGCCTGGTCGTCGCCCTCGACTTGGAGGGCGTCTGCGTGTCGAGCGGCCCGGCCTGCTCGGCCGGCGCCACCGAGCTCTCCCACGTCCTCAAGGCGGTGGGCGTGGCGGAGGAGTGGGGGAAGGGCGCCCTGCGCGTCTCGCTGGGTTGGGGCTCGACCGGCGCCGACGTCGACCGTTTGCTCTCCGTCCTGCCCGGCTGCCTCGAGCGCCTCCGTCTGGCGAGCAAGGCGGGCGTCTCGTGACCGCTCGCGTCGTCGTGGCGATGAGCGGGGGGGTGGACTCCTCGGTGGCCGCGGCGCTGGTGGCCGAGTCCGGCGTGGAGGCCGTGGGCGTCACGCTCAAGCTCCTGCCCGGCAGCCCCACCGGCTACGGCTGCTGCGGCTCGCCCGAGGACATGGCCGACGCCAAGCGCGTCTGCGAGAAGCTCGGGATCTCCCACTACGTCGTCGACCTGGCCGACGTCTTCGAGCGCACGGTCATCGAGCCTTTCGTCAGCGACTACGCCGCCCTGCGCACGCCCAACCCCTGCGTCGAGTGCAACCGCTCGGTCAAGTTCGGGGCCTTCCTGCGCTTGGCCGAAGCGTGGAAGGCCGGGGCGGTGGCGACCGGCCATTACGCGCGGGTGGAGGGCCGGCCGGGCGAGCGCCGGCTCCTGCGCGCGGCCGACGAGGCGAAGGATCAGACCTACTTTCTGCACAGCCTGGGACAGGCCGAGCTCGAGAGATCGCTCTTCCCGCTGGGGGCGCTGACCAAGCCCGAGGTCCGCGAGCGCGCCCGCGCCTTGGGCCTGCACACGGCCGATAAGCCGGAGAGCATGGAGGTCTGCTTCGTGCCCGGGGGCGACTACCGCGCCTTGGTGCGCGAACGGGCGCCGGCGGCCTTCGCGCCAGGGGCGGTCCGCTCCGCCGACGGCAAGGATCTCGGGCGCCACGAGGGCCTGCCGGGCTTCACCCTGGGACAGCGCCGCGGCCTGCGGCTCTCGAGTCCGGACCCGCTCTACGTGACCGGCATGGACGCCGAGACCAATACCTTGGTCGTCGGCGGCGCCGACGAGACGCTCCGCAGCCGCTTGCTGGTGGAGCGCGTGAGCTGGACGAGCCGCGCGCCCGAGCCGGACTCCGAGGTCCTGGTCCGCGCGCGTCACCGCGGACGCCTGACTCCCGCCCGGGTCGCTGCCGAGGCCGGCGGACGCTGGCGGGTCGAACTGCTCGAGCCTCTTCACGCGCCCGCGCCCGGCCAGGCCGCCGTCTTCTACGCCGCCGACGAGGTGCTCGGCGGTGGGACCATCTGCACCATCTTGCCGGAGGTTCGATGAGACCGACCCTGATCTTGGTGACCGCCGCCCTACTCTCTTCCTGCGCCTTCATGGCGAGCGAGGAGCGCTTCCCGAAGGGGATGTCCGACGAGGTGGTGCGCTCGACGCGGCGCACCGCGGAGAGCCACACGCTCTCGCGCATGGCGGCGCTCGAGCGCAGCCTCAACGACTACATCCAAGCCAAGGGCAAGATCCCCGACAAGCTCACCGAGCTCGTCCCCGAGTACATCGGCGAGATCCCCGAGGCCGAGCTCGGCATCAAGGAGCACAAGGACACCGAGGAGACCCGCTACTACCCGCCGAGCGTCATCGTCGGCGGCGGCATCAACGGCTCGGCGCTGGGCGACTCCGGCGGGTGGGGCTACGCCTTCAACGAGCGCCAGGTCATCGTGTTCGTGGACTGCACCCACCAGCGCATGGACGGCTCGCTCTGGTACAAGACGCGCGGGGTGTACTGAGCTTGAAGACCGTCCTGGTCCTCTGCGGCGGACGTTCCGCGGAGCGCGAAGTCTCCTGCGTGTCGGCCTCGGCCGTGCTGCGGCACCTGCCGGCGCCGTGGAAGGCGGAGTTGGTCTGGATCGCGCCCGACGGCGCCTGGCACCTCCAGCGTTCGGCGCGGGCTCTCGCGCGCAGCCCCAGGCCGGCCGCCCACCGCTTCGACCGCGCCGCGCTCAGCCTGGAACCCGGCTCTCCGTCGCGCCTGCGCGCCGCGGGCCGCTCCGTGGTCCCCGACGCCGTGTTCCCCGTCCTGCACGGCCCGATGGGAGAGGACGGCACGATGCAGGGCCTCCTCGAGATCCTCGGCTGGCCCTACGTCGGGGCGGGCGTCCTGGGCTCGTCGATGGGGATGGACAAAGAGGCCTCCAAGCGCCTCTCGGTCCACGCCGGCCTGCCGATCCTGCCCTACGCCGTCCTGCGCCCGGGCGAGGGGCTTGCCGCGGCGCGCAAGCTCCGTCTGCCGGTCTTCGTGAAGCCCTCGCGCCTGGGCTCCTCGGTGGGGGTCTACAAGGTCAAGAAGGCCGCGGACCTGGCCGCCGCGGTGCGCAAGGCCTTCCGTTTCGACGACACGGTGCTCGTCGAACAGGGCATCGCCGCGCGCGAGATCGAGGTCGCCGTCCTGGGCGCGCCGGCGGCGCTTGCGGCCTCCGTTCCCGGGGAGATCCGCCCCAACGCCGAGTTCTATTCTTATGAGGCCAAGTACGAGGACCCGGATGGGGCCGAACTCCTGGTCCCCGCCGAGTTGACCCGCGCGCAGGCCGAGCGCGTGCGCGCGCTGGCGCTCCAGGCCTTCACGGTGCTCGGCGGCTACGGCTTGGCGCGTGTCGACTTCCTCATGGACAAGGCCACCGGCAGGCTCTGGTTCAACGAGGTCAACACCCTGCCGGGGTTCACCGCCATCAGTATGTACCCGAAGCTTTGGCAGGCGACCGGGCTGTCCTTCAAGTCCCTGGTCGGGAAGCTCCTCGCCCTGGCCGAGGCCCGCGGCCGCGCGGCGCGGCGACTGAGGATCACCCGTGACTGAGCGGCGGGCGCTCGGACGCAGCGGGTTGACGGTCCAAGCCGTCGGCCTCGGCGGGATGCCCATGTCGATTGGCCGCGACGGCCCCAGCGAGGCGGACGCGCTCTCCGCGCTCCACGCGGCGTTCGACGCCGGCACCGACCTCGTCGACACGGCCGACGTCTACTGCCACGACGATTCCGACATCGGCCACAACGAGCGTCTCATCGCGAAGGCGGTCAAGTCCTGGCCCGGCGGGGGGAAGGTCGTCGTCGCCACCAAGGGCGGCCTGACCCGGCCCGAAGGGCGCTGGGAGCGCGACGCCCGCCCCGAGGTTTTGCGCGCGGCCTGCGAGCGCAGCCTCAAGGCCCTCGGCGTCTCGGCCATCGCCCTCTACCAGCTCCATGCCCCCGACGAGAAAGTCCGCTTCGCCGACAGCGTCGGCGAGCTCAAGCGCCTCAAGGACGAGGGGAAGATCAGGCACGTCGGCCTCTCGAACGTGGGCCTCGAACAGCTCGACGAGGCGCTGGCCATCGTGCGGATCGAGAGCGTCCAGAACCAGCTCCATCCCAAGGACCGCGGCGACTTGGACGACGGACTGGTGAAGGCCTGCGCCGCGCGCGGCGTGGCCTACCTGCCTTATTGCCCGGTGGGCGGCGGCTACGGCCACATCTCCCTCTCCAAGCACCCGACGCTCATGGCGCTGGCGGTCAAGCACGGCATCAGCCCTTACTGCGTGGTCCTGGCCTGGCACCTGGCGCAAGGCGAGAACGTCATCCCGATCCCCGGCGCCAGCCGGGTCGAGAGCGCCGTCGACAGCCCGAAGGCCCTGTCGGTCCGCCTCGAGCCCTCGGACCTGGCCGTCATCGACGCGCTTGCCTAGCAGTCCCGCCGTCCTCTTCTTCCTCTCCGGGTTCTGCTGCCTGCTCTATCAGGTCGTCTGGCTGCGGCTGGCGTTGGCCGCCTTCGGCGTCATCACCCCGGTCATCTCGATCCTGCTCTCGACCTTCATGGCCGGGCTGGCGCTGGGCTCGTGGGCGGGCGGCCGCTACGCGGCGCCGCTGGCGCGCCGCGGCCTGGCGCCGGCCAAGCTCTACGCCGCGGCCGAAGCCGTCATGGCGCTGGGGGCGTTCCTCGTCCCGGCACTCTTCGCGGCGTCCCGCTCCGCCCTGCTCGGGCTCGGCGAGGCCGGTTCCTTCGCCTACCTGGCCCTCTCTGGCGTGATGATGGGGGCCGCCATCCTCCCCTGGTGCGTCTGCATGGGCGCCACGTTCCCGCTCATGCTGGCCCATCTCGAGGGGACCGGGAGAGACGGCTTCGGGCGGCTCTACCGCGCCAACGTCCTCGGCGCCATGGCCGGGACGCTGGCCGCCGGATTCCTGCTGCTCGAGGTGCTCGGCTTCACGCGGACCCTCTGGGTGGCGGCGCTCCTCAATGCCGCCGCGGCGGTCATCGCTTTCTCGCTGCCGGCGCGTCCCGGGGACGCGCCGAAAGCAGAGGCCGCCCCGTCGACGGGCGGTAGACCTCATTCCGCGGACGCGCTGCTGTTCATCACTGGATTCACCTCGCTGGCCATGGAGGTGGTCTGGACCCGTCAGTTCACGGTCGTCCTCGGCGCGCACGTCTACGCCTTCTCCCTGCTCCTGTGCGTCTACCTGGCGGCGACCTGGGCCGGGGCCTCGTGCTACAGGCGGCACCTGGCGTCGGGCCGTCCGCTCGAGCGCGGCGCCCTGGCGGCGGTCCTGGGAACCGCGGCGCTCCTGCCGGTCCTCCTCAACGACCCGCGCCTGCCCGCTCTCTTGGGGGGCGGCACGCTCCATGCCGCGCTGGCCCTGCTCAGCATCGTCCCGTTCTGCGCCGTCCTGGGCTACCTGACGCCGTCGGTTATAGACGCGGCGTCCGCCGGCGAGCCGGGGCGCGCCGGCCGGGCTTACGCCGTCAACGTCGTGGGCTGCATCCTCGGCCCGCTGGCGGCCTCATATCTCCTGCTGCCGTTCTTGGGGGTGCGCCTTTCGCTGATCCTGTTGGCGCTGCCCTACGCCGTCTGGCCGCTCTTCTCGCCCGGGGGGCTGTCGCCCCGGGCCGGGTCGCTGGCCGCGCGCGTCTCGGCGGGGCTGGCGCTGGCCGCCGTCCTCTTCTGCACGAGCTACGAGGAGCCGCGGGTCAGCGCCGTCGTGCGCCGGGACCACACCGCCACGGTCGTCGCCGCCGGGGCGGGCATGAGCAAGGAGCTCTACGTCAACGGCGTCTCGATCACGCGGTTTACGCCGCTGACCAAGTTCATGGCCCACCTGCCCTTCGCCTTCCATCCCGGTGCGCCCAAGGATTCCCTGGCCATCTGCTTCGGGATGGGGACGACCTTCCGCTCGCTCTTGAGCTGGGGCGGGCAGGTCACCGCCGTGGAGCTCGTGCCCAGCGTGCGCGACCTGTTCGGCTACTTCTTCTCCGACGCCGCGCAGGCGCACGACGGCGTCCGGGGCCGGATCGTCGTCGACGACGGCCGGCGCTTCCTCATGCGCGCGGCGGACTCCTACGACGTCATCACCATCGACCCGCCCCCGCCGATCGAGGCCGCGGGGTCGAGTCTGCTCTACTCGGACGAGTTCTACGAGGTGCTCAAGCTCCGTCTGCGCCCCGACGGCGTGCTCCAGCAGTGGCTGCCCTACCGCCCGAGCGAGCCGGGGGCGGAGGCCTTCCTCGTCGCGGCGACGGCGCGGTCGCTGGCGGAGGCGTTCCCGCACGTGAGGGTGTTCCGCTCGATCGAGGGGTGGGGCCTGCACTTCATCGCGTCGCGGGCGCCCCTTGAGAGCCTGACGGCGGCGAGAGCGGCTCGGCAGATGCCTGAGGCGGCGCGGCGGGACCTCATGGAGTGGGCCGGCGACGAGACGGTGCCGGAGTATATCGAGGCGGTGCTGTCGAAGGAGATCCCGCTCGGCGCCCTGCTGGCGGAGGATCCCGAGATACGGATCACCGACGACCGGCCGCTCAATGAGTATTACCTGCTGCGGCGGGCGCTGCGGTCTAAGACGTAAGGGCTAAAGGCCGTAATGCCGGCGGAACTCCGCGGCATCCGCCACCTTCAACCCGCCGCTGAGCGCCCGCAGGGTATGGCAGGCCAACCCCGCCCCGAGATGCGCGAGCGCATGCAGCTCGCGCACCCGCGGGTGGCGCCGCAGGAAATTCTTGAGCATCGGCGACGGCCGTGGGAACACCGGCCGAGGCGCGGCCTGCTCTCCGTCGAGCGTCAGGGCCTCGGTGATGCACGGCATATCGACTCCGAGTTTCGCGCAGGCCAGGTCCACGGCGTCCTTGGCCATGAGCCGGAAGTCCGACATCTTCCCGCCGCCCAGCGTGATGAGGCCTTCCGCGCCCTCCGTGCCGTGGTCGAAGACCTGGTACTCGCGCGACAACAGCTTCTCCGACCCGCCCTGCCCGAGGATCGGCCGCGCGCCGGCGGTGGTGCGCGTCCAGGTCCGTGGGAAGTCCTTGAAATAGCGCTTGACCGAGCCGTGCAGGTACTCGAGCTCCTCGGGGTCGGCCCGCACCTCGTCGGGACTGCCGTTGTGGGGGAGGTCCGTCGGGCCGACCAGGGTGCCGCCGTCGAAGGGGATGACGAAGACGAAGCGGCCCGCGTCGAGCGCGGCCAAGAGCAGGCCGACGGGGACCAGCGGCTTGTCGTAGACGAGGTGGGCGCCCTTGCGCAGGCGCAGGGGGATGGTCAGCCCGGCCATGCGGGCCACGGGGTCGATCCAGGGGCCCGCCGCGTTGACGACGAGCTTCGCGCGGAGCTCCTCGCGCCGGCCGTCGGGGCCCTCGGCCACGGCGCCGACCACCTTGCCGTCCTCGCGCAGCAGCCCGACGGCCCGCCAACCGACTCGCTTGGCGGCGCCAAGCTTCTCGGCGGCGGCGAGGTTGGCCGCTACCAGGCCCTCGGCGTCGACCCACCATTCGTCGAAGCTGACGCCGCCCTGCAAGCCGTCGGGGTCTATGCCTGGGACGAGCTCCCTGACGGCCTGGGCGCTCAGGCGCAGATGGCGCAGACCCTCCTTCATGCGCTGGAAGGGCTCGTAGGCGGCCACCAAGGTCTCCACGGTGGCCAGGCCGTGGGTGTGGCCTTTATAGACCGGCCAGACGATGGGGAGGCGTTTTAGGAGGTTTCCGGCCGTCTTGACGATGTTTCCGGCGTCCCAGGCTGTAGCATGCGTGGTCAGCCGGTCGTATAGAAGGTAGCGGATCCCCCCGTGGATGAGGTGGGTCGAGGCGGCCGTCGTGGCGGCGCCCGGCACGCCCTTCTCGAGGAGCTCAGCGGACAGGCCGCGGAGGGCGGCGTCGCGCAGGACACCGGCCCCGGTTATCCCTCCGCCTATGACGAGGAGGTCGCGCATCGTGCCATCGTACAAAATCGCTACAATGGACCCTGCGTGAGCCGCCTCAAGTTCTACATCGCCGCCTCCGTCGTGGCGGGCGTCATAGCCGGGCTGGCCATGGTCGGCCGGCGCGTCACCGCGGACATCCCTTCCTTCGAGGCCTTGGAGCGCTACCAGCCTCCGCTGACCACGCGCGTCTACGACGCCAACGAGGCCCTGATCGCCGAGCTCTCGATCGAGAAGCGCGCGCTCCTGAGCCTGTCTGAGATCCCGGTCGACCTGCAGAACGCGGTGCTGGCTATCGAGGACTCGCGCTTCTTCTCTCACTGGGGCATCTCGCCGCGCGGCATCGCGCGCGCGGCGCTGGCCAACCTCATGGCAGGCCGCAAGGTGCAGGGCGGTTCGACCCTGACCCAGCAGCTGGCCAAGATCATCTTCCTGTCCCCCGAGCGCAGCTACCTCCGCAAGCTGCGCGAGCTCGTCCTGGCCATCCAGATCGAGCGCAACCTCTCGAAGGAGGAGATCCTCCAGCTCTACCTCAACCAGATCTATTTCGGCGAGGGCGCCTACGGCGCTCAGGCCGCGGCGGCGATCTTCTTCGGCAAGGACATCAAGGACCTCAAGATCGAGGAGTCCGCCCTCCTGGCCGGCCTGCCCAAGTCGCCGACCAACTACTCTCCGTTCCGCAATCCCAAGCTCGCCGAGAAGCGCCGTTCCCTGGTCCTCGAGCGCATGCGCGAGGAGGGCTTCATCTCGGAGGCCGACGAGAAGAAGGCCTTGGCCATCCCCGTCCCCGCCACTCGCCCGCTGCTGGCCGGCATCCAGGCCCCGTACTTCGTCGAGTACGTGCGCCGCCAGCTCGAGCCCCGCTACGGCTACAACACCCTATGGCGCGGGGGACTCACCATCCACACCACCCTGGACCTCAAGATGCAGAAGATCGCCGAGGAGGAGATGGAGAAGGCGCTGGCGGCCTTCGACGTCACCGCCCTCAAGGAGTGGGAGCGGCAGCTCAAGGAGGACCAGGACGCCGGGATCGACCCGCCCTCGGTCTCGACCAACCCGCCCGCGAACATCCAGGGCGTCTTCGTGGCGATGGACGTGAAGTCCGGGGCGGTCAAGGCCATGATCGGGGGCCGCGGCGACCAGTTCAACCGGGCGGTCCAGGCCCAGCGTCAGCCCGGCTCGACCTTCAAGCCCTTCGTATGGGCCGCGGCGCTCAACTCCGGGATGACGGCCGGGACGCTCGTCGAGGACATGCCGCTGGCCTATTACTACGACGGGCGCGACTGGCGCCTGCTCGATGGGACCACCGACCAGTACGCCATCAACCTCGCCACCTCGGTGTTCGCCAACTCGTCGGACTTCAAGGTCTGGGTGCCCAACAACTTCGACAACAGCTTCAAGGGCGTCATCACCCTGCGCACCGCTCTGGCGCTCTCGCGCAACGTGGCCTCGGTGCGCTTGATCGAGCACGTGGGGCCGCCCAAGGTCGTCGAGCTGGCGCACCGGGCCGGCATCAGCTCGCGGCTCGCGCCGGTGCTGTCTTTGGGCCTGGGCTCCTCGGTAGTCAGCCCGCTCGAGATGGCCAATGCCTTCATGACCTTCGCCAACGGCGGCATCCACGTGAAGAGCCACGCCGTCACGCGGGTCGAGGACTCTCATGGCAAGCTCCTCGACCGCCACATCCCTAAGGAGGAGGAGGCGCTGTCGCCGCAGATCGCCTACATCGTCACCCACCTCCTCAAGGCCGTCGTCGACGTGGGCACGGGCGTGCGCGCCAAGCAGATCCGGCGCCCGCTGGCCGGCAAGACCGGCACGACCAACGAGAACAAGGACCTCTGGTTCGTCGGCTATACGCCGGACATGGTGGCCGTGGCCTGGATGGGCTATGACGACGCCACCTCGCTGGGCCGAAGGCTCTCCAGCGGCTCGACCCTGGTGCCGTGGTGGGCCGAGATCATGAAGCGTCTGCTTGCCGACGTGCCCTCGCGCGACTTCCCGGTGCCCGACGACATCGTCTTCCCCAAGATCGACGCCGACACCGGCTTCCTGGCCCTTCCCACCTGCGCCAGGAAGGCGGTCGTGGCCTACAAGAAGGGCACCGAGCCCGTAGCTTTTTGCCCCTTCGACCACACCAAGCCCCTGGTCCTGCGCGCCGACTTCGCGGTCTCCGGCCAGGTCCCCGGCCAGAGCGTCGAGGCAAGCACCGACCCGGTCCTCAACCCGACCGACGGCACCAGCCTCCCCACCGACGCCGAACTCGAAGACCTCGAGCCGGACCCGTAAGACTTCTGATTGGGGACAGTCCCTGAACTTCTGATTCGTACGAATCAGAAGTTCAGGGACTGATAATCATCTAGAAGTTAGAGGTCCCCTCCCGGGGTTGGTAGTGTTTGTTTGCCGACACACACAGACCAAACAAAGGAGAGGACCCATGAAATTATACGCGGCCATCGACCTGCATTCCAACAACAACG
>JACPXC010000003.1 GCA_016196755.1 Elusimicrobiota bacterium
CAGCACGTTGTTGTTGGAATGCAGGTCGATGGCCGCGTATAATTTCATGGGTCCTCTCCTTTGTTTGGTCTGTGTGTGTCGGCAAACAAACACTACCAACCCCGGGAGGGGACCTCTAACTTCTAGATGATTATCAGTCCCCAATCAGAAGTTTATCTGAGGAGCGCCCGGACCTTCACGCAACGCGCGTCTTCCTGCCTGGCGTCGCGCAGGGCGCGCAGGACGACGGGATTAGCCGGCGGCGTCTTGGCGAGGAACCCCTCCAGAGCCGCCACGCTCTGCTTCGAGCAGGTCGTCGGGATCATCGCGCGCGTGTAGTCGTCGAGGAAATCGTCGCCCTTGGCGGCCAGCAGCGCGGGCAGGGTCTCGAGGAACGGGCCGAGGAACTCCCCGCGCAGGGCCTTCTGGGCGGGCGGAAAGAAGCGCGCGATGATGGCCCGCTGCTCGCCCAGGGTGTCGGCGCTCTTGGGGTCGCTCAGGCGGTCGAACCAGGCGCGCTTGCCGTCGGCGCGCGCGGCGCGCGCCGTGAGCGCGGACTTAGCACCCAGGTCCGAGGGGTCGCGCTGGAGTTCGGCCAGGACCAGGGCCTCGGCGTCGGCCGCGCCAAGCTCGCCGAGGCGGGCCAACAGGGTCCAACGACGGTCCTGGTCGACCGTCATCCCGGCGAGCTCGGCCGTCCCGGTCAAGAGCGCGCGGAGCTTCGCCGCCCCGTCCGCGCTGGCGGCGTTCTTGGCGTAGACGTCGAACCAGAGCTTCTGGAAGTCCCCGCCCGGCTCGCTGGCGGCCAGCCGCTCCCATAGGAAGGCCTCGAGGCGGGGATAGTCCGGGTCGGGCAGATAGTTGAGGACGGAAGCCGTCGTACCGCGCCGGGCCTGGATGGTCTCGAGCACGTCCAAGACGACCTTGAAATCGGTCTCCTTGCCGAGGTCGGCCACGACGAGGTCTAGGTAGTCGCTCACCGGCAGCTTGGCGTCGCGGACCATCTCCCAGAGCGTATGCCAGAGCATGGCGCGGGCCAGCGCGTCCGGGACGCGCGTCAGGCCCTTCTTGACCGCCGCCAGGGAGAGCGCGTCGAGCTCGACCTTCGCGTAGTCCTCGTCGCCGTGGTTGGGATAGACCAGGGCCGGGCAGGGCCGCCCGACCAGGGCGGGCACCTCGGTGCGGGACCCTTCGTAGCCGACCGCGGCCTCGTCGCGGACCGCCAGGCCTCCGCCAGCCGCCTCGCCGTAGAGCGCGACGACCGTGCGGTGGCGGCGCAGGGTGGGGAACGCCGGCTCGGCGCTCTGGAGCAGGGCGAAGGACGAGACCTTGCCGTCCGCGCAGGCGTACTCGGCGCGCAGGGTGTTGACCCCGGCGGTCTTGAGCCAGTCCCTGGTCCAGACGCCCAGCTCCGCCCCGGCGGCCTTTGACAGCGCGGCGAAGAAGTCGGACTCCTCGGCGTTGCCGTAGGCGTGGGTCTTGAGGTAGAGGCGCACGCCGTCGCGGAAGCGGTCGGGGCCGAGCAGGTAGGCCAGCTGCTTGAGCACCGAGGCGCCCTTGCCGTAGGTGATCCCGTCGAAGTTCGCGAAGGCCTGGCCGGTGTCGGGCACCGGGCCCTCGATGGGGTGGGTGGTGTCGCGCTGGTCGACGGCGTAGCCCCACTGCTTGTCGTCGGAGAAGAAGGTCTGCCAGGAGCGCGTGAAGCGCGTGGCTTTACCCACGGCCAGCGAGGCCATGTAGGTGGCGAAGCTCTCGTTGAGCCAGAGGCCGTTCCACCAGCGCATCGTGACCAGGTCGCCGAACCACATGTGCGCCATCTCGTGGAGCAGGGTGTTGGCCATCGCCTCGCGGTCCTCGAGCGTCGGCGTGGAGCGGAAGACGTAGCGCTCGCTGAAGGTCACCGCCCCGGCGTTCTCCATGGCCCCGGCGTTGAAATCCGGCACGACGAGCTGGTCATACTTCCCGAACGGGTAGGGGACGTCGAAATAGCCGTCGAAGAAATCCAGGCCCTGGCGGGTCAGCTCCAGCCATTCCTCGGCGGGGATATATTTGGCCAAGGACTGCCGCGCGAATAGACGGGCCGGCACCCGGCCGGAGGTCGAGGACCAGACGTGGAACGGGCCGGCGTGGACCGAGAAGACGTAGGTGCTCAACTTCGGGGTCTTGGCGAACGTCCAGGTCCGCCGCGCGCCGGAAAGAGCGGTCTTCGCCTCCTTCACGGTGGAGACCACCGTCCAGTCCGCGGGAGCCGTCACCCTCAGGACGTAGGCGGCCTTGAGGTCGGGCTGGTCGAAGCAGGGGAAGAGCTTGTTGGCGTCGTAGGGCTCGAAGTTCGTGTACATGTAGACCCGCCCGTCCTCGGGGTCCTTGAAGCGGTAGAGGCCCGCCCCGTCGGCGCTGTAGGGATGGGAGTAGTCCACGACGACGGCGTTATGGCCGGCGCGCAGCAGGGCCTTGGGCAGGGTGATGAAGAGGCCGTTGTAGTCGGCCGGCGTCTTCTTGCCGTTGACGCTCAGGCGCGCGACCTTGCCGTCGGCGAAATCGATCGTCAGGCCGTCGGCCGGCGCCTCGAGCTCGAAGCGCAGCGCGACCCGGCCCTTGAAGTCGGGCTTCTCCCCGTCGAGCTCGAGCGCCAGGTCGTACTCGAGGCCTCTGATGGCCGCCGCGCGTTTGACCGCGTCGTCGCGGGTGAGGACTCGCTCGGCCGGGCGGGCCGAGGCGGCGGGCGCGGCCGCGAGCGCGGCCGCGAGGAGGGTCGAGAGGCGCATGGTCCTGGTCATGGGCCTATACTAACATCCTTGCCGCCCTAGACCGCCGCCCCGCCTTATCGCTATCCTAGGCGCATGACCAAGAGCCTCCTGCTGACCGCCGTCCTCGCCTTCGCCGTTTCCCCCGCGCGCGCCGCCGCCCCCACGGTCGCCGACGCCCAGGCCTTCATGGACCGGGCCGAGAAGACCCTCGACGAGCTCGGCCTGCGCTCGCGCTTCGCGTCCTGGGCCCAGGCCACCTACATCATCTACGACACCGAGTGGCTGGCCGCCGACGCCTCGCGCGCCTACTCGGCCGAGGCGGCCAAGCTCGCCCGCGAGGCGCGCGTCTACGACGTCATCGAGCTCCCGGCCGACCTCAAGCGCAAGTTCCTCTTCCTCAAGCTCGCCGTCGAGGCCCCCTCCCCGCCCACCGAGGCCGAGCAGAAGGAATTGGCCGACGTGAAGGTCTGGCTCGAAGGCACCTACTCCAAGGGCAAGCACTGCCGGACCCCCGAGAAATGCCTCTCTCTCGACGACATGGAGGACGCCTTCCGCACCAGCCGCGACCCGGCCGACCTGCTCGACATGTGGAAGGGCTGGCGCACGATCTCGCCGCCGATGCGCCCCAAGTACCAGCGCCTGGCCGAGCTCTCCAACAAAGGCTCGCGCGAGCTGGGCTTCAAGGACACCGCCGACCTCTGGCGCGCCGGCTACGACATGACCCCCGAGCAGTTCTCCGCCGAGCTCGACCGGCTCTGGCTCCAGCTCAAGCCGCTCTACGCGTCGCTCCACGCCTACGTGCGCCGCCGCCTGGCCGACAAGTACGGCAAGGACGTGGTCGGCAAGGACGGCCTCATCCCCGCCCACCTCTTGGGCAACATGTGGGGGCAGTCCTGGGGCAACGTCTACGATTTAGTCTCGCCGCCCAAGAGTACGCCGGCCTTCGACCTGACCGAGCGCCTCAAGGCCAAGGGCGTCGACGAGAAGGGCATGGTCAAGTACGGCGAGGGCTTCTTCACCTCGCTGGGCATGCCGCCCCTGCCCGCCACGTTCTGGGAGCGCTCGATGATCGTCAAGCCCCGGGACCGCGAGGTGGTCTGCCACGCCTCGGCCTGGGACGTCGAGAACTCCGACGACCTGCGCATCAAGATGTGCACGCGCATCAACGAGGACGACTTCGTGACGGTCCACCACGAGCTCGGCCACAACTTCTACCAGCGCGGCTACAAGGCCCAGCCCTACTTCTTCCGGGGCAGCGCCAATGACGGCTTCCACGAGGCGCTCGGCGACACCATCGCGCTGTCGGTGACGCCGGCCTACCTGAAGACCGTCGGCCTCATCGACAAGGTCCCGGGACCGGAGGGCGACAACGAGCTCCTGCTCAAGGCGGCGCTCGAGAAGGTCGCCTTCCAGCCTTTCGGCCTGCTGGTCGACAAGTGGCGCTGGGGCGTGTTCGACGGCTCGATCCCGCCGGAGCGCTACAACAAGGCCTGGTGGGACCTGGTACGCAAGTACCAGGGCCTCAAGCCGCCCGTGGAGCGCACCGAGGCCGACTTCGACCCCGGCGCGAAGTACCACATCCCCGGGAACACCCCCTACGCGCGCTACTTCCTGGCCAACGTCCTGCAGTTCCAGTTCTACCGCGCGCTCTGCCGCCAGAGCGGCCACACCGGCCCCCTGCACCAGTGCTCGTTCTACGGCAACAAGGAGGTCGGCAAGAAGCTCGAGGACATGATGGCGATGGGCGCGAGCCGCCCGTGGCCCGACGCGCTCGAGGCCGCCACCGGCCAGCGCGAGATGGACGCCACCGCCATCGCCGAGTACTTCGCCCCCCTAAAAACCTGGCTCGACCAGCAAAACAAGGGCCAGAAGGTGGGCTGGTCGGAGTAATCGGTGTCAGTAGTAATCGGTAATCGGTGCCAGTTGTTGACTTGTTGACTTTCGGAGCTGGCGCTCCAACGGCCAACACCTGACACGGGCCCTTAGACCCCTCAGGGCCTAGGCCCCTCCTCCCTGTACCGGGGACGGGGGGCCAGGCACCCTATGGGTATGCGGGGGTGGAGTCTTTCCCTTCTATTATTAATGGCCGGTGGCGCACACGCGGCCACGCCCCCGGTCGAGGCCCCGCGCCTCAACGTTCCTGTTGAGGAGAGGGAGAAGCGCTTCAATCTATCTTTCCGCGGCGGCGAGCCTGCCGACTCGTTTGCGAAGGCGGTCAAACACCTCTACTACAACGTCGCCGGCGAAGGCGCGATCCGCTCCGGCATCGCCCATCAGGAGGAGGCGATCATCACCCAGCAGGCCGGCAAGCCCGACCCCGCCCAGGCCGCGCTCTACGCCGCCATCCTGCGCTGCGAGAGCACGCTGACCCGCCTCTACCGCGTCCTCCGCGAAGCCGCACTGGCCGTCGAGGAGGAGCCCACCGAGACCCGCCGCTTCGATTCGACCGCCAAGCTGGCCAAGGCCGAGACGCTGGCCAACAAGCTCCCCCGCCTCGTGGAGGAGGCCGGCCGCCTCAACGCGGCCGCCTACCGCGCCGCCGGCGGCGTCTCCACCGGGGAGTTGACCGGAGAGGCCCTCTCCAACGGCAAAGGCGCCGCCGACGCCGCGCTGGCCGAGGCCAAGACCGCGGTGAGGGATTGGACCGAGGGCTCTCCCGCCGCCGCAGCGCGCGTCCAAGCGAAGGAAGCCGCCTCCCTCCCGCCGTTATCGGACCTCGTCCCAAAGATCGTCGTCACAGAAGCCTCAGTCGCCCCCGCCGCCGAGCGCAGCCGCGGCGGCATCTCCGCCGAGTCCCTCCGCAAGCGCCTCCGCGACGTCTCCTTCGACGGCCAATAATCGCCTCCCTGCGGTGCCAGTTGTTGACTTGTTGACTTTCCCCCGCCCGGCGCCCCCGACGACAAAGGGAACTTTTTTGGGGGGTCCGGCGTACTTGCTTCTATGGGACGCCCGAAACGCGAGCATCAGCCCGGTGCCGTTCACCATGCATACTCCCGCGGCAATAACGGGGAACTGGTATTTCATGATGACGATGAAAGGACTCTTTTTCTGGCCATCCTCGCCGACGTTTGCACAAAGACGCGGACACGGGTGTTGGCATACTGCCTGATGAGCAATCATTTCCACCTGCTTCTTGAAATCGCCCTAGCATCCCTTGAGAGCGTGATGTGCCGGGTACTCGGCCGTTACGCCCGTGCTGTCAACCGTAAGAACAACAGGACCGGCCACGTCTTCCAAGCGCGCTATAAGGCCAAAATCTGCAGAGGTGATCGCTACTATCAGAAGCTTCTCCCGTATCTCCATCGTAATCCCGTCAAGGCCGGGATGGTCGACAAGGCGGCCGATTGGGTGTGGAGCAGCGCGCGCCAGTTCGAAGGCCCGATCCGCTCGTCCCTGGTCGACGTCGATCGCGCCCTTTCTTACATGTCTGCAGACCCAAACGAAGCGCGCCGCATCTATCTGGAAGGGATGGGAGAATCAAAGGAGGATTTCGAGCCCGAGTACGACGAACACTATTTCTTCTGTTGGCGTTCAAACCCGCAGCCCGAGCCTCCCCAACCGATGGAAGCTCTTGCCGAAACCATTGAAAGGGAATTCGACGTGGACCTTCGTGAGCACATCTCGCGTCCTCCACGCCTAAGCCAAGGGCGCCGCATCTTCGCTTTGCGCGCGTTGGCTGAGGGGCATCGGGCGACTGCGATCGCGACATTCTTGGGAATCAGCCGCAGTCGCGTGAGTCGGGCGTTGCGGGCCTAAACCGCAGCCGGCGCGCGCCTCGTCGGCAACGAAAGTCAACAAGTCAACAACTGGCACCAGATGAGTTCCCGTTTATAATATGCGCGTATGGCTGAAGCTCTTAAGTGGACGACCAAGGCGGCGCAAGCCGTCAACGCGGCGGAGAGCCTGGCGCGGTCGGGGCGCCATGGCGAGACGACCGAAGAGCATCTGCTGTTGGCCCTTCTCGAGGACGCGACGGAGCCCGTCGAGGCGCTGCTGCGCGCCGGCGGGGCCGACCCGCGCGTCGTCGCGGACGGCGTGCGCGCCGAGGTGGACCGCATGCCCCAGCTCGGCGGCGAGCCCCGCCAGGGCGCCAGCGCGGGATTTGCCCGGGCGATCTCGGCCGCCGACAAGCGCCGTCAGGCCCTGCGCGACGACTATCTCTCCGTCGAGCACCTCCTGCTCGGCCTGCTCGACGCCAAGGGAGGCGCCGCCAAGCTCCTGGCCCGCGCCGGCGCCTCCGCCGAGGCCCTGGTCAAGGCCCTGCCCACCGTACGCGGCGGCCAGCCGGTCACCGGCCCCGACCCCGAGGACACCTGGCAGGCCTTGAACAAATACGGCCGCGACCTGACCGAGCTGGCCAAGAAGGGCAAGCTCGACCCCGTCATCGGCCGCGACCTCGAGATCCGGCGCGTCATCCAGGTGCTCTCCCGGCGCACCAAGAACAACCCCGTCCTCATCGGCGAGCCCGGCGTCGGCAAGACCGCCATCGTGGAAGGCCTGGCCCAGCGCATCGTCGCGGGCGCCGTCCCCGAGGGGCTCAAGTCCAAGAAGGTGATCGCGCTCGACATCGGGGCGCTCGTCGCCGGCGCCAAGTTCCGCGGCGAGTTCGAGGACCGCCTCAAGGCCGTCCTGCGCGAGATCACGCAATCCGACGGACGGGTCATCCTCTTCATCGACGAGATGCATACCCTGGTCGGGGCCGGCGCCGCCGAGGGCGCCGTCGACGCCGCGAACCTCTTAAAGCCCATGCTGGCGCGCGGCGAGCTTCGCTGCGTGGGGGCCACGACCCTCGACGAGTACCGCAAGCACATCGAGAAGGACGCCGCGCTCGAGCGGCGCTTCCAGCGCGTGATGGCCCCCGCGCCGCGCCCCGAGGACGCCCTGGCCATCTTGCGCGGCCTCAAGGAACGCTACGAGGTGCACCACGGCGTGCGCATCATCGACGCCGCCCTGGTGGCCGCGGTGCGGCTCTCCGACCGCTACATCTCCGACCGCTTCCTGCCCGACAAGGCCATCGACCTCATGGACGAGGCGGCCAGCCGCCTGCGCATCGAGATGGACTCCCTGCCCGCCGAGCTCGAGGACGTCGAGAACCGCATCCGCCAGCTCGAGATCGAGCGCCAGGCCGTGCGCAAGGACGAGTCGCCCGCCGCGCGGGTCCGCTTGAGCGAGCTCGACGGCGCCGTCGAGAAGCTCTCGTTCGAGGCCCAGGCCCTGCGCCGCCACTGGGCCAAGGAGAAGGAGATCATCGGGCGCAGCCGCAAGCGCAAGGAGGACCTCGAGCGGCTCAAGGCCGACGAGAAGGCCGCCGAGCGCGGCGGGGACCTGGCCAAGGCTTCGGAGATCCGCTACGGCCGCCTGCCCGAGGAGCTCAAGGCCCTCGAGGCCGACCAGGAGAGCCTCAAGACCCTCCAAGGGACGCGCCGTCTCCTTAAAGAGGAGGTCGACGAGGAGGACGTGGCCAAGGTCGTCGCGGTGTGGACCGGCATCCCGGTCGCGCGCATGCTCGAGGGCGAGACCCAGAAGCTGCTCCACATGGAGGACCGCCTGCGCCAGCGCGTCATCGGCCAGGACCAGGCCGTCGCCGCGGTCTCAGACGCCGTGCGCCGCTCGCGCTCGGGCCTCTCCGACCCCGACCGGCCGACGGGCTCGTTTCTCTTCCTCGGCCCCACCGGCGTCGGCAAGACCGAGCTGGCCCGCGCCCTGGCCTCCTTCCTGTTCGACGACGAGCGCGCCCTGGTGCGCCTCGACATGTCCGAGTACATGGAGAAGCACGCCGTCAGCCGCCTCATCGGCGCGCCGCCCGGCTACGTGGGCTATGACGAGGGCGGCCAGCTCACCGAGGCCGTGCGCCGGCGCCCCTACGCCGTGGTCCTCTTAGACGAGATCGAAAAGGCGCATCCCGACTGCTTCAACGTCCTCTTGCAGATCCTCGAGGACGGCCGGCTGACCGACGGCCAGGGCCGCGTCGTCGACTTCAAGAACACGGTCGTCATCATGACCTCGAACCTGGGCTCCGAGGCCCTCATCTCGGAGCTGCCCGAGGACAAGAAGCAGGCCGCCGTCCTCGAGGCCGTGCGCCGCAGCTTTCGCCCCGAGCTCCTCAACCGCATCGACGAGACCGTCGTGTTCCACGCGCTGGGTACGGAGCACCTCTCAGGCATCGCCGACATCCAGCTCGCCCGGGTGCGCGCGCGGCTGACCGAGAAGGGACTCGAGCTGACCGTGAGCGAGCCGGCCAAGAAGCTGCTCTGCGAGCGCGGCTTCGAGCCGGCCTACGGCGCCCGGCCGATGAAGCGCGCGATCCAGTCCATGCTCGTCGACCCGCTGGCCAAGCGGGTCATCGCGGGGGATTTCAAGCCCGGGGACAAGGTGGACGTCGGGGCAGGCAAGGACGGCAGCCTCACGTTCTCGCGGCGGACCGCCGTCCCGGCTACGACGTAGGCGGGGTCTTCTCGGCGTCGGGCCCGATGTAGACGTAGCCGAAGCCCTTCACCGACTTGATCCGGTTCTGGAGCATGACCGGCAAGGACTTCCTCAGCCGGTTCATCAGGATGTCGAGCGCGCGCGAGAGCTCGGGCCGCGGCCGCCCCTCGACGGCCGTGAACAGCAGGTCCTTGTTGAGCGGCTCGGGGCTGCGCTCGACTAAGGCGAAGAACAGCTCGAAGGTCTTGGGGGTCAGCGTGGCCACCTGGAGCTCGCGGAAGAACACCTTGCGGGTCTCCATCTGCAGGGTGACGTCGCCCTTGCGGTAGAGGTTGAGGTCGAGCTCGCGGCGGCGGAACACCGCGCGCAGGGTGGCCAGGAGCTCGGCGGGGTTCTCGGACTTCTGCACGAAGTAGTCGGCCCCGTACTCGAGACCCATGATCTTGTCCTTGCGGTGCGCGGTGATCATGACGATCGGCGTCTTGCCGAGGGCCGGGATCGAGCGGACGATCTTGCAGACCTCCATCCCGTCCATGTCCGGCAGGCCCAGGTCGAGCAGGATGCAGTCCGGCAGGGCCTTGCGGGCCAGCTCCACGGCTTCCCCCCCGGTCTTGGCCAGGTGGAGGTCCTGGTAGCCGGCGTGCTTGAGCCAGACCTTGAGCAATTCCTGCCAGGCGGGGAAGTCCTCCACGATGAGGATCTTCTGGTTGGCGCTGGCGTCCACCTGCTGAGTGTAACGGGAAAGTGCTATTTTTTCAATGAAACTGCCCCTACGAGGGAACCAAATCGGGGGGTAAAGCGTACTAGTGGGGAGGGCACCCTGCCCCAGGAGACGATATGAAGACCATGATGACCCTGACCTTGCTGGCCATCACCTGCCTGCCGCTGGCGGCGCGAGCCGGCGAGGCCGCGCCCGAGGCCAAGAACGCGGAAGCGGCCCGACCCGGCAAGGCCGAACGCGAGGCCCTGAAGGAGAAGAACGCCCAGTTCCAGAAGGAGCAGAAGGAACGCCGGCAGGCGTTCCACGCCCAGGCGAAGGAGGAGCGCAAGAAGGCCGCCGAGTCCCTCAAGGCCATGAAGCCCGAGGAGCGCAAGGCGGCCAAGGAGAAGCTCAAGGCGGAGTTCGAGGGCAAACGCGACGCCTTCAAGAAGGAGCAGGAGGCGCGACGAGAGGCCTTCATGGGCGCCAACCCCGAGCTGGCCAAGCGCTGGGGGAAGCAAAAGGAGCGCCGCGAGAAGATGAAGGCGCGCTGTGAGAAGGACCCCAAGGAATGCCGCGGGCGCTCGGAGCGCCGGAAGGGCGGAGAGGGGCGAGGGAAGGGCGGAGAGGGCCGCGGGAAGGACGGAGAGGACCGCGGGCAGGACTAGTTCCGAACGGCTGGCCCGGCCCGGCCGAAAGGCCGGGCCGGGCAGCACGCTTCGCGCACGGACCATTCCGCCGTTCGTAGAAACCCCTAATTGACAGTGCTCGTCGACGAAAAGTATCATGCCTCCGTCGGAAACCGCTGCACTATTCGTTGGAGGGACTATGACTAAGCGACACCCCGGGCCCGTTTTGCTGGCGGTCTTTGCCGCCTTCGTCCTGGCCTCCTGCGCTCCCAAGAGGATCGTCCGCAAGGCCCCGCCCGACGACGCCGCCCTGGCCGGCATGCAGGGCGCCGCCGGCGAGGACGACGCGGCCAAGCTCCCCAGCGCCGCCGAGGTCGAGGAAGCCCGCATCCGCGGCAAGGAGTTCGTCCCCACCGCCGACCTCCAGCTCATCCGCTTCGACTTCGACGCCTACTCGGTGGCCGACGCGGAGCGCATCGCCCTGCGCGCCAACGCCGAGTACCTCAAGCAGCACCCCGACCTCGAGGTCCTCATCGAGGGCCACGCCGACGAGCGCGGCACGACCGAGTACAACCTGGCCCTGGGGCAGAAGCGCGCCAAGGCCGTGCGCGACTACTACATCCGCCTGGGCGTGCGCGGCGGGAAGCTGGCGACCCTCTCGTTCGGCGAGGAGCGGCCCTCCTGCAAGGACGCCACCGAGGCCTGCTGGTCGGACAACCGGCGCGCCGAGACCAAGGTCCGCGCCCAGGTCTCCTCGGCGCCCGTGGTCTCCCCCTCGCAGGTACGCTGAACGGATGCGCCGCCTCCTGCCCCTGGTCCTCCTGGCCCTGAGCGGCTGCGTGGCCACCCAGCGCGACATCCTCGACCTGTCCCAGCAAAACGACACCATCTCCCTGCAGGTCCAGGGCCTCAAGAAGGTCATGACCCAGCTGCAGGCCAACCAGGCCGACCTCAACGCCCGCCTCGAGGACATGCATAAGGACATGAGCGTCTTAAACGAGACCCTCAAGGACAACCAGCAGTCCACCGCGCGCCTGTCGACCAAGATGGACGACCTGGGCGCCGCGCTGAGCGGCAAGGTCTCCCAGGTCCAGCGCGGCATCGACTTGACCCAGGAGGCGCTCAAGCGCGAGGAAGAGCGCCGCAAGCAGGAGGCCGCCGAGACCGAGCGCCGTGCCGGCGAGGACGCGGCGCGCCGCAAGGCCGACGCCGAGGCCAAGGCGCGGGTGGAAGCCGCCGAGGCCGCGGAAGCCGCCGCCAAGGCCGCGGCCGCCGCGGTCAAGCCGAGCGACATCTACCAGGACGCGCGCCGCCAGCTCGACAGGAAGGAGTACGACGCCGCCGCGCAGGGCTTCGCGCTCTACCTCGAGAGGTCCCCGAAGGGCGAGAGCGCCGACCTCGCCGCCTATAACCTCGGCCAAGCCCGCTTCTACCAGGAGCGCTGGGAGGACGCCGCGCGCTCCTTCGCGGTGGCGCTCGACCGCTACCCCAAGAGCGAGCTCACCGCGGCCAGCCGCCTGCGCTACGCCCAGAGCCTGCTCCGGATGAAGGGCCACGCCGACGAGGCCAAGCGCTATCTCGAGTCGATCCCCCAAGACTTCCCCAAGGCTCCCGAGGCCATCAAGGCCCGGGAGCTCCTCAAGTCCCTCAACGGCAAGAAATGACGCTCAAGCAGCTGGCGCTGCTGCTCCTCTTGGCCGCGCCGAGCCGGGCCGCCGAGGTCTACATCGGCATCGAGGGCACGGGCGGCAAACACGCCTTCGAGATGGGCCTCGAGCCCTTCTCGGCGGCCGACCCCAAGAGCCAGGTCGACGCCGAGGAGGGCCGCAAGCTGCGCGAGGTCCTGCGCGCCGACCTCCTGTTCTCGCGCTCCTTCGAGCTCGACGAGGACACCCCGCCCGCCGACGCCCCCGACGCCCTCAAGGCCTGGAAGGACCGCGGCGCCGCCTTCCTCGTGCGCGGCAAGGCCGGGCGCAGCGCCGACATGCTCTCGCTGCAGGTCACTTTGCTCGACCTGGGCACCAACCAGCCCCTGCTCTCGCGCTACTACCGCCAGCGCGCCGACGCCTGGCGGGTCCTGGCGCACACCGCGGCCGACGACATCGTCCGCCAGCTCACCGGCCGCAAGGGCGTGGCGCGCTCGCGGATCGCCTTCTCCAACGACCAGTCCGGCTCCAAGGAGATCTACGTCGTCGACTACGACGGCAAGGAGCTGCGCCGGGTCACGTCGAACAAGTCGCTCAACCTCCTGCCGCGCTGGCGCCCCGACGGCCGCGCGCTGGCCTTCACGAGCTACAAGGACGGCAACCCCGACCTCTTCCTCCACGACTTCGAGCGCGGCAAGCTCTCGACGATCTCCGACCGCCAGGGCCTCAACGTGGCCGGCGGGTTCTCGCCCGACGGCACCCAGCTGGCCGCCACCATCTCGCGCGGCAAGGAGCCCAATGTCTTTCTCATCGAGCTCAAGACCGGCGCGGCCAAGGCCGTCACCTCCCACTTCGGGGTCGACTCTTCGCCGACCTTCTCGCCGGACGGCACTCAGCTGGCCTTCGTCTCGGACCGGGCCGGCAACCCGCAGGTCCACATCCTCGAGCTCGGCACCGGCCGGATCCGGCGCCTGACCCACCTCAACTGGTGCGACAGCCCGTCCTGGTCGCCTACCGGCGAGTGGATCGCCTTCGCGGGGCGCGCCCACCGCAAGGACAACCTCGACATCTTTCTCGTGGACGTGACCGGGACCCGCGTTCTCCAGCTCACCCACGGCGAGGGCCAGAACGAGGCCCCCTCCTGGGCCTCGGACGGGCGCTTCCTGAGCTTCTCGAGCACGCGCGGCTCCAAGAAGCCGCAGGTCTACGTGATGGACGCCGACGGCAGCGCGCCGCGCCGCCTGCTCGAGGTCCCCGGCGGCTCCTACACTCCCAACTGGAGTCCTTGAGGCCTAGGGCCTAAGGGCGGCCGGGCAGATCATACCGAGGGCGCGCTCGGCGGCCGCGTTGCGGACCGGGGCGGCCGAGGAGAGCCGCGCCTGGTCGTAGCGCAGGAAGATGCTCTCGAGAGCGAAGGCGAGCCGGAGCCCGGCCTGGGTCAGCCTCCGTCCGACGATCGGCTGCATCTGCTCTTGGTAGGCTTGGTCGAGCGCCTGACTCCTCGCGTAAGCGGGATAGACGATGTCCTTGGCGATGACGAAGCTCTCCGCCGCCGCCTGCTCGCCCACGTCGCGGTAGCTGCGCGGCGCCGCCGAGGAGGGGTCGAGAGGACGCTCCAAGGCCTCGACGAGCGGTTTGGCATCCCAGGTTGCCTGCTCCTTCCAGTCCTCGACCATGACCAGGTCGTCCCAAAGCATGTGGAGGTTCTTGGCGGCCCCCTTGAAGGTCAGCTTCTTCGCGTTGCCGCCCCAGTCGCCGTCGTCGATGGCGTGAAACGGCTGGTGGACGTCGCCCATCAGGTGGACGAGCAGCATCAACGCGCTCTGGCGCTGGAGCTTGGTCACGTGGGGGCTGGGGTCCTTTAGAACGGCGGTCTGCGCCTTGATCGCGGCCACCACGCAGTCCTTGCCGTTCTTGCAGAGCGCCTTCATGTCGGAGAGGTCGGTAGTCCCGATCGGGATGCCGATATAATGCCAGGGCTTGGTCCCGGCGAAGGCGGCGGGATCGAGCGTGAAGCCGGCGCAGGGGAACGGGTCCCTCGCGAACATGACGTTGTCGGCGCAGTTGGAGACGTCTGAGAGGCTGCCGCCCAGGAGCTCGCGCACCCGCTCGCGGGTGCTCTCGCTTAACCAGCTTTCCGCCACGTCGGCCACGGCCTTATGGCCGAGCGGCCCCCAGGCGCGGGACGGGACCGCGGAAAGCAGGCAGGCCGCCGAGGCGGCCAGAAGGCGTTTCTTCATCCCTCAAGGGTACCAGCGCGGGGCGCGCCGTTACTTGAGGCCTAGGACCTATCTGCTGATGACGGTCGCGGAGATCATCCCCAAGGCGCGGTCGGTGGCCGCGTTGCGGACGGAGGCGGCGGGAGGCGGGGTTCCTCTATAACCGGCGCCGAATATCTCATCGAGCAGCCAACCAAGACGCTTTCCGGCCAAGAACAAGCGCTGCTCGGCCAACGGCTGCATGTGGGCCTGATAGTGCTCGTCGAGGTGCTGGTCCGGCTTGTACACGGGATAGACGGATCCCTTGGCCAGCTCGAAGCTCTCCCGGGCCGCCTCGTCGCCGACCTCTCCCCCGCCGCTATAGGTCACCACCGCGGAGATGTCCAGGGGGTCGAGGCTGGCGACCAAGGGAGCGGGCGCCATCTTGGCCTGCTCCCTCCAGTCCTCCTTCATGATCAGGTCGTCCCAGAGCATGTGCAGGTTCTTGAGCGCCCCCTGGAAGACCAGCTTCTTGGCGTTGCCGCCCCAGTCGGCGTCGTCGATGGCGTGGAAGGGCTGGTGCACGTCGCCCATGCAGTGCACGAGCAGCATCAGGGCGGCCTGCCGCTGCAGCATGGTGACGTGAGGGCTCGGGTCCTTGAGGATGAGGGTCTGGGCGCGGATCTGCGCGGTGACGCAGTCCTGCCCGTTCTTGCAGAGCGCGGTCATGTCCGAGAGGTCGGTGGTGGCGATGGGGATGTTGATGTAATGCCAGGGCTTGGTCTGCGTGAAGGCCGCCGGGTCCAGAGTGAAGCCGGCGCAGGAGACGGGGTCCTTGGTATAGAGGACGGTGTCGGCGCAGTTGGAGATGTCGGCCAGGCTGGAGCCGCCCCCCAGGAGCTCGGCCACATTCTCGCGCGCCTGATCGCTCATGAGGCTCTCGGCGACGCTGGCCACCGCCTTGTGGCCGAGCGGGCCCCAAGCCCGGGAGGACGCCGCGCACGAGAGCAGGCACAACCCCGCCAACGCGGCGGCCTTCGCTGGTTTTCCCATGCCGCTAGTCTATCAGCGGGCAGGCCGCCGGCCTTGGGTCCTAGGGAACCTGGGCGGCGAGATTTCCGGCCTACGCCGGCTTGCCCTAAAGTCTACTTGTGGTCTTTCTTGAAGCAGCGCCGGCAGCGCGCCTCGTAGGTGTCGGCGGCGCCGACGCTGATGCGCTTGCGGGTCGGGGAGAGGCGCTGGGAGCGGTTGGCGGGGTTGCCGCAGACCACGCAGATGGCGAGGTTCTTGGTGACGAACTCGGCCACCGACATGAGCCGCGCCGTGACCTCGAAGGGCTGGCCGCGGTAGTCCTGGTCGAGGCCCGCCGCGATGACCCGCCGGCCGGAGTCGGCCAGCTTCTCGCAGACCTCGATGACGGAGGGGTCGAAGAAGTGCACCTCGTCGATGCCGACCACCTGGGTGTCGGCCGCGACGCGCTCGAGGATCTCGCGCGGGTGGCTGACCGCGATGCAGGGGATCTTGAGCTTGTCGTGGGAGATGATGTGGTTGCGGCCGTAGCGGACGTCGAGCTTGGAGTTGAAGGTGACGACCTTCTGGCGGGCGATGGTCGCCAGGCGCAGGCGGCGGATGAGCTCCTGGGTCTTGCCCGAGAACATGCTGCCGCAGACCACCTCGATCCAGCCGGCCGGCTTGCCCAGCGGAGCGAAGCTCGACGACATCGCGGCGGCGGCCAGAGCGGCGTTCACTTCTTCCCCCGCCCGGCGTACTGCTTCTTGTAGTAAGCCTTGACGTCGCCGCGGCCCTTGAGCGGCTGCCACCACCAGGCGTTCTCGCGGTACCAGTCGATGGTGGCGCGCAGGGCCGTCTCGAAGGTCGTGGAGTGCTTAAAGCCCAGGCGCCGGAGCTTGGCGCAGTCGACGGCGTAGCGCCGGTCGTGGCCCTGGCGGTCCTTGACCGGGACCACCAGGCTCTCGGGCACCTTCATGATGCGCCGCACCATCCCGACGAGCTCGCGGTTGGTCAAGGAGGCGGTGCCGCCGATGTTGTAGGTCTCGCCGACCACGCCCTTGCGAAGCACCATGTCGACGCCGCGGCAGTGGTCCGAGACGTGCACCCAGTCGCGGATGTTCAGGCCGTCGCCGTAGAGCGGGAAGGGCTTGCCCTCGATCCAATTGGTGATCATCAGCGGCAGGGCCTTCTCGGGGAACTGGTAGGGGCCGAAGTTGTTGCTGCAGCGCGTCGTCACCACCGGCAGGCCGTGGGTGATATAGGCCGAGCGGACCATGAGGTCGGAGGCGGCCTTCGAGGCGGCGTAGGGGCTGTTGGGCAGAAGCGGGTCGGTCTCCTTGGACTCGCCCTTGGCCACCGAGCCGTAGACCTCGTCGGTGGAGACGTGGACGAAGCGGCCCACGCCGTGGCGGCGCGCGGCGTCGAGCAGGACCTGGGTGCCGGTGACGTTGGTCTTCAGGAAGGACGAGGCGTCGAGGATCGAGCGGTCGACGTGGCTCTCGGCGGCGAAGTGGACCACGGCGTCGACCCCGCGCATGACGCGGTCGACGGCGGCCGGGTCGGCGACGTCGCCCTTCACCCAGCGGTGGCGGGCGGCGCCCTTCATGCCCTTGAGGTTGGCGGGGTTGCCGGCGTAGGTGCGCAGGTCGAGGTTCGTGATCTTAAGCGTCGGGTAGGCCGCCAGCGACCAGCGCACGAAGTTCGAGCCGATGAATCCCAGCCCGCCGGTTACGAGCAGGCGCATCAGGAGTCGACGCCGCCGAAATGGGCGCGCTGGAAGTAGGCGAAGGTGTCGGCCACCCCGGCGTCAAAGCCCATGCCGGGCTTGTAGCCGAGCACGCGCTTGGCTTTGGAGATGTCGGCCCAGGTCTTGCGCACGTCGCCGCGGCGCGGCGGGGTGTGCCGGCGCTCGAGCTTGCGGCCCACGAGGCGCTCGATGACGGCGATCAAGTCCAAAAGCGAGTAGGTCTTGCCGACGGCGATGTTGAAGGTCTCGCCGACGCCCTTGCGCGCCAGGCCGGCGAGAATGTTCGCCTGGACGACGTTCGAGACGTGGGTGAAGTCGCGCTCCTGGCGGCCGTCCCAGTGCACCTCGAGCGGCTCGCCGCGGAAGGCCTGGTCCATGAACTTGGGGATGACGGCCGAGTAGAGCGACTCGGGGTCCTGGCGGGGACCGAAGACGTTGAAGTAGCGCAGGGCCATGGTCTCCAGCCCGAAGGTCTGGGCGAAGAGCAGGGCGTAGTGCTCGCCGCAGAGCTTGGAGGCCGCGTAGGGGCTGACCGGCATCGGGCGGTGGTCCTCGCGCATCGGGAACACCTTGGTATTGCCGTAGGCCGAGGAGGTGCCGGCGTAGACCACGCGCTTGACCTCGGCGTCGCGCGCCGCGATGAGGAGGTTCAAGGTTCCCGTGGCGTTGGCGTCATGCGAGGCGGTGGGGTTGTCGACCGACTTGGGCACCGAGCGGATGGCGGCCTGATGCAGGATGATCGAGACGCCCTTGACGGCCTTGGCGCAGTCCTTGGGCCGGCACAGGTCGCCGCGCACGAAGTCCACCTGCTTTCTAAACGAGGCCATCTTGGCCTCGGAGCCGGTGGAGAGGTTGTCGAAGACCCGGACCTTCTCGCCGCGCTTGACGAGCGCTTCGGCGATGTTCGAACCGATAAATCCCGCGCCGCCGGTGACCAGCCAGATTCGTTTGGACATGAGGGGAGGCGATTCTACCAAAACCCCGCCCGGCCTGTTATGCTTAGGCGGTGGACCCCGAAGAGTGCTGGCAGCTCCTCGAGCTGGAGCCCGGCCCCGGCCTGGGGCGCCTCAAGCGCGCCTACAGAGAGCAAGCCAAGATCTGGCATCCCGACCGCTTCCCCTACGACGAGACCTTGCGCAGCCAATGCACCGAGCGCATGCGCCAGGTCAACGGCGCCTACGCGCTGCTGCGGGCCCAGCTCGAGGCCGAGGAGGCGGTCTCGACGATCACCGAGGCCGCCCCCGAGCCAAGGGCGCGGGAAAGGGAGCCGGAACCGGAACCCGAGCCGGAGCCTGAGCCGGAACCCGAGAGGGAGTGGGTCAAGGACACGGCCTGGAAGGACCGGCTGGGCAAGGGCTGGAGCCCGGACCGCAGCCCCGAAGCCTTCGTGCCCGAGCCCGACGACACGCCCGCCTTCGCGTCGATGGGCAAGATCGCGGTAGCCTTTGCCGCGGCGGGGATGGCGCTGGTGTCGCTGTTCTTCGTCCCCAACCCATCCTCGGTGCTGACCGGTCAGGTGATGCGTCTCATCGCCAGCCCGGCGCTGGCCTACGGGGCGGTGGCCTGCGCGGCACGGGGGGTGTGGGAGGCGGGGTTGGGCATAGGGCTCTTGGCGCTGGCGCTCAACCCGGTCTTGCCGATGCCGATGTCGCTGGAAGACTGGCGGCTATTCAATCTGGTCACGCCGATCATGCTGATCGGGATATTCCTACACGTCGCCAAGCGCTCGACCTAAGAGTTCTGATTGGGGACACTCCCTGGAGTTCTGATTCGCCCTCCCCGATTCCCAATAATTGTCGCCGAGCGCTGCGCGCTCGTCGAGCCTTGCGATTTCTAACGGCTGAAATCGCAAGGCGGGGGTACGGCAACGGCGAAAAGGTTGGGCGAGCGGCGTGCACGCTTCGCGCACGGTCCCTTTAATCGGTCACTACTTTGCCGGACAAAGTACGGACCTATCCGTCGGTCTGTATCCCTTCGAAAAAATCAACCAGCACCGAGAAGGACTTCCCAATTTCCTCGGAGAGACCGCTCTGCCGAGCCAACTTGGCGAACGGTTCCTCCCAGGCGGGCGGCGGCGCCTCGAGCGCGGAGGGCACCGGTGTCTTGCGGCGCTCAAATGTGATTTTGATGGCTTCCGCCACGCGCGGCTTATCGAGCGCTCCTGTCTTGATGAGCAGATCCATGTCGACGAGGTCGCGGACGCGCGTATTAGGTGTCTTCCGCGGCACCGTATAGGCGTGCAGCTTCTCGGCGAAGTGCTGCTCCCGTGAGATCGTCGGAACCCTCGGCGCTGCGATTCCCGCGAACTTCAGCCAGTCGTGCCCCTCGATGACATCCAAAGGAGCCATGAGCACGTCGCCCGCCCCGATGTCGATGTGAAACTCCATGAACGTCCGATCGGCCATGCGCGCCTCGATGGGGAAGCGCGCGCCGCCAGCCTCCAAGTCCATCATGACCGGACCGACCACGAAGACGAAGAAGTCGCCCAAATCCACGGCCGCGGCTGCCTTGAGCGCGGCGTAGAGGGCTTCATGGAGCGTCTCCCCTTTTCCGAGAGTTTCGCGCAGGACCAAGTCGATATCCTTGGTCACGCGCGCCTCTTTCATCCGTAGCTCCAGCGCGTAGCCCCCCTTGAGTACCCAGGGGGCCTTATCGCTGGCAAAGAGTCTGGCCAGGAGCCTATCGAAGGACACCTCGCGGCGAAGGCGTTCGATGGTGAAATTATCTCTTTCGGCGATCGACCCCAGCCGGGTCTCCAAAGCGCGGCGGAAATCCATCGCTGTCGCGTACTTCTTCGGTTCGGCCATCAGATTTCGCCCATGAACTCGATGATCTTCTTCTTTACGTCATCGGGTATCCTGGTGGCCGCCGCGACTTCCGAGCGTATGATGAGGCCTCGCTGGCGCGCCTCTCGCGCTGCTTGCCGCAGGAAGGTCTCCTCGATATCGTTCGCCGCGATCAGGTCGGCGATTGCCTTCAGCGGCCGCGTCAGCCGGAATCCCGGCCTCCGCTCGATATCGTCCTCATGGAGCGTTCCACGATGAAGTACGAGCACGCCGGGGGTGGGCGCGTTCCTGCGGAAATCGGGAGGCACGGTCATGTGCAGTTTGGGAGGATTGAGGTCCGATAGGTCGTGGACGCTCAGGGCCGTCTCATGGGAATAGATACCCTGGGGCTTGTCCGTCCGGTCCCGGGACCAGAGCGACCAGGTGATCATGTCCGGATATCGCACGATAGGGAATGTCGCCAGGCGATAGACGCCGCGGCACTCTCGAATCCAACTGCCGGAGCGCACGTGGTAGTGGTGGTTCTTCTTATCGAAGCCGGCGCTTTCCGCCTGCTTGGCCGTGAAGTACCCATCTTGCCCCTCAGCGAAATCGAAAAAGAGGCGCTGGGAAGACTCTCTGTGGAGATGGTGGGTTGCCATACACAAATACCGTAGTTTCTACGGCTATTATGCATCACAAACGCGATTAAATCAAGGGCCCAGCTCCACAAGAACAAATACCGTACTTATTACGGTATTTGTGTTACTACTCCTGATCGTCCGACTGGTTCTTCCCCCGCCAGGGGAACCACTCCTTCTCCCAGTCCTTGCGTTCCACCCGCCGCTCCGGCAGCCGCCCGGTCTTGAGGTCTATCCGGAACAGGAACTCCTTGACCCCGCCCGGCCGGAAGCGGATCAGCGTCCGGGTATGGAAGTCGTGGAAGTCCCGCGTGATGGCCAGCTCCTTCTCGAAGAGCTGATACCCGCGCAGGTCGAACCCGCCCGGCGTGCGCACCTGCTGGCGCAGAGCCCCGGACGCCCCCCACTTCGACCCCTTGGGGACCCAGCCCCCCTCGGTGCCGATGAAGTACATGTCCGCCCGGTCCAGGGTATGCGAGAACCCGGCCGCCGCGAACGTGCCGTCCCGCTCCCCCCAGTCGCCCTGGAACAGGATGGCGCGGTTGCCGCGCGCCAACTGATAGTCGTTGCGCAAGGAGAGCTGGACGCCGCGCGGCGCGAAATAGGTGAGGTCGGTCGTAAACGGCTGGACGCGGTCGCGGAAGCCCAGGGCGTTGACCCGCGAGGGGCGGTAGTCATAGCCCGAGCCGATGCGGACCAGCCAGCGGCGGTCGGGGCGGATGGCGTCGGTGACGCTCAGGAGGCTGCGCTCGACGCCGTAGTCGGGCGCGCCGACGTCGTGGCGCATCGTGTCGGACTTGAGGCGGCCGGTGTAGCCGTAGTTCAAGTCCCAGGCGCCGACCTTGCTGTCGAGGCGCAGGTTGGTGCCCAGGTCGTAGAAGCCGGTGTAGACGTCCTGGAGGACGTTGGAGGAGGCGTGGGTGGTCAGGGCCTCGCGGCGGTCCTCGTAGACCTCGCGGAAGCCCGCGCTCGGGGTGAAGCTCATCCCGCGGCGCAGGAGCAGGGACTTGGTGGCGTTGACGCCGGCGCCCGCCGAGTGCTGCTGGAAGCCGCGATTGCGGTCGTAGTTGTTGTCGACGAAGGAACTCAACGTGAAGAGGACGGGCACCTTCTTGATGCTCAGCGGCGAGGTCTGCCAGTCGAGCCGCGGCGAGCTCTCGGTGAAGCGCGCGAAGCGCCCGCCGGGGGCGGCGGCGTCGTTTCGCGAATAAGAGATGCGCGTGGTGCTAAACGAGGTGTTGCGCACGACGGCCGCCGAGTTGACGAGCTCGGGGGTGACCCGGAAGGCGTTGGAGCGCAGGTAGTTGTTGTTGACCTCGGGGTCGGACTGGGCCTGGAGGCGGCCCTGGAAGGCGTAGCTCGAGCTAAAGGCGTGGTACTGCGACCCGAGCACGGTCCAGCGGTCCCGGCCGGTCTCGTCCTCGCCGACGTGGTAGCCGTAGAGCGCGCCGCGCGACTCGGAGGAGGGGTGGTACTCGAGCTCGGAGCCCAGGCCCAGGCCCTGCTCGGTGTAGCCGTCGACGAAGATCTTTCCGTAGAGGGCGGGATTGACGTTGAAGAGGGTGTTCGAGCGCAAAGAGCCGCCGTTTCGCTTGTCGTAGCCGGGGATGACGCGGGTCCTCAAGAGGCGCTTCTTCTTGAGCGACTTCCACAGGAAGGGGGTGTAGAAGACGGGGACGGAGCCCACGTAGAAGCGCACGTTGTAGGCGGTGAGGTGCTTGCGCGGGGTGACGTGGAGGCTGGTGGACTTGAAGTGATAGTGGGGCGGGAAGCCGTCGCAGCTGGTGAACAACGCCGAGCGGAAATGGCCCTTGCCGTCGTTGTCGAGCGAGCCCTTGCGGCCCCAGACCTTCCACGGCGGGTACTCGGCGTGGACGTCGCCGACCCAGCCCGAGCGGTCGGCCAGGTCGAACTCGCCGTGGTCGCCGCGCAGCACGGTGAGCCCGTCGTCGACCTCGAAGCCTCTCTTGGCCTTGGCCTTGCGGGTCTCCATGTCGACCCGGACCTCCTCGCCGCGCAGGGTCCAGGTGGAGCCTTTGAGGATGACCCCGCCCTTGAGCAGCATCTGGGCGTCGGCGCCGGTGGTGCTGCCCTCGTACTCGAAGTAGTCGGCCTCGTAGAGGACGGGGTCGGCGACCGGGGGCTCGGGCAGGGCGAAGTCTTTGACCGAGGCGGTCGACTTCGCCTGTGCCGACGCGCTCAGGAGTACGACGAGGAGCCAGCTACGCATCAAGGGCGTAGACGGCGGCGCCGACCGAGCCTAGGTCGGGGCGTTTGGCGATGAGGAGCTTCAGATGCCCGAACGGGCCGCGGAAGCTCTCGGCGTCGGCGGTCGCCTTCACGGTGTCCATGTAGAGGGCCCCGGCGCGCGAAAGGCCGCCGGCGAAGACGATGGCGTCGGGGTTGAAGGTGTAGACGAGGTTGACGACGCCGAGGCCGAGGGCCCGGCCGACCCGCCGCCAGGCCTCCTTGGCCAGGTTATCTCCGGCGTTGGCGGCGTCGGCGACGTCCTTGGGGGTGAAGTCCTTGTTCCTAAGTCGACTCGTCGACTTCTTCTCGGCCAGGAGCTCGCCGACGGTCCGCCGCAGGCCGTAGGTGCCGGCATGGGCCTCGAGACAGCCATGGGCGCCGCAGTTGCAGGGATAGCCGTTGGGATAGATCCGCATGTGCCCGAATTCGGCCGCGGTGCCGGTGGCGCCGGTCAGGAGCTTGCCGTCTAGGACGGCCCCGCCGCCGACGCCGGTGCCCATGGTCAAGACGAGGACCTTGGGGAGCTTCCGTTTGAGTTCGACGGCGTAGGCGCCCCAGGCGGCCATGTTGGCGTCGTTATGGAGCGAGACGGGCCGCTTCAATCCGTTCTGGAGGGCCTTTCGCAACGGGAAGCCCTCGTAGCTCTCGAGATTGGGCGAGCGGCGCAGGACTCCTCGTTGTACGTCGACGTCCCCGGCTACGGCCACGCACAAGCCGGGCGAACGGCCGCCGAGCCGCTTTTCTATGCGCTCGACGAGCTCCGCGGTGGACGCTACGAAGGCCTTGGGGCCGAGGTCGGGGCGGGTGGGCGTGGAGAGCGAGCACAACACCTTCCCTTCCGGCGTGGCCGCGGTGGCCTTGAGGAAGGTCCCCCCGGCGTCGACGCCGATGCCGTACCGGTTCTTCATGACTTGAGGACCTCGAGCAGCTTCTTGGACATGACGGAGACGCTCCTGGCGATCTTGCTTATGGTCTCTTCCGCGCCGTGCGCCTTGACGAACCCGGCCGCGGCATTCTCGGCCGCCGCCGGAGCGGATTCGCCCAACTCCCGGCAGGCGTCGATGACGGCCTTCGCGCCGACGCCGGCCTCCTCGGCGAGCTTTTCCCAATGCTCCTTATGGACCCACTCCGACCGGTATTGCCCGCCGACCCGCATGGCGAACTTCGGGGAAAGCCGTCCGTAGACGCGCGTCGAGAGCAGGTCGTAGAGCGGCGTCAGGCGATAGTTCCCGCGCTCGATGAGCATGGAAAGGTTCTTGGCGTGCGCGTCGCAGTTGCCGATGAGGTTGTTGAAGATGACCCAGCGCAGCATGACCATCTTGTCGAGGGCGGGCTGCGTGCTGTGATCGCCGACCAAGCCGAAGCAGGCTCTCAGTCCGGGCCCGCCGTCGGCTTCGTACTTCTTCCCGTAGGGATAGCCCAGAGCCTGGAGGAAGTCCTCTTGATGGAGCCGCTCGAGACCGCCGTCTTCGCCCCGGCGGCGGTCATAGCGCTCGATCAGATAGAACGGATGCTTGCCGCCGATGACGGTGGAGGCCGGCGCGGGCAAGCCCAGGCCGCGCGCCAGCTCCATGCAGAACGCCTCGTTCTCGACGACGTCCGCCAGGTCCGGGATCGCCGGCTTGACGATGTGCGAGCTGAGCTTGGCGCCGCGCGGCAGGTAGAACTTCCCGTCCTCGTAATAGACGGGGATCTTCTGCTGGGCGCCCGCCAAGGACAGCCGCAGGTCTTCGCTGGCCAGCAGCAGGGGGTTGCGGGGCATCTCCGAGATCATCCGGTCGAGCTCTTCGCGCGCCAGCGGCGCGTAGTCGCCGGACTCCTCCGCCGTCCGGCCCTCCGGCAGGATGGACAAAGCGCCCGCGCATTCGCCGCCTAGCGCCTCGAGCAGCTTGAAGTCGTTGGACTCGGAGATCCCCAGCTTGCCGGTGATCAGCCGTCTGGTCGGTCCTTCCGGAAGGAGGTTCCCGAAGAACACGCGGCAGACCGCCTCGTCGAAGGGCTCCGGCCTCAGAGGCATGCGGATGGAGATCGCCATGGCCTCCGGGTCGCCGAGCCAGCCGGGGTCATAGCGGAACTCGAAGCGCCCTCCGTCGTCCTCGCGCAGGCGCCCGGCCAGCCGCGCGCCCCAGTAGACGTCGAGGACGCCGCTCATTCGCCGAACTCCTTGCGCTTGATGAGGACGCTCAAGCCGAAGCCGTGCAGGACTTTCATGACCTTGCCGAGGTGGAGCGTGGGCTTGCCGTTCTCGAGCTCGGAGAGAAAGCGCGTTCCGACCCCGCAGAGGGCCGCGGCCTGCGCCTGCTTGAGGCCGGCATCCTTGCGCGCCTGTCGGACGATGCGGCCGATGTCCTCGGAGCTCTTTGCCGGCATGTTCGAGGTGGTCAGATTAATATTCCCGTTCGGGATTATTCCACGACATTGTTGACTGATTGGCACATATTGTTCCCGAACGGGAATATTATACCCGGGCGAGACCGTTCTCGCAATGGATATTCCCGACCGGGAAAAGCCTCCTGAAGCGCTCACCCAACACGTCCTCGAACTCCTGGCGCATGGACGGATCGAGCTCGGAGTAGATGGCGAGCTCCCGGAGCTTCTCTTGGGCGCCCTTCATCTTTGCGAAGCTGTTGGCCGCGGCCCTTGGGTCGAGCTTGAGGTTTTTAGCCAGGCCTTCAAAGTCGGCGCGCTGGAGCTTGTCGCCCTTGCCGTTGATGGTCAGCGCCGTGTCGCTCTCCCGCTTGATGTAGACCTTCGACGAGACGAAGTCGTACACCGGCGCCAACGCGGCCTTCTTGCCGCGGATCAGGAAGGCCCAGTTCTTCAGATGCATATCGCCGTTGCCGATGAGAAAGCACAGCAAGACGCGCTCGAAGAAGTCGATCGTGTCCAAGCCGACGTTCTCCGCGTGGGCGCGGATGGCCTTGCCGACGGACTCGAGCGAGCCCTTGTACTTATCCTCGGCTCCGAGGACCTGGAACATGGTCTCGCTCTGGATCTTGCCGCCGTCATCGGCGCGGTCGAAACGCTTGACGATGTAGCAGAGCCTGCCGTCCGCCATGGGGAAGAGCCCGTGCGGCGGGACGTTCATGGCTAGGGCGTCGGCCATGCCCATGCAGGCGTTCTCCATCGCCGGGAGGCCGGGATATTCGTTGGGCTCGGGCTTGAGGATGTGCGTGCTGCCGGCCGGGGAGAACTCGACCTCGCCTGAATCCTCGTTGAGCCGGACCAGCGCCTTCGCTTGGACGCCGGAGATCGACATGTGCTCGGCCGACGTGGTGACCTTGTCCGGGAGGTCCTTGGCGGCAAACGGGATCCTGGGTGCGGCGGCCTTCCCCCAGAGCGCCTTCAGGCACCTGGCGTGGTAGCGCCCGTCCTCCGACACCGGCTGCTGGCAGCAGAGGCATCTAGCCGCCATGGGTCTCCCGCGGGCGGACGCTGACGGCGCCGATCGGCTCCTTGCCGGTGTGCAGCAGCAGGCGGAACTTGTCGGCCTTATCGATCTTCGCGGAGGCGCAGGTCAGCTCGAGGAGCCACCCTTCCGGCAGCAGCCCGTCGAAGAACGGGAACAGGGTCGGGGAGCGATAGGGGGTCTCCGTCAGAGGCATGGCGAGGCTGATCGGCAGGGCCTGCGGGTCGCGCAGATACTCGGGCTTGTAGGCGAACTCGAAGCCCCCCGGCTTCTTGATGAGCTCGCCGGCCTCCCTGTCTCCGTAAAGGACGATGGCGCGCTCTTCCATCAGGCGTCCTCGCGCGGCAGGTCGATCGGCCCGAGGCATTTCCCGAACAGGAAGAGGACCTTGTTGACGGTATCGGTGCGCAGAGAGGCCTTGCCTTGCTCGAGGTCGCGGATGAAGCGCAGGCCGACCCCGGCCTTTTCGGCGAGGCGAGGTTGGGTGAGGCCGGCGCTCTTGCGTCTGTTTTTGACGAAGGCGGCAAGGGGTTTGTTCATGGCTACCCTATCGGGTATAAGTATTAGAAATTATACCCGATGAGGCACTATATTTCAATTGGGATAGAAAAATCATACCCGATAGAGCCTGTTTTCATAGACTTAGGGGGGCAAGCGCCTCGTGAAGAATTTTTTTGGCTCCGGGGTTGCCGTACAGCTCCAAGTTCTCCTCTAGCTTAGAGCGGTCGAACTTGCTCAGGCTCGAGCGGAGGTTGCGCAAGACGGCGGACGTATCGTCGGGAAGCTTGCGCAGATTCTTGAGCAGATCGACCAGGAGGAACTCCTTGCTGAGTTCGGTCGGGTAAGCTGGGACGACGCGGAATGTAAAGCGCCTTCCCCCCAGCCTGAAGTCCCCGGTTCGTTTGTGGTTATAGACGAGGTGGTGGTTGTAGACCTGGGTGAGGCCCAGGCCGAGCCGGTTGAAGTAGGTGTAAGAGGTCAGCAGGAAATCGTCCGACTTGAGGAAGGCGCGGACGAGGTCCCGGTCCTCCGGCGGCGCGAAGCCGAAGACGTTCTTCTCAGGGCGATAGTAGAGGCCGCCGGACAGCTTTCGGACCACGCCGCTCTCGACGAGCCGCTTGAGGTCTCGATCGACGGCGGTGGAAAGCCCCTCTAGGTCTTGGCGACGATAGACCTTTCCGAGCTGCATTCCGCTCTTGAGCTTCTCGGCGTTCTTCATCCTGAAGACAGTATAGCCGAGTGGCGCACCATGTGTAAGTATTTTTTGTAAAGATTCATGCACAATCAAGAGGCGGGAATGGCGCTTGTCGGGTACTTGAGGGGTACTTGTCGGCTTCTTATCGGCCAGCACTCCGGGGAGGGGTCACAAACCAAGTTTCCTGCGCAGATTTTCCAGTTGCTCCTTTCTCTTCGCGGGGGCCATCTTGCGGATGTTCTGGAGCTTCCACTGGATGGCCGGCAGCTTATCCGCTCCGGGAACGCCCAAGAGGCCCCAGTCCGGTGAGCCCTCCTTGAGCGAGAGGAGAAAAGCCTTCTCGTCCTTGGTCAGCCCGGCATTCAACAGCGCGATCATCCGCTCTCGCGCGGCCGTAAGCTCAGCCAAAGTCACTGCTTCATCGGTCATGCCGCGGAAGCCGCCCTCGAAGAGGACGGAGATATCCTGGGCCGCCGGCGCGATGACTTCGTGCATGGGGCGAGGATGGCTGGCCAGATAGACGACGAAAGCCTTCCGGATCTCGGGGGTGATCCCCTCGTTCTCCAGCAGGACCTTCACGTCGAACAGGTCGCGCGGGTGCTGGCGGTCGAGCGCGGCGCAGAGCTTGCCGCCATAGAGGTCCGCGCTATCGGCGGTAGCGATCACGGCGGAAAGGTCGAAGGCCGCGGCGGCCTTCTTCGATAGCTCGCGCGGCACCGCCGTGCCGACGGTCCCCCGGAGGATGAGATTGGGCTCGACCTTGACCATCCCGCCAGGGCCCGTCACGAGCAGCTTGGCGACCCTCTTCTCGACCAAGGCTTCCCGGACCGCGTGCCCGGCGCCCAGAGCGCGAGAAAGCCGCTCCTTGATCCGCTTGAGCGCGGCGTCGATCTCGGCCAGCGACTGCTCGCGCGGTCCCACGGGAAGATAGATGAGATCGATGTCCACCGAGAGCCGCGGCATGTCGCGCACGAAGAAGTTGATGGCCGTGCCGCCCTTGAGCGCGAAGCACTTCTCCACCGCCACATGGGGCAGCACGCGCAGCATGAGCCGGGTCTGCTCGAAGTAGGCGGCGTTCATGCTGGGATATGCTCTTTATCGTGGCGCTGATACGGCGTGCTTATCTGGAACTTCCGGTCGAAGTGCCCTCCCTTGACCAGCAGGCGCTTGCCCTTTCCGAGCTCGACGACGTCCAGCTTCAGCGCCGAGAGCCACTGATGCCCGCATATCTCGGCGAGCAGCAGGAAAAGCCGTTTGGCCTTTATCGAACGACAATTCTCCAAGAGCTGCTGCACGAGCTCCGGCCTCAAGGTGGCGAGGCTCTCCATCAATTGCTGGGCTTCCTCAAATCCCTGGCTTTCCGGCAGTTGGTCGAGGAGCTCGAGGATCGCCCGCTCCGGAGCGGAGAGGCGTATCTCGTAGTCCTCTATCTTCTTCTTGGTCAGGGCCAGGCCGGGGCTGGATTGAAAGAGGTTCGTCGCCATGCAGCGCGGCCGATCGCCCCAGTCGCGCTTGAGGAACCAACGCGGGGGCTTGGCCTTCGGGGGACCGAAGAGCCACTTCACGCCGCCGGCGCGCATGGGGAGGTAATGGGCGTAGCCTTGAAGCTCGAGCGCCGTCTTCCCGCCGGCGTGGAGTGGAAGGCCGAGCTGCTGCTGGAGCGCGTAAAGCCCGCCCGTCCATTCCACGGTTTCGTGGAGGCGGGCGTAGGCGCCGCGTCCTATCCGGCGCAGCCAGCCGAAGCGGCAATAGCGGTCTGCGAGCTGGCGAGGTATCTCCCGCTCGTCGAACCAACTCTGAACGGCGACGGCGCCTTTCGGCCACTCCGCGAGCAGCTGTGAGAGTTTGCCTTGGCTGGGGGCCTGGTCTGGCATTAGTTTATTTATTTCACAATACGACTACCCAGGGTATCCAAAATAGGATTTTTATAAACCTACTGTCTTACATATAGTCTAACTCGACAATCGTAGATTGTCAAGTAGAGCAATAATTAAACTATACGCGGACGGTTTCCTGGCCCACCAACCCGGCCAGGTAGAACGACCCAATGACCGCCCCCGCTATCGAGGGGTCCTGCCTCAGGTGCTCGATGGCAGCCCCAGCCTCGCAGATGACGCCTACCTCTTTGGCGCCGGCTGCTCTTAGGGCTTGGGCCAGCTTATCGGCCGGCAGCGCCCGCGGGGAACCGGGCTGGGTGGCGATGAACCGGTCCGATAGAGAGGCAGCCTGAACGGCCAGTCTCTCCCACTCCTTGTCGGCCAAGACGCCCATGACGATAAGGGGATCCTGACTGAAGTAGGGCGACCGCTTCCAGGTCTTGGCGAACGCCTCCATGGCGGCGGGGTTATGGGCGCCGTCTAGGACGATGCGCTTGGTGCGCTCCTTCCTCACTTCGAACCGGGCGGGCCAGCGGGTCTTCGCTAGGCCTGCGAGAGCGCCCCGTTGGTGGATGGGCAGCTTGAGCAGCTCGAGAGCCGTGAGGACCATGGCGGCGTTCTTTAGGGCGGCGTCCCCAAGGAGAGGGACGACGACCTCGGTCCCTCCTTGGGTCTTGGCGCGCTGGGTGCCGTTCTCCCAGTCTTCGCTGATCCTCTCCAAAGCAGGCGGGGCGCTGCGATATTTCGCCCCTACCTGCTTGGCCTTGGATGTCAGTACGGCCTTGGACAGGGGCTCGACCTCTCCGCAAAGAAAGGGCGCCCCCCCCTTTATGATGCCGGCCTTCTCTTCGGCGATCTTCTCGAGGGTATCCCCTAGGTGCTGCATGTGGTCGTAGTCGATGGAGGTGACGACGGTCATCAGGGGGTCTTTTAAGGCGTTGGTGGCGTCCAGACGCCCGCCCAGGCCGGTCTCGATGACGGCGGCTTCGACGCCCTCCTGCTTGAAGTGCATGAACGCCGCGGCGGTGACGAGCTCGAAGTAGGTGGACTCCTCGGGCTCCGCTGCTTTGAGTTTGAGAATGTGGCGGGCGAAGTCCGCCTCGGAGATGTTCCGGCCGTCGATGGAGATCCTCTCCAGCGGGGTGACGAGATGCGGGGAGGTGTAGAGGCCGGTCTTGAGTCCCCCGCCGGTCAGGGCCGATGCCAGCATCGCACAGAACGAGCCCTTCCCGTTGGTGCCGGCGACGTGGATGGCCGGGAGGCCATCGTGGGGGTTGGCTACCGCGGCGAGCAATCCCGCTATCCGGGAAAGCCCGAGCTTCCAGCGCGTCTCCTGCCTGCCGTCCAGGAAGGAGAGCGCTTCGGCGCAGCTCATCTCAAACGCCGGATGTTGGCGCCTAGTTTTCGGAGGACCTTTTCGATCTGCTCGTAGCCGCGATCTATGTGATAGACGCGTCCTATGACGGTACGGCCCTTGGCGGCCAGGGCGGCGACGATGAGGCCGGCGCCGGCTCTTATATCGGAGGCCATGACGGCGGCGCCGGAGAGGTTTTCTACGCCGGTGATGAAGGCGGCGTCGCCGGAGACGGCCACCCGGGCGCCCATGCGGGCCAGTTCCGCGGCGTGGAGGAAGCGGCGCTCGAAGATGGCCTCCCTTATCCTTGCTTCCCCTTTGGCGATGGACATATAGGCCATGTAGGGGGCTTGGACGTCGGTGGGAAATCCCGGATGGGGCTCGGTGGTGACGGAGACGGCCTTGGGGCGGCCGGAGGCTTGGACTCTTAGCCCGTTTTTCGTGGGGGTGATCTTGGCGCCGGCTTTTTTTAGGGCCTTTATTAGGGCCGTTAGATGTTCGGTTCTTGCATCCTTCAGTATGACGTCGCCGCCGGCGGCCGCCACGGCTAGTAGAAGAGTTCCGGTTTCGATGCGGTCGGCGATGACCTTGTGCTTGGCGCCGTGGAGCTTTTGTTTTCCTTCGACGGTGATCTTTGACGATCCGGCCCCCGTCACCCTGGCGCCTAGGCTGTTTAGAAAGTCGGCAAGGTCTTCGATCTCGGGCTCGCGGGCGGCGTTTGTTATTACGGTTTTCCCTTCGATGGCGGCGGCGGCCATCATGATGTTCTCGGTGGCGCCTACGGACGGAAAACGGAATTTTACCTTGCTGGGTTTTAGTTGGCCGTTTAGGACGATGTCGCCTTCGGTGGTGGTGGACTTGGCGCCCATGGCTTCTAGGCCGACGACGTGGATGTCGACGGGGCGGAGGCCGATGGCGCAGCCGCCGGGGAGGGAGACGCGGACCTTGTTGAAGCGGGCCAGGAGCGGGCCGGCGACCAAGATAGACGCACGCATCTGTTTGACGATGTCGTAGGGGGCGTGGGTGGAGAGTTGTTTGGCGTGGGTGATGGTTACTTTCTTTTTGGACCAGACGACTTTTTTGCCTAGGGTTTCTAGGAGGCGGACGGTGGTGCGGATGTCGCGCAGGCGCGGGACGTTGTCGATGATGCAGGGGTCGTCGGTTAGGAGGGTGGCTATGAGGATGGGGAGGCCGGCGTTTTTTGAGCCGTTGATGCGGGTGGTGCCGCGCAGGCGACGGCCGCCGTCGATGACGAATTCATCCATTGTGCGGGGATTCTACAAAGGAATGCCAGGGACGTGGCGGACAGGAAGATCTGCAACTCTCATAAGCTTAAGGCAGCTACTTCGAATCCAGCCCCCGCGACGGTCCTGACTGATGAATATCGTCGAATGCTTTGCTAGCTTCGCAGGTTCAGCGCTCGAATACCCAGTTTCTGTAGGGGCCGGGTTGAAATTTGTCGATGCAACGAAAGCCGAGCTTCACGTACATCTGCTTCATTTCAGGCCCAACATCGTTGCAGGCGCCGACTTGCGTATGCCGGGCTACAACAGCGCGAATGAGTTCGGAGGCGACTCCTCGGCGCCCATGGTCCCGCGCCGTTATGACCAGCGTGATGAACGCCACCTCGCCTTCCATCACGTAGACGGCGAATCCGACGACTTGACCTTCCAGTTCGGCGAGTAGAAGCCGTTTGTTTCCCTTGTCGACGGCCGTGCGAATGAGCGCACGCTGCTCATTGTCCTGGTAATAGAGCTTGGACTTTCCTCCGATCCAGGTGTCCGCGATTGCGAACACGGCCGGGAGGTCGGCGGCCGTCCCTTCCCGCACACCGACTGGATCGGTACTCATGGGGAGGCGCCCTCCGCTAGACGGGGGTAGAGCCCTTGAGCTTGGCCATCACGGCTTCTACCGTGCTCGGGATGAGCTTCTGAACCGCCTCGATGGCCGGGGTAAGCGGCGTGACGTCCTGCTGCTTTCCCTCGTAGATGCTTCCAGGACGGCGGGCGAAGACTTCCAGGACGCGATTGCACAGGGCCTGGAGGGCCTCGGGGTTAGACGCCAATTCGCGCTTGTAGCCTTCGAAAGATGTGGAGACCGCTTCCTTGTTGGCATACTCCTCTTCCATCTGGACGGCCATCATGTACTGACGCCCGGCGACGATGGCAAGCCAGATCGGCGGGACGATCCAAGGCAAGCGTTGCACGAAGTGACGTCTGATCGCGTCCCACTCCTGCAACTCCTTCAGGCCTCCGTCAAAGTAGGCGATGATCAGAAGAGAGCCGATACATCCAAAGAGAACCTTCATCCACCACTTGCGAGCATCTTCGTGGCGCTTCCTCAACGTGGAGAACGAGGCGGCCAAGCCGGCACTCGTGGCAAGCGGCAAGAGCCCCTCAATCTTGTCCTTCATCGCCGCGAAATCGGTCTGCAGCGAGGCCAAGGTGGTCTCGTAATCCGCAACCTGTTTCTCGAGCGTGAGGCACTTTCCCGCGAGCTTGCTGACCTGCTCAACTTTTGCCTTGGCATCTTTCTCAAGCGATTCGATGGTGGCAAGCGCAGTCTTTGAGCGCTCCTGGAGTTCGTTGGACGTCGTCGTCGCCTTCTGCATGGAGGCGATGTGCGTCGCGGAGGCTTCTTTTGCCGCGGAAACCTGCGCCAGATCAGCCACGATCGCCTTGGTTCCTTCGCGGACGGACTGGGCGAGGTCCTCGATGCCCTTCTTGGTCTCGGAGATGTTCGCCTGGACGGCAGCAGCTTTGCCCGACGTCTCGGTAACGGACTTGGCGGCCTCGTCGGCGGTCTTTCGAGAGCTTGTTATCGCCGTAGCGTCGGCTTCGCTGGTCGAGCGGAGGTTGGCGAAGCTCTGAGCGACGGCTTCAATCTCAACGCGCTTCTTTGCGATGACCGCCGTGTCGCTCTCCATTGAGCCCTTGAGCTTGGCAGCCGCGCCCGAGTGTTCCTCGACGAGCCCTTTGGCATGGCTCGCTCGCAGCGCCTCATTGTCAGCCTTCATCTGCGCTTCACCCGCCTTGGCAAGGAGCTGAATCAGTTTTTCGTCGGCTTCTGCGGCCTTCCTGTTCGCGCCCTCGATCACCTTGAGGTATTCCTCGGCGCGCTTGCCCACTTGCTCGAGATGCTCAAGGGAGGACTTGTGGTCGACTTCAGTCTGCGGAGCGGACGAGGCGGGGGCTGAATTGGTGTCGGCCATGAAAGTAAAACCTCCTTGATGCATACCGTCGAATTGAATTTCGTGCGCCACCTCGACGAGGGAACAGTGGCGGTGCGGGGAGCTTCAGGAAGGAGCTGCGGCTCCCGGCAACGTCGTCCGTCGACGAGAGGACGTATTGTAGCACGCGCCCGGCAGTCACGTCGATGGCAGAATCCCGATATAAAAGCGGCGAATCGTGTAACTGATATGATCGGCTCGAGATGTCCCAGACTCCCGACGGCGACCTCGATCAGACTTGCGGAAACTGCGGTCCACGAATCGCACGGGGCTATTCGGGACGATCGATTCATCCTAGACGACCAAATGAAAGACAAAGCTAAGGCTAGCCCGAAGCCCGAGCCCATAGGGTATGAGCTCTTCGAGAATGGGCTCGATTTCATCCTCTCCGGGCTTGAGCACCTGGGTAGCAATCCTCTCGCGAAACGAGACTATAAGTTCGGGATATTGCATCTCGCAGCTGGCATCGAGCTCATCCTCAAGGAACGATTGCGGCGCGAACACTGGAGCCTGCTCTTCGAGAACGTAGACAAAGCCAATACCGCGGCGATGACGAGCGGCGACTTCAAGAGCGTCACATTCGAGTCGCTTGTCGATCGCTTGGCTGGCGTGGCCCAGGTCACAATCGCCAAGCATGAGTTCCAGGTGATCGACGACCTCAGGAAGCGTCGCAATAAGGTTCAGCACCTACATTTCACCGAGACTCCCGAGGTCATTGAGAGCCTTGCCGCGAAAGCCGTCGGCTTCGCGATAGACTTCATCAAAGACGAGCTCTCGCCCAAGGACATGACCTCCGCGGAAGGTTCGGCCTTCAACACGATCAAAGACAAGCTGAAAGACTTCGAGGCCTTTGTCACGAAGCGGCTCGATCATCTCAAGCCAATCTTGGCGAAAGCTAAGAAGGACGGCGCCACCATCGTTGAGTGCATTCGCTGTTTCCAAGAGGCGCTTGTGGTTGATGGCGAAGAACTCAAGTGCCGGTTTTGTAGCTCCACATTTGAGCCGCTCGAACTCGCCGATGATTGGGCAAGCCAGCGCCTAGGGCTGGTCCTGCTGTTGGCGGCACCCGTCGGCGCCCAGGACCGGCCCGATGAAGGCTCGATGTTCGGAGCTGCCCCGGAGGTGAAGGAGCCCCCCCAGCCCGACGCCTTCACGCGCGGCGACGCCGTCGACAACCCGCTGTCGATCGGCGGGCGCTACTGGCAGCGTTGGCAGATGTCCAAGCCCGAGGGTCAGGCCACTTCCCGCTCCCCCGTTTCGGCCCCCCTCCAGTTCGACGCCTTCATGGACGCCCGCCCCAGCGACCGGGTCCGGGGATTTGTCCAAGGCCGGCTATTCTACGACCCCACCCGGGACCGCTCGGGCGGCGGAGCCGTCGGGTCCACCTCGGGCGCCCCGTTGTCCTTGTCGAGCTCCGTCTCCCCGTCCCAGAGCAACCCCAACGTAGCGCTCGACCAAGCCTGGCTCAAGTTCGACATCGAGAGGAAGGTCTTCGTCACCGCCGGCAAGCAGCACGTCAAATGGGGCGTATCGCGCTTCTGGAACCCCACCGATTTCTTAAATCCCGCCCGGCGAGACCCCTTGGTCGGCAGCGACCAGCGGCTAGGCAACACCATGGTCAAGTTCAGCGTGCCGCTGGAAGACAAGGAGGCGAACCTCACGGCCCTCATCCTGCTCGACAACCCGCGGCCCGCCGGCACCTTGGGCCAGACCGGGGCCGCCTTCCGGGCCGAGAAGGTCTTTCATGGCGCCGAGCTGGGCGCTGAGGCCGTAGCGCGCGGGAACCTCACGCCCTCCTACGGGGCCGACGTCTCCATGCCCTTGGGCCCCTTCGACGTCTACGCCGAGGCCGCCGTTCAGACCCAAGCGCCCGGGCCGCGATTTAGGCGTACCGGCACGCCCACCACGGGCGCCAACATCGCCACGCTGTTTGCGGTCGACAACCCCAAGGGCCCGTTCTATCAAGCCAGCGGCGGCGGCACCTACACCTTCGCTTGGCAGGCCAACCGCACCGCCACGGCGGGCGTCGAGTACTTCTACAACGAGCTGGGCTACGACGGCGCCGACATCTATCCCCTGCTCATCTTCCTCGGCAGCTACCAGCCCTTCTACACCGGCCGGCACTACGGGGCGTTCTACGTGACCGCCGAGGGCCCCGACGCAGGCAAGCACACCACCTACACCTTCTCGACCTTGAGCAACCTCTCGGACGGGTCGTTCATCTCGCGCATCGACTTCGCCTGGCGCTTCCTCACCTATTTGACTTTCGAGGCCTTCGCCGACCAGCACTTCGGCACGCGCGGCGGAGAGTTCCGCTTCGCGCTGAACACCCCGGCCCTGACCTATAATGGGGCGGCGGTGGCTCCCATCAACCTCCCCGCCACGGTCTACGACCTCGGGGTGGGGCTGAGGCTAAGCTTCTAGGGCTCAAGGAGAGACATGAGAACGACCATGCTGGCCGTATTCGCTTTGCTGGCCGCGGCGGCAGCCCCCCGCGCCGAGACGCTCGGCGCCGGAGAGCTCGTCGTCGAGGGGAAGGTGACGATGCTCAACCCCGACAGCCGCCACGTCAAGATAAGGGACGCCGCCGGCTTCGGGACCCTGGTCCGCATCCCCCTCGACCTCGACTTCACCCGCCTCCGCCTGGGCGAGCGCGTCACGCTGCGCTGCGTGAAGCCCCTGGCCCTGGCGATCGGCCCGGCCCCCAAGCCCCGGGCCGCCGCGCGCATGGCTCCCAGCGACAAGCCCGCCCCGCGGCAGGGCCTGGAGGTCATGGCTAAGATCGTGGGGATCGACCGGTACCAGCGCACGCTCAAGGTCAGGGCCCCCGACGGCGCCGTCATGGACCTTATCGTCTCGCCGGCCGCCCCAGGCTTCGACGTCGCCAAGGTCGGCGACGCCGCCCTCCTCCGCTACGTCGAGACCGAGGCGCTGGGCTTAGACGAAGGCTGGCGCCTCAAGCTCTAGTCAGGGGCCTCGACGCCGCAAGAATAATAACTTCAATAAATAATATAAAACGACTGTAATTAGAATGAATATATATTGTTTTTTGTCACATAAACAGCTATATTAGTGTGACAGATGAAGCCCACCATCCCTCGTAGCCTGGAGGACGCCATCCTTGCCAGCCTCAACCGGCGCGGCCGCGGCTGCGTCGTCTTCGGAGAGAACTTCTTTTCCCTCGCCAGCCCGGAGGCCGTACGTCAGGCGCTGTCCCGGCTAGCCCACAAAGGAACGCTCCGGAGGATCGCTACCGGCCTCTACCACTTCCCCGAGATCAACGAGAGATTGGGCGGGGAACTGCCGCCCTCGATGGAGACGGCGGCGCGCGCCATAGCCCGGCGCACAGGGAGCCGGATCGTGGCCACAGGAGCACAGGCGGCCAATCTGCTGGGGCTATCCACCCAGGTCCCGGCCAAGCCCATCTACTTGACTGACGGGACCTCGCGCCGGGTCGCCGTCGGCGACTATGCGGTCACCTTCCGCCATGCCGGCCCTCGGCGCATGGCGATCCGGCACGATATCAGCGTCCTGCTCTTCGAGGCGCTGCGCTATATAGGCCGGGCGAACGTGGACGATCAGGTCGTGGCGCGGCTGCGCGACTCGCTTCCCCCGGAGGCCAAGGCCGAGCTGCGCCGAGACTTGTCGCGCGCCTCGATCTGGATGCGGCCCATCGTACGGCGCGTCACGGAATAGATCCATGGATTCGGTGGCGAAAAGCTCGCGGCGCGACCGCACCCAACTCTTCGAGGCCGCGGAGGGCAAGCACGCGCCGAGACTGCCCGCGTCAGTCTTCGAGAAGGACTTCTGGGTCTGCTAGACGCTCCACAGGCTCTTTACAGTGCTCAAGTTCCGGCCGCAGCTGATCTTCAAGGGCGGCACGTCCCTCGCGAAGGTCTTCAGAGTCGTCGACCGATTCTCAGAAGACGTCGACCTATCTCTCAGCCGGAGCGACTTGGGGTTCGGAGACGAACACGATCCCGAGCAAGCCGGCATCGGGAAAAACGAGGCGCGGCGGCGGCTCGAAGCGCTCGTGGAGCGGTGCCGGCGGACCATCGAAGAGAAGTTCCTCCCGGGGCTGCGCCAAGACTTCGCGAGCGTACTGGGCGGCTCCGGCTGGTCGCTCGACTTGGACAAGGACGACCCGCAGACCCTCGTCTTCGCCTATCCGGAGAGCGATGCCACCTCGAAGCTGAGATATATCCGCCCGGCGATCCGCCTTGAGATGGGCGCTCGATCGGACGACTGGCCCGCCGTCGAGGCCGAGCTCACGCCCTACGCCGCCGAGGACTTCCCGGGCGTATTCGCCCAGCCGAAGTGCCTCGTGCGGACCCTGAGCGCCGAGCGCACGTTCTGGGAGAAGGCGACGCTGCTTCATGCCGAATGCCATCGGCCCGCGACGAAGGCCACAGCGGAGCGCCACTCGCGGCACTACTACGATCTTTACTGTCTCTCGCGCCATGCGATTGGGACAGAAGCCCTCAAGCGCGGGGACCTGCTGGAGCGCGTCGTGCAGCACAAGAGTTTCTTCTTCGCTAGCGCTTGGGCCGACTATGCGACGGCCAAACCCGGCACGTTTCGCCTAGTGCCCGGCGAACGCGCTTTGGTCGTGCTAAGCAAGGATTACGCTGAGATGCAGGCGATGATGTTCGGAGGCTCTCCCAGGTGGGACGACATCATCGCGGAGCTCGGACGCCTCGAAGCTCAGATCAACGGCACCCGCTCCTAACCGTCGCTGGCCAGATAAAGGACGGCTACCGGGACGCCTAAGGCGACCAGATAAAGGAAGGCGTGCAGCATCCCCTCATCCCCGCAGGAGCTGGATCCGCCGGCTCCCTTCCGGCAGCTCCTCATCATGCGGCGCCTTCGGCGAGAAGCCCTTCGCGCGCCGCGCGTGGGACGCCTCGGCGTACAGATTGGCCTGCAACGACGGTCTCACGTGAGTCACGGTTGACACCTCAGTAGCGCAGCTTGTAGCCGAACCAGAACGAATCGTTCAGAAGACTGTTCTCCCTCATCCCCAGCGACGCGTCGGCGGACCAGCCCTCGTCGGTCCTTCCGAGACCGACGCTCAGCAGGCGGGCCGTGCCGTAGGCCAGGCCGGGCTGGGCCAGGCGCACCTTCCAGCCCGCCACGTTGACCGAGCCGCGCCAGCCGAAGACCACGCCGGCCAGCCCCGCACCGGCGGCGAAACCCGGCGTCCAGCTGTCCTTGTCCCGGTAGTGGTCCTGGACCTCCTTGACCTGCCCCAGGTCCGCGGCCCATCTGCGGACCGCGCCGAAGACCAGGCTGGGGACCTCGCCCTGGCTCAGGGCCCTGTAGGGCATAGGGCTGGGCTCGGCGGCGCGCGCGGCGCCCGTCGCAAGGAGCAGAGTGACCAGCAGAAGCCGGACCGTCTCCATGGCGATAGTGTGGAGTACGGCGGTCGTCACGACATCAATACATGGTCAAAGAAGCATCAAGTCCTCCGGCACATAAGCCTTACGGCAGGGCAACGCCGCCGTCCGGCCGGGCGCGGTACCATCCTTTAAGCAGGGAGGCCGCCATGAAATGGTTCCTCGCCGGCGCGTTGGCGTTCTTTACCGTGGAGGGGCAGGTGATCATGCTCAACCCGACGAGCAACCGCCTGAAGGTCGAGGACGTGGCGGGGCAGAAGACGCTCATCCGCATGCCGCCGGAGTTCGACCTGACCCGGCTCAGGCTGGGCGACCAGGTGATCGCGCGCTGCCTCAGAGGGAAGGCCTTGGAGATCGGGAAGGCCCTGCCCGCCGACGGCGCGCGTCTGGCCCCGGCCGACGAGGGCGGGGCGGGGCCGGACCAGCGCCTCACGCTGCGGGTCCATGCCCTCCGCCGCGAGGAGCGCGAGGTGCTGCTCCTGGCCGAGGACGGCACCCTGCTCCACCTGCTCGTGGAGCCCGCCGCCCGGGGCTTCGACGAGACCGAGCCCGGCGACGTCGTCAGCGTCCGCTACGTCGAGCCGGAGGTCATCGCCCTGGCCGTCGACGAGTCGCTCAGGCTGTAGGAAAGGGGGAAAAATGATGAAGAAGACCTTGGTCGCCGCGCTGGCCCTGCTGTCCGCCGTGGCCGTCCCGCATGGGGCGCTCCTGCCCGAGACGGAAGCGCTGCTGGCGGGCCGGGTCACGATGCTCAACCCCGCCACGCGCCGCCTGGCCCTCATCGACGGCTCGGGGAACCGGGTCCTCCTGCGCATCCCCCTGGGCTACGACCTGACCCGGATCCGGCTCGGCGACCGGCTCATCGCGCGCACCGCGCGGGCCGTGGCTCTGGCGCTCTCGGAGACCGGCGCCTCCCCCACCCTCGAGGCCGAGCGCCTGGCCCCCAAGGACGAGCCGGCCTACGCGCCCCGCTCGACGCTCTCGGAGCTCCGCGGCCGGGTCGCGCGCATCGACCGGGAGCGCGGCGAGCTGCGGATCCTCGCCTGGGACGGCACCGTCCTCGACCTCGAGGTGCCGTCCGCCGCGCGCGGCTTCGAGAAGGCCGAGGCCGGCGACGAGGTGCTCATCCGCTATCTCGACACCGCGGTGCTGGGCTTGGCCGTGGACAGAGGCGCGAAGATCTAGGAGGCGGTATGAAGAACATCCTGCTGGCCGTGCTGGTTTTCTGCGCCGCCCAGGCGGCGTCCGCGACCGAGGCGATCCTCTCCGGGGACGTGACCAGGATCGACGCCGCGGCCCGACAGCTCAAGGTCGAGGACGTCGCCGGGAACACGACCGTCATCCGCGTCCCCCCGACGCTCGAGGTCTTCGACCGGCTCAAGACCGGCGACCGGCTCTATATGATCTACACCAAGCCGGTGGCCCTGGCGATCGGCCGGATCCCGGCCGAGACGACGCCCGCGGCCCTGGACGTCACGGCGCGCATCGAGGACGTCGACCGCGGCGCGCGCGAGCTGCGGCTGCGCGCCCCGGACGACTCGACCTTGCGGCTGGAGGTGCCGGCCGGGACGCCGGGCTTCGAGACGGCCAGGGTCGGCGAGACCGTGCCGGTCCGCTACGTCGAAGCGGTGGCGGTGGCCATCAGGGAGCCCATGCGCTAAAGCGGAGCTTGTAGGCCACGGCCACCGATTGGCCGAGGACCCGCCCGTCGCGCAGGCCGATCGCCGCCTCGGCGGTCCAACCCTTGTCGGGCCGTCCCAGGCCGATGCTGCACAGCTTGCCGTTGCCCGAGCGGAGGCTATGGTGGAGCTGGCGGCCCGAGGTGTCCAGCATGAGCTCCCACGCCCCCAGCTCCACCGACCCTTCCCCGCCCTCGAGGTAGCCGAAGGCCGCCCCGGCCACCCCGGCCCCGACCTTGAAGCGCGGGCTCCAGGCATGGCGGTCGCGGATGTACTCCTCGAAGAGCTTCATCTCGGAGAGCCCGGCCGCCCAGTCCTTGACCGCCCCGAACAGCAGGTTGGGGACCTCGCCCGGCCCGGCGGGCCGGTAGGTGCCGGGCTGGGCCGCCCCTGAGAGCGCGGGAAGGAGGAGGGCCAGGGCCAAGCCGCGGAAGGCTGTCCGTACCATGCCTCCAGTATGGCTGACACTCTTTTGTCGCGACAGTCACAGACTGTCAGAAAGTGTCAAAATAATGTCAGGTTAATAAATTTTACTTTATTTTATATTGATTAAACTACAGCGGCGGCCAGGCGTTCCTGGCCCTGGAAGTCCTTATAGATGCGCACGGAGGCCAGCCCGGCCTCCAAGAGCAAGCGCTGGACCGACTCCGCCTGACCGGCCCCGAATTCCAGCACCAGGCGTCCGCCGGGCTTCACCAAGCGCTTGGCGTCCCCGGCGATGGCCCGCAAGTGCTCCAAGCCGTCCGGGCCGCCGTCCAGGGCCAGCCGCGGCTCTTTAAGGACCTCGGGCTCGAGCTTGTCCACCTCGGCCGTGGGGATGTAGGGCGGGTTCGAGACCGCGAGATCCGCCCAGGGCGCTCCGGCGCGGGGCTTGAACAGGTCCTCGCGCAGCACCCGGACCCTCTGAGAGACGTGGTTGGCCACGGCGTTGTCCTGGGCGAGCTTCAAGGCGGCGGGACTGACGTCGGTGGCGTAGAGCTGGGCCCCGGGCAGGCGCTTGGCCAGGGCGATGGCCACGCAGCCCGAGCCCGTGCCCACGTCGACGACGTGCAGGCGGGGCAGCTTCATGGCCTCGGCCTCGCGCGCGGCAAGCTCCACGAGCTCCTCGGTCTCGGGGCGGGGAACGAGGACGGCCTCGTTGACCTCGATGCGGCAGCCCGCGAAGGGCTGCCAGCCCAGGACGTAGGCCAGCGGGACGCGCTTGCCGCGCTTACGCACGAAGGTCCAGAAATGCAGGCCGTTGCGCTCGGAGACCACCTGGGCGCCCTCGGCGCGGAGCCGGCCGCGGCCGGTGCCCAGCACCTCGGCCAGCAGGAACTCGGCGTTGGCCGACGCCTCGGGGACGCCGCGCCCTATCAGGTAGGCCTCGGCCTTGGCCAGCCAGCCGGCCACGGTCTTGGGGTCGCTCACGACTGGCCGGCGAGGAGCTTCTCCTCTTCGGCCCGGCGCAGGGCCTCGAGGACGGGCCCCAGCTCGCCCTCGATGATGAGGGGCAGGTTGTGCCAGGACTGCTCGAGGCGGTGCTCGGTCAGGCGGTTCTGCGGAAAATTGTAGGTGCGGATCTTCTCGGAGCGGTCGCCCGTGCCGACCTGCACGCGCCGCGCCTCGACCTGGGCCGAGAACGCCTTCTCCTTGGCGGCCGCGGCCAGGCGGGAGGCCAAGATCGACATCGCGCGCATGCGGTTCTGGCCCTGGGAGCGCTCCTCCTGGCAGGCCACCACCACCCCGGAGGGGATGTGGGTGATGCGGATCGCGGTCTCGACCTTGTTGACGTTCTGGCCGCCGGCCCCGCCGGCCCGGAAGGTGTCGACCCGGAGGTCTTTGGGGTCGATCTTGATCTCCTCTTCCTCGATCTCGGCCATGATCGCCACGGTGACGGTGGAGGTGTGGATGCGGCCCGAGGCCTCGGTCTCGGGGACGCGCTGCACGCGGTGGACCCCGCCCTCGAACTTGAGCCAGCCGTAGGCGCCCATCCCCTCGATGGCGAGGATGCCCTGCTTGACGCCCTTGGGCCCGGTCTTGGAGAGCTCGACGACGCTGACCTTCCAGCCCCGGCCCTCGGCAAAGCGGCTGTACATGCGCATGAGCTCGCCCGCGAACAAGGCCGACTCGTCGCCGCCGGCGCCGGCCCGGAGCTCCAGGTAGACGCTCTTGTCGGAATCGGGGTCCTTGGGCAGGAGGTCGCGGCGCAGGGCCTCTTCCAGCGCGACGAGCTTGGGGCCCAGCTCCGACAGTTCCTCGCGGGCCAGGGCGGCCAGCTCCGAGTCGCCGCCGGCCGAGAGCGCCTCGGCGTCGGCCTTGGCCTTCACCAGCTCGCGGCGGATACGGATGCGATCCACCGCCGGGCGCAGCTCGCCGTGGCGGGCGGCCATGCGGCGGCGCTCCTCGGCGGGAGGAGGCGTAGGCGAGGAGAGAGCGGCCTCGATCGAGGCGTACTCCTGCTCGAGCTCGTCGTAGCGGATTTCTTCCACAAATGAAAAGCCCCGGCCCTAGGGGCCGGGGCTCTCAGGCGCGGCGCTAGTCCTTCTTGGCGCCCGCGGCCTTCTTCTTGCCCTTCTTGTCGGCTTCGTCGCCGACCTTGGGGGCCGAGGAAAGCACCTTCGATTTCTTGTTCATGCCCTGGTCGATGCCGGCCAGCTTCTTGACCTCGGTCTTGGCCTCGCGGGCCACGGTCTTGCCTTCGGTCTTGGCGAAGCGGCGCTGGAAGCGCTCGACGCGGCCGGCGGTGTCGACGAGGCGCTGCTTGCCGGTGTAGAACGGGTGGCAGCCGGAGCAGATCTCCAGCTTGATGTCCTTCTTCGTCGAGCGGGTCTGAAAGACCGTGCCGCAGGCGCAGAGGACGTTGGAGAGGTAATAGTTGGGGTGGACGTCGACTTTCATGGGGGTATTCTTCCTTGTACGAGTCTAGGGGGTAATTATAGCAGATTGCCGACTTAGGATGACGGCATACCCAGAAGGGCTCCAAGCTTCCCGAGGACCCCGGAAACCACCTCTTCGGAGGCCCTTCCCGCCTTGCGCGCCCGGCGAGCCTTCCAGTCGATATTCCTGATGTGATCGGCCAGGACCGCCCCTACCATACGGTCGCCGGGAGGGAGCAGGAACTCGAAGGCGTAACCCTTCGGGCGGCTCGTGATGGGACAGCATAATGCCATGCCGGTCTTGGCGTTGTAAGACTTCGGGGAGAGCACGATAGCCGGCCGGTGGCCGCCCTGCTCGTGCCCGGCCCGTGGGTCGAAGTCCAGCCAGACGAAATCGCCCCTATCCGGGACGCTCACAGGACTTCTTTCCCGACAGGGGGGCCGAAATCGTATTCGCTCGGATCAGGGAGGTTCGCGTGGGTGATCTTGGCCAGCAGCTCGTCGAGACGGTATCTTGGCTTGCGGAGCGGTCGGATCACGATCTCGCCCCTACGGGCTACGACCTCTACCACGCTCCCTTCGCATACCAAGGAAGCGTCCGCTGCTGCTTTCGGGATACGGACACCGAGGCTGTTTCCCCATTTTCGGATTTTCGTAGACATTAGAGTATACTCAAAGTATACACATGGAATGGGCCGACAACAAGGGGAAAAGGACGTTTGACGGCGAACTATCCGCGCGGATAGTTGGACGTCACTCCATCGACGACAATTCCATCGACTTGAGGAAGTCCTTGTTGGACTTGGTGGCCATCAGCTTGTCGTAGAGCAGCTGCATGGCGTCGACCGAGCCCAAGGACGCCAGGACCTTGCGCAGGATCCAGACCTTGTTGAGCTCGTCCTCGGAGAGCAGGAGCTCTTCCTTGCGGGTGCCCGAGCGGTTGATGTCGACGGCGGGAAACAGGCGCCGGTCGGCCAGCTTGCGGTCGAGGACGACTTCCGAGTTGCCCGTGCCCTTGAACTCCTCGAAGATGACCTCGTCCATCCGGCTGCCGGTCTCGACCAGGGCGGTGGCGACGATGGTCAGCGAGCCGCCCTCCTCGATCTTGCGCGCCGCGCCGAGGAAGCGCTTGGGACGCTGCAGGGACGTCGCCTCGAGGCCGCCCGAGAGGACGCGGCCCGTCGACGGGGCGATGGTGTTGTAGGCGCGCGCCAGGCGGGTGATCGAGTCGAGCAGGATGACGACGTCCTTGCCCATCTCGACCATGCGCTTGGCCTTCTCGATGACCATCTCGGCCACCTGGACGTGGCGGTCGGCGGGCTCGTCGAAGGTCGACGCCACGACCTCGCCGCGCACGGAGCGCTGCATGTCGGTGACCTCTTCCGGGCGCTCGTCGATGAGGAGCACGATGAGCACGATGTTCGGATGGTTCTCGGTCAGGGCGTTGGCGATCTTCTGGAGCATGACCGTCTTGCCGGTCTTAGGCGCCGCGACGATCAGGGCGCGCTGGCCCATGCCGATCGGCGCCACCAGGTCGATGACCCGGGTGACGATCTCGGTGCGCGCGGCCTCCAGCTTGAAGCGCGAGTTGGGATGCAGGGGGGTCAGGTTGTCGAAGGCCGTGCGGTTGACCAGGGTCCCCGAGGGCACGCCGTTGATGCTCAGGACCTGGAGCAGGGCGAAGAAGCGTTCGCCGTCCTTGGGGCCGCGCACGTTGCCGGCCACGGTGTCGCCCTTGCGCAGGCCGAACTTCTTGATCTGCGACGGGGAGACGTAGATGTCGTCGGGACCCGGCAGGTAGTTGTAGTCGGGCGAGCGCAGGAAGCCGAAGCCGTCGGGCAGGACCTCGAGGACGCCCTCGTCGTAGATGACGCCGTTGGCGCGGGCCTGGCCCTCCAGGATCTTGGCGATGAGCTCCTGCTTGCGCAGGCCGTTGATGGCCTCCAGGCGCATCTCCTCGGCGAGCTTGAGCAGCTCGGGGATCTTCTTCTTGCCGAGCACGTTGACGTCCAGCGGCTGGCGGGCGGGCACGGGGGCGGGAGCGGGGGCCGGGGCGGGAGCCGGAACGGCGGCGGCGGGCGCCGGGGCGGGGGCGGCGGGAGAGGCCGGAACCTCGGCGGCAGGCTCGCGACGGCCGGAGCGGGCGTGCCCGTTCTCGGTCTTGGTCTCCGGCGGCGTCGAGTCGGCCGGCTTGGTGGTGTGGCTCATCTGCTTCCTCCAAGGCCCGCGGCGATAAGCGCGAAGGCCCTCTGGTATTGGCCGGCGGCGCGGCGCAGGGCCGCGCGCGAGCCGGCGTTGAAGAGGATGACGTCGGCCCGGCGCGCCTTGCGCGCCTCGGGCCACTGCGCCCGGGCCCGGCGGCGGGCCTCGGCCCGGCTCAGGCCGTCGCGCCGGACCACGCGCGAGAGGCGGCGGGGCTCCGGGGCGGTGACGCAGACCGTGAGGTCGAAGCGGCGCTCGAGGCCCTTCTCGAAGAGCAGGGGCACGTCGACGACGACGACCGGGCGCCTGCCGCGCGCCGCGCGCCGCTTGAGCTCGCGCTCGATGTGCGGGTGGCTGGCGCGCTCGAGGCGCCGGCGGGCCGCCGCGTCCTTAAATACCAGCTCGCCCAGACGCCGCCGGTCGAGAGAGCCGTCGGCGGCCAACACCCCGCGCCCGAAGGCGCGCACGACGGAGCGGTGCACCGGGCCGCCCGGCGCGGCCAAATCGTGCGCCACGGCGTCGGCGGAGTGGGTCTCGGCCCCGGCCGCCGCGAAGGCCTTGAGCGCCTCGGTCTTGCCCGCCCCGATCGAGCCGGTAAGGGCCACGCGCAGACGCCTCACGCCGAGCCCTCCCCGCCCTTCTTGCGGGACTGGCGGCGCAGGACCTCGCGCTCCTTGTCGGTCAAGGAGGACTCGCCCTGGGCGATGATCTTGTCGAGGATGCGGTCCACCTCGGTCATGTCGTCGGAGGGCGCCGCCGCCGGGGCGTCCGGCCGCGGCGCGCCCACCGGCAGAGGCCGGCGGCGCGTCTTGGGCGCGGCACCCCGCTCGGCGGTCCCGCCCGGGCTCGAGAACATCGTCTTAAGGCGCAGGGTCAGGACCCACCACCAGCGGATGTAGAAGTAGCCGATGGCCATGCCGCTTAAGTGCGCGACCCGGGCGCTGGCGGGGTTGGCCGCCGAGGCCCCGGCGAAGAACTCGATGGCCCCGAAGAGCATGGCCATGTGCTTGGCCTTGATGGGGAAGAAGAAATACAGGTAGACGACGGCGTCCGGATAGAGCATCGCGAAGGCCACGAGCAGGCCGAACACGGCCCCCGAGGCGCCGATGATGACGTTGTGGGAGTCCGGGGCCACGGCCACGCTGACCAAGCCCGCCCCCACGCCGGTGATGAGGAAGTACTTGAGGAACTCGCGCGGCCCCCATTGGGCCTCGACCGGCATCCCGAACATCCACAGGGCGAAGAGGTTGAAGAGCACGTGGAAGAAGGTGCCGTGCAGGAAAAGGTAGGTGAAGGGCTGCCAGATCCAGCGCTCGTGGACGACCTGATAAGGCACCAGGCCGAAGAGGGACTTGAACTGACCGCCGACCAACAGCGAGATGATGAAGACGGCGGCGTTGATGACGACCAGCGCCTTGATGACCGGCGACATGGACTTGAAGTCCAGCGGCCCGTGCTCGAAGCGGCGGCTCATGCGAGCGGCTCCATCTCGTCCCAGTTGGGGCCGGCCTTGAGGTCGACGACGACGGGGACCTTGAGCGGCACCGCGGCCTCCATGACGCCCTTGGCCCAGGCCCCGAAGGCGGCGGCGTCCTTCTTGGCGACCTCGAAGACCAGCTCGTCGTGGACCTGCAGGAGCATCACACCCTTGCGCTTGGCCGTAGAGAGCTCCGCGTGCAGAGCCAGCATGGCCTTCTTGATGATGTCGGCCGAGCCGCCCTGGATCGGCGTGTTGACCGCCATGCGCTCGGCGGCCATGCGCAGGCGGACGTTCTTGGTGGCCAGCTCCGGGAAGCGCCGCACCCGCCCCAGCAAAGTGGTGACCGCGCAATCGGCCTTGGCCTTGGCGCTGGTCTGGTCGATCCAAGTCTTAACGCCCGAGTAGCGGGCGAAGTAGCCGTTGATGAACTCCTGGGCCTCGGCGCGGCTGATCCCCAGGCCGCGCGAGAGGCCGTGGCCGGTCTGGCCGTAGACCACGCCGAAGTTGACCGCCTTGGCGCGGCGGCGCATCTCCTTGTCGACCTTATCGAGCGGCACGCCGAACACCTCGGAGGCCGTGCGGGTATGGACGTCCCCGCCCGCCGCGAAGGCGTCGCAGAGGGCGCGGTCGCCGGAGAGGTGGGCCAGGACCCGGAGGTCGATCTGGGAGTAGTCGGCCGAGAGCAGGACGCTGCCCGGGCCGGCCACGAAGGCGCGGCGGATGCGCCGCCCCAGCGGGGTGCGCACCGGGATGTTCTGCAGGTTGGGGTCGGAGCTCGACAGCCGCCCGGTGGCCGCGCCGGCCTGGTCGTAGTGGGTGCGCACGCGGGCGTCGGTCGGGTCGCGCTTGGCCAGCAGGGCGTCGACGTAGGTCGACTGGAGCTTGGTGATCTCGCGCCAGTCGAGCACCAGGCGCGGGACCTGGTGGTGGGGGGCCAAGGCGGTCAGGGCCTCCTCGTCGGTGGAGCGCCCGCCCTTGTCGGTCTCATGGGGGACCGGGAGCTTGAGCTCGTCGTAGAGGTACTCGGAGAGCTGTTTGGTGGAGGCGATGTTGAGCGCCCGGCCGGCGGCCTTCTCGACCTCGCGCAGAACCTGGGTGATGCGCGCCGCGAACTCCGCGTGCAGGTGCTCGAGGTAGGCCGGGTCGACCAAGACCCCGGCCGTCTCCATGGCGGCCAGCACGGCCCGGGCCGGCAACTCGAGGCCGCGATAGAGCGGGGTGAGGCCCGCGGCCTCGAGCTCGGCCTCGAGGGCGGTGAGCAGAGGCGGCAGGACGGCGGCGCGATGGGCCAGGCCGCCCTCCTCGCCGCGCGGGGCGCCGTGGGAGGTGAGCAGGCGCTCGAGGTCGGGACGCGCGCCCGGGTCGAGGCAGTAGGCGGCCAGATAGGTGTCGCCCCCCATCCCGCCCAGCTCGAGGCCGGCGCCGCGCAGGAGGCGGGCCGTCTGTTTCAGGTCGTGACCGAGCTTGGCGGGCAGGTCGGCGGCCAGAAGCGCCGCCAGCGCCTTGCGGTTCTTCGTGAAGGCGGGACCCGAGAACTCGGCGGCGCGGCCGTCGGGCAGGGCCAGGGCCAGCACCGGGGTGCCCTCGGAGAGCAAATCGGGCTGGGTGGAAGCCTCGGCGACGATCGAGACCAGCGGGGCCTTCGCGGCGGCTTTGAGGAAGGCGGCGGGATCGACGGACTTGAAGGCGAACTCGGGTGCGCCTGCCGCCGGAGCGGAGACCGGGGCCGAGATCACGGCGCCGACCGGTGCCGGCGGGGCGGCGGGCGCACCCAGCTCCTTGAGGAGGCTCCAGAACTCGAGGCGGGTGAACAAAGGCGCCAGCTCGGGGGTGGGCCCCGTCGCCGCCACGCAGTCGGCGGGGGTCAGCGGGATGGGCGCGGCCGACTCGAGGCGGATGAGGCCCCTCCCCTCGAGCACGGCCTTCTCGCCCTCGAGCAGGGCCTTGGCCACGCGCTCGGGGATATCGGCGTGGCCTTTATGAGCGGCCTTGATGACGTTCTCGAGGGTCTCGAACTTGGAGAGGAGCTTGACCGCGCCGACCGGGCCGACGCCGGCCACGCCCTTGACGTTGTCGGAGGCGTCGCCGACGATGGCCAGGTAGTCGACGAGCTGGTCGGGGCGGACCTTGAACTTCTCCGTGACCTTGGAGGCGTCGAAGAGCACGCCCTTGGCCTCGTTCCAGACCTTGACCTTGTCGTCGACGAGCTGGAGCGCGTCCTTGTCGCCGCTGACGAGGACGACGCGCAGGCCCTCGCCCACGCCGCGCGCGGCCAGGGTGGCCATGAGGTCGTCGGCCTCGAATCCCGGCAGGGCGGCGGTGGGCAGGCCCATGGCCTTGACCATCTCCTCGGCGAGGTTGAGCTGTCTCTTGAGGGCCTCGTCGGTCTCGGCGCGCTGGGCCTTGTAGGCGGCGTAGGCTTTGTGACGGAAGGTGGGCTCCGGGGTGTCGAAGCAGACGGCGAGGAAATCGGGCTTGTCGCGCTTGAGCAGGCCCAGCAGCATCCGCGCAAATCCGTAGAGCGCGCCGACCGGCTCGCCGGACTTGGTGGTCAGCGGGGGCAGGGCGTGGAACGCCCGATGGAGGTACGCGTGGGCGTCCACCAGGTAGAGCGACTTCTCGGCGGTCTTGGTCATCATCGAACGGCGACGGCTTTCTTCACCTTATCCACCATGTCGGCGTGGACCTGCTCGTCATACCCGAACCACTGCGCGACGATCTTCCCCTCCCGGTCGATCAGGAAGGCCTGGGGCAGGCCGCGCAGCTTGAAAAGCTCCCGTCCCTTCTCCTCGGCGTCGAAGAGCACGGTGTACGACATCCCATGCTCCTTGGCGTAGGGACCTACGACCTCGGCCAGCGCGTCCACGCTGACCCCGACCACTTCGAGGCCGGCCGCCTTGTGCTCCCGGTAGAGCCGGTCGAGCGCGGGCACCGACTCCTCGCACGGCCCGCAGTAGGTGGCCCAAAAATCAAGGAGCACGACCTTCCCGCGCAGGCCGCTCAGGCTGACGGGCTTGCCGGAGAGGTCGTTGAGGGTGAGATCCGGCGCCAGCGCCCCTCCCGCTGCGGGCGAGGGGGCCGGACGGCAGGCCGCCAGAACGAGCGCGGCGGCCAACGAAAGTCTAGCTGACCAGTTCGTCGAGGGTCTTCTTGATGTCGGCCTTGGAGTGGACGCCGACGAGCTGGTGCTCGACCTTGCCGTTCTTAAAGAACAGGATCGTGGGGATCGCGGAAATGTTGAAGCGCGTGGCGGCATTGGGGTTGTCGTCGGTGTTGAGCTTGCCGACCTTGACCTTCCCGGTGTACTCCTTGGCCAGTTCCTCGACGATCGGGCCCAGCATGCGGCACGGGCCGCACCAGGGCGCCCAAAAGTCGACTAAGACGGGCTGGGCGCTGCTCAGGACTTCCTTGTCGAAGCTGTCGTCGGTGAGCTGGATCTCGGACATCGGGGGGTTCTCCTAAGGTGGGAAGGCGACGGGGCACGACGACGACTCGATGATTATAGTAGGGAGGTTAGGGGTTGTCAATCCTGGAGATCTCCAAGTTCCCGGGGTTTGGCTACGGCAGAATTTACGCGCTTCGGGCGCGTGGCTTGAAGATTGCTAACGGCCGCAATCCTTCAAGCTCGAACAGATCAACGGCGACGGAACGGTATTGGGCCAGCTACGTGCACGCTTC
>JACPXC010000004.1 GCA_016196755.1 Elusimicrobiota bacterium
ATCAGGACGCCGCACGATCGGAACGACGCAATCCCCACGCGAGAATCCGCTTCCCGCCGGCGCCGCGCCATAGAGGCCTTCGAGGATTTCGCGGTCGGTGCCGCAGACGCCGATCGCGACCATCTCGACGAGCAGGGCGCCGTCCTCCGCGGGAGGCTCAGCCACGTCATCCAGCGAGGCCGAACCGGGCGCTTTCGGCGCCACTCGCAGGGCCTTCATCGCACCGGAAAGGCGATCGTGCTGAGCAGCGTTGCCTTCATCATGGGGCTATCTTCGCCTATCGGACGTGTAGGCCAAGCGACCGCGCGGTAGCCTTTGGTTAGAGGCTGGCGATCCGGTCGGCCGCGCTCTCGGCCTTGGGACGGCTCCAGAGCGAGGCCGGGACGATCACGCAGCTGCACGAGGCGTGGAGGACGAAGGTGAGAGCCCAGTTCAGCGCGGTGTGCCAATCCAGTTCCATGCTTTAAGCATGGCGGGGTTTTGGCGGGGCGGCTAATGAAGATAAGATTAAGAAAAATTATTTGTTTTTATATAGATTATTCGAGCATTGGGTGCTAGGGTTCAAGTCCTCTTAAGGACCCCAACTTTGTGCAGGTCGGTGAACGGAATTCCTGAGCGAGAGAGATTCCGAATCCGAACTCTATGCGGCCCTCGATGCGAGGGCCGCACTCGTTTCCGGGACATTCAAAGCGAGGCTATGGTGTCAGCGACTGCTCGAAACGCCTCGGGCGCTGCTCGCCGGTAGGTCAGATCCCGGGGAGTGGCGCGAGGATCGAGCGCATGGCCGAGCTTCGGGAAGTATCGAAACGAAATGGTCGGTTTTTTCCATATCGCCTTGTTCAGTAGTTCGATCGACTTTGTCCCGTAGACGGGAGCCTGATTATCCCACTCGCCGTGAAAAAGGGCGATCGGAATCTTGAGGTCCCGCACTAGTTCCGCGGGCTTCGGGCATTGGGCCTCCTGAAGGCGATACTCTCGCACCGATGCCGCATCTACGGCGATGTTCGAGAAGTTCCCGGCCATCAATTCGTCTCTGCTCAGCGCGCCGTCGCCGTCGAGGTCCAAGACGGCCATCTGAGCCGCCAAAGCTTTCGCTTCCGTCGAGGGTGCACCTAGCTCCGCAGCATTCAAGGTCTCGTCGCCGTTGATATCCAGTTGACGAAAAATCGGGCGACCTGAAGCGCCACGTTCGCCCCTTCGCTATGGCCGACCAGGAAGACACGCGCGCGAGGGAAGCGGCGGGCCGTCCAGCGTGTGAAGTGCCGAGCGTCCTCGATGAAGTAGCGCAGGGGATCGGCCGCGTATCGCTTGAATTTCTTCGAGGCGGCGAAGTTCCTGTCCGCGGCGATCATTCGCGCGGCAGCGTATGACCGCTTGTCGTATCGCACGACCGCGATGCCGCGTCCGTTCAGAGCCGCCGCGAGGTCGGCGAAGAAATAGTTGGTCGTGCCGGGCGCGGAGACCGAGCTAAGATCCTCATCGAGACTCTGTGGGCCCGAGCCGTGGATGAGGACGACGACGCGTTCGACCGAGTCTTCCGAAGCAGCTGCGTTGATGTCCAGACGCGCTCTTAGCGGAAAGCCGTCGAAGCTTTTAACCGAGTGCTCCGATCCGGCGCAGGAAAGCGCTGTCAGCAATAGACTCCCGATCCCGAGGAACAGCTGTAGGAGCTTCACGACGTCAGTTCCGTGCCGAGGGGCGTCAAGAAGCCCCCCGGCCAGCCTTGGGCGGCAGCGTTTTCAGGCGAATGAACTTGGCAAGGGGCTCGAACTCGGGGTCCTTATGCACTAGAGTCGCCCCCAAGCGCTCCGCGGTCGCCGCGATCCAAGCATCAGCCACTGACAGCTTGTGTCCAGCTTTGATCCGGGCGGCAGCGAGGCCCAATGGTTCGTCGCTTTCAACGACCTGTAGCGGAAGTTGCTTGAGCTGAAGGACGCCCTCGCGCGCGGCCGCCTCACCCTGTTCCTGCTCCAGGATGTACGCCAACTCCATGATCGACATGAAGCTGACGAAGACCGTCTCCTTCTTGCCGTGCTGCCGGAGAATGGTTTCGACTTCGGATGCCCCCGGCTCGTTCTCCTTCAGGCAGAGCAGGGCCGACGTATCGAGGACGAAGGTTTCAGCGGCGGGCGGCATCTTCCCGTCGGTTGGCCAGCAGGGTTCGGGTCACGCCCTTGGGTGCCGATCCGCGAAACGCGGCGATGGGGTCCTTGGCGACTGGAAGGACGTAGATCACTTTCCCATCCTCCGCCCATTCCAACTGCTGATGGGCCTTGAGCTTGAAGCGTTTGCGGATGCGGGCAGGGATCGCCGTCTGGCCTCGGTCGCTGAGTGTGGTGAGCATTGACTCAGTGTAACAGCCGCCTTGATGCCTGTCAAGCTGTTTTTGATAAAATACATGTAAACATCTAATTTAACATGTATAGCAAGGGGTGTGACAGGGCACTTTGTTGCCTGCGCCTCAGGCGCCGGACCCGTCGGCTTTCCCCTTAGCCCGCGCCAAAAAGAGCAGCATCTTGAAGCGCTCGACGGCCAAGACGGCATGCGGGATCCCGCTGGGCATGACCAGCATCTGACCGGCCTTGAGGCGGTGCGGCTTTCCGGCCAGCGTGACCTCCGCCTCGCCGTCGAGGACGTGGATCAGCGCCTCGAAGGGCGCGCTGTGCTCGCTGAGGCCTTCGCCTTTGTCGAACGAAAACACCGTGGCCGACCCGGTGGGTGCGTTGAGCAGAGAGCGGCTCACGACCGAGCCCTCCGAATACGGCGCGAGCTTGGCGACGTCCAGGACTTCATCCATAGATACCTCCGTCCGGCGGCATGTCGCGCTTGGCCGCCATGTAGTCGCGCTGCGTATCGAGGTCGAGAAACGAGCGGCCGTCCCGGTCGAACGCTTGGACCTCGGCCTCCGAGAAGACGCGCGTGCGCACGCGCGGGAACAGGTCCCGGACGCTCAGGCGCTGCTCGGAGACGAGCCGCTTGATGCTCGGGAGGCACGACTTCGAATAGACCGCGCATAGCGGCTGGAGTTCCCCCTCCCACATCGCAACGACGGCGTCGTAGTCCGAGGACGCCTCGCAGAGCGTCCGGATGAGCTCGGGGCTCAAAAACGGCATGTCGCAGGCGCAGACGAAGACGCGCTCGGTCGGCGCCGCCTCCAACGCGGAATAGATCCCGCCGAGAGCATGGTGCTCGGCGAAGGCATCGGGCACGATGAGGCGGTCCGGGCGGGCGAGATGAGCCAGCGCCGCGGGAGCCTTGACGACGATCAGCCTGAGCCGAAAGAGTCCGGCCAGCGAGTCGGAGACGGACTCGACCAAGGTCGAGCCGTTCCATGGCGCCACGGCCTTGTCCGAGCCGAAGCGCCGGCTGCGCCCGCCCGCGAGCACGGCGCCGCAGACGCCCTCGATCACTTGTGCCACCGGAAGGCGAGTTGGTCGCCCGCGCCGCTGCAGTGCAGGGAGATGCCCTTCAGCATGCCCACTTCTCCCAGGACCGAAGCGGGAAAGCGCCCCGGATATTGAGGCGAGGCACCGCTAGGATCGAAGTCTTACCGATCTCAAGACCTGGTCCGCCGTGGTGCCGAAGAGAGCGTCGCTGAGGATTCCCTTCTTGTGCACGACCAGCACGGTGAGGTCGAAGCGCTCCGCCGTTTGCGAGATGACCGCCGGCGCTTTCCCCTTTTGTACCAGGAGGTCCGGCGAGCATTGGCGCCTTACGCGTCCCGGCAGGCGCTCGACCATGCCGGCGAACCGGATACTGGGATCCCGAGACGAGCCGGTCTTCTCCGCGACGTGCAGCGCCGAAAGGCGTCCTCCGCCGCCTTAAAGCGCCGAGCCAAGCCTACCGCCTGTCCGTAGGCATCCCACGATAGCTCCGACAAGTCGACGGGGATCAGGATTTTTTGGGGCGGGAAGCGGATCATAGAGCCTATACAACGTTCTGCAACGAATCCGCCACCGCGGCTTGGGTGAAGTGATACAACATCTTTTGTGAATCTGCTGTTCTTGCTCCCCCTCCTATTCATCTTCACCCCCTGGGCCTCCCCTCCGCTGGCCCTGCTCGCGGGGATAGCCATGGCGCTTGTCTTCGGCAGCCCCTATCCCGCCCAGGTGAAGTCCGTCACCAAGACGCTCCTCCAGGCCAGCGTGGTCGGCCTGGGCTTCGGCCTCAACCTCCATCAGGTGCTCAAAGCCGGCCTCGACGGCTTGGCGTATACGGCGGTCGGAATCCTATTCACGATGGCCGTCGGCACCTGGCTGGGTCGGCTCCTGCGCGTGCCGGAGACGACCTCCTACCTGATCTCGACGGGCACCGCCATCTGCGGGGGCAGCGCCATCGCCGCCGTGGGTCCGATCCTCGAAGCCGACCATGAGGAGATGTCGGTGGCGCTAGGCACCGTGTTCCTGCTCAACGCGGCGGCGCTCTTCGCCTTTCCGGCGATCGGCGCGGCCCTCGGCCTGACGCAGGAGCAGTTCGGGCTCTGGGCGGCGATGGCCATCCACGACACCAGCTCGGTCGTGGGTGCTACCGTGAAGTATGGGGTCGGAGCCCTGGCGGTAGGCACCACCGTCAAGCTCGTGCGCGCGCTTTGGATCGTGCCGCTCTGTCTCGTCACCGCGGCCCGCCGCGCTTCCAGCGCAAAGGTGCAGTGGCCTTGGTTCATCCTCTTCTTCGTCCTGGCGGCCGCGGCCAACACCCTGCTGCCCCAGGGACGCTCGATCTATTCTCCGCTCAACGCGGCGGCAAAGGCCGGACTCATCGCCACGCTGTTTTTGGTCGGCAGCGGCATCTCGAAGGAAGCGCTCAGGAAGGTCGGCCCGCGGCCGTTGCTCCAGGGCGTCCTGCTTTGGCTGCTGGTCGCCGGCGTGTCCTTGGCGTTCGTAGCCGCACGTCCGTAGACCCAAGACCTAATCCGGCCTAGGCCCAAAACTCCCCGCCCCAGGTCCCATCGCCCCAAGCACCTATCCGACATTCCGAGCACAATCTCCTCAGATGATGCGACTGAGGGCCCTCCTGAGCGTCGTTTTCGTTTTCTCGAACGCCGCCCCCTCCTTCGCCTTCGGCGTCACCACCGGCCGCGTCGCGGGTCCGACCGCCCCGGCCACCCCCGGTTCCGCCGCCGTCGCGGCGCGCGCGTTCATCTCGGAGGTGAACTTCGCGGCCTCCCGCCTCGGCGTGATGACGCTGGCCCCGGTGACGTTGAGTGTGAGCGCCGTCTCCCCCGCTCCAGCCGCCGCGCCGCGCGCGCTGAGCTCCGACGGCGCCCTGCTCTTCATCAACGCCGTCGCCGCCTCGAGCGGCAAGCGCGAGGAGCACGAGGCGCGCCAGATCGTCCTCGAGTATATGGCCCGGCCTTCGATCCGCGACGAGGTCGAGGGCGGCCTCGAGCGCAAGGGCGGCGCTCGGGCTCGCCAGGCCGCCGAGGGCCTGCGCACCCTGCGCCGGGGTCTCGAGGCGATGGACCCAAGAGAACGCGGCCTGCTCCTAGACGGCCTGGCCGAGCTGCGCGCGAAGCTCTACTCGGACACGTCGAAGACCGCCTCGATCGCGGCGACGCGCGAGCACATGGCGCGCCTCTTCGATGGGAACGCCACGGCCGGAGCCGCGCCGTTTCTCCAGCCCGCCGGGCCCCTGCCGGAGAACCGCAAGGGCCGCGTCCTCCCGGCACCCGAGGGCGCCTTGGCGGGCGGCGCGCGCACGGTGTTCATGCCGCGGGAGGCCATCCCGGCCCAGCTCGACCGCCGGCTAGACGACGCCGGCACCGCCGATGTCCTCAAGACGATGGCGCTCGTCAACTACCGCCACGTCGACAAGCCGTCGTTCCCGCGCCTCCTGTCGGGACTGGCTCGGCACGCGGAGGTGCGCGGCACCGTCTCGGAGGGTCCGACGAAGCGTCAGCGCCGGCGCGCCCAGGACGCCCTGGCCGAGGAGATCGGCTACTCGCTCAACGGCACCGAGGAAGAGGTCTGGGAGGCGACGCACCGGATCATCCACCGCTACGTCCGCACCGGCCTGACGCCCATCATGAGCCCGGCCGATCTCTCGGGGGTGCTCAAGTCCGTCCTATCGCGCGTGCAGGACCGCTTCTCGGAGTTCTTCGACGCCGCCGACTCCGACCTCCTCGACCAGGACGCCGAAAATGTCTACGCCGGCATCGGCGCCGCCCTCGAGCAGCCCGCCGACGAACGGGCCGTGGTCAAGCAGGTGACCAAGGGTGGGCCGGCGGACAAGGACGGGCTCAAGGTGGGCGACCGCATCATGAGCGTCGATGCTCAGCCTTGGAGCTCGGCCGACGACATCCTTAAGATCCGCGGAGAGGTCGGCACGAAGGTGGTGCTCGGCATCGAGCGCGAGGGACTCAGCTTCGAGCTGACGGTCACTCGCGGACTCGTGCCGGAGCCCTCGACGGTCTTCGGGGCGATGCTGTCCCATAAGCCCGGGGTGGGCTATCTCCACATCGCCGAGTTCAACCTGACGACCTACACCGACGCTCTTGCCGCGCTCATGGCCCTCAAGGCCGCCGGGATGAGCTCGCTGATCATCGACGTGCGCTTTAATCCTGGCGGCATCGTCGAGATCGTGAACTCGATCGTGGCCCTCTTCCTCAAACCGGGCCAAGTGACGGCCTATGTCCAGCAGATGGGCGAGACCAAACCCAGCATGACGATGAAGCGCAAGGCCGGACGCTTCGCGGGCCTGCCGGTGGTCGTCCTCGCCGACGGGGCCAGCGCGTCGGGTGCCGAGTGGCTGACCGCCTCGCTTCAGGAGAACGGAGCGGCGACCTTCATGGGCCAACATACCTGGGGCAAGGGCATCGGGCAGAGCTTTACGCCGATGGAGTACGTCGGCACCAAGGGGATGGTCCAGTTCACCACGATGCGCTGGCTGACACCGCTCAAGAACTGGATCCAAGACGTCATCCCGGGCTACGGCGGGGTCCTGCCCGCTGTGGAGCTCCCCGCCGACGAATTCCAGCGCCAGGCCGCCGCCGAGATCATCGGCCAGGGGCGGATCGACCCGGCGCAGTGGCGGCCGCAGGACGACCCATGGGTCTCCGCCGCCGTCGAGAAGCTCGGCAACTAGCGCTTTTCGGCCAGCTCGAGCACGAGCTGGTGCAGGAACTCGAGCCCCTGGCGCAGGCTCCCCACTGGGATGCGCTCGTCGGCTCCGTGCATCCGCATCCGGTCCTCATCGGTCAGCGGCATCGGCAGGATGCCGTAGGCCGGGATCCCCGACGAGCGCAGGAACTCCGAGTCGGTGGCTCCGCGGCTCATGTTGGGAACGATGACGACGCCCGGCCAGACCTTGCGCGCGGTCCTCGCGATGGCGTCCGGTCCCGGTCCCTCGGCGGGTGAGGCCGGCGAGGGCGTGAAGCCGCCCTTGGGCGCCACCTCGACGGACGGGTCGGCGACGGCCGCGACGAGGATCTTCCGGACGTCCGTGCTCGGCTCGCCGGGCAGGATGCGGCAGTTGACCGTGGCCTTCGCCTCGGCGGGCAGGGCGTTGGCGCGCGTCCCCCCCGAGACCAAGGTGGCCACGCAGGTCGTGTGGAGGAGGGCCGCCAGGGTCGGGTGCTTCGCGTCGATCTCGGCCATGGCGTCGGCGGGAAGCTCGCCCTTGGCCGCGAGCAGGCGGCCGATGAGCGCCTTCATCGGCGGCGCCTCGTCATCCTGGATGGCCGTCAGGTACGCGCGCGTCACGGGCAAGAGGTACGCGGGGAAGCGCGCCCGGCCCACCCGGTCGAGAGCCGCGGAGAGCTTATAGATCGCGTTGTCGCTCACCGGCGCCGAGGAATGGCCCGAGGCGCCCTTGGCCGTGAGCGCGAAGTCCTGGTAGACCTTCTCGGCCATCGAGACGCCCAGCCGCGTCACCTTCCCATCCGGGCCCAGGACCGCCCCGCCGCTCTCGTTTATGGCCAGGCCGACCTTCAGTAGCTCGGGCTTCTTCTTAAAAAGGTCCCGGAGCCCTAGCCCGTCGGACTCCTCGTCTCCGGTCCAGGCCAGGATCACGTCGCGCTTGAGCGGGACCTTGGCGCGCTTGAGGATGAGCAGGGTCTGCAGCTCCAAGGACGCCATGCCCAGGTCGTCGAGGACGCCGCGCCCGACCAGGTAGCCGTCCTTCTCGGTCACGCGGTGCGGGTCCGAGGTCCAGGGCTGGTTCGCGTTGCCCACGAGGTCGGTGTGGGCCAAGAGCAACAGCGGCGGCTCGGCGCCCGAGCCGGGCAGGCGGGCCAGCAGGTTCTCGCGGCCCGGGCCGAACTCGAGCAGTTCGAACTCGATCCCGGCGGCTTCAAGACGCTTGGCCCCCAGGCGCGCCACGCGCGCCTCGTTGCCCGGCGGGTTGGTCGTGTCGGCGGCCACGAGCTCCTCGAGCAGGCCGCGAGCCTCCTTCGCCGCGGCGTCGTAATCGACAGCGCCGGCGTAGGACACCAGCAGCAAGGCCAATAGGCCGCTACTCATCGTCCCCTCCTCCGCCGCCGTCCTGGCCCTCGAGCATGGTCCTAAACTGCGCCGGCAGGCCCTTCCAGGCCAGGCAGGCCTCGCGGTTGGCGGGGTCCGTGCAGACCTGGGTGCAGGAGGCCATGTCGACGCAGCCTTCCGGCGCGCCGCCCATCGGGATGTCATTGGTCGGCGGCTCCTCCTTCGTCCGCGAGGCGTTCAGGCAGAGGTTGACCGACCGCTCGATGCGCGGCGTAACGCGCATCCCTTCCTTCAGGAGAACGGCGAAAGTCTTGGCCCCGAGGCGTTTCTTGACGCAGTTCTGGGCCGAGCGCGGCGCGCTCCTGACGTCGGTGGAGACGCGCTGGCGCGTCAGACGCTCCTCGTCGTTCCCGCTCATGACCGTGTCGGCCGCCTTGGCCGGCTCGGGCTTCGAGGGCTCGACGGCGCCGATGAAGTCCATGCACTCCTGGCGGTTGGCGGGGTCGGCGCAATACTGGTCGCATTCCGCCGGGGAGCCGCAGCCGCCCGGCGTGCGGGCCCCGCCCGGCGCCGAGGCGGAGGCCCCGTCCTCGCGCGGCGTCATGGCGTTGGAGGGCAGGGGGACCGGTTCAGTGGAGGCCGGCGCCGGAGCCGGTCCCGCCTCCAGCCCGGGGGCGGTCGATACCGCGGCCTCTTTCTGGTGCTGCCAATAGACGTAGAGCCCGATCGCGTCGGCGACGGCCAGGACGACGGCCAGGGTGATGAAGATCTTCTTCATCTCAGCGCCATTTGATCGAGCAGCCCATCGACGGCCGCTGGTCCGTGGGCGCCGCGCGCCCCGCGGCCAGGGCCTGCACGGCCTCCCATAGTTCCTCTTTCTTGACCTTGGCCGGCTCCTGCCAGTTGTCGTCGAGCCGGCCGTGATAGGCCAGGCGCCCGCCGCCTGCGAGCAGGTAGAGGTCCGGCGTGCACTGCGCCTTGTAGGCCTTGGCGGTCGCCTGGTCGGCGTCTACCAGGTACGGGAACGGGATCTTCCAGTCGAGGACCTTCTCCTTCATGCGCTCGGGCGCGTCGTCGGGATAGCCGGGATGGATGTTGGGGTTGACGGCCGCCGTGTTCACGCCGAGCGGCGCGGCCTTCGCGGCCAGGGCCACGAGGCGCGGCCAGACCGCGATGGCGTAGGGGCAATGGTTGCAGGTGAAGGCCACGAGCAGCCCCTTCGGCCCGGCGAGCGTCCGGGAGTCGTGCGTCTTACCGAAGCTATCGGCAAGCGTGAAGGCGGGCATCTCGGCGCCGAGCGGCAGCGGCAAGGACTCGATGAGGGCCATCAGGATTCCTCTCTGAGGCCCGCCTCCAGGCAGGCCTTGGGCCAGAAGCGCAGCAGGCGCACGGGCTTGGACAACCCGCGCACCAGGACCTCGAACTCCTCGGACTCGCCGCCGTCCGACTTGAGGACCTCGCGGCAGCGCGGGTCCTCGAAGGCGCCGGAGCTGAGGACGAGGTCGCCCCCCCGGCTCTCGTTCTGCACGCGCGCGGCGAGGTTGACGGTGGTGCCGAAGTAGTCGAGGACGCCTTCCGAGTTGATCGCTATCGCCGGGCCGGCGTGCACGCCGACCTTCAAGATGACGGGCTCGGCCATGTCCTCGTTTCTGGCCAGGAGCCCGGCGTGCATGTCGAGGGCCGCGGCCACCGCGTCCGACGGGCTCGAGAAGGCCGCCATCACCGCGTCGCCGATGGTCTTGACCACCGCGCCGCGCCGCCGCTTGACGACCTCGAAGAGCACCTCGAAATGGTCGCGCACCACCGCGTAGGCGCGGGCGTCGCCGACCCGCTCGTACATCGCCGTCGAGCCCTTGAGGTCTGTGAAGACGAGGGCCAGGCTGCGGATCGACACCTCGGCGCCGGGGGCCAGCACCTCGGAGGAGAACAGGTCGCGGAACTCCTGGTAGGAGGTGACGAAGGCGGCGGTCACCGCCTTGTCGCCCCAGGCCTCGGTCTCGACCACGGTCCAGGTCTCGGGGCCGCCGGCGTTCTCGAGCGACAGGCTCACGCGCCCGGGCTTGAAGCGCAGTTCGGAGGGGCCCCCCTCGCCCAGGGGCAGGGTCAAGGCCGCGGGGCCGGCCTGGTCGGGCACCAGCGTGACGCGCTGCTTGGTGACGAGTCCCCGCATGACATGGCGCTCGGCCGTCAGTTCGACGCCGGCTTCCCGGCGGCCGCCGCCGTCGACGCGCAGTTGGGCGCGCCGGTGCGGGGTCTTGCCGGGCCCGCCGATGCAAAACTCCCCGGGACGGACCTCGCGTACCGAGGGGTTGGGCGAGAAGCGCAGCTCGACGTTTTCGTCGAGAGAACCCGTGAAGGAGACGTTGCAGAAGTCGCAGCGGCCCTCGGCGTGGAAGGAACGCAAGGACGCCACGCTGCCCTTGGCCACCCGGCAGTTCGGGCACAACAGCTCCCAGCGCAGATCGAGCAGGCCCGCCTTCGTCGCGCGCAGGAAGGCGGTGAGGGTCTCCAGGCGGTCGAGCTTCCAGTGGTCGGCCAGCGCGAAGGGGCGCATCAGGCCGGCCTCGACGTCGTCGGCGGTCTCGATATGCTCGACGAGGAGGCGAATGGGCTCGGCCAGGCCGTCGAGCGACAGGCGCCTGGCGCCCTCGCGCAGGCGCTCGCGGTCGACCCCGGCCCGGGGCTTGAGGACGATCGTCGGGTCTGGGCCGCCTGCCTTCTTGGCGGCCGCCACGCGGCGGGCGGTCTCGGCGAACATGGAGACGAAGCCTTCGGCGAAACGGCGGCCGAGGGGCTTGCCGATCCGCCAGCGCGGGAGGACCTCGGTGCTCAGCGTCATGAGGCAGCCCGCCGCGCGCGGGGCGAACTGGACGCGGCCCAGGAAGCGCTTGAGCGGCCCCCCCTTGTAGACGCGCAGGATCTCATAGCGCTCGTTCTCGACCCAGTCGAAGGGATGTTCGTCCCAGGACACCGACAGCGGGCCGAACAGGCGGATGTTGGCCCCGCGCACGACCCCGCCGGGGGCCGGGGCGGTGTATTTTACCGGGGGCAGGCCCAGCGAGCGGTTGAGGCGGTCGGTATAGGCCAAGGCCGGCCAGACGGATTGGACCGGGACGTCGAGCTCGAAGTCCCGCGAAAGACGCAGAGGCTCCACGGCCTAAGTATAGAGGAAGGGTGGAATGAAAGCTAGGCCGGGCGTCCGGATAGCCCCGTCGAAGCCCGGCACAGCGGGGCTCCGCCCCGCTAGACGCCGAACGAGGTGCCGCAGCTGCAGGACGAGGCGGCGTTGGGGTTTCGGACCTTGAAGCCGGCTTCCATCAGGGTCTGGTGCCAGTCGACCACCGAGCCGTTGACGAAGAACACCGCCTTCTTGTCCACCGCCAGCTTGGCGCCCTCGGTCTCGGAGACCTGGTCGCCGGGCTGCGGCTCGTCGGCGTAGGCGAACTCGTAGCTCATCCCCGAGCAGCCGCCCGAGGCCACGACCAAGCGCAGGACGCCGGCCGGCTTGCCTTCCTTGGCCAGCCGGGCCTTGACCTGGGTCGCGGCCTTCGGGGTGAGCGTCACCATCAGAACTTGTTCGACTGGCCGCAGCCGCAGCTCGACTTCACGTTGGGGTTGCGGATCTTGAAGCCCTGGGCCGTGCCGTCCTCGGCGTAGTCGATCTCGGAGGCCTTGAGGAACGGGGCGCTGTTGGGGTCGACGAGGACCGTGAAGCCGTCGAAGGTCATCTCGGTGTCGCCGTCCTTCTTGTCGTCGAAGGAGAAGGAGTACTCGTACCCGGAACAGCCGCCCGGCTTCACGCCCACGCGCAGGGACTTTCCCTTGGCTTCGGGATCGGTGAAGAACTCCGAGACCTTCTTGACCGCTTTGGGGGTGAGCGTCAGCATGGGTGAGCCTCCGGATACTTGACTTAACCAGTCAGGTATATTCTAGCCCAAAGCCGGGCTGGTTTCAAGACGGGGCAGGCGGCCGTAGACCCAGCCCCGAAGGAGCCATTCGAGCGGCCCGAAACGGTATCGGCTCAGCCAAAGCGAGCTGGCGCGGCAGAGGACCCCGAAGGTGGTCAGCGAGACGAGCAGGCAGGTCCCCCGCGAGAGCTGTCCGTAGAGGCCGAGGCCGTACGGGTAGGCCAGCCAGGCGAAAAAGACCGAGGCGGCGACGAAGTTCGTCAGGACCATCCGGCCGGCGTCGCGCACCGGAGCCAAGAGGCGCGCCAGGGCGGGCTCCTCCATCGCCAAGGTCAGGGCGGAGGCGAAGGACGCCGCCCAGAGCGCGGTGCCGACGTAGAGGCTCCCCCCGCCGATGAGGGCCGCCAGCGGCTCGAGGCTGCGCCCCTCGTGGAGCCAGAGGGCGCTCGCGTGCAGCGGAGCCCCCGCGGCGAAGGTGAGGGCCGTCCAGCGCCGCAGGGCCGGCCGCCAGCGCGGGGTGTCGTCGAAGACCCCGGCGCGGACCGCGGCCATGCCGCAGAGCGCGGCGGCCAGCATGCGCAGGCCGTTGATGGCGACGTTGAGCGGGAAGGCCCCGGCGAACATCTCCCAGCGCACGCGCGCCACGCGCAGCCAGTCGCCGTCGGAGTACGCCGCGTCCTCCCAGGCCTTCACGCGCGCGAAATAGGAGGCCAGCTTCCCGTCGACGCCGGCCAGCCCCGGCGCCAGCTCCCCGCAGAGGACGGCGGCGGCCGCGGCGGCCAGACCGGCGAGGAACAGGACGAGGGCCAGGCGGAGCAGGCGCTGCGGCGGCCGCGCGCGCAGGGAGGAGGAGGCGACGCCGACCAGGACCAGGGTCGGCAGTTGGGAGCCGTACCAGACGCCGACGGCCATGGCGGCCCCGACGGCCCAGAGGCCGTGCAGGCGCCGGGCGTAGAGCCGCTTGAAGTCGTTGCCCGCGCGGCGCTCGATGAGGGCCTGGCTCGCGCCGAACAGGAAGGCGAAGAGCAGGAGGCCCTTCATGAATGCCAGAGCGACCACGAGCGAGTCGGCGGCCAGCTCGAGGCCGGCGTAGCGCGGGTTGAGCGGCGGATAGACGCCGGCGAAGAACGAGGAGACGTAGACCGGCAGGTCCACCAGCGTGAAAAACAGCAGCGCCAGGCCGTGCAGGGCGTCGAGCGTGGGGTTGCGCTCTCCAGGGTCGCGCGGGCCGGCGCTGGCGGAGTCGGACATGACGGCCTATGATACTATCATCGACTATGAGGTGGACGCTCAAGGGTGATGCCGAGGCCGCCCGGCGCATGAACCCGTGGAACCTCTACGTATTCGGGAAGCTGGCCCTGCAGTGGTTCGGCTACATCCGCATCGAGCTGGTCCCGGAGTTGGCCGGGTTCGTCGTCATCTACGCGCTGACCCGGCGCGCGGCCGAGCGGCTCTGGGTCCGGGCGGCCATCGGGGTCTTCGGGACGGTCCTGGCCGTGGTGCTGTTCTGGCGCGCGTCGTTCTTGCCGGCGCCTCCGGACGCGATGGAGTTCGTCTTGGACAACGCCCTGCGTCCCGACCGGACGTATTTCCTCAGCTTCCTGAAGGGCCTCACGAAGCGCTGGGAGGTCTGGGGCGCCGTGGCCGCCGCGGCGGCGCTGTTCCACTTCCGCCATCGCAAGGTGGTCGACCTGACCGCCCCGAGCCTGGCGGCGCTCCTGGCCTTCGCCGCGTTCTGGCCGCGCCCCGACTCGGCCCGGCTCACGGCGGACAAAGCGTCGTTCTACGCCGCCGAGGCCCAGCGGCGCGTGAGCCTGCCCAAGCCCGCGGCCGACTTCGACCTGGTCTTCGTGCACGTCTGCTCGATGTCCTGGGACGACCTGTGGAAGACCGGCCTGGCCGGCGACTCCCTGCTCGGCCGCTTCGATCTGCTCTTCACGCGCTTCAACAGCGTGAGCTCCTACAGCGAGCAGGCCGCCATCCGCCTGCTGCGCGCCACCTGCGGCCAGCCGCGCTACGCCCAGATGTACAAGGAGGCCCCGCCGGAGTGCTATCTCAAGGGACAGCTGGAGCGGGCCGGCTACCACGTCGAGACGGCGATGAACCACAGCGGAGCCTACCTGGAGATGAGCGCCAAGCTCGCCCGGTGGGGGCATCTGCGGCGCCCGATGCCGGTGGCCGACCTTCTGGCCGACAAGGTCAATTTCAACGGCACGGCGGTCTACGACGACTACGAGGTCTTGGAGCGCTGGTGGAAGAAGCGCCAGGCGAGCGGGGCCAAGCGGGCGGCGCTCTACTACAACACGGTCAGCCTGCACGCCGGGGCGCACCCGGTCGGCGAGAAGCGCGCCTGGTCGAAGGACCCGGCAGAGCGCTTCCGCATCTCGGCGGTGGACCTTTTCGCGGATCTCCAACGCTTCTTCGGCCTGCTCGAGGCCTCCGGCCGGAACGTCGTCGTCGTCCTCATCCCGGAGCACGGCGGGGCGGTGCGCGGCAGCCAGTTCCTGCTCCCCGGGATGCGCGATATGGTCCTTCCGGCCATCGCGCTGGTGCCGGTGGGCGTCAAGCTCTTCGGCGCCGCGAAGGCGGCGGGGGGCCCTCGGCTGGTGACGGCGCCGGTGAGCTACTTGGGGCTGGCGCACCTGTTGGGCGGTCTTATGGCGCGCCCTCCCTTCGGCCCGAAGGGCGCGTCCTTAGACGAGACGCTGGCCGGCTTGCCCGAGACGCGGCACGTCGAGGAGAATCGGACGATGGTGCTGCTCGGCGACAAGGAGGACTTCTACCTGGACCTTTTGGACAGGAAATGGATCACCCTGCCGAGGAAGTTCCATCCCGACCGCGTCCGGACGCGTTAACCGAGGAACTCGTCGAGCAGCGCCAGGTTCCGGCGGATGCGGGACATATGGCGCGCGAGGATGGTCTCCTTGGCGCGCAGGCCGATGAGGGCCAGCAGCTCGCTGGGCGCCGCGCCGCAGATCGTCGTATAGTCCTTGTACGCCGCCATGCGCTCGAAGAGGGCCTTGTCCTTGGCGACCAGCCAGCCCACTCGGGTCCCGGCCAGGCCGAACGACTTCGACATCCCGAACAGGGTGATCGCCTTGTCGTAGAGCTCGCAGGCCGAGGGCAGGCGCGCACCGGCGTCGAGCTCGAGGAGGCGGTACATCTCGTCGGAAAAGAGCCAGATGCCGCGCTCCCGGGCGGCCTCGACGACGCGCCGGTAGTCCGCCGGCGACAGGGTCTGGCCGGTGGGGTTGTGAGGGAAGTTGACGATGATGAGCTTGGTGTCGGGCCGCAGGAGCCCGATGAGCGCGTCGACGTCGAAGCGCCAGCCGTCCTCAGGCTCGGGGCGCCACTTCTCGACCCTGCAGCCCAGCGACTCTGCGATCGAATAGAGCGACCGATAGCCCGGGAACGTGCAGACCACATGGTCCCCCCTCTCGAGCAGGGAGTTCATCGCGATGAGGATGGCCTCCTCGGGGACGGCCGTGAGGACTTGGGCCGGGTCGACTCCTTTGTAGAGGGCGGCGATCTCGCGGCGCAGGAGCGGGTGGCCCAGCGACTCGCTGTAGCCGAGGCGCAGGTCCTCCCAGAGAGCGCGCGCCTCGGGGTCGGCGAGGCCCAAGAGCTCGCTCTGCGCCCAGCCGTCGCAGTCCGAGCTCGAGAGCAGGTACTCGGTCGAGAACTCGTGCTTGGCGAAGTAGCGCTCGAGCGCGAAGGGCTCCATGGGCGCGATGATACACAACCTAGGACCTCGATCTCGTTGACGGCCGCGCGCCGCCGCGCTAGAATTGCTCTTGCGTACGGTCTCGCGGAGGCGGAATGAAGAACTCGGTCCTCGTCGTTTGTCTGACTCTATTAGGCGTCTCGGCCCGGGCCGCCGCTCCCGCCGTCCCCGCCTTGCCGGCGCCGGCCGCCTTCCTAAACAACCACGCCCCCGTCCCCAACGTCGGCGCCCAGGCCGCCATCCACGGCCACGACGCCGCGGGCTACGCCTCCAACGCCGCCGCGCGCGCGGCCCTAAACGACTTCCGCAGCCGTCTGGCCCAGGCCGGCATCACCGTGCTCGGCGGGACCGTGGCCCCGGGCGCCGACGGCAAGTTCGGCTTCCACGTCGACTACCTGGACAGCCGGGAGCGCGCCGGCAACCCGGGCCGAGAGATCGAGTCGTACGACAGCCCCGAGTTCGCCGCGCTCCCTGAGGCCCGCACCGAGCAGAACCGCAGCGTGGCGGCCTTGAGCGCGGCCGGCTTCGCCGTCCTGCGCGCGCAGCCCGGCGGCCAGGCCGGCAAGCACACCTACGCGATCGACTACATCCGCGCCCCCCAGGCCGCCCGCCCGGTCGTCGCGCGCCCGAACTTCTACTTCTTCACCAGCCCGGTCTATCCGATCGGGATGCGCTGGATCGCCGCTAGGGACATGAACGTCACCCTCATCAACCTGCAGGCGCGGGGCTACCGCATCATGAGCTACAACCTCTACCAAGTCCCCGGCACCTTCTTCGTCCAATACCACATCCGCTACTTCGGGCGTTAGTAGGCTTCGGCCTCTGTCTTGGGCGCCAACGGGTTGGCGGCGTTGACCTCCCCGTTGATGGTGGTCTCGGCGCTGCGGAACACCCCCGCGGCCTTGAGGAACTGGTGCGGGAAGTCGAGCATCGGCGCCGAGGCCGCGTCCAGGGCTTCGACCTGCTTGGCGGTGAGCGTGAGGTCGAGAGCCTTGAGGTTGTCCTCGAGTTGGGCCACGGTGCGCGCGCCGATGATCGTCGACGCCACGCCGGGCCGGTTCTGGACCCAGGACAGGGCGACCTGCGCGGGCGTCGCCTGAAGCTCCGTGGCGGCCTCGAGCAGGACGTCGAGGACGTCGTAGGCCTTGTCGTTTAAGGCCGAGAGCACCCAGGCGCCGCGCTTGGCGTCGACCTTGCCCTTGTTGGCGCGCGTGTAGCGGCCGCCGAGCGCGCCGGACTTCAGCGGCGACCACGGGGTCACGCCCAGGCCGAGTTCCCGCGCCATCGGCATGAGCTCGCCCTCCACGGTCCGCTCGAGCAGCGAGTACTCGATCTGGAGCGCCACGAGCGGGCTCCAGCCCTTCCATTCGGCCAAGACCTGGGCCTGGGCGCACTTCCAGGCCGGGGTATCCGAGAAGCCGATGTAGCGCACCTTTCCGGCGCGCACCAGGTCGTCTAAGGCTCGCATCGTCTCGTCGATGGGCGTGTGGTTGTCCCAGCAGTGCATCCAGTAGAGGTCGATGTAGTCGGTCTGCAGGCGCCGCAGGGACTGCTCGCAGGCCGCCGTCAGCGACTTGCGCCCGGCGCCGCCGGCGTTGGGGTCTCCGGGGTACATCGAGCCGAAGAACTTGGTGGCCAGGACGACGCGGTCGCGCCGCGAGACCTTCTGGCGCAGCCAATCCCCCAGGACCTTCTCCGAGTGCCCTTTGGTGTAGACGTTGGCGGTGTCGATGAAGTTGCCGCCGGCGGCCGCGAAGCGCGTGAGGATGTCCTCGGACTCCTTCGGATCCGAGCCGAAGCCCCACTCGTTGCCGAAGGTCATGGCCCCCAGGCAGAAGGGGCTTACGCGCAAGCCGGAGCGTCCGAGCGTCAGGTAGTGGTCTAGAGGCATGGGCCGGATTCTACGAAAATTACACGTTTCCGCAGTCAGGGTTCGTGGTAGAGTATTCGCAACGGGAATGGAAATTCCCGCGCCACATAGACGTACGTGAGCAAGACGCAAACCTAAAGAGGACACAAAACGAATGGCTACGGGCAAAGTGAAGTGGTTCAACGACCAGAAGGGCTTCGGCTTCATCACGCCGGATGACGGTTCCAAGGATCTCTTCGTCCATCACACGTCCATCACGGGCGAAGGCTTCCGGTCGCTGGCCGAGAATCAGGCCGTGGAGTTCGACGTGGAGCAGTCCGACAAGGGCCCCCGCGCCGGCAACGTCCGCAAGCTCTAAGCTGAGCACCACCGCCTGCTCTTTGGTGCCGGACTTTGGCTTTTGGCTTTTCGCCGCCGGCGAAAAGCCAAAAGCCAAAGTCCGGCACCACTCTTGACGCTAGGGAGCCCCCCCCTTACCCTTAGCGCGTGGAAGCGCAGCTCATCGGGGCGGCGCTGGTGCTCGGCTTCGCCCAGTTGGCCGCGGTGCTGGCGTTCCGGAGGCGTCTGGCTCGTCCGTCCGTTCCTCCCGCTCCTTCCCTCCCCCCGCTCTCGGTCCTGACCGCCTGCAAAGGCCCTCAGGACGGCCTCGAGGAGAACGTCCGCACGGTCCTGGCCCAGGATTATCCGGCGGCCGTGGAGTTCGTGTTCGTGGTCCCGTCGCGAGACGACCCCGCCTTTGGCGAGTTGACCCGCATCCTCGCCGCCTTGGGCGACGCCCGCGCCAAGCTCCTCGTCTCCGACGCCGACCCGAGGGAAGCCAGCGAGCAGAACCTCAACCTGCTCTTCGGGCTCGAGCGCCTGGCGCCCGAAAGCTCGGTGGTCGTCTTCGCGGACGCCGACATCCGCGTCGGTCCGCGCTGGCTGGCCGCCCTGGCGGGGCCGCTGGAGGACCCGAAGGTCGGCTGCGTCACCGCGCCCGCCCTCTATGTCCCCGCCGCCGGCCTCCCCGCCGCGCTGCGCTGTTCTTGGATCGTCCACGGCCTGCCGTACATGGCCTCGCTCGGCTACGCCAGCGGACAGTCGCTGGCGGTGCGCCGCGCCGATTTCAAGGCCTGGGGAGCGGCGGCGCTCTACGCGCGCTCGATAAACATGGACTTGACCCTGTCCGGCCTGGCGCGCAAGCGCGGGTTTGCCGTCGAGCTGGCCGCGGGCGAGTTGCCGCTTTGGCTCGAGCCCTGCTCGACGGCCCAGCTCCTGCGCGGGTTCAACAAGTGGATGCTGCACTTCAAGCTCTACGCGCCCCTGGTCTGGCTGCTGGGGGCGCTCTCCACGGCGGCCAAGGCCGCGGTCTATCTCAACGCCGGCGTCTCGCCCTTGGCCGCGGCCGTCGTGGCGGGCTCCGATGTCCTATGCGCGGTCCTGAGCGGCCGCGCGCTCGAGGGCGCGCTGGGCGCGCGGCTGGCCGAGGCGGGCTGTTCCCCGGGGAGGCTGACGCTGCGCGCGGCGGCGGCGGCGCCGTTCATGTTCGCGTTCCACGCGGTGAACCTGGCCGTCTCGTTCTGGATGAGCCGATTGGACTGGGGCGGGCGCCGCTATCGCATCCGCGGCCCGTACGCGGTCAGCGTCGGCGCGTCGGAGGCCACGGCGTCCCCCGCCGTTACGGCGGTCTGCGTCATCCTGGGCGGCTTGGCTTACGGAGGGTCGTTCTGGCCGGGCGGGCCCTGGTGGCTGCACTGGGCGGCCCACGTTCCCCTGCTCTGGGCACTGCGCGGGCGCGACCCCTGGCCGGGCTTCCTCATCGGCTGGGGCTACGGCACCGTGGCTTGGCTCATGGGGGCGCCGGGGCTGGCCGGGAGTCTCGAGCGGTTCATCGGCCTGCCGTCGGGCACCGGCTGGGCCCCGCTCCTCCTGCTCGACGCCTGGCACGGGCTCATGTGGGCCGGGGTCGCGGCCGCCGTCGTCCTGCTGGCGCCGCCCTTGGGGCGGGCCTGGGGCGGGCGCGAGGACGCCGCGGCCGCCGCCGTCTTCGTCCCGGCCGCCGTCCTCTTGGACGCCGTCTTCCCGCGCTTCATCCCAGTGCTCCTGGCCGATAGTCAGGTCGCCTGCCTCAGCGCGGTCCAACTGGCGGCGTACCTGGGGCCGTGGGCGGTGTCGGCCTGGGTGGCGGCGCTCAACGCTCTGCTCTTTCTCGCCGCCGCGGGACATCGGCGCAAGGCCGCGCTGGCGGCGGCCGCCTGCCTGGCTGCCGCCAACCTCGGGTTCGGCGCGCTGGCCTTGCGCGGCGCCGAACCCTCGCCCGCGCTCCTGAGGGTCGCGCTTATCCAGACGAACTTCCCCCACGGGCTGTCGTTTCCCCGCGTCGATTTCCATCCTCAGAACCTAGCCCTGCTCAACAGCCTCAGCGACTCGGCGGCGGCTCAGGGACCGCTGGACCTCGTCGTCTGGCCGGAGTCGGCCTACGAACGCTTCATGGGCTATCGCGAGTTGGAGGGCAGGCCCCAGGAGGTGTCGCTCGGCGGCCTCCCGTTCGCCGAGGCGTCCCGAGCCGACATGCCGGCCGGCGCGACGCTCTTGGCCAACACCGTGGCCGAGGCGCTGGTTCCGCGAGGGAGCCGCTGGCGCAAGGCGGTGTATAACGTCGCCTTCCTCAAGGCCGCCGACGGGACCTTCGCGGGCCTGGTCCGAAAGCGCCAGCTCATCCCGTTCGGAGAGTTCATGCCGATGCCCCGCCGTCTAGGTTTCCTGCGCCGCTTCTCGCCGCGCACCTACGTCTTCTCCCCCGGTCCGGGCGGAGAGCTCCTGAGCTTGCCCGGCGGGGCGCGTCTAGGAGCGCTGATCTGCTACGAGGACCTCTTCCCCTCGCTGGCTTGGGCTTACCGCCGGGCGGGCGCCGACGTCTTGGTCAACCTCACCAACGACGTTTGGTTCACCGACGGCTTCACGCGCGAGCAGCATCTGGCCTACTCGGCTTTGCGCGCGGTGGAGACCGGACTGCCGATGGTGCGCGCGGTCAACACCGGCATCAGCGCGGTGGTCGATCCGTACGGCCGGGTCGTCTCGCGCTTGGAGCCCGACGCGGTCGGGATCCTGCTCGCCGAGGTACCCGCTCTGAAGCTCCGGCGCGCGCTGGCCCCGCCGTGGGCCGTGCCGGTCCTGGCGGCGGCGGCGCTCCTGCTCCTGGGCCTCAGGGCACGGGCGGGCGACCGCGCCCCGCGCACTTGACGCCGGCGGAAGCCCCCTCTATCCTAGGGCGATGAAAGGCCTCATCCTCGGCGGCGGCGTCACCGGCTTGGCCGCGGGGCTGGCCTCGGGCGTCCCGGTGCTCGAGGCCTCCGGCGGCCCGGGCGGCATCTGCGCCTCCTATATGAAGGAGGGCTATCGTTTCGAGCGCGGCGGCGGGCATTGGCTCTTCGGGCTCGACGACGCCCTGCGCCCCATGCTGGAGGCCGCCTCGCCGCTCAAGACCTATCGCCGCAAGAGCGCGGTCTATTTCGCGGCCACCGGCCTCAAGGTCCCCTACCCGCTCCAATACCATCTGCGCTGTCTGCCCCGGGCGGTGGCGCGCCGGGCGCTGGCGGAGGTCGGGCGCGGCGGGCCGGCGCGGACGATGCGCGATTGGCTGAAGGCCTGGTTCGGCCCCACCCTCTGCGAGCTCTTCTTCGAGCCGTTCCACGACCGCTACACGGCCGGGCTCCATGCCCGCGTGGCCCCGCAGGACTCCTACAAGTCGCCGGTCGACATGCGCCAGGCCCGCGCGGGAGCGGCGGGCGGAGCCGCCGACGCCGGCTACAACGTGGAGTTCGCCTATCCCGCGCTCGGGCTCGGGGCGATGACGGGGGCTTTCGCGCGGCGCTGCGATCTGCGTCCGGGCTCGGCGGTCCGCGGCATCGACCTGGGTTCCCGCCGCGTGGCGCTCGGCGACGGCCGCTCGCTGGCCTGGGACCGCCTGGTCTCGACCTTGCCCCTGCCGGTCACCGCGCGGCTCTGCGGCTGGCGCGTCCCGGCGGCGGAGGCCCCGTTCACGTCGGTCCTCGTCCTCAACGTCGGCGCGGCGCGCGGCCCGCGCACCCCCGCCGAGCATTGGCTCTACGTGCCCGACGCCGCGTCGGGCTTCCACCGCGTGGGCTTTTACAGCAACGTCGACGCCTCATTTTTGCCGCGCGGCGCGCGCGGTCGGACCTCGCTCTACGTGGAGCGCGCCTATCCGGGCGGGGCGCGCCCGACGCCGATAGAGGAGAAGGCCTACGCGGCCGCGGCTCTCGCCGAGCTGCGCGCCTGGGGCTTCATCGGCGCCGCCGACGTCGTGGACGCGTCGTGGGTCGAATACGCCTACACCTATTCCTTGCCGGGCTCGACGTGGCGCGCGCGGACCATGGCGCGCCTGGCCGCGGAAGGGATCCTGCCCGCGGGGCGCTACGGCCGCTGGCGCTTCCAAGGGATCTGCGAGTCCCTCCACGAAGGTCTTGCGGCCGGCGCGGCCCTGCGCGCCGCTTAGTCCAGCCTCCCGGTGATCCGCGCCAGCCAGCCGCGCGCCTTGCGCCGCGGACTCCGGAGAGTGTCCTTCTTCTCCAGGCGCGGGGCGTGGAAGCTCTCCAGGGCCATGACGGAGGGGCTTTCCCCGCGCAGCCCGAACTTGGCGATCATCCGCGCCTCGGCGTCGGGCGGGACGCCCTCGTCGGTGAGGCGCTGCCTGCGTTCGGCGATGAGCTCGCCGAGAGCGCCGAAGTCGATGTCGGTCTTGAGCGCCTTGTGGAAGAGGTCGTGCTCCTCTCCCTTGATGTGGTGGCGGACGTTCTCCGCGAGGACCCGGAACTTGGCCGCGTAGAACCGCTCGGTGCCGCGCATGAGCTCGAGCTCGGCGATCAGGAGCTTGGCCACGTGGTGCTCCTCGTCGGCCTCCTCCACGACGCCGTCGACGTCGGCCTCCTCGAAGCCCTGCCGGAGGGCGGGGTAGAGCAGCTCCTCCTCGACGGCGGCGTGGACCTTGAGCGCCTTGATGGCCTCCTCGACCACCTCGATGCGCGCCCCCGGGGCCTCGGTCCGCTCGAACTCGTCGAACAAGGCCTTGATCCTGCGGTGGTCTTCCTTGAGCAGGGCCATGGCGTCCTGCGTCTTGAGCTCGTTCATGGGCTTCCTCCTGCGCCTTTCCCCGATGATACCGCCGGACCGGAGGACGGGACCATTGCGCGGATGTGCCTGTTTCTTGACAGCCCGGGGGGCGCCTGTTAAACTTCGGAAAGCCGCCGATGCAAGAGGAAGCCCCCCCCCCGCCGCCCCAGGAACCGGGCTTCCGCTGGTGGTTGGCCCTGATCCCGATCGTCCTGCTGAGCCTCCTGATGTATTGGCTGGTCGGCGGCCGTCCCGGCCAGCCGGAGACCGTCGCCCGGACCGACGAGGACAAAGCCTTCAACGTCGACGAGGTCCCGCCGGAAGACGCGCCCGCCGAGCCGTACGTCTCGAACGCCGAGCGGGAGGCCGCGGCGCGCATGGACGGCTCCGCCGGCGGTCCTGGCCTGTCGGGCTTCATCCCCGAGAAAGACAAGATCTTCCACAAGGAAAACACGGCCGCCGCCAAGGACGACTCCCGCGAGAAGGAGGCCGCCTTCATCAAACGCTACGACCCGCTCATCCGCCGGGAGCAGCGGCGCCTGAACCAGATCACCGCGCGCTACCGCAAGAAGGAGGCCGTCGTCCGCCAGGTCGACATGGCCTTCGGCGCCCTGCCGCGCTATATGGCCCTGCGTCAGCAGTATTACAAAGACCGCAATCCCTACGCCTTCGTGCGCGGAGCCATCACCCTGCCCGAGGTCCGCAAGACCGTCTTCAAGTACGCCACCAGCCCCGAGGTCTGGCGGGTCACCGTCGGGATGATGGTCGAGGGCCTGCGCCAGAAGCCGCCGCCGGAGGTCTACAACGAGACCAAGCGCTTCATGACCGAGGACAAGACGGTCTCGGGCTTCGTCACCGACGTCAGCGCGCACATCATGCCGCGGGCGGGCCTGCTCCTGCCGGCCGCCATCCGGCCGGGGCAGGACATCGGCGCGCTCAAGGTCCTGGCCAAGGACCTCAACGTGGCCGGGGCCGGGAACACCGCGGACCTTTCGGCGGCGCGCAAGGCCGTCGAAGACGCGCAAACAGGACGGCCCGCCCCTTAGAGGCGGGCCGTCCCGTCCCGAGCCTGCCGCCGTCTATCCGCAGCAGCCGCCGCTCGAGCTCTCGGTCTTCTCGTCGGCCGGCTGGTCGGCTACGGCCGCGGCTTCGCCCGCCGCTTGTCCGGCCGCCGCGCCGCTCGAGCCCGGAGCCGGGTTGGCGGCGCGCGCCACCGGCGACAGGGCCATCATGCCGAGGACGGCGGCGGTGAATCCGATGACGGTGAATTTAGTGGTATTCATGGTTTTCCTCCGGCCTCAGCCGCAGCACCCGCCGGAACTGGAAGCCGCCGATTCCTCGAGCGCGGCCTGCTTGGCCTCGCGGGCCGCCGTAAAGGACTTGTTGTACTCGTCGCGGTAGCGCGCGGCTTCCTCGGGGGTCATCTCGCCGGCTTTCGTGCCGTCGGCGGCCCGGATGTCCGCGCTGTAGCCCGGGTTGGGGGAGACGGCCATCGCGCCCAGGACCGCGGCGGCGAACCCTATCACCATTCCCATGCTCAAGGTCTTCTTCATGGTCGACTCCCGCGCGCCTGTGTGACGCGACGACGTTGCGATACTTTGCTCGGTTGGCGGCCTAGGGGCAAGGGACTAAAGGCCTAGGACCTTTGGCCCACTCCTAGTAGGCCCTCGGTCGCCTTCAGACAGCCCAGCACCAGAGCGGTGTCGTAGGTAGCTCCGAAGAGGACCCCTCCCGCCAGCCCCAGGGAGCCGTAGCCATGCTGGAGCCAGTAGCGCCAGCAGTTGTTGGTCGTGCCCCAGGTGTCGGCGAAGAGGACGCATAGGAACCCGGCGGCGAGCACCGGCAGGTCGCGGGCCGTGTCGACGCCCACCAGGAGCGCGGCGGCGACGGCGGCGAGCATGGCGACGGTGGCGGGCTCTGCGAGGGTCGGCCAGGAGAAGGCCGCCACGACCCCGAGGATGAGCGCGGCGGCGGCCCCATAGAGCAGGCGGCGGCGCCCGGCCGGGATCCGCGCCGCGGCGCCGGACCAGCGCGCCCCGGTGCGCTCGACGACCAGGGTGCCGAGGCCCCAGGCCGGGACGATCCAGAGCGGCGGCGTCTCGCGCGTATAGTAGCTCCAGAGCCCCAGGCGCGTGCCCCAGGCCTCGGCGGCCCAGCCCGCCGCCAGGGCCAGCGCCACTCGCAGGCCGTCGCGCTTGAAGTCGGCGCGGTCGGGGATGACGCGCAGGGTGTAGAGCATGATCCCGGCAAACAGCGCGACCTCGACGAGGAGCTTGTTCCGGGCCGAGCCGCCGGCCTGGAACTGCTTCCAGGTGACGCGCGCCGCCTCGAGGAACAGGTCCTGACGCCAGAGCGTCACCGCCAACATCAGCGCCGCGGCGGCGCCGAAGGCCACCCAGCGGCGGGCCTTAACGCCGACGGGCATCCCGGTCGGCCCAGTCCTTCCAGAGGTAGGCGGCGGTGGCGATCGAAGCCAGGGCTATGGCCTGCGCCGTGGTGAGTCCGAAGGGGCGGATGATGCCTGGGTCGCTGGCCCGCAGGAAGTCGAGGCCGAACCGGGCGACGGCGTAGAGGACGATGAAGGCCAGAAACGACGCGCCCGCCGGCAGACGTCCGTCCCGGACCCGCGGGAAGACGCCGAAGTGGACGGCGGCGAAGATCAGGCCGGCCGCGACGGCCTCGTAGAGCTGGAGCGGGTGGATCGGGACGCCGAGCAGGGAGCCTTTGATCGCCGAGCGAGGGTCGTCGAAGGCGACCGCCCAGGCCGCGTCGGTGGGCGTCCCGAAGCAGCAGCCGTGCTGGAAGCAGCCCAGGCGCATGACCGCCAGTCCGAGCGGGGCGGCGCCTCCGATGAGGTCGGCCACGCGGCGGAACGGCAGGCCCTTGAGACGCCAAACGGCCCAGGCGGTCAGGGTCGCGCCGGTCAGGTCGCCGTAGAAGGCCCCTCCGACGAAGCGCCGGCGCTCGAGCATCAGCGCCCAGTTCTTGGCCGGACCCCCGCCATAGGCGAAGAAGTAGAGCAGGAGGCCGCCGGCGATGGTGCCGACGGCCAGCGGGACCATCAGGGTCCAGAAGCTGTCCGAGTCGAGCTCGGCATGGGCGCGGTAGCGGTGCAGGTAGCGGGCGGAGGCCATGGCGGCCAGGCCGGCGAAGAGCGGGGCGGCCAGGAGCTGGATGCTCCCGATAGAGAAAAGGATAGGCCGCATCGTTGGATTCTATATAAACACCGCGGAAGGGAGGGAACTTTTTCGGCACTTTTGCGTACTAGTGGGAGGGGTTTGCCGCTGGGCCCCCAACATGAGAGAATCCGGATGTCGCAGATCGGGAGGGCCACGGTGGCGTTCGAGGCGGTTCCGACGTCTCTCTTTGAGGAGTTCGTCCGAGGGTATGGTGAGAGGGCTTTTCAGTTCGCCTATCGGATCTGCGGCAGCGCCGACGAGGCCAGGGAGCTCGTCCAGGCCGCGTTCACGCGCCTCTGGGAGCGCTGGGGCGAGCACGACCCCGCACGCTCGCTCGAGGCCTGGTTCTTCCGCATCCTCCGCAGCGTCGCGGTGGACGCCGTCCGCCGCCGCGAGCGGCGCCGTTCGGTGTCGCTCGACGCATTGGTCGAGGGCGGCGACGGCGAAGATACCTACGCGGACTTGGTCCCCGGCCGGGAGGACGCCTTGCTCGAGGCCCTCGAGCGCCGGGGCCGCCAGGAGGCCGTGCGCCGGGCGCTGGCGGCCGTCAGCGTCGAGCACCGCGCCATCCTCGTGCTCTGCGACGTGGAAGGCCGGACGTACGAAGATATCGCCAGGGCGCTCACCGTCCCTCTGGGCACGGTGCGCTCGCGGGTCAGCCGGGCGCGTCTGGCTTTCCGCCGCGCTTTGTCGGGTGAGACCGAGGTGACGCCATGAGCTGCCCATCGTTCGAGACCCTGTCGGCCTACGCGGACCGCGAGGCGTCGCCGGCCGAGACCGCCCTGCTGGCGGCGCATGCGCCGGCTTGTCCCGCCTGCTCCCGCATGCTGGCCCTCATCGCGGCGGAGCGGCGCAGCCTGTCGGCCCTGCCGGTCCCGTCGATGCCTCCCGACCTGACGGCGTCGCTCCTGGCCCTCACCGCGCGCCGGCCGTGGTGGGAGACGCTGCTGTCCGAGCTGCGGGCCGGGTTCGCCCAGCCGACCGGGGCCGTGGCGGCCGCGGCGCTTGCCGTCGTCGCCGTCCTCGTCTGGGGACGCCGCGAGCCTCCTCCCGCGGCCGTCGCCGAACTCGAGGTCCCGGTGGAGGTGCTGATGGCGGCCCACCGGCGCTACGCGCTCTCGATGCCGCTGACGCCCCCCGAGTCGGCGCCACCGCCGGCGCAGCTCCAAGTGGCGGGTCTCGCCGCGGAGCGCGATGTCTACTGAGCTTCTGCTGGCGGCCCTGGTCCTTGCCGGCGCTCCTGTACGCGCCGACGATGGAGCCACCGCCCTGCTCGAGGAGGCCTTGGAGCCCCCCGCTACGGCCTATGAAGGAGAGCTGTCGGTGATGACGGCGCGCGGCGGGCGCCGGGAGACCCGGCATCTCCTGGTACGCTTCTCCCCCCCGGACCTCTACCGCCGCGAGACCCTGGACGCCTTGGGGACGGCCGAGCTCGTGGTGGTCTCCGACGGGAAGACCGAGTGGGTGCACGACCGGCGCAGCGGGACGGTCTGGCAGGGCCTGCCGCCGGGCCGCGAGCACGGCCTCTCGGACCCCGATGAGGAACGCGCCCTGCTGGCCGACAACTACGCCGTCCGCGTCCTGCCCGATGCAGCCGTGGCGGGGCGCCCGTGCCGCGTCCTCGAGGTGGCTCCGCGCCGCGGCGGGCCCGTCGTCTTGCGGCTGTGGATCGACGCCGTCGAGGGGCTGGTCCTCCAGCGCGAGGCCTACGAGCCCGACGGTACCGAGTCTCTCCTGGTGCGTTTCGAGCGCGTCGCCTATGGCGCGAAGGGCCGCGCCGCGGATTTCAGGTTCCGCCCTCCCGCCGGTGCCCGCGTCGTCAAGAGCCGGCCGGCGCCGGAGGCCTTGGAGCTCGAAGAGGCGGCCAAGGCCACCGATATGAAGCCGCGCCTGGCCGCATGGGTGCCTCCGGGCTACGTCTTCGAGAGCGTCAGCCTCCTCCCGTATAAAGGCGCCACTATCCTGCACTACCGCTGGTCGGACGGCGTCGACGTCCTCTCGCTGTTCCAGGCGCCGGCGCGGGCGCGGGTCAGGCCGCCGACCGGCGGGCGCCCGCGCAAGGAGACCGTGGCCGGCGGACCGGGCGCGTTGACGGTGCTCCCCGACGGCAAGGCCTTGGAGTGGTCCGCCGGCGACCGCTTCGTGCTGGTCGGCCGCCTCGGACTCGAGTCCCTGCGCCGCGTGGCGGAGTCGGTGCCGCGGTGAGCGGCCTTTCGGAGCATTCGAGCTCGCGCCCCCGCGAGCGCCTGCTCGAGCGCGGCCCGGCCGTCCTCTCCGAGGCCGAGCTCCTGGCCTGCGTGCTCGGCGTCGGCGTGGCCGGCTGCGACGTCCTGGAGCTCTCGGCCGAGCTCCTGCGCCGCCATCCGGACGGCGGGCTGGCCCGCCTTTCGCCCGAGGCGCTCTCGCGCGAACGCGGCGTCGGGGCCGCGCGCGCGGCGCGGCTCTCCGCGGCGCTCGAGCTCTCGCGCCGCTGGAGCGGCGCGGACGCCGCTCGGCCCGACCCGGTCGACTCCCCTCGCCGCGCCCTGCAGGAGCTGGGCGGCATGGCCGAACTCCGCAAGGAGCACTTCGTGGCGCTCTACCTCGACGCCTGCCGGCGGCTGGTGCACCGCGAGACCGTGTCGGTAGGGACGCTGACGGCCAGTCTCGTCCATCCGCGCGAGGTGTTCGGTCCCGCCCTCGAGCGCCCCGCCGCGGCGCTGATCGTCGCCCACAACCATCCCTCGGGCGACCCCGAGCCCTCGCGCGAGGACCGCGAGACCACGCGGCGGCTCTGCGAGGCCGGCCGGATCCTCGGCCTGCCGATCCTCGACCATCTCATCATCGCTTCGCGCGGCTTCTTCAGCTTCCGCGAACAGGGGCTCCTGGATGCGTAGGGCGGTGCAGAAGGATGGGAAGCTTTGCGGCCAGAAGGCAGCATGGGACCGCGCTCAGTACATGAAGGATGTCGGCGACGTGTTCGCCGGCAAAAAAGACCCGGGTCGGCCGCTCTACCTCGGACCCACGCCGGTGGTGCTCCAGTTTGTCGGCGCGAAGGACTACCCCGTCGTCATGCCCGCCTCGGTGGTCACAAAGGCCAGGGAAAAGCATTCCGTCGGAATGGAGATTTTGACGCGGGTCCCTGATTTCCTAGCCGATCCGCTGATGGTCTTCAGGTCCGATACTGAGCCAAACGCGTTGGTCGTCCTTGCTGAGATTGAAAGCGCGGGGCGCCCGGTCGTAGCTGCTCTCCACCTCGAAAGGAAGCAGTACAGCATCGACGTGAATCGAGTGGCCAGCGTTCATGCGAAAGACACGTTGGGCCAGATTCAGGACTACATCGACGAGGACCTGACGCTCTACTGGGATGAGGAAAAAGCGAAGGCCTGGCTATCTCACAGGAAGCTCAACGCCCCCGGTCAAGCCAAGCCTTCTACAGACACGATACTCTCAAAAGCCGATTTCGTCAAGGCCCAGCCCACAGGCGTCATCCCGAAGTATGACGAAAACCTGCTGCTCGAGATGATGGACGACGAGGCGCGGGGGCTTGGGAGCGGGGTGGTGCGGGAGGCGTCAGCTTTCGCCAGCGGGGGCTTCTGGATGCGTGGGGCGGCGGCCGCGTTGTTGCTGCTGTCGGCCTGCGGGCCGAAGGCCGACTACGGTCATGCGGTGCGCGTGGAGGCCACAGGCGACCCGCTCAAGGCGGTGGCCGCCTGGGAGGCGTTCCTCAAGGCCCACCCGCTCGACGAGCGCGGTCCGGAGGCCGCCTACCGCGTCGCCTCGCTCTACGCCGTGGCGCTCGGCCGCTGTGAGGAGGCGCGGCCGCTCTTCGAGGCGGCAGCGCGCTCGAGCGGCCCATGGACCGAGCCTGCCAAGCTCGGCGTCATGTCCTGCCCGGACTACTTTCCGCTGGCCGCGGGAGCGCGCTGGACCTTCGTCGACACGCTCAGCGGCGGCCAGAACATGCGCCTCGAGACCAAGGTCGTCGTCGCTACCGGGACTTCGGCCGGGCTCGTCAAAGGCCAGTTCTACGCAGGCGACCAGGCCTTCCGCGACTATCGCCGGCGCTACGAGAAGGCCGACTGGAGCGTCTGGGAGGAGGACGAGGGCGTGCGCTCCCCGATTCTGCGCTGGCCCTACAACAAGGGCCGCACCTGGACGGCCGAGAAGGCCCAGGGCTCGGTGACCTACACGATCGAGTCCGCCGCCGCCTCGGTCAAGGTCAAGGCCGGCTCCTATTCGGGCTGCCTCAAGGTGCGCTCCCAGGCCGCCGGCTACGACGCCTCGTGGGTGTATGATTACTACTGCCCGGGCGTCGGCCGCGTGAAGACCACCGTCGGCGTGCCGGGCGCCGAGAACCCGAACACCGAGCTGGCCGAGTTCAGACCGTGACGGGCAACTGTCCACGGGGACAGTCTTTGGCTGGCGTCCACGGGCGAGGATCCGGCGTGAAGTCGCTCCTCCTGCTGCTCGCTCTATCCTCCGCCGCTCGGGCCGACGAGGCCGTCAACGCTTCCTCGATAACCTACCGGGTCGAGTCAGAGGTCGGCGCCCAGCTGATCTTCGGGCGGTGCACGGGAACGCTCAACGATCCGAAGGGCGCGCTAGCCAAGCTCGGAATCAAGGCGGCCGCCTTGGCCGAGGGGGTTCGCTGCGTCGCCGGGGACTTCGACGGCAACGGCACCTTGGATTTCGCCCTCACCTGCCCGTACTGGGACAAGGGAACCTCGGCCTGCCGCGACATCGCCGTGGTCTTCTTCTCCGCGGACGGCGCTCAGCGCACCGAGACCTTCAAGCACCCGCGCCGCCCCGAGCTCTTCCTGTACCGGCCGGGCTCAGAGCGCCGGCCGCGCGGCGAGCCGGCGTCGCGCTTCGACGCCTTGGTCGACTGGGGCGAGGGCGCGATGAACATGTTCTACATCCACGACCCCAAGAAAGGCCGCCTCAGGTTCAACAAGTACCGCAGCGAGGGCTCGTGACCGACATCAAGAGTCCGGGCCTCATCAAGGCCAAGGGCGTCCTGTTCGCGTGCCTCGCGGCGCTAGCCTCGTCGCTGCTCCTGCTCCGCCGCTGGGACCCGGTCGATGCCGTCTTGCTGGGGATAGCTTTGTGGGCCGCCTGCCGGGCCTACTACTTCGCGTTCTACGTCATCGAGCGCTACGTGGACCCGTCGTTCCGCTTCGCGGGCCTTTGGGACTTCCTCGTCTACCTGGCCCGCGGCAAGACCCCCCCGCCCGACGCCGTTTGATACAATCGCGATAGATGCGGCCTCTCTCGCACTCGTCGATAGGGATGTACCTGGAGTGCCCGATGAAGTGGCATTTCCGCTACGTCCAGAAGGTCCCCGAGAAGCCCAAGCACTTCTTCTCCTTCGGCAAGTCCGTCCACGACGCCTTGGAGTTCTTCTACGGCGTGAAGACCCTCCCGCCGCCGTCGGTGACGGAGCTTATCAAGTACTACGACGACAACTGGATCACCGAGGGCTACCGGGACCCCCGCCAGGAGTCGGACTACAAGGAGCAGGGCCGCGGCATCCTGCGCGACTACTACAAGAAGCACATCGAGACCTACCATATCCCGTACTTCGTCGAGTACGGCTTCAACCTCGACGTCGACGGGGTCAAGGTCACCGGCTTCGTCGACCGCATCGACAAGGTCGGCGACGACCGCATCGCCATCCTCGACTACAAGACCGGAAAGGCCTTCGGCAAGGACGCCGCGGTCTCCTCCGAGCAGCTGACCATGTACCAGATGGCCTGCGAGCAGCTCCTCGGCCTCAAGGTCGAGCGCCTGACCCTCTACCACCTCCCCTCCCAGACCGCGATCACCTCCGAGCCGCACTCGGACTCCCAGGTCAAGGAGCTGCGTGGGCGCATCGTCCGCGTCCACGCCGACATCAAGGATAACCTCGCCAAGCTCGAGCGCGCCGAGATCAAGCACTTCCCCACCGTCTTCACGCGCGACCCCAGCCTGCCGCGCACCTCGAAGATGAGCGCGGAGACGGTCTGCCACTGGTGCGACTTCAAGCCGCTCTGTCCGGCCTGGGAGCACGCCTACCGCAAGCCCGGGGCCGAGGCCGCCCCGGCCGAGCCCGACGCGCTAAAAGACGACGCCAAGATCGCCAAGCTCGTCGACCGCTACGGGAAGGTCCACGACGAGGTCAAGGAGCTCGAGGAGACGCTTGAGGAGCTCAAGGCACAGATCGTCGCCGCGCTCAAGGACAAGGGCTACGTGCGCGCCTTCGGCGACCGCTACGAGGCGGCCGTCCGTTCCGACGAGCGCTGGGAGTTCGGCCCCGAGAACCGTCCCAAGGTCCTCGAGGCCATCCGCTCGGCCGGGTTCTGGGACCGGGTCACCGGCCCCTTGGCCCCCAAGGTCCAGGAGCTCATGCGCGACGGCGGACTGCCGCTCGACCTGCGCGACCGGCTCCAGCGCCTCGGCAAGAAGGTCGAGTCGATCACCCTCAGGATCAAGAAAGTGTCGGAGGAGAAATGACCAAACTGAAGCTCGTCGGACTCGACGCGCGCCGGCTCGCCGACTTCGAGCGCCTGGTGGGAGGCAAGGACTTCGGCGGCTGTTACTGCGCGGTCTGGAACAACTTCGGCCCCGACTGGGAGGCGCGCTGCAAGGAGCGTCCCAAGGAGAACCTCGCCGCCACCGAGGCCGCCGTCCGCGCCGGCAAGCACCAGGGATTTCTCCTCAACCGCGAGGACGACGGTGCCTACGTGGCCTGGACCGGGGCCGGCCCCAAGACTTCCTTCCCGTACCTTAAGGAGCGCCCCGGCAGCCGATTAGGGCCCTGGGACGACTCGGTATGGGCGGTGGCCTGTCTCGCCATCGGCTACGCCCACCGCGGCCGCGGCTACTCGGGCGAGATCGTGAAGCTCCTCGCCGCCGAGGCCAAGAAGGCCGGGGCCAAGACTCTAGAGGCGTACCCGATCGAGCCCGGCATCGGCGGCTCCGAGTACCGCGGCACGCGCAAGCTCTACGAGGCCGCCGGCTTCACGGTAGCGGAAGGCGAGCCGGCCGGCGACATGCACGCCCTGCGCATGGAGCTCAAGCTCTCTTGAAGTCCGCCACCGAGTATTTCTTCTTCGAGACCCGCGGCGTGGTCGTGAAAGTCCTGGGCGAGTAGCGCGGTGGGCAAGGGGCGGATCGCTCCGCTCGTCCACGAGGGACTGCGCCTCGCCGCGCGCTGGCTCTTCACCGTCTTCCACGACATCCGCGTCCACGGCGCCGAGCACGTCCCGGAGGGCGGCGCCGCCATCATCGCCGCCAACCACCCGACCTACCTCGACCCCGCCTTCCTCATGGTCGGCCTCGGCCGGCCGGTGCGCTTCATGGCCTGGGAGAAGCCCTTCCGCCTGCCGCTCCTCGGCGTCATGATGCGCGCTTACGGGGCGATCCCCGTCAACATGAAGAAGCCCGGCCGGGCGTCGTTCGAGGCCGCGGTCAAGGTCCTGCGCGGCGGCGAGCTCTTCGGCATCTTCCCGGAGGGCGGGCGCACGAAGACCGCCGAGCCGATGAACCCGGTCAAGTCGGGCGTGGCGCGCCTGGCCCTGATCACCGGGGCGCCGATCGTCCCGGCCACGATCGTCGGCGGCCGGCGCGTCTGGCGGCGCGGCGAGCTGTTCCCGAAGCCGGGGCCGATCACGGTCTACTTCCATCCCCCCCTGCGCGTCGAAGCCGGAGAGCGCGCCCGTTGGCGCCGCGACCGTACCCTCGAGAGGCAGGTCATCGACGGCGTCCTCGCGCGGATACACAAGAAGCTCGTGCCGTCCCTGCGCCGCGACAAGCGCGTCGACCGCATCCTTGCCGCGGCCCCTCAGCCGCCGACGCTCTGGGTGGAAGGCCTGCCGTTCATCTTCCTCGCCGCGGCCTGGCTCCTGCTTCCGGCGGAGGCCTGGCCGCGGCTCGGCGCTCCGAACGTTCCCTGGCTGGCCGGCTCGGCCGCTCTCCTGGGACTCGAGCTCGCCGTCGAGTGGCGCGGCAAGGGGCTCAAGTGGGTGCGCCAGGTCCTGCCTTGGGTCACGCTGGCGGCCTTCACCTGGTCCTCGTTCGGCTCCCCCAACAAGTGGAACCTCCCGTTGGAGAGCGCCTTCCTCATCGCGCTGGGCTGGTTCACGTTCTTCCGCTTTCCGGCCTACCGCAAGGTGCGCACGCCGCTGCTCCTGGCGGGCTACGGCGCTTGGCTGGCCGAGGTGGTCACCCGGAGCCGGCTATGACGACCAAGGAGGCCGTCCTCGCGCTGGACCAGGGGAGCTCGAGCTCGCGCGTCTTGGCCTTCGACCCGCGCGGCCGCGTCCTCGCCCGCGCCCAGCGGCCGGTCAAGACCCGCTTTCCCGCGGCCGGCCGGGTCGAGCACGACGCGCTGGACCTCGCGCGCACGCTGGAGTGTTCGCTCGACGCGGTCTTGAAGGCGCTGCCGCGCTCGACCGAGGTCGCCGCGGTGGGGCTGAGCTGCCAGCGTTCCACGGTCGTCCTTTGGGACGCAGATTCCGGGCGGCCGGTCTGCCCCGCCCCGTCCTGGCAGGACGCCCGCGCCGCCGCGCTGGTCGCCCCGCTGGCCGCGGACGCCGCCCTGCGCGACCGGGTCCACGCGCGTACCGGCCTCTATCTCACCCCCTACTACTCGGCGCCCAAGATCCGCTCCCTGCTCGAGGAATATCCCGCGGCCGCCCGCCTCGCTGCTCAGGGACGCCTGCGCATCGGACCGGTGTCGACCTGGGTGCTTTGGCGGCTGACCAAGGGGGCGGTATTCTTCGTCGACCCAACGATGGCCCAGCGCACTTTGCTCTTCGACCTCTCGACCTGGGACTGGGACGCGGAGCTCCTCGGCCTCTTCGGTGTGCCGCGCGCCGCGCTGCCCGCCGTCGCTCCGACCACGGGGCCCCTGGCCGAGTTCGAGCGCGGGGGACGGCGTCTGCGCCTGAGCGCCTCGGTCGGAGACCAGCAGGCCGCGGCCTACGGCCAGGGCGGCGGCGCGCCAGGCGTCGGCGTATTGAACTACGGTACAGGGGCCTTCTTCCTGCTCCACACCGGCGCCCGGAGAGCCGCGGTTCCGGGCCTCCTGACCTCGGCGGCCTGGCAAAAGCTCGGCGAGCCCTGCCAATATTTTTTAGAGGGCACGGTCCACGCGGCCGGCACCTCTCTGTCCTGGCTCAAGGAGAACCTGGGCCTGCTCGATGACCCGCGTAAGGCGGACGCGGCTTGCCGGCGTTCACGGAACCGGGTCCTCGCCCTGCCGGCCATCGGCGGCCTAGGCGCGCCGCGATGGGATTATCGCACTCCGGCCGCCTTCTGGGGCCTCGACGCGCGCACGACCAAGGACGACCTGGTCCGCGGCGTAGTAGAGGGCCTGGCCCAGCTCGTCGCCGACGGAGTGGATGCCGCGCGCGCCGCCGGCCATGACGTTTCCGTCTTCAAGGCCGGCGGCGGTTTGGCGGCCCTGGACTGGCTCGTCGCCGCCCAGGCGGACTTCCTCGGCAGCCCGATCGTCCGTCTCAAGGAGGCCGAAGCCACGGCCCTGGGTGCGGCCGCCCTGGCCGCTGAGGCCGCGGGCGTGCGCTGGCAGGCGAGGCCGGCCGTCGGCAAGACCTTCAAGCCGCGCCTCTCCACCGCCGAGCGCCGGCGCCTGCGCGCTGCGTGGGCGAGGTTCGTCGCCGCCCAGCAGAGCCTGAGCTAGGCCGTAGCGGGCTGGTGGGACTCGTGCTCGGCGAGGAAGCGCTCGGCCTCCAAGGCGGCCATGCAGCCGGTGCCGGCCGCGGTGACGGCTTGGCGGTAGCGGGTGTCCATGCAGTCGCCGGCGGCGAAGACGCCGTCGACGCTGGTGCGCGTGCGGCCGTCGGTCTCGATGTAGCCGGAGGCGTCGCTCTTGAGCTGGCCGCCGAGGAACTGGGTGGCCGGGGTGTGGCCGATGGCCATGAACAGGCCGCCGCAGGCCAGGTCCTCGGTCTTGCCGGTCTTCACGTTCTTTAGCCGCACGCCGGTCAGCTTCTCGGTCCCGAGGACCTCGTCGACGGCGCTGTCCCAGATAAAGGAGATCTTGGGGTTGTACTTGGCGCGGTCCTGCATGATCTTCGAGGCGCGCAGGGAGTCGCGGCGGTGGACGACACGGACCTTGGTGGCGAACTTGGTCAGGAAGTTCGCCTCCTCCATCGCGGTGTCGCCGCCGCCGACGACGACGACCTCCTTGCCCTTAAAGAAGAAGCCGTCGCAGGTGGCGCAGGCCGAGACGCCCTTCCCCATGAGCTTCTTCTCGGAGGGGATGCCCAGCCATTTGGCGGTGGCGCCGGTGGCCACGATCAGCGCCTCGGCGTAGGCCTTCTTACCCTCGGTGGTCTCGACGTAGAAGGGGCGCTTGGAAAGGTCGACCTTGCTGACGAGCTCCTGGACGATCTTGACGCCGAGTCGCTCGACCTGCTTCTGCATGCGCTCCATGAGCTCGGGGCCCATTACGGGCTCCGGGAAGCCTGGAAAATTCTCGACGTCGGAGGTGATCATGAGCTGGCCGCCCATGGCGATGCCGCCGAACAGGAGCGGGTCGAGGTTGGCGCGCGCCGCGTAGATGGCGGCCGTGTAGCCCGCCGAGCCCGACCCGATGATGACGACCTTGCGATTCTCTTCCATGCGGGCATTATAGGATTTCTATAATCGCGCATGCCCGACCCCGCCTTCCCCGCTCCGCCCCTGCCCGCCGCCTGCTGGTCCTGCGCCAAGCCCCTCGACCCCTTCGACCGTTATTGCCGCTTCTGCGGTCACGGCCAAGGCGACAACGTGGCTTGGTACTACCAGCGCTGGGGGATCGCGCTGTCGTCGGTCCTCGGTCTGGGGCCGTTCGCCGTCGTCATGGTCGTGCGCTCCCCGCTCCTGTCGGGCGTCGAGCGTTGGGTCTGGTCCGCGGCCATCCTCGGGGTCAACGCCTGGCTGGGCTGGCGGTTCTATAAGACCGTCATGACGATGAACGCCTTCATCACGTCGGCCATGCAAGGCTTCTGATGGCGTTCCCCAAAGGCTTTCTTTGGGGCTGCGCCAGTTCCGCCTACCAAGTGGAGGGCGGCAACCTTCGCTCCAACTGGGCGGCCTGGGAGCGCCGCAAAGGCCTGGCGCCATGCGGCGCGGCGGCGAACTCTTGGGACCTCTGGCGGGAGGACTTGGCCTGCCTCAAGGCCCTCAACGCGAATGCCTACCGATTCTCGGTGGAGTGGTCGCGGGTAGAGCCGCATCCCGGAGAGTTCGACCAGGCCGCGCTGGACCGCTATACCGAGATGGCGCGCGCGCTGCGCCAGGCGGGCATCCGGCCGATCGTCACCCTGCACCACTTCTCGGAGCCGGCTTGGCTATACGAGCGCCGGCCGAAGGGCTGGCTCGAGGACGGCCCCGAGGAGGACTTCACGCGCTTCGTCGACCGTGTCGTCCTCGCCCTGCGCGGCGAGGTCGACGACTGGATCACCTTCAACGAGCCTATGGTCTGGCTTCTGTCGGCCTACGGCCTCGGGCGCTTCCCCCCCGGCCTCCATCGCATCATTTCGCTGGAGCGGAACTTTATCAAGAACGGGCTCATCGACCGCGTCGCGCGAGCGCACCGAGCCGCCTACCTGCTCATCCGCGGCGCTATCCCCAAGGCCCGGGTGGCGATCGCGCAGAACGTGGTCGACCTCGAGCCGGCGCGGCCCCGGGTCTCCGACCTCGAGGCGACTCAGGCCTGGGACCGCTTCATGCACCGGCACCTGCTCGATTTGCTCAAGTCGAGCAAAACCCTGGATTTCATCGGCCTCAACTACTACACGCGCATCTTCGTGCGCGGCTCGCGACTCTTCCCGCTGGGGACCATGCCCTGCTATCGGGAACTCGAGGTCCTGCTCGGCCGGCCGCTGTTCCGCCTGCTCGGCGGCCGGCGCGGCGGACGGCCCGAGACCGACATGGGCTGGGAGATCGTGCCGGAGGGCCTGGGACGCGTGGCCCTATCGCTCTGGCGCGCCTACGGTCTGCCGGTGTTCGTCACCGAGAACGGCCTGGCGGACGCGGCGGGCGACCGCCGCGAGGCCTTCCTGCGCGAGCACGTGGCCGCGTTGGCGGGCGCCGCGGCCCAGGGCGCGGAACTCATGGGCTATCTGCACTGGTCGCTCATCGACAACTACGAGTGGGGCGACTGGGGACCGCGCTTCGGGCTCTTCTCGGTCGACAGGGAGCGCGGCTTCAGGCGCGACCCTGCGGCGGGCTCGAAGCTCTTCGCCGAGCTGGCCGCCTCCAACGGCGCCTGCCTGAGCTAGGTGCCGTAGCCGGCGTAGGAGGTCGGCGTCTCCCAGAGGGTGACGGACTTCACGGGGATTCCTTTCGACTTGGCGTAGTCGTACACCAGCTTGGCGATGGCCTCGGCGGTAGGGTTGCCCTTGGTCGTCACGTAGGGCTGGTCGTGCGCCTTCATCATGGCGATGATCGGGTCGGCCTCGTTGAGCAGCATCTTGTGGTCGAGCTCGGTGTCGACCCAGGTCTTCACGACCGCCGAGATGTCCGAGAAGTCCATCACCATCCCGAGCTTGTCGAGCGTCTCCGACTCCACCACGACCTCGAGCAGGCCGTTATGGCCGTGGAGGTGGCGGCACTTGCCGGAGTACTCGAGCAGGCGGTGGCCGTAGCAGAACGAGATCTGTTTGGTGACCGAGTGCATGGGCGCTCCTAGGCGATGAGACGTCCGCCGTCGACCGGCACGGCGGCGCCGGTGATGAAATCCGATCCGGCCAGCAGGAAGAGGACGGCCGCCGAGACGTCGGCGGGCGCGCCGACCCGGCCCACCAGGTTGGCGCGCGCGGCCGCGCGCTTCCACCGCCGCGCGGCGGCCCCGCCGGAGGCGGGCTCCAGCACCGGGCCGGGCATGACGGCGTTGACGAGGACCTTGGGTGCCAGCGCCTTGGCCATCGACTGGGTCAGGGCCAGCAGGGCGGCCTTCGAGGCGCAGTAGGGCGCCCAGTCGGCGTAGGGCCGCTGGCCGGACCAGTCGGCGATGTTGACGATCTTGCCGGGCCTGGCGCGCGCCAGCGCCGGGGCCAGCGCCTGGGCCAGGAGCAGCGGCGCGCGCGCGTTGACCGCCATCTGGAGGTCGAAGTCGGCCGCGGTGGCCGTGCCGAAAGGATGCTTCGCGTAGACCGAGGCGTTGTTGACCAGGGCGTCGAGGCCGCCGAAGGCCCTCGCTGCTTCGCGCGCCAGGCGCGCTACCTGCCGCGGCTCGGCCAGGTCGGCGACGAGGACGACGCAGTCGGTCTTGTGGACGGCGCGCAGGCGCCGGGCCAGGGCCTCGGCCTCGCGGCGGGAGCGGTTGCAGTGCAGGATAAGGCGCGCGCCGTGCGCGGCCAGGGCGCCGGCCAGCGCCGCGCCTACGCGCTTGGCGGCGCCGGTGACCAGGACCCGTTTGCCGTCGAGCCTCATGCCAGCTCCCGCGCGAAGGCTTCCGCCAGGGGGGTCTTGAGTTCGTCGACGCCGACCCGGCGCCCCAGGAGCTCCGAGACCGAGGTCATGACCTCGGCCGAGAAGCCGCACGGACGCACCGCCGCGAACGGCGCCAGGTCGAGGTCGGCGTTGAGGGCCACGCCGTGATAGGCCACCCAGCCGCGCACCGCCACGCCGAGCGAGGCCACCTTCCGGCCGCGGCACCAGACCCCGGTCGCGCCCTCGCGGCGCTCGCCGGGCAGGCCGAAGCCGGCCAGCGTCTCGATGACGGCGCCCTCGAGGCGGCGCAGCCAGCCGCCGACCGTCCAGTCCCGCTCGCGCAGATGGACGATAGGATAGGCCACCAGCTGTCCCGGGCCGTGGTAGGTGGTCTGTCCCCCGCGCTCCACGTCGCGCAGCGGGTGCGGCAGGGTGCCGACGGGCTCGCCGCGCGAGGAGGTCCCGCGCGTATAGACCGGCTCGTGCTCGACGAGCAGCAGGACGTCGGCGCCGCGGCCCTCGGCGCGCTCGGCGGCCAGCGCGCGCTGGAGAGCCCAAGCCTCGTCGTAGCTCATGCGTCCCAGGTCGCGGGTCAGCAGCCGGGCGACCGGGGCGGGGTTCATGCCTTGCGCAGCATCCCCTCGAGGAAGAGCTCGCCGGCGCGATAGGACGAGCGCACCAGCGGCCCCGAGGCGACGTAGAGGAATCCCATCGTGCGCGCCAGCTCCCCGAGAGCGTCGAAGCGCTCGGGCGTCACGAACTCGGCGACCGGCAGATGGCGGCCCTGCGCGGTGGGGCGCAGGTATTGGCCGAGAGTCAGGATGTCGACGTCGGCGGCGCGCAGGTCCTCAAAGGCGGTCTTGAGCTCGGCCTCGGTCTCCCCGAGCCCGAGCATCAGCGAGGTCTTGGTCTTGGCCTTGGGGGCCAAGCGCTTAAGAGCCTCGAGCACCGACAGCGAAAGAGCGTAGCCGGCCTTCGCGTCGCGCACGGTCGCTGTAAGGCGCTCCACCGTCTCCAGGTTGTGGGCCAGGACGTGCGGGCCGGCGTCGGCCACCACCTTGAGCAGGGCCTCGTCGCCGCGGAAGTCCTGGATCAGGAACTCGAGCAAGAGCTCGGGACAGCGCTCTCGGGCGGCGCGCACGCAGGCGGCCAGGTGGGCCGCGCCCTGGTCCGGAAGATCGTCGCGGCAGACAGTCGTCACGACGGCGTAGGTCAGGCCGAGCTTTCCCAGCGATTCGGCCAGCTTCGCGGGCTCGCTGGGGTCGGGCGCCTGGGGAACCCGGGCCGTAGCCACCGAGCAGAAGCGGCAGCCGCGCGTGCACTCGTCGCCCAGCACCATGAAGGTGGCGGTGCCGCCCCCCCAGCACTCGGCGACGTTGGGGCAGCGGGCCTCCTCGCAGACCGTGTGGAGGACCCCGTCGCCCATCTGGCGCTTGACCGCCTCGTAGCGCTCGCCCGAGGGCGGGCGGATGCGCAGCCAGGGAGGGAGGCGTCTGGTCGGGGCGTTGGTCGGGGCCATGAGGACCCCGATTATATCACTCGTCGGAGGGCGGGGGCGCCGGTCGGCGGCGCTTCCTGGGGGAGGGCTGGGCGGCGGGCCGCGCGCCGCCCTTCGCCGCGCCCATGAACTGCTGCAGCAGGCGCTGAGTCTCCTCGGGGGTCATCCGCGGTCCGCCCTGGCCGCCCTTCATGTTTCCCTCGACTTGGGACAGCAGCTTCTTGAGGCTGGCGGCCTGCTCGGGAGCCAGCCCCTGCATGAGCGCCGGGCTCTCGAGTTGGCGCCGTAGAGTCTGGATGAGGTTGTTGGCTCCGCTCTGCATGCCCTGGTCCCGCAGCCGCATGGCGTCGGGGGCGCGGGGACGCTCTTCATCGTCGCCGCCGCCGGTCGGCGGCGAGAGGTAGTCGAGCGAGGAGCGCGGCGCCCCGCCGGGGATCTCCTGCGGGGCGTCCTCGATGGGGCCCGCCGAGCCCGGCTCTCCGCGCAGGCGGTCGGCCGGCGCGGAACGCGACGGCGCCGAGAGCGGGGCCGCCAGCGCGGCCGTCCGCCGCTGCTCCTCCGCGGCGGCGGGGTTGTTGGAGAGCACGGTGGCGGCGTTCTCGAGCCGCACGATGGCCAGGGTCAGCTTGTCGCGGCCGGCCCACGTGGACCCGGCCAGGAGCAAGCCGCAGACGCCTACGACCATCCAGACCTGTCCCGATGGGGCGTCATGGAGTTTCTCCACCGCGCAGACCGTTAGCCACGTGGCGTAGAGGATCGGCAGGCCCATCCACGAGGGGTCGGGAGCCCAGAGCGCGGCCAGGCAGAGCGCCGGTACCGCTCCCAGCCCGGCGGCCGCCTCGACGCTGCGCCAGTAGCCGCGCTGCCCGCCAGAGAGCCCGCTGAGCATGTGGAGCATTCCCGCCAGCGCCAGCCCCGCCGGCACGGCCAGGATCAGGCCGCCGAGGGCGCCCGCGGCCAAGGGCAGGACCCCCCATGTGCCGGCGTTGAGGCGGGTCAGGGCGTAGGCCACCATGACGGCCGCGGTCACCGCGCCCCAGCCCAGCAGGGCCAAGGACGCCTCCGCCGATTGCGGCTCGGGCCGGGCGGCCAGGCCGCCAAACACCTCGGCCGGCGAGAACGGCGCGCGCGCGCCGGACTCCAGCAGTTCGATGAACGACGGAGGCTCGTGGACCTCGGGCGGAGGCGGAGGCGCCGCGCGCGCCGGGGGCGGCGCCGACGGGACCGTCATGCGGACGGGAGGCGGGGCGGCCGCGGGGCGCGCCAGGCGAGGGTCGATCGGACCGGGCCCGGGAGGGCCGGGGTTGGACACGGGATTAGGTTAGACGGGAAGTTCGGCGGGGGCAAGAGTCGGGATGTGTCCATGTTCCCGAGGGGATCTCCGGCGCCTGAGCGACCTCGCGCTCTGCCTGCCCGTGCTCGTCACCGGAGTCCTCTACGCGCGATCAGTCCGTCACTTCGGCCGCAGATCGATGATCTCGTAGGACGGCGGCGGGGGTTTCTTAGGCGGCGTCTTCCTCCACCCCATCATCGCCGTTGCCGCTATCAGCAGCGCCGCCGCTCCCACCCCCGCCGCCAGCAGTCGTCTCCTGCTCGCTTTCCCTTCGGTCGCTTTCTCGAGCCGGTGGAACCTCTCCTTCTCAAATGCGAGGCAGACCGCGATGGCCATGTGCGTCTCGCTGGCCCCCTTATACGCCGTCTCGGCCCGCGTGAAGGCCACCAGGCCGGGCCCGCTGGAGCCCGGGTCGGCGAGCTGGCGCCGCCGGACCTCGGGCCCATAGGTCTCGCCGACGGACAGTTTGAGCGCCGAATATCCGCGGCGCAAGAGGAGCAGTTTCTTGTCGAGCTCCGCCAGGGCCGCCAGGGGCTCGGACCGGAGGCTTCGCGCCTGCTCGAGCGCTACGGTCTTGCCGTAGCCGCGCGGCAGCGCCGTGACCCGGTCGATGAGCGGAAGGGCTTCGTGGGCCAGGACGCGGTAGTCCTCGGAGATCTTGTTGAGCGCGCGGACGTCGTCCTCGTAGCGGTCCGCCGAGGCCGGCGCGCAGAGTCCGAGGAGGAGGATGAGCGCCAGGCGCATCTATTTCGGCCGCAGGTCGATGATCTCGTAGTCCGGGGCCGAGGGCGGCGGAGGCGGCGGGCCCGGCCTCCTTCGCGTGGCGTAGACGGCGAGCGCCGCCGCGACGAGGAGGAGCAGGGCGGCTCCCACGGCGGCCATGTTGCGCCGGAAGACCTCCGCCCGCCGGTGCTCGGCGGCGAAGCGCTTGAAGGCAACGTCCTCGCGCCCGAGGATGTCGTCGAGCTTCAGCCGGAAGAGGCTGGCCTCCATGTCGGCCTCCTCGGAGGCTTCGAAGAAGCTGATATCCGCCCCGCCGTAGGGCGTGGTGACGGCCTCGGTGATGGCCGAGGCGCCGTGGCGGAGGAAGATCGCCGAGCGCATGTCCTCGTACTCGCCGCGCAGGCGGGTGATCTCGGCGCCGAGCTCGAGGCAGCGCGCGCGCGGGGTCTCGCGCCGGGCGGCTGCGGCGTCAATGTCCGAGCCGGGCTTATAGGATTGGCTCGCGGCGAAGAGGAGGTCGAGCAGGGGCTCGGCCTCGGCCCTGACGGCGGCGAGGCGGGTCTTGATGCGCTGCATCTCGGCCCCGTCCTCGCGCCGGACATCCTCGGGGGCGCGCGGGCTCGGCGCGGCGGAGGCGACGGCTGCCGTGAGGAACAGGGCCAAAGCCGCCCTCCCGAGCCTACTTAGGGCGCAGGTCGATGATCTCATAAGACGGCGGACGCGGCGGCGGAGGCGGCCTCGGCGGCGGCTTGCCCGGTCTCAGCGCGAAGGCCAGGAGCAGCAGCGCGCCCACGGCCGCGGCGGCGGCTTTCGTCACCCTTGCCCTGCGTTGCCGGGACTTTTCCATGGCGCGGAACGCGGCGTCGTCGGCCTCGAGGATCCTCTCGATCATCCTGAGGACTCCGGCGGCCTCCTCTGCGGCGATCGCGGCCTTTGTGAACGCCTCGATGTTCGGGTCGCGGACCCCAGGGGTGGTGATCACGCGCGCGACGGCGACGGGGCCGTAGTGGTCCACGACCCGCGCGCGCAGGAGGGTGTAGTCGTAGCGCAGGCGGTGGAGGTCCATGGCCAGTTCCCCGAGGCGCTGGCGCAGAGGGGCGCGGCGCTCGGCGGCGCCTTTCGGGGAGGAGGCGTAGCTCCGCGTCAGCGCGCTGAGGCGGTCCTGCAGGAGCGCGGTCTCTTTCGACGCCAGCCGGTACGAGTCCCCGAGCTTTCGCGCCGCCTCGAGGTCGGACTCGGTGCCGCGCGCCAGGCCTGAGGCCGCGGCCAAGACGAGTAGGAGGGCGGGAATCGTCATTCGGGACGGATGTTGATGATCTCCTTGCCGCGGCGCCGGCGCCGGGCCAGCGCGGCCGCGGCGGCGTAGGCCACCCCGGCCAGGACGGCCAAGAGCGCCAGGCTCAAGGTCCAGATCGTCCGGCGGAAGGAATCTCGCTCGCGGTCGAGGTTCTTGAACGCGGACCAATCAAGCTCCTCGCGCCTTAGCTGGTCGTCGATGCCGCGGAGGAACAGCGTCGCCTGATGGGTGAAGGTCTGGGCGCGCATCGCCGCGATGAGATGCGGCGGGCTCTCCTTGGACATGCCGTTGCTGAAGGCCTCGAGGGCCTGCAGGCCGTGCTCCTCGGCGTAGCGCCCCAGGGAGCGGGTGGCGGCGTCATGATGGCCGCGCATGTCGGCGGCGCGGGCGGTGATGGCGGCCCTCAGCTCTTCGCGCCTTTTGCCCGCGCGGTCTCCGTCCTTTTCCCAGCTGTAGCCGCGGCGCAGGGACTCGAGCTGGTCGAGCAGGCGCGTGAGCTCGGACTGCGTGCGCCGGCCCTCGGCGACGGTCGCGTCGAGGGCCGCGGGGGGGGCGGTAGGCGGGGCGTCGGCGCCCGCCGCCGCGGCCCAACTCAGGAGACCGAGGATCGTCGCCCGGCCCATGTCGATTCCTCGTTGCGCACCCTGGGGAGCCCCGGACGGAGCGGGATCTCCAGTCGTGCGAAGGCGCGCCCGTTCTCGCTGCGCAACGTCAGCGTCCCGCCGGCGCGCTCGAGCAGGCGGCGCGACATCGCCAAGCCCAGCCCGACTCCGCCGAGGGAGGACTTGGTCGTAAACAGCGGCTTAAAGAGCTGGTCGGCCGTCTCGCCCGGCACCCCCCCCGCGTCGTCGATGACGGTGACGACGGCCTGGTCGCCCTCCAGGATGGCCGAGACGGTGATGCGCCCGCCGCGGCCGGCGGCGAGGAAGGCGTCGAGGGCGTTCTCGAAGACGGCCGTGAAGGCGGCCGCGATCCCGTCGCGGTCGCCCGACATGGGGCCCAGGCGGGGGTCGACCCAGACCCGCGTCCTCAGGCCTTGGATGGGGTAGGACGCGGCGGCGCTGTCGAGGCACTCGCGCGCCAGGGCCTCGAGGTCCCACTCCGGCGCGCGGGCGGGCCGGCGGGTCGTGTTGTGCTCGTCGACCGTCTCGCTCATGCGCTTGAGTTTGCCGTTTAGCTCGACGACCATGTGGGCCAGCTTGCCGGCCAACTCCTTTTCGCTGCCGCCGGCCGCCGCGCGCTCGAGGTGCGTGGCCACCGCCGTCAGCGAGCTCAGGTAGTCGCGGATCTGGAAGAGCAGCAGGCTCAGGAACTCGTGGAAGAAAAGGCTCCGCGCCAGACCGGTCCGCTCGCGCACGTTGGCCGCGCTCGAGCGCAGCGAGGAGCGCGCAAATAGCGCGAGTCCCCAGGGCGAGGCCAGCACGAGCGCTGCGCGGTAGGCCGCTTCGAGGCGCGGCGGCGGGGTCAGCAGGCCCAGCGCGGCGGCGGCGAGGACCGTGGCGAGCGCCGCCTGCAGCGGCCGCAGCCGCACCGCCGCCATGAAAAGCGGGACCAGCAGGGCCAGGACGGCGTCGGGGTGCGGGGTGCCCGGCCAGGAACCGGCCCAGGCGACCAGGGCGATGTCGGCTGCGATCAGCGCGGTCTCCGCCCAGGCCGGCGGGGCGGCGGGCCTGAAGGCCAGGGCGGCGTTCGCCGCGGCGTAGACGAAGACCGTCCCGGCGGGTGCGGCCACCGAGACCAGGAGCCCCTTGCGGGTCTGGCTCCAGAGCCAGAGGACGAGGAGGAAGAGATTGGCGGAGCGCAGTCCGGCTCCGGCCTTGAAGGCCGAGACGGGCTTCACCGCGCGTCCGCGCAGGCGCGCTTGAAGAGCCGGCGGACCGTCTCCATCGGCAGGCCGATCACGTTGTCGCGCGCGCCCTCGATGCGCTCGATGAAGGGGTCGCGGGCGTCCTGGATGGCGTAGCCGCCGGCCTTGTCGAGGTGGCGTCCGACGAAGCGGAAGAGCTGGGCGTCGGCGAGCCGGCGGGCCTTCACGCGGCTGACCGCGGCCTCCGACCACGAGCGGCGGCGCGCATGGTGCACCAGCGCCACGCCGGTGTAGACCCGGTGCCAGCGGCCGTTGAGGGTCTTGAGCATCTCGGCGCTCGCGGGGCGGCCGGCGGGCTTGCCGAGCACCCGCCCGGCGTGCACGACGACCGTATCGGCTCCGAGGACTAGCGCCTGAGGGTGCCTCCGGGCGACGGCGCGGGCCTTGCGCAGGGCCAAGAGGATCACGAGGCGACGGGGGTCGCGCTCGCGAGAGCCTTCGCTGACCTCGGAAGGGACGATGCGGAACGGCACGCGCAGCTCCTTGAGGAGCTTGCGGCGCTGCGGGGAGGCGGAGGCCAGGACCAACCCGCTGATCGCGGCCTTGGCCGCGCGCGAGCGGTTAATAATCCCCCCATTTCTCGACCCGGAACGCGTCGGAGGAGGCTCCGGCGGCCTCGAGGCCGGCGCGCAGGGCGTCGATCTGCCGGCCGCCGCCGCACATGTAGAAGGCCGCGTCGCCCAGGTCGCCGAGTTCGGCGCGGACCCAGGCGGCGCTCAGCGGCCCTTTGCGCCCGTCCCACCACTGGCCGGGCTCCCAAAGACCCTCGGCGCCGAGGACCGAGAGGTGCAGGCCCAGTCCGCGCTCGGCGGCGGCCTCGAACTCGCGCCGGAACAGGAGGCGTCCCGGGGTCCGGTCGGCGTAGAACAGGTCGAGCCGGTTCGGCAGGCCCTTCTCGAGGACGTAGCTGACCATCGAGCGCAGCGGGGCGATTCCGGTCCCCGAGGCCAGGAGGACCGCCCGCCGGTCCTCGTCGCGGTAGGCCCATTTGCCCAAGGGACCCCGCACCTGCAGGGTCTCCCCCCCGCGCAGGTCGAAGAGCCGCTCGGCGAGGCCGCCCTTGCGCTCGAAGAGGATTTCGACGGCCCCGGAGTCCTGGGGCGGGTTGGCGATCGAGAAGGTTCGCGAGGGGATCTCGGCGCCCGGCAGCTCCACCTCGACAAACTGCCCCGGGCGCCATTCGAAGGCGGTCCCCTCGGGCAGCTCGAGGCGCAGGAGCCGCGCATCGGGGCCTTCCGGGACGATCTTGCTGACGACGGCGGCAAGCGCGCCGGGCCGCGTCATCTGGGCGAGCATCGCGTCAGAGCTGTTCCCGCCGGCCCGCGGCCGAGAAGCGTGTGTTGGCGCCGAGCCAATCGAGGTAGGGCAGGTGCCCGCCGTCGATCGGCAGGGTGATGACCTCGGGCACGGTGCTGGGATGGTTCTTGCGCACGTGCTCGCAGAGCTCGGGGATGATGTCGGTCCGGGTCTTGACGACGAGCAAAAGCTCGTCGGCGTGCTCGATCTTGTCCTTCCACCGGTAGACCGAGGAGACCCCGCCGACCACGTTGACGCAGGCCGCAAGCCGGGTCTTGACCAGCTCCTCGGCCAGAGCGTCCGCCTTCTCTTTTCCGGGGACGGTGATGAAGGCGATGGAATAGGGTGTCGCCATGGGCCGATGTTAGCAATTCCCGAGGGATTTCCTGAGGCCGGCCCCATAGGGGGCGCGGATCACGCCGCGGTCGGTGACCAGGGCGGTGATGAGCCGGGCAGGGGTGACGTCGAAGGCGGGATGGCGGGCCCGGGCTCCGGCGGGCGCCAGGCGGAGTCCCCGCACCTCCAGAACCTCGGCCTCGGAACGCTCCTCGATCGTGATGTCCCCGCCGTCGCGCGTGGCCATGTCGACGGTCGATGAAGGGGCCACCACGTAGAACGGGATGCCGTGGGCCTTGGCCAGGAGCGAGAGGCCGTAGGTGCCGATCTTGTTGGCCGCGTCGCCGTTGGCGGCCACCCGGTCCGCCCCGGTCAGGACGGCGTCGACGCGCTCGGTCTTCATGATGTGGGCCGCCATCCCGTCGGTGATGAGACGGGACGGGATGCCTTCCTTGGCGAGCTCCCACATGGTCAGGCGCGCCCCTTGGAGGTAGGGTCGGGTCTCGAGCGCGTAGACCAGCTTCACCTTACCCAGACGGCGGGCCCAGCGCACGACTCCCAGGGCCGTCCCGATCCCGGCCGTGGCCAGGGCGCCGGTGTTGCAGATGGTCATGACGGTGGAGCCGGGCTTGAGCAGGGCCGCGCCGTGTCCGGCCATGCGGCGGTTGGCCTCGACGTCGGCGCGCGTGATGGCGTCGGCCTCGGCGAGGAGTCCGCAGTAGAGCGACGAGGTGCCCGCGGCTCGCAGGGCGGCGGCCCTCTCGCGCATGGCCTTGAGCGCCCAGAACAGGTTGACGGCGGTCGGCCGCGAGGCGGCCAGGAGGCGGTCGGCCGCGGCAAGGCGCTTCCAGGAGCGGGCGTCGGGACGGGAGACCCCCTTGGCGGCGAAGGCGTAGCCGTAGGCGGCGGCGCAGCCGATGAGCGGGGCGCCGCGCAGGACCATCGTACGGATCGCGTCGGCGACGGCCTGCGGCGTGGCGCAGCGCTTGTAGGCGACGCGCGAGGGCAGGAGCAGTTGGTCGAGGAAGTAGACGGCGTCGCCGCGGCGCTTGAGCGGGGCGACGCGGTCGGTCAGGGAACTGAGCAGAGGTTTGGCCATGGAAAGATTCTAGAAATTCGAGAGGCCGGGAGCGCTTTGCTCCCGGCCTCTTCGCGGCGGGCCACCCCGGATGTTACGGGATGGCCTCCATCACGCGCTTGAGCGACTCTTCCGTCTTGCCGGTGATCTCCACCGTCTTCTCGCGGCCTTTGGCTCCGCGGATGATGTTGACCGACCGGGACTTCACCTCGAAGAACGCGGCAAGGTAGTCGCGCAGGGCGGCGTTGCCCACCTCATCGACTTCCGACGCTGTGACCTTCACGCGCAGGACGCTGCCGATCCGGCTGACGACCTCGTTCTCAGGGGCGCTGGGGATGACGCGTACTTTTACGATCATTCAGTCCCTCCCTCTCGACCTGGTCCAGCCTACGACGGTAAAACGTTCACTTCTTAAACAGCGCCGACCCGACACGGACGAGGGTGGCACCTTCTTCAACGGCGACTTCGCAGTCCCCGCTCATCCCCATCGACAGCCACGGACCGTCAGGGCCGGCCTTCTCGGGGTACAGGGCGTCGTAAAGCTGTTTGAGGCGCTTGAACGCGGGCCGCGCGGCCTCGGGGTCGTCCCCCATCGGGGCGATGCCCATCAGGCCGGCCGGCCGCAGGTTCGGGTAGGTCTTGAGGCGCTCCAGAAAGGCCGCGGCCTCGTCCGGTCCTAGCCCCGACTGGGTCTCGCGCCCGGTCAGCTTGACCTGGACGAGGACGCCGAGCCTGCGCTCCGTGCCTTCGAGCCTGCGCTGGAAGGCTTCGGCCAGGTCCAGCGAGTCGAGCGAGTCGACCCAGTCGAAGAGCTCGAGCGCGGCCTTGGCCTTGTTGGTCTGCAGGTGGCCGATGAAGCGCCAGCCGCTCCGCGACGTCTCTCCGAGCCCGAGGCGCCGCTTCTGGGCGTCTTGGACGCGGTTTTCCGCGAACCACCGGCAGACACCGGCGGAGCGCAGGGCCTGGACGTCATCCAGAGCCGCGAACTTCACGACAGAGACGACCGACACCTCTTTCGCGTCGCGTCCGGCGCGCCGCGCGGCGTCGTCTAGTCTCCGTCTGAGGGCCGACCATGTGTCAAAGACCGGGTGCGTCAGAATGGGGCCCTTTGCCACCAGGGATTCATTATATCACAGGTGCCCGTCGGAATCCAAATCCGAGAAACTTTTTGAAGCCGCGCGCAAGGGACCTTGGTCCCCTTTTGGTGTCAGTTGTTGAATAGTTGAATTGTTGGGCTACGCCTGGGGCGCAGCCCAACAATTCAACTATTCAACAACTGACACCAAAGACGACACCAAAGAAAGACCCCCGGGGGATGTCCCCCGGGGGTCTTCTCGCCGTCGGGGGCCGCAAGCGGCCCCTGAGGCTCAGTACATCTCGCCGCCGTGCTGGTGGCCGCCCATCGGCTCCTTCTTCTTCTCGGGGATGTCCGCGACCAGGACGGAGGTCGTGAGGACGGTGCCCGCGATGGACGCGGCGTTCTCGAGGGCCGTGCGCGTGACCTTGACGGGGTCGACGATGCCGGCCTTGATCAGGTTCGTGTACTCGCCGGTGGAGGCGTCGAGGCCGATGCCCGGGCCCGCCTTCCGGATGTAGTCCACGACGACCGACGGCTCCATGCCGCAGTTCTCGGCGAGCTGACGGATCGGGGCCTCGAGGGCCCGGCGCACGATCCGCACGCCCGTGGCCTCGTCCTCGCTGTCGGTCTTGATCGAGTCGATGACCTTCTGGGCCGAGAGCAGCGCGACGCCGCCGCCCGCGATGATGCCTTCCTCGACGCCGGCCTTGGTCGCGTTCTTCGCGTCCTCGACCTTCGCCTTCTTGGTCTTCATCTCGGTCTCGGTGGCCGCGCCGACGTTGATGACCGCGACGCCGCCGGAGAGCTTCGCGAGGCGCTCCTCGAGCTTCTCCTTGTCGTAGTCGGACGTGGTGTCCTTGATCTGGACGCGGATGTTGTCCGCGCGCTTCTGGATCTCGACCTTCTTGCCCGCGCCGCCGACCACGGTCGTGTTCTCCTTGTCGACCTTGATCGTCTTGGCCTTGCCGAGCATCTCGAGGCCGGCCTTGTCGAGCTTAAGGCCGAGCTCCTCGGAGATCACCTTGCCGTCCGTCAGCGTGGCGATGTCCTGCAGCAGGTCCTTGCGGCGGTCGCCGAAGCCCGGGGCCTTCACGGCCACGACCTTGAGCGTCCCGCGCAGCTTGTTGACCACCAGGGTCGCCAGGGCCTCGCCCTCGACGTCCTCGGCGATGATCAAAAACGGCTTGCCGGACTGAGCGACCTTCTCCAAGAGCGGCAGGATGTCGTTCATCGCGGAGATCTTCTTGTCCGTGATGATGACGTAGGCGTCCTCGAGGACCGCCTCCATGCGCTCCGGGTCGGTGACGAAGTAGGGCGAGAGGTAGCCGCGGTCGAACTGCATCCCTTCGACGACCTCGAGCGAGGTCTCGGCCGTCTTGCCTTCCTCGACGGTGATCACGCCCTCGTGCCCGACCTTCTCGAGCGCGTCGGCGATCATCTTGCCGATGGTCTTGTCGTTGGAGGCGATCGTCGCGATCTGGGCCTTGTCTTCCCAGGTCTTGACGGGCTTGTGGTTCTTCTGGATCTCCTCGACGACGGCCTTCACGGCTTTCTCGATGCCGCGCTTGAGGGCATGGCCGGAGGCGCCGGCGGTCAGGTTGCGGATGCCCTCGTTGAGCATGGCCTGGGCGAGTATGGTCGCCGTGGTGGTGCCGTCGCCGGCGATGTCGTTGGTCTTGGAAGCGACTTCCTTGACCAGCTGGGCGCCCATGTTCTCGAGGGCGTCCTCGAGCTCGATCTCCTTGGCGATGGTGACGCCGTCGTCCATGATGGACGGGGAGCCGAACTTCTTCTCTAAGATGACCGCGCGGCCGCGGGGGCCGAGGGTGCCGCGGACGGCGTCCGCGAGCTTGTTGATGCCGTCCTTGAGCTTGGTGCGAGCGTCGACGTCGTAGACAATCTGCTTAGCCATTTATGTGTTCTCCAGAGTTAGCGTCGTTGATAGTTCGTTCGGATTACGACAGGATGCCCAGGATGTCTTCCTGGTGCATGATGAGATATTCCTGGTCGTCGAGCTTGAGCTCGGTGCCGGAGTACTTGCCGTAGAGGACCCGGTCGCCCGCCTTTACGTCCATCGGCAGGACCTTCCCGTCCTCGGTGACTTTCCCCTTCCCGGTGGCGACGACCTTGCCTTCCTGGGGCTTTTCCTTGGCGGTGTCGGGGATGATGATGCCGCTCTTCTTCATTTCCTTCTGCTCGATGGGCTGCAGCAGGACGCGGTCGCCCAGCGGCTGGATCTTCACCTTCGTGAGAGTAGCTTCGGCCATGTGTTCGTTTCCTCCGGGACTTCTGTCGCTGCGAGTGCGATTAGCACTCAAAGCTGTTGAGTGCTAATTTTAGCACGCGCCGGGGATAATTGTCAATCCCGGACGTCGAGTGCTAATTATCCTTGGAGGCGGCCTTTGACGGAGGACAGCAGGGTGGAGAGCTTTTCCTGCCAGGGCGGCGGGACCGGTGTGATCTCTCCTTCGGGAGGCAAGGGCGTGGTTTGACTCCGAACCGGCGAGGTGTCGAGCGTATAGGGCGGGGGTTCCGCCGCGGGCGCGGCCGGCGGCGCGGGCTGCGGCGGCTCCGGATAGGCCGGGACCTCTTTTGAGATTCCGGCGGTCGCGCCCGGCAGGAGGTCGCCGAGCGTCTCTTCCAGCCGGCGGATGATCCCAAAGGCCTTGGCCAGCATGGCCTCCTTCTCGGTCAGACGCCGAGTCAGTTCGAGGAGCTGCTTCTCCCCCTCGGCGGCCTGCGTCTTGGCCTGGTCGAGGGCGCGGCGCAGGGTGGCGAGCTCGGAGAGCGACTTGGAGAGGTCGGCGTCGAGCCGTTCGGCCCCGCCGCGCGTCTCGTGGAGGTCGGCCCGCGCGCGGGTCAGCGCCTCGGTGAGCTCCTTCTCGCGGTCCTGGAAGCCTCCGATGAGGTCGGCACGGCCCTGGAGGTAGCTGGTCCGTTCGCGCAGCGAGGCGACCTCGACGCCCAGCTCCGCCACGCGGCGCTGGAGCGACTGGGTCAGGGCGCGCTCCTCCCGGCGGTTCTCGAGCTCGGCCATGAGCTCGTTGACGTGGCGGAAGATCTTCTGGCTCGAGTCGTTGAGGACGTCCTCGGGCGTGGTCGCGCGCGGTGCGTCGGGCAGGCGGACCGGGGGCGCCTCGGGCGGAGGCGCCGGGGGCTTAGCCGAGGCTTGGAGGGCCGTCACGATCTCGGGGAAGGCGCCGGCGCGCTCCCAGCGGCGCTCCGAGACGTCGTCGGAGGCCGGGCAGACCAGCGCGGTGGGGCCGAAGCCGGGGATGACTGCCAGGTCCTCGGGCTCATAGCTGCCGGGCACCTCGCCGTTGAGATAAAGCCAGTACTTCATGGCCCGGCCTCCTTGAGCTTCGTCTCCAGCCAGACGGTCGCCTCGCGCATGCGCGATTCTAGGAGCCGCTGGCGCTCTTCGAAGCTGGCGGTCAGGGCCGCCTCGCGCTTCTTGAGCTCGTCGAGGCCCAGCCTTGCCCGCTCCTCGGGGTCGGGCGCGGCGACGCGGACCAGACGCTCCTGGAGGGCCTGCCCCTGGGCGCGCAGCGCCTCGGCCGTGCCGCCGAGCTCACTCAGGCGCCGCTCGAGCTCCGCGACGTGGACGCGCTCGGCGTCGAGCCGCGCGCTCAGCGCGCGCCCGGTCTCGGCCCGGGCCTCGGCGGTCTCCCGCGCGTCGGCGGCCGCGGCCTCGAGGAGTTCGAGCCGCTCGGCCTGGCGCTTGAACTCCGACTGCAGGAACTGGCGGTCTTCGGTGGCCGTCTTGGCGCGCTCCTGGGCCTCGGCCAAGGCCTGCGCCATGCGCCCGCAGCGTCCCTCGAACTCGTCGCGCATGCGGTCGAAGTCGATCTTCAGCGCGGCGAGGCGCTCGAGCGCGTCGGTCTCGCGGCGGCGCAGGGCGGTGTTGTCGGTCTCGAGCTCGGAGGCGCGCGACGACAGCGAGGCGCGCTCGTTGGCCGAGCGGCGGCGCTCCTCGGCGGTCTCGCGCTGGGCCGGCGCCGATGGGTCGGCGCGCAGGCGCTCGAGCTCGACGCTCATCGACCGCGCCTCTCGGCGCGAGAGCTCGAGCTCGCGGTTGATCTCGTCCGACTCGCCTCCAGGATCGGGTTCCCCCGGAAAGTCGGTTTCACCCTGCCACCAGCGCTCGAAGCCGTCGACCGCCTTCTTCATCGCGGCAGCGGCCTGCTTGCTAGGTGGCGCCTCGAGGTCGGGGCCTTTCGAGGCGGCCGACTGGGGACCCGACGAGGACAGGGCCTCGTCCACCTCGCGGCGGAATCCTTGCAGCCAGTCATCGTAGCCTTGCTCAGCCATGCGCGTACGGGCTTATTATAAGGAAAGCCGGTTTCCGAATCATTGCGTCCAACCCTTCTCGGCCAGGAAGCGCGCCAAGGCCGGGTCGGCGGGGTCGAGGCCGCGGGCCCGGCCCCAGGCCTCGCGCGCCCGGGCTTCGTCGCCGAGCGCGTAGTAAGAGGAGCCCAGCCTCAGCCAGGCGGAGCGGTTCTCCGGCAAGAGCAGCAAGGCGCGGCGGCAAGCCTGGATCGCGGCGCCGAAACGCCGGTCGAAGAACGCCTGCTCGGCGCCGGAGAGCTCATGCTGGACCAAGGCGTCCAGCGGCAGGAGGCCCTCGGGGTCGGCCGGGATCCCGGTCAGATCCTCGAGGACCTTGAGCAGGCGCCGCCGCGCGCCGTTACCCGGGTCGGCGCCCAGGGCGGCCTGGGACAGCAGGACGGCCTTGAGCTCGGAGCCCTCGGCGTAGGCCTCGATCGACTCGCCGGCCAAAAGCGGGCCGTTGAAGTCGTCGAGGCGCAAGAGCTCCGAGAACGAACCGGCTCCGCCCAGGCGTTCGAGCAGGCGGCCGCGGCGCAGGTTGAGCTTCTCGGCGGCTTGGGACGAGGAGGGCGCGGAGGCGCCCGCCTTGAGGGGCGTTGACGGAGGCGTGGCGCAGGCACCTAGCAGGAGCAGCGCGCCTAGCGGGGCCGCCCGCCTCATTGGAGCACCGAAGGCAGCGCGCGCACGCGGCCGGCGCGCTGGAGCCGGTTCCAGCGCGCGAGCACCGCGCCCTGTCCTTCCTTCCCCCCCGCCGGCTCGGCGGGAAGGCGTTCGCGGACCAGGTCGGCGGCGACGGCCGGTACCGCGTCCAGGAACGCGCGGCGCAGCTCCGGCGCCTCGGGCGAGAGCGCGGCGGCCAGGGCGTCCGTGGAGAAGGCGCTGAGGCACAAGCGCAGGTCGGCGGGGTCGGCGGCGGCCAAGTCCAGGAAGAAGGGCAGCGCGCCCAAGCGCGCGGCCGCCTTAGGGGAGCAGAAGCGCAGCGTGGCGGTGGCCTCGGTGCGGAACGGCTCGCCGAGGCGCAGGACGATCTCCTCGAGCCGCAGGATGCCGGTGACGCGCCGCTCGAGCTTGTCCTTGAGGTCGGCGGGGAAGCGCACCGGCTCGGGGTAGGGCTCGCCGGCGTCGACGAGGAGCCTGGCGGCGCCCTGCCTGATGGGGCCGGGCAGGCGGGCGTAGACCTGGGCGGCCTCCGCGGGCGTCGCTTTGCCGAGCAGCCAGGCCGCCACCGCCGCGGGGCCGTCGCGCAGCAGCTCGGCGGCCAGCGCCGCGGCCTCGGGCGTCAGCGGCGCCAGGTCGGGGTCGGCGGTGGGCAGGAACGGGAGCTGGGGCGGGGCCGGCGGGATGGGGCGGTGGACATCGAATGCGGGGGCGGAGCGGGAGTCCGAGACGACGAGGGCCGTTCGCCGGCCGCGCAGGGCCATGGCCACAAGGACGAGTCCCGTGAGCAGGGCCAGCCCGACCGTCCCTCCCGCGGCGGCGCCGGCCGACACCGCAGGGTCGCGGCGAGTCTTGGCCATCGGCGCCCGGGCCGTCTGCAGCGTGTCGCCGCGGCGCGGCGCCAGGTCGAGCGCGCGCGTCACGGCCTCCGAGGCCGCGGCCAATTCGGGATCGCCCACGGCTTGGTCGACGATGAGCATCACCGAGAGTCCTTGTTGGGCCGCCTCGCGTTTGTCCACCGCCGCGCCTTGGCGGACCAGCTCGCGCACCACCTCCTCGCGCAGGCTGCGCGGGGCCGGGAAGCCCGGCAGGACCGGAGGGGCCTGCTCGAGGCGGGCGCTGATGCGGTCCCAGAGCGCGGCCGGCTGGGGGGCCGGGTCGGGCGGGACGGGGTCGGGGCCGTCGGGCGAGCGGTCGACGAGACGGACGAAGGCATGGGCGCGGCCGGGACCGAGCATGTCGGCCAAGAGCAGGTCGAGGCGCTCCTCGACGGCGGGGCTAAACGGCATCGGCGCCGCGGCCCGGGCGGGCGCGGTCAAGAACGAGGCCGCTAGGAGGAGGAGCGCGGGGTGCATGGCCTCTTTCGGGAAGTATAGCCGCGGGCCGGAGGCTTGCAAGAGCGGTTTTGTTACAGGATAAACGGTGCAGAATCCTACTAAAAGAATCTAGGCCCTTAGACCCTGGAGGCTGTAGGCCAACTAGCTCTTTCTGCGGGCCCCATTTGGGCCCACACTCGTCATAGGTCCTTAGGGCAAGCGGTACGGGCCGAAAGGGGGAACAAAATGCGCCAAGCTCTCGCACTCCTCGTCGCCTTAACCGTAGCCCTCGCCCCCCTCCCCGTCGCCGCCCTCCCCGTCGCCGCTCCCGCCCCCGCCGACCGAGCGCTATCGCGAGGAAGTGCCGCCTCCGAGGGCGTGAGGGCGGCCGCGCTCGCCCTGCGCGACGCCTCCCAGCTCGACATCCTGCGCCGCCTCGCCGCGCTCATCGAGCTCGGCGTCGCCGCCGACGGCCGCCTCGAGGTTGTCCGCGGTGAGGAGCGCACCCCCCTTCCCGTCGAGCAGGAGGCCCGCGTCTCGCGCTTCCTGTCCACCCTCGACGCCGCCGAACCCGAGCTCGGCATGGCCCTGGCCCTGCGCGGCTACCTGTCCGCCCGGATGCCGGCCGCCCAGGTCGAGAACAACATGTTCCTCAAGCGCGGTGAGGACGGCGTCCTCAAACTAACTGAGACCGGCCGCAAGGCCCTGCTCGACATCCTGCTGGCCTCCGACGGTCAACTGCTCGAGTCGGCGACCCCGCCTAAGGGTCCCACGCCCCTGCTGCACGCCGAGGCCGGCCCTCAGGCCCCCGGCGGCTTGGCCGCGGCGGTCGGGCGCTCGCTCGACGCCAACGGGATCGCCGCCCTCGACCCCGAGGCCGCCTTCGACGGCTCGCGCCACCGCCTCGGGGCCTTCGATTGGTCGGCGCTGGGCCCCAACGCCGTCCAGGCCGGGGGCACCATGGCCGTCGACCAGAAGCGCCTCGAGGGCTGGTCCTATGACGCCGAGGCCGGCACGGTGCGCGTGATGGTGGCGGGCCGCAGCGCCGTGGCGGTCGACCGCCTCAAGTCGGCCGGCGACGGGGCCGGGGTCTACGAGGAGGCCGGCCTCGACCGCAGCCTCTTCGAAGGCTACGGCGCGAAGGTGGTGCGCGCGGTAGACAACCTCGTGACGGTGGACGTCCCCCTCGCCCAGGCCGCGGCGATGGGCTTGGCCTTGCAGGACGTCGGCGTGGAGAGCCGCCCGGCGCGCCTCTTCAAGGCCGCCGCCGGCGCGCTGGCCTCCCCGGTGGCCGGCCTGCTCGGCACGGCGCTGCTCCCTTTCCCGTCGGCGGGGACCATCGCCGCGCTGGCCGTGGCACCCCAACTGGCCGACGCGCGGTCGCTGGTCGGCGGCGAGGCCCTCGAGCGCGCCGGGATGCGCGGCAAGGGCACATTGGTCGGCGTCATCGACTCAGGCATCGACCCCGACCATCCTGACTTCCAGGACGCCGCCGGCAACAGCCGCATCGCCTCCTATCTCGACTTCACCTCCGAGGGGAACGACGACGTCGTCGGCCACGGCACGCACGTGGCGGGCACCATCCTCGGCTCCGGCGCGGCCTCCGACGGCGAACTGCGCGGCTCGGCCACCGAGGCCCGGCTCAAGATGGCCAAGGTCTTCGGGGTCAAGGGGGAGACCGACGAAAGCGTCATCCTCGCCGCGATGAAGTGGATGGCGGGCGGCGCGGGCAACGGCGAGAAGGTCGACATCCTCAACATGAGCCTCGGCGGCCCCGGCGTCCCGAACGTCGACCCCCTGAGCTCGATGGCCAACTGGCTGACGGCCAAGGCCAAGATGCTGGTCGTGGCCGCGGCCGGAAACGACGGGCCGTGGACCGGCTCGGTCGGCTCCCCCGGCAACGCGCGCTACGCCCTGACGGTGGGCGGCGTCACCAAGGAAGGCAAGGTGGCCTTCTTCTCCTCGCGCGGGCCGGTGGTCGACGAGCAGAACCGCGAGCTTTACGGGAAGCCCGACCTCCTCGGCGTCTCCGGCGACGTGGACCTCTCCCGGGTCAACCCCGCCCTCCTGGTGGACGGCGCCGACCCCAAGGCCCCGGCCGCCGGCGGCCTGGCGTCCTTGGCGGGAGCGGCGTCGGAGTCATGCATCTACGCCCCTGGCGTGGCCGCCCCGCGCTCCAGCCATGACACCGACAAGCTCTGCTCGGTGTCCGGCAACGCGAACTACCGCTACATGTCGGGGACCTCGATGGCCGCCCCGCAGGTCGCCGGGATGGCCGCCGACGTGGTGGGCTACCTAAAGGCGCAGGGCTACGAGGTCGACCCCTTCGAGGTGAAAGCGCTCCTGATGGAGACCGCCCGGGAGCTGGCCGCCGAGGGCAAGGACGTCCAGGGCGCCGGCCTCGTCAACGGCGAGGCCATCGCCCAGTCCGTGGTCGACCGGGTCAAGCGCGGCCTGCCGGTGGGCAACGTGGCCTTTTCGCTCTCGATGCGCCTGACCCAGCGCGACCGCGCGGCGCTCTCGCGCCAGAGCCGCTACCAGCTGACGCCGCTGGGCCTGCTCGACAACTCGACCGGCCATCTGGTGCGCGACGAGGGCGAGATCGCCGCGGCGCTGGGTGCCATCCGCTCCCTGCCGGCGACGACGGTCGTCTCGACCCCCGCCGCGGGGCCGACACCCACCTGAAGCGCGGGCGGCTCACGGTCCTGCCGCGCTGCGGCCACCAGCCCCAACTCGAGTGCCCGGAGGGGCTCAGGGCGTCGGTTTTTGGCGGGAGCGGTTCAGCGCGATGATGCGCTCGGGTACGCAGGGCCGGACCCGGCAGGCCTCGGCGATCCGCTTGAGCGCCGGAGGCGCGGCGGGGTCGGCGGCCACGGCGTTGTAGTCCTCGCGCGCCCCGGCCGCGTGGCGCCGGGAGTCGCGGGCCAGGCCGCGGACGAGATGGAGGGCCGACTCCCAGCCGGGCGGCGGGGAGGGCGGCGGCGAGTTGAGCGCCCCTTGGATCCAGGCCTCGGCCGAGGTCGCGCGCTCGGGGACCAGGCAGGCGTCGGCGTAAGCGCCGCAGAGCACGGCCCAGCCTTTGGAATCGAATGCGTCCTCGGCGGCCAGTTGGGCGTAGACGGCGGCCCACGCTCCAACGGCCGCCTGGCGGTCGCCCGAGGCGGCGAGCATAGCCGCCTCTACCCCCGCGTAGTAGACGCTCTCCGGGAAGTCCTTGCGCAGCTCGCGCAGCAGGGCCAGGGCGCCCGTCGAGTCTTTCTCCTGGGCCATCAGGATCGTGAGCAGGAATTGGGCCGCCTGCTGGCGCGCGAACTGGCCCTTCTCCATCGCCTGGCGGATGCGCGCCAGGCCGCGCTCGCGGTTGCCGCGGACCAGGAGCAGGGCCCCTATGCGCAGGACCCCGGGCAGGACGGCGGACTGGTAGTCGAAGATGCCGAGGCCGAGGTAGGCGTCGTGAAACAGCGGGTCGACCTCGACGCAGCGGCGCAGGTGCTTGATCGCCTTCTTGCCGTCGAGGTAGGCCTTGAGCCATTGACGGTTGGTCAGCCGCCATTGTCCGCGCAGGCCGTAGGACATCCCGGCGACGAAGAAGGCCTCGGCGCGCAGGCGCGGCTGGGCCGCCTTGAAGAGCCGCTTGGACTTGACCACGGCCAGACGGCTGTGGCGGTCGAAGCTGAGCGCCAGCGCCGGGTCGTCGACGGAGCGCAGAAGCTCGGTGGAGGCCCGCCACCAGAGCATGCCGGAGATGAACAACTCGCCGTAGGGATTGTCCGGGTTGCCGGCGATGAAGGACTCCGCCTCGGCCTCCCCCGTCGAGTAGTTCAGGGAGTAGAGGGCGTGGAGGGCGCGGTTGAGCGCCGCGTCGCCGACCACGGCGGCCGCGTAGCTCTCGGGGAGCACCGCGGGGAGCGGCGCGTCCACGGCGGTGTCCTCCAGGTCTCCGATGTCCGGCGCGGCGGCGGCGACGGGGGAGCTCAGGAGGGCCAGGCAGAGAGTCAGCGTCAGGCGCATCGGTTAGGAATCCTCTTCCTCGTCGAGCGCGGCCGGGCGGAAGCTGACGCGCTTGCGGGCGCTCATCCCTCCGTGCGTGCCCCAATAATCGCGGATGGCCTTCCAGGCCTGCTCGGCGGTGTCGACGTATTTAAATAGCTTCATGTCCTGGGGCGAGATGACGCCCACGTAGGACAAGTACTCGAAGTTGATGACCTTCTTCCAGAACTCCGAGCCGAACAGGATGATCGGCAGGCCGTGCTTCTTGGAGGTCTGCACCAGGGTCAGCGTCTCGAAGAGCTCGTCGAAGGTCCCGAACCCGCCCGGGAAGGCCACCATCGCCTTGGCGCGCATGAGGAAATGCATCTTGCGCAGGGCGAAGTAATGGAAGCGGAAGCTCAGCTCCGGGGTGAGGTAGGGGTTGGGCTCCTGCTCGTGCGGCAGGGTGATGTTGAGGCCGATCGACTTCCCCTTGGCTTCCCAGGCGCCGCGGTTGGCCGCCTCCATGATGCCGGGGCCGCCGCCCGTGACGATGACGAACTCGCGCTTCTTGTGGCGGCGGTCGTCTTGGGAGGCGCGGGTCACGATCTTGCCGAATTTGCGGGCCTCGTCGTAGTAACGCGAGTGCTCGAGGAGGCGCTCTGCTGCGCGGAGCCCGGCGACGAGCCGCCGGTCGCGCGGCCGCGCGCGCAGGGCGCGCGTGAGCTCGGCGACCTTGGCCCGGGCGGCCTCGGGCGACGGGATGCGGGCCGAGCCGAAGACCACGATCGTGGAACGGATGTCGAGCTCGGTCAGGGCCAGCTCGGGCTTGAGCAGCTCGAGCTGGAGGCGGATCGGGCGCAGCTCCTCGCGGTTGAGGAACTCGTCGTCCTGGTAGGCCTTCCGGTAGGTCGGCGAGTCCACGATGGCGTCGAGCATCCGGCGCTGCTGGCGTATGGTCGGGGGGCGGCTCATCCGGGAGACCTCCATTGCAAGAGAGCCAGGCTCAGCGGAGGCCAGTAGGTGACCAGCGCGAGCATGGCGACGTGGGCCAACCAGAACGGCGCGCTCGCTCGGTAGAGCTCTCCGAGCGGGCGGCCGAAGCGCCGGTTGGCGAGGAATAGGTTCAGCCCCAAGGGCGGCGTCATGTAGCCGATCTCGAGGTTGAGGAGGAAGATCACGCCCAGGTGGACCGGGTCGATGCCGTACTGGGCGGCTATCGGGATGATGATCGGCACCACGATGACGATGGCCGAGAAGATCTCCACCATGTTGATGACCAGGAGCAGGGCGTTGAGGACGCCCAGGAAAACCCATTTCGAGCTCACGAACCGGCTCAGCCACTCGAAGAGCCGTTCGGGGACCTCGGCGTCGATCATGTAGTCGGTCAGGCCCAGGGCGCAGCCCAGGACGATGAGGATCGAGCCGACGAGGACCGTGCTCTCACGGACGATGCGCGGGAGGTCTTTCCACGCTATGTCGCGGTAGACCAGGACCTCGACGACGAATACGTAGAACGCCATCACGGCCGCGGCGTCGGTGGCGGTGAATTTCCCGCCGTAGATCCCCCCCACAACGACGAAGGGCAGCGGGATCTCCCAGGCGGCGGCCCGCGCCGCGGCAAGGACGGCGGCGCCCGAGAACGCGGTCTTGGGCACCGCGGCCCGCCGGCCCTCCCACGCGGCGTAGACGCCTAAGAGGCCGAGGAGGAGGAGGCCCGGCAGGGCGCCGGCCAAGAACAGCTTGTCGATCGAGACCTGGGCCACGAGCCCGTAGAGGATGATCGGCAAGGACGGAGGAAAGAGCAGGCCCAGGCTGCCAGTGCAGCTCAAGAGCCCTAGCGTGAAGCGCTCGGGGTAGCCCTGCTTGAGCATCATGGGGTAGAGCAGGCCCCCCAGCGCGATTATCGTCACGCCCGAGGCGCCGGTGAACGCCGTGAAGACAGCGCAGCTCATGAGGCCCACGACGGCCAGGCCGCCGGGCATCCAGCCGAGGAGCGCCTCGGCCAGGGCGAGCAGGCGCTTCGGGGCCTTGGACTCGGCCAGTAGGAAGCCCGCGAAGGTGAACAGCGGGATCGCTATGAGCGCGGGGAGGCTGGCCACGCGCACCATGGCGATGGCTGCCGACGACGCGTCGATCCCGGCGCCGGCAAAAAGCCAGAGCGTCAGGCCGGCCAACAGCGCGAATACGGGGGCGCCCAAGGCGCCCAGCACGAGGACGAGGACGGCGACCGCCCAGCCGCTCAGACGCCCTCCTTCACGGCATGAGGGTCGGCGGCGAGCGCCGCTTTGAGGAGATAGTGCAGGCAGAGCAGAGCGAAGCCGGCGGGCAGGATAGTCTCGAACCACCAAGCGGGGACGAGGCGGTCGCCGACCGAGAACAGGACCGCCGAGGCCTCGCGCTCCTGTTGGAAGAAGGTCCACGAGGCCTTGGCCATCAGCGCCGAGACCCCGGCGGTCAGGACGTGCAGGACGCCTTGGACCGCGGCCCGCGTCCGCCGGCTCATGAGGCGGAAGGCCGCGTCCATCGCGAACTGCTTGTCGTCTACCGCGGCCAGCGCGGCGCCGAGGAAGCCCAGCCAGAGCACGAGATGGCGCAGGAAGGTGTCGGCCCAGAGGATGCCGGCGGAGAAGCCGCGCAGGACGACCTGAGAGAAGCTCAGGGCCACCATCGCTAGGAGCATGGCCGACAGGAGGGCCTGCTCAAAGGCGGCCAGCCCGCGTTCCGCGGTCCGAAGGAGTCCCACTATCTTTTCGCGCCTTTCCCCGCGCGCAGGGCGGCCAGCGCCTTTTCGACGCGCTCGAGGAGCTCGGCCGGGTAGAGGCGGCCGGCCAGGGCGCGGCGCGAGCTGCGGCCGGCTTCCTCGTAGGCGCTCAGCGCGGCGGCCGTGGGCGGGACCAAGCTCAAGCCCTGCTTCTTGAGCTGGGCCAGGGCGTCGGCGTTCAAACGCCGGGTCAGGTCGTTGAACGTCTTGAGGTGCTTGCGCGAGACCTCGAGCAGGGCGGTTCGCTGGGCCTCGGGCAGGGCGTCGAAGGCCTTCTTCGAGACCAAGACCGCCCCCGAGGCGTTGGCCACGGGCTGGGCGTGGATGAAGCGCGCCTTCTCGTGCCACTGCATGGCGATGGCGTAGAGCGGGGTGTTGTAGACCGCGTCGATCAGGCCGGTCTGCAGCGAGGTCATGACGTCGGTGATCGAGAGCGGGATGGGGTGGACGCCCAAGGCGGTGTAGGCCGCCTCGGCGATCGGGTCGCCCTCCCATACCCAGATCTTGATCTTGCGCATGTCCTCCGGCCCGGCCACCGCGGTCTTCGAGAACACGTAGATGAAGCCGACCTCGGTCCAGCCCAACAGGACGTAGCCCGCGTCGGCCAGGGCCTTCTCGAAGTCAGGGGCGAACTTCTCGTAGATGTGGTCGACCTCGGCGGAGTCCTTGAACAGCCAGGGGCCGTCGACGACGCGCACGAGCGGGGCCACCTCGCCGAGGCCCACGCCGGTGAAGCCGCCGGCGTGCAGCTGGCCGGAGCGGATCTTGCGCACCACGTCCCGCTCGTCGCCCTGGCGGCCGCCGGCGTAGAATTTGAACTTGAGCGCGCCGCCGGTCTTCTGCCGGACCTCGGCGTCGATGGCCTGCATGACCTTCATGGCCTCGGTCCCTTCCGGGGCCAGGGTGGCGAACTTGATCACCCCGGCCGAGGCGGCGGAGGCGGCGAGCAGCACGACGGCGAGCGGTTTAAAAAAGATCATCGGTCTTCTCCAAGAGGGATTTGGCCTTCAGTCTCGCCGCCTCGTTGGCCAGGCGGGCGTCCGTCAGCGCCGCGGGGTCGGCGGCGGCCACCTCGGCCCCCAGGCGGCGGAAAAGGTCCTCGTCGAGCACCGCCACCGCGTAGTGGCGCATCATCATGACCTGGGCGGGCAGGTAGCGGCGCTCGGTCCGGGCCAGCGCGGCGTCGAAGTGCTTGAGCGCCCGCGCCGGGTCGCCGCCGGCGATCTTGGGCGTGGCCGCGTAGTAGACGCCGAAGAAGAGGTCGGGCCCGGAGTTCTCGTAGCCGGGGTCCAACGCCAGGACGCGCTCCATGAGGCGGACGGCGCGGGGCAAAGCACTCAGGGCCTCGGGGTCGCTCTTGGCGGCGTTGGCCCAGCCGGCCCAGGCCGCGGCGGTCCAGTAGAGCGCGCGGACGTCGGCCGGCCCGGCGGAGGCCAGGGCCGACACCGCGGCCTCGGGCGAGGCGCCGTCGAGCGCGGCGAAGGCGGGTTTGAGCGCCAAGAGGCGCCGCCCGTAGCCGGCCGCGCGCTTGTAGAGCCCGGCGGCGCGCGCCGGGTCGGCGTCCTCGATGAAAAGGTAGGCGTAGCCGGTCCAGCCCTCGGCCAAGGAAGCCAGGAGGTCCGGGTTGGCGGGGTCGCTCTCGAGCAGGACTTCCAAGAGCTTGAGCTGGCCGGGCAGGGCCTGTTCGGCGATCCGGGGGTCGCTCTCTCGCGTAAGCGCCGGCCGCCCGCGCTCGATGAGCCGGCCGGCCGCGCGCAGGGCCACGGTCGAGGGCGAGCAGGCCGAGGCGCAGAGCGCCGCGGCGGCCAGAAACGGGACCTTCTTCATATGAGCCTATTCTACAACCTAAGCGGGGGGTTAGGGCTTCAAGTCGGCTTTGATGGCGGCGGCCGCGGCGCTGACCCGGGGGTTGGAGAGCGCCCCCATCAGGAGGGTCGGGTCGAAGCCGGTCTGGACCAGGCGGGGATTGGCTTGGGCGATCTCCGAAATGGCGGCCTTGTCCGTCTTCAGGGCGTTCACGGACGGGCATCCCATCAGGGCGTCGGCCATCTTCGAGGCGAACACCACGCCGGGCCCGTCCTTATGGCCGTGCGTCACGGCGTCGAATACGTCCATGTCCTTGGAGACGCGCCCGCCAGGGTTCATGAGGTACGACTTGAACGCGCCGGCGTTCTGGCAGTACTTCTTCGCGCGCGGGACGGACATGAAGCCCTTCACGACGTACTCGTTGTTGAGGACGTAGCCGAGGATCTTCGGGTATTTGCCGAGGGTCTTCATGACCTTGGCCCACGTGCCGTCCCGGGCGCCCCCGAGCCCCACCGCTCGGTCGGCGTCGAGCTCGCCCCCGACGAGGCCGGTGAGAAGGCCCTTCTCGCGCGCGTCGAGCTCGGGCTGCTTGGAGCCCGCCGCCGGACCCCAGGCGCCGCCGGGGACCGACGGGGCTCCGCTGCCCGGCGGTCTGAGCTTCCCCGCCGCGGCGTCGGTCGGGATCTCCTGTCCCTTCGCTGAGTCCGCGGGACGATGGACCAAGGCGATCGAGGACTCGTCGGCGTCGTTGGCGAGCATGGAGGGGTCGAGGACCTGGGGACCGGCCTGGTCGGGCCAGGCACGCTTGGGGCGGGCCGGGTCGGAGGCCGGTCGCGCCGAGGCCGCCGCGCGGCCCGAACATCCCCTCAACAGCACGCCTAGCGCCAGCACGGAGCCCGTGGCGAGGACGGCCAAAAACGCGTACGTCAGCTTCCGATTCCGCGCCTCCTGCTCCACGTCCCTAATGTACTATGCGAGCCTCCGGTTGGCAAGCTCAGGGCAGGCCCTGGAAGCGCGAGAGCGCTTTGGCGGCGTCCTCGAGGAAGCGCGGAGGGATCGGGGCCTCGGTGCGCGCCGGACAACGCCCCGAGCCCGCGTAGACCAGGTGGAAGCCCCCCTCTCGGAACGACGCCACCGCCTGGTTCCCCTCGGCGTCGCGGAGCAGCGGCAGGCCGCCGGGCAGGAAGGGCGCGTTGACGAAGGCGATGTCGATGGCGGAGGCGTCGGCCGTGGTCAAAGGCGCCTCCATGGCGGCGGACTCGACGAACAGGCCTGGAACCTGCTGGTGGGTCGTCAGGTACGGGGGGCGGCGCAGCCGCGCGAGGAACCCCTCGAACCCCTTCGAGCCCAGAAAGACCAGGGGCACGTGCAGGGTGAACTCGTTGGCGCCGAAGGTGCTGAGGTTGCCGCACTCCATGAGGCCCATGGCGTGGTCGCCGGTGGCGACGACGACGTAGGACCGGCCCGAGGCGTCGAGCGTGTCGATCAGGCGCTTGGCCAGGGCGTCGAGATGCCGGACCGCCTGGGCGTAGTTCTCGCGCGGGTCGCCGGTCCGCTTCCCGTAGAACGGGAAATGCGTCGAATGCAGAAACAGCGAGATGACGTGCTTTTGCGCCGCTGGCGCGCTCCGGATGAGCTCCTCCGCGCGACCTACCATCAGGCCGTCCTCGACCGGGGTCGGCGGGCCGTCGCGGACCTGCGTCCTGAAGGAGTCGAAGTTCTTGTTGATGGTCGTCAGATGCCGGTAGGCCCCGTCCCGGGTATGGAACGCGTGCAGCGAGTAGCCCTCCGCGCGGAGCCCTTCGAGGAACGGAGACCGGTCCTCGCGGGTCGCGAAGTCGCGCGGTATGGCGATGGGATGGCGCCCGTAATAAAGGGAGTAGAGACCGTAATCGGACGCGGCCACGGAGACGTAGTGCCGGCTCAGCGCCGCGCCGCGCCGCGCGGCGGCGTGGAGGAACGGACTGTCCTTGGCGTTGAAATGGTCGTATCTCCAGCCGTCGAGGATCAGGAAGACCAGGGTCTGCGGCCGCGGCGGCGCGGGCCCGGCGGCCGCCCTCCCCGGCGGGGCCAGACGGCCCGGCGAGTCCGCAAGTGAACGCAAAGGGACCATCCCGGGCACGTCGCGGCCGATGACGTCCCGCGCGGGGGCGCCGATGGCGGCCCGGACGGGGCTCCCCAGGGTCAGGTCTCTGAACCACGGGAGGGCGGAACTGGCGATGGCCGAGGCGTAGCGCGGGTCCTCGGTGACGAGCGCGCGCGTCCAGGTCAGGTCCAGCGCCGCCGCGGCCGCGACCGCGGCGGCGAGGGTCAGCAAGGAGGCCCGGGCGGTCGTCGCGGCCCGCCGCCTCAGCGCCTCGAGGAGCAGCGCGAGAGGCGAGAAGACGAGGAGGAGCGCCAGGACCCTCCGCGTCGGCAGCTGGCCGCTGGCCCTCAAGCCTCCATCGACGAATAGGAAGGCGAGGTTTCCGGGGTCGTAGAGGTGCTGCTTGGTCACGACGTGGGAGAAGGCGTCGCCGGCGAGGAAGGCCAGCAGGCCGAAATGCAGGGTGAACAGGGCGGCCGAGCGCAGGCGCGGCGGCAGGCGCGCCAGCGCCGCCGCGGCAAGGGCCCAGGCCGGGACGATCGGCAGGAGGTGGACCCAGATGATAAGGAGGGTCCGGGCGTCGGCGTTCCAACGCGCCGACCAGGGGTCCCAAGCCTGCTCGAACAGGTAGGGGCTCGAGACCAGCAGCAGGGCCAGGGAGACCGCTACTTGCTGAAGAATGCCGCACCTCGCTCGGCGTCGAAGGCGCCGGCGATGACGGCCGCCACGCCCAGGGCCGTCGCGCAGAAGATCAGGTGCGGCTTGCGCACGGGGAAGAAGAACGGCCAGCCCGCCATCAGCGCGGAGGCGGCAAACAGCGGCCAGAAGAAGACCCCGCGCGCGGCGCCCGCGGCCCCGGCGGCGGCCACGGCGATGAGCCCGGCGGCCACGCAGGCGCCGGCCGCGCGCGTGGCGCGCTCCGCGCCGACCTTCAGGGCCCAGGTGCGCGCGCCGAAGGCCCGGTCGCCCGGCATGTCTTCGACGTCCTTGCTGAGCTCGACGCCCATCATCATGAAGAAGAGATGGGCGCCGGCCGCCCACAGGGCCGCGTTGGAGCGTTCCAGCGCGGCGCCCGCCAAGAGCAGCGAGGTCGCCGCCGTCGCCGCGATGATGAAGTTCTTGAGCAGGCCGAGCCTCTTGGAATAGGCTCCGTAGGCGATGGAGATGAGGGTGCCCGTCGAGGCCAGCGTCCCCAGCATCCAGTTCACGCGCCAGGCCGCGAGGTTCCCCGCCGCAAATAGCGCCGCGGCAAAGAGCGCGGCGCCGCGCGGCGACACCCGGCCGGAGGGGATCGGACGGGCCGGCATGTTGACCTTGTCGATCTCGCGGTCGAAGTAGTCGTTGATGGCGTCGGCGCCTCCGGTCAGCAGGAAGTTCGACAGGATGGTGAGGGCGGCGACCGACGGGGCGTCGAGCGGAAAGCCCAGGGCCCCGATGCCCGCGAAGGCGGCGCCCGCCGCGGACAGACAGACGAACGGGCGCATGAGGGTCAGGTAGCCCATTCCTATTCCGCGCTCATCGTGATGCGCTTGGGTCCTCTCGAGCACGATCCTGCCGGCTGTGCCAGACTTAAGAGTGCGTCCGGACGCACTCTTAAGTCTGGCACCTCTGTCCGGAAAATCCCGCCTACGATGGTCACCTGACGCCGGACGCCCTTCGAATTGGGAGGTCGTTGATCATGCTCCGCGCGATTATCCCGTTTCAATCCGCGCGCCGCAAGGGGTGCTAGACGGCGGCGAATGCCAGTCCGGCTACGACGAACGCCGAGCCGCTGAGTATGAGGACCGGCGTACGCAAGCCTAGCGGACGGGCGAACGCTCCTCCCGCTACCGCCGCTCCCGCGACCATGAGCGGCCACGGCGCGCCGCCGGCGGCGGCCGCGGCAAGGCCCACGAGGACGCTGAGTTCGGCGGTCCGCGTCGCTGTCGGCGCTCCGACCGAGAGCGCCCAGGTCCGAGCGCCGCAGGAGCGGTCCCCGGCCATGTCCTCGACGTCCTTGGTCAATTCGACGGCCAGCATCATAAAGAAGATGTGCGCGCCGGCGGCCCAAAGCAGGGCGCTGGTCCGCTCCATCGCTGCGCCCGCCGACAATAGGGCCGCGGCGCTGGTGAAGCCGATGAGGAGATTCTTAAGCAGGCCCAGGCGCTTCGAGCTGATGCCGTAGTACGTAAACGAGACCGTCAGGACTACCGCCGAGAACGCCATCCAGGGACCGACCGCCCACGCCGCCAGGTTTCCGGCGGCGAACAGAGCCCAGGCAAAGCGCAGGGCGTCCTGCGGAGCGACGACTCCCGACGGGATCGGGCGGCCCGGTGTGTTAATGCGGTCGATCTCGAGGTCATAATAGTCGTTGAAGGCGTCGGCGGCGCCGATGAGCAGGAAGACCGTGAGGACCGTCAGGAGCGCCTTCGCCGGCGCCTGGAACGGGAACCCCAGGATGACGAGACCGCCTAAGGCCGCCCCGCCGGTGGCGAGGCAGACCAGAGGACGCATAAGCCGTATGTATCCCATCGGCGCCTCCATCAGGATTCTGGCGCCGCGGGTTCTCCCGCGCAAGGGTCCCATAGGCAAAAGGCTTACGCCGGGGGCGGCGGGATTATTTCTTGAACAGGCCCTTGAGCAGCTCGGTGCCCTGCCTGCGGAGGTCGTCGACGGCTTTCTCGACGACCGGCTGCTTGAGGATGGAGACCGGGTCGAAGGTGGGCTTGGGTTCGCTGATGGTGCCGCCGATCTTGATGACGGCGGTCTGGCCCGCGACCTTGACCTTGGCGCGCATGTCGAGCGCGTCGGTGTTGAGGTTGGCGGAGCCGGACAGCTCGGCGTCGGCGACGTCGCCGTCGAGCTTGGACTCGCGGACCGTCAGCAGGCCCGACTTGAGAACGTAGTCGCCCTTGATCGACGAGAACTTCACCGTGTCGAAGCTCGGGAAGAACGGGAGCTTGACGAGGCCGGCGACCTTCTGGAGGGCGATGACGGGGATGAGGAGGGCCTTGGCCAGCGGCTTGTCGGCGGCCAGCAGCTTGAGGTCGGTGAAGCGTCCGGCGCCGACCGTCAGCGTGACGGCGCCGTCGAGGTTCTTGGGCTCGGAGCCGCCGGCGCTCTTGACGTCGAAGCTCAGCGCGGCGCTCTCGGCCGAGAAGTTGGCGTGCTTGATGGCGCCGATGCTCAGCGAGCCCGCGGCGGAGAACGGCTTGCCCGGCGCGGCCTTGCCTCCGGCCTTGGACGCGGGCTTCTCGCCGGCATCCTTGACCTCCTCTTTCGCGCCCTTCTCCGACGGCAGCGCCGCCAGGTCGAGGCGCTCGAGGCGCGCCTCGAGCTTCACCTGCGGCGCCTTGCGCAGCCCCTTGGCGTCGAGCTTGGCCTCGAACGGGGCGTCGTTGAGAAGGCCCTTGAGCGACCCGGCCGCGGAGTCGGGCGTCAGGGCGAGGCGGGCGTTGACGCCGGCCAGGCGCTGGCCCTGGACCGTGGCGGCGGCACTCGAGAGAGACACGTTCCCGGCCAATACCGGATCGGCGGCCGAGCCCTTCGCGGCGAGGTCGGCCGAGAGCGTCCCGCTGGCGGCGTAGGCGGCGCCGCCCGGCACCAGGCGCGCGGCCTCGAGGAGCGACATCGGGGCGAGCCGCGCCTTGAAGTCGAGCGCCATCCCCCCCTTCGCCCCGGTGTCGGCCGAGCCCGAGGCGTCCAGCGAGACCGCGCCCCAGAGCGCCTTGGCCTCGGCGACCTTCCAGAGAGTCCCGGTCTGTTTGGCGCGCAGGGACAACGCCGCTCCGTCGCCCTTGAGCGCCAGGGTCTGGATGTCGACGCCTTTCTCGCCGAGCGCGGCCTTGAGCGGGCCGGAGAGGGCGGGCAGGGTGAAGCCCTCGGGGAGCGCGGCCAGCGCGGGCGCGGCGGTACGCGTGACGGCCGGAAGCTGGAGCTGGATGTCGAGGCGCGGGGCCAGGAAGTTCTCCACGCGCCCGGCGGCGCCGGCTTTGATCCCGTCGAGCGTCACGCTCAGGGGGTCGAAGGCCAGCGAGGCCTTCTCGAGCTTTCCCCCCGCGGCGTCGAGCGTGCCCTTGAGCTCGACGCGGCCGGAGTGCGACGCGCCTCCCGAGCGGACCGTGAAGTAGAACGAGACCGACAGCGGGACGGGGCCCTGGGGCCGCACCGAGGAGGCCTTCGCCTCGGCCTGGGTCAGGACGGCCTCGAGCCCCTTGCCGTCCTTGTACGAGAGCTTGCCGCCGGAGAGCGCGAGCTGGCGGACGGCCAGCACGGGCGGCGGCGCGGACGGGCCCGACGGCGCGGACGCCGCGGAACCCTTGACCGGCGGCGGCACGGCGTAGGAGGCCTCGAAGTCGGAGACCGAGACCTTGTCGATGAGGACCTGCCGGCTGACGATGAGCGGCCACCACTCCGGCGAAACGGTCACGGACTTGGCCTTTAACGCCGTGCCGGCCTTGAAGTCGGGGACCTCGGAGACCTCGAGGCCCGACAAGCTGATTCCGCCCAGACCGGCCGAGGCGGCTTCGAGCCTGACTTCGCGGCCCAACGCGGCGGAGGCCTTCTCGACCGCCAGCGCCTTGACCTTCTCGGGCGGCAGGAGGACGCGCACGGCGACCGCGCCGGCGGCCGCGAAAGCAGCCACAACGCCCAATGTCCAGCCCAGCCACTTCAATTTCCTCACCCAGTCATCCTAACAAAACCTCACTGCCGGCGCAGGCGGTCGGAGGGGCTGTCGTCGGCGAGGATGGCGTCGGGGCGGCGGTTGAGCGGCCGGTTGGCGCTGCCGCCCAGCGCGAAGGCCTGTCCGCCCTTGACCGTCACCACGAAGCGCGAGCCGCCGGGTCCCTGGTTGAGCGCGTAGGCGCCGTCGACGCGCAGCACGCCGCCCGAGGCGGAGCGCGACGACGACAGCCGCAGGCCCAGCCCCAGGTCGGTCTTCCAGGCGGCCTTGGTGAACTCCTTCCCGTCGGGGATCGCCGCGCCCGTCTCGATGAAGGCCACGGCCCCGAAATAGACCAGGCCGAGGACGTTCTTGTCGAAGAACAGGCGGTCCTCGAGGTTCGCCGTCATGACCCGGGCGCCTTGGAAGGAGTGGTTCTTGTAGCCGCGCAGGCCGGTGTCGCCGCCCAGGTCGAGCTGGCGCTCTCCGTCGAGCTCCTTGGAGGCGGTGTACTCGGCGTGGGCCACGAAGGTCTGGCGGAAGCGCAGCAGGGTCTGCCAGAAGAGGTTCATGCTGCCGGTGAGGATGCCGTTCTCGACGCGGCCTCCGCCCAGGCGGCTCGAGGTCACGGCCTGCGCCAGGCCGAATCGCCCCTCGCCGAGCCCGAGCCCCTTCTGCAGCGTCGCCCCCAGCGCCCAGCGGTCCCGGTCGGAGCCCAGGGACTTGGGCAGGGCCGCCGACTCCACCCCGAGCTCCCAGCCCAGGTTGAAGTCCTCGATGACCTTCATGCGGTCGATGTCGGTGGCCTTGTGATAGCGCGGCTCGATGAGCGCGTAGGCGGCCAACGGGCCCGTGAGGGTGCGTCCGTTGGGCAGGGTCCCGGCCGCCGTGCCCGGCTGGGCGCTGAAGGCGCTGTGCTCGTAGCGCCAGCCCAGGCCGGCGCGGTGCACCACCTCCTCGCGTTTGGCGAGGCGCTGGGCGGCCAGCAGGCGCGTGGCGCGGAAGTCGTGGAGGAACTCGCTGGCCGTGGCCCCGGAGGCGTAGAGGGTCTCGTCCTGCACGACCCGCGCGAAGGAGCCTTCGGCCGCCCAGGGCGTCGCATAGCCGTAGAACGGCTTCTGGAGCCGCGCGCCCACCTCGTTGCCGCGGTCGGTGGCGGCGAGATGGGCCAGGAAGCGCGCGTTCCCGCCGAGGAAGCGCGGGTCGCCGTAGCGGAACTCGTTGCGCTTGTGGCTGCCCTGGCGGGCGTGGAACGCCGAGACCTGCTTGCCGGAGCCCAGCAGGTTGCCCTCGGAGACCCCGAAGACGAAAGAGCTCGTCCCCCCTTCCGTGCCGACGCTCAGGCGCGGCGTCAGGGTCCAGGAGTCCTGGGTGCGCACGGAGAGGTCGACCGAGCCGTCCGGACGCGGGGTCGGGATGACGGCGGCGTGGCGGATGAAGCCCAGGGAGCGCAGGTTGCGCTCGCTCTCCAGGGCCTTGAGCGGGTCGAAGGGGTCGCCGACCTTTAGCAGCATCTCGCGCAGCACCACCTTCTGGCGCGTCACGCGGTGGATACGGTTGGCGATGCGGAACGGCCAGGTGTCGTCGGCCGGGAGGGCGGGGTCGAAGACGTTGAGGGTGACGACGTCGACGGAGGCGACCGGAGGGAAGTCCTGGGCGGCGGCGCGGCCCGCCACCAGGATGGCCAGCGCGGCGGCGCCGAGCGCCCTCATCCGCGGCGCAGGGTCTCGAGGACGTTCGACGTCGAGTGCGAGCGGTTGAGGGTGTAGAAGTGAACGCCCGGCGCCCCTCCCTCGAGCAGGCCGCGGCACTGGCGCACGGCCCATTCCACGCCGAAGCGGACCACGGCCTCCTTGTCCTCGGCGATGGGCGCCAGCCGCTCGGTCAGCTCGGCGGGCAGGCGCGCCCCGCACATCTCGGTGAAGCGCTTGGTCTGCTGGAAGCCGGTGACAGGCATGATCCCGGGGACGATCGGGCAGCGCACCCCGGCCGCGCGCGCGCGCGCGACGAAGTCGAAGTAATCCTTGTTGTCGAAGAAGAGCTGGGTGATGACCCAGTCCCCGCCGGCGTCGACCTTCTCCTTGAGCCGGGCGAGGTCGGCCTCGAGCGAGACCGCCTCCGGGTGCTTCTCGGGGTAGCCGGCCACCGCCATCGCGAAGTCCCCCTCGGCGCCGATGAGGCGCACGAGGTCGGCCGCGTAGGGTACCTCGCGCCGGTCGGCCGGGAGGGCCGAGCCGTCCTTGGGGGAGTCGCCGCGCAGGGCCACGACGTTCTCGATGCGCAGGGCCTTGAGCCGCGCGAGCACGGCCTTGAGCTCGGCCTTCGTGTGCGCGACGCAGGTCAGGTGCGAGGCGGTCTCGAGTCCCAGCTCGGCCTTGATCATGCCCGCCGTCTCGATGGTCTTCTCGCGCCCGGAGCCGCCGGCGCCGTAGGTGATGGTTACGAAGTCGGGGCCCAAGGCCTTGAGCTCGCGGACCGTCTCCTTGAAGCGCTCCATGTCCTCGGGCGCCTTGGGCAGGAAGAACTCGAAGGAAAAGACCGGCTTTCCCCTCGTGAAGAGCTCAGGGATGCGCATGACGGAGGGATTCTATTCTTTTTGCGAAGACTCGACTACTTGGAGGAGACCCGCGCGCCGACGCGCGCCTGGCTCGCCTCGATCAGGCGCTGGTACTCCTCGACCATGGCGGAGTCCTTGTTGACGCCCAGGGCGACCTTGTAGTCGGCCACCGCGTTCTCGAACTGGCCCATGTTGACGAAGGTCGAGGCTCGGTTGCGGTAATAGCGGTCGTGGTCGGGATGCAGCTCGACGGCTCGGCTGAAGCTCTCGAGCGCCTTCTCGTAGCGCTTGCGCGAGAAGTGGCACAGGCCCAGGCCGTTGTGGGCGGCCGCGTGGTCGGGCGCGAACTTGACCGCGTACTCGTAGTTCTCCTGGGCGCGGTCGAGCTCCTTGAGGAAGAAGCGGAGGTTGCCGGCCTTGACGAAGGACTCGGCGTAGGGACTGTCGGCCTGGGCCTTGAGGGCGATGATGCCGGCCTTGAGGCCGTCGCCGTACTTGCGCCGCGCGGTCAACAGGGTCACCAGGCTCAGATGGGTCATGGGGTCGGCCGGGGCGAGTTGGACCGCGCGCCGGAAGTCCTGCTCGGCGGCGTCGAGCGAGTCCTGGGCGGCCAGCGCCGAGCCGCGCGCCAGGTAGGCCGCCGTCATGCGCCCGTCGGCCTCCAGCGCCCGTGTGTACTCGAGGATGGCCTGGTCGTAGAGCCCGGCGTTGTGCAGGGCGTTGCCGCGCACGAGGTACGAATAGGGGTCGTCGGCGTCCTGCTCGATGGAGCTCCCCATCGCGTCGATTCGGGCGCGGAAGTCCCAGGCCGGGCCGGGGTCCTCGCCGAGGGTGAGGTCCGCCGACTTAGCACCCGGGTCGAGCGCCATCGCCTGGCGGTAGGCTCGGTCGGATTCCTTGTACTGGCGCAGGGCGGCGTGGGCGATCGCGCGCGCGAGGTGCGCCTGCGGGCGCGGCGGGTCGAGCCGCGCGCCGTCGTCTAGGTCCCGCGCGGCGCGCGAGGCGTCGCCGTTGGCCAGGTAGGCCAGGCCGCGCTGGATGTAGGCCCAGCCGCGGTCGCCGTCGATCTGGAGCGCTTTGGAGCAGGCGTCGATCGCCCGCGAGGCGCGCCCGCGCAGGCGCTCGGCGTGGCAGAGGTCGACGAGCTCCTCCACCGGCCGCGGGGCCAGCGTGGCGGCGCGGTGCAGGTCGTCGACCGCGTCGGCGAGCTCTCCCAGGCCGGCATGGGCCAGGCCGCGCAGGTGGTAGGCGCGAGCGGCCTTGCGGTCGAGGGCCACGGCGCGGTCGAGGGAGCGCACCGCCTCGGGGTAGATGCGGGTCTTGAGCTGGACGTAGCCGGCCAAGGTCTGGAGCTCGGCCGACTTGGGGTCCGCGCGCAGCGCCTCCTCCAGGTCGTCGAAGGCCTGGTGGGTCATGCCCAGCGCGGCGCGGGCCTCGGCCCGGGCCGCCTTGGCCGGGGCGGCCGGCCCCTTCTGCTGGAGGCTGCGGTCGAGCGCGGCGATCGCCTTCCAGAACTCCTTCTTGCGCAGCCGCGCGATCCCGAGGTCGAGCAGGGCCTCGGCGTCGCCTGGCTCGAGCTCGACGGACTTGACGAAATCCTTGAGCGCCTCGTCCCAGGCCCCGCGTCCCGCCGCGATGCGGCCGCGGCGGTCGTAGGCCGCCGCCAGCTTGGGCTCGGCCTTGATGGCGGCGGTCAGGTCCGCCTCGGCGTCCTCGGTCCGGCCGGCCGCGGCGAGGATGCCGGCCCGGCCGAGCAGGGCGGCGGCGAGGTCGGGCTTGAGCGCTAGCGCCTTGTCGTAGTCTGCCTGGGCGCGGCGCGGCTCGAAGAACTTCTCATAGAGCGCCGCGCGGTCGAGCCAGCCTTCCGGGTCCTCGGGCGCGGCGGCGACGGCGGCGGTCAGGTCGGTGAGCGCGGCCTTGGCCTCGCCGTCGGCCTCGCGGGCCGCCGCCCGGCGGCGCAAGGCGCGCCCGGCCAGGCGCTTGGAGCCGGCGCGCGGGTCGGAGAGCGCGGCGGTCAGGGCCTTGGTGTACATCGCCACGGCCTCCTTGAGGAGCTTGTTCTCGGCCAGGCGGTCGCCCATCGCCGTGGCGGCCTCGGCGTCGGGGACCTCGAGCTTGAGCGCGGCCTTGAGGTCGGCCAGCCCGTCGTCGACCATGCCGAGGCGGCACCACGACTCGCCGCGGTGGTAGAGCGGCGAGAAATCGGCCGGGGCGATCCTGACCGCCTCGGCGAAATCCTTGCCGGCCAGGGTCTTGTTGCCCTTCTTGAGGTACATGAGCGCGCGGCCGACCCGGACGCGCGAGTTCTCGGGCGAGAGTTGGATGGCGCGCGACCAGGCCGCGAAGGCGCGGTCGTCGCCCTGGCCGGCCAGGATCCGGGCCAAGACCTCGTAGGCCATCGAGAAGTCGCGGTTCGAGTTGAGGACCCGGGTCAGCTCCTTGACCGCCTGGGGGATCTTGTCGGCGTCGGCGTAGGCGCGCGCCAGGTGGACCCGGGCCGTCATGTGATCGGGGCGTTCCTTGACCGCGCGCCCGAAGTCTTCGATGGCGCCGTCGAGGTCGCCCAGCGCGCGGCGCGCGCGGCCGCGGCCGAGGTAGGCCTCGGCGTCGCCGGGGTCCTTCTCGACGACGAGGTCGTAGTCCTTGAGGGCCTCGGCGGGCCGGCCGGAGAGCGTCTTGGCGTCGGCGCGGGCGCGGCGGAAATCCTGGTCCGAGCGCGTGTTCTTGAGCGGGCGGACCAGGTCGCGGCGCATCCCGTCGTCGTCGCCGGCGGCGCCGCGCACCTGGGCGCGCAGGGCCAGGGCGGGCATGTAGTCGTCGTCGGCGTCGATCGCCTCGGCCAGGGCCTGCTCGGCCGCGTTGAAGTCGCCGAGGCGGTAGGCGGTCAGGGCGGCGTCATAGGCCTCGAGGCTGGCCTCGCGGCCGCGGCGGCGCTTGAGGGGTCTGGCGGAGCCCCTGTCCCGCTTGGCGTCCTCGCGGCGCAGGTCCTCGCGCGCCTCCTCCTCCCGCGGCGGAGGCTCGGAGGCCTGAGTCCGGCGCGGGCGCGCCGAACGCGCGGCTTCCGCGGCCGCGCCCGTGAACAGGGCGGCCGCAGACGCCAGGGCCAGGGTCCGTAGGGTACGCGTCTTCATCCTTCCCTGGATGTATACCTGACTCATGTTAAGGAATCAATAACGGCTAGGGCCCCTCTAGCGGTAGAAATTGCGGGTCCAGGCGTGGGCCTTGAGGGTCTCGAGGAGGGCGGGCTCAAGCGCGGCGCCGTCGGCGGCGCGGACGTTGGCCGACACGTGGGACGCCGCGCGCATGCCGGGGATCACGGTGGCGACTTCGGGCGCGCTCAGGCACCAGCGCAGGGCGGCCTCGGTCAGCGTCTCGCCGTGGTTGGGGACGAGTAGACCCTTGAGGGCGTCGGCGCGGCGGCAGGTCTCGGCCAGTCGGTCGCCGCCGAAGTAGTAGCTGCGGAAATCCTCCGGCGTGAAGCGGGTCTGGGGCGTCAGCGTCCCGGTCAGGCCGCCCTCGTCGAACGGGCAGCGCACGATGATGCCGACCCCCTTCTCACGGCAGGCCGGGAAGAGACGCTCCGCCGCGCGCTGGTCGAAGAGGTTGAAGATGACCTGCACGGCGTCGGCCACGCCGGCCTGGACCGCGCCGAGCGCGGAATCCGGGTCGTCGGAGTTGACCGACAGGCCGACCAGGCGGACCTTGCCCTCCTCGCGCAGGCGCGTGAAGACTCCCAGCGTCTCCGGCCAGAGCGGGTCGGCCAGCCAGCGGTCGTTCCAGACGTGGAACATCAGGACGTCGATGGAGTCGCGGCGCAGATTGCGCAGCGAGCGCTCGGCCGAGGCGCGCACCCAGTCCGGCGGGAAGGCGTGGGCGAGGCGGGTGCGCTCGTGGGCCGGCCATTCCATGTTCTGCGGCGGGACCTTGGTCCCCACGCTGGCCTTGGCCCCGGTCTCGCGCAGGACGCGGGCGATGAGCCGCTCGCTGTGGCCGTGCCCATAGACCGCGGCGGTGTCGAAATAGTCGATCCCGTGCTCGATGGCGGCGCGCAGGGCCTTGAGCGAGTCCTCGTCCTCGGTGCGCCCCCACATCGACTTGCCGATGCCCCAGCCGCCGAAGCCGATCTCGGAGACCGAGAGGCCGGAGCGGCCGAGCGGCCGGCGCCGCATCGCGGCGGGCCCGGGGACGGCCGCGCTCATTGGGTCACCTTCACGGTAAGCCGGATGTCCTCGAGGACGGCGGCCACCGCCTCGCAGCGCTCCTGGGCCCCGGTATAGACCACCGCGCAGCCCTTCGAGTGGACTTCCCAGGACCAGGCCCGGGCTTGCGAGAGCGAGCAGTGGACGGCCTTCGTCAGTTGGCGCTCCACCTCGTCGAAGGTATGGCACTCGCAGTTGAACAGCACGACCCGCCAGCCGGTGCCGACGCCGGAGGATGTGTCGGTGTCCTGGACCGTGGACGTTCCCGTCGACATGGGGCCGATTATAGTAGAAAAGCGGGGAGTCGGAGGAAGGTAAGAGGAAGGTAAGGGAGGCTTGACATATAAAGGAGTGGGGGCAATACTGAAACGACGGCGCCGAACCCTCCGCCTCGGCGTCGTCTTGGAGGCGCTATGTCCCTGTCCACCGCGCGCGGTTCGGCCTTACTCGCCCTCGTCCTGCTGCTCTCTCCCGCGGCGGCGCTGGCTCAGCGCGGCGGCGGCGAGAGGGACGGCGGCGACAGGGGCGGCCCGCGGGGCGGCGGCGGCGTGATGTCGGGGATAGCCGGCGGCTTCGGCGCGGTGATGAACGGCGGCGAGTTCCAGGAGGGCTACCAGGCGGGCAGGTCCGAGGGCGGAGGAGTAGGCGAGGCCTTCGCGGCCGGACGGGTCGTGGCGGCGGGAGGCCCCGGCGGCCCCGTCCGCCGTCAGGCGGGTGACCCGCGCACCGCCCTTCAGAATCCCGCCATCGAACCCGAATTCTCGCAGGAACCGTACGAAACGGGCTCCCAGAGCCCGAGCAGCGCCGGCGACCCCCCCATACTACGCCGGGGGCCGCCGCCCTGGAGCCAGAGTCCCGCGCTAGCAGCCGCCGAATTCGCCGAAGCGACGGTCGGCGACCTGACTGCGCAGGAGCTTCCCGAGATGCAGGATCCCACCATGCGGCCCGTGATCAAGGAGCGCGGCCCCGAGTACTATCTCGAGGGCGGCAAGCCCGCGCCGGTCTCCCCGTTGGCCAGCCTCGACACCCCCAAGCGCTATCAGACCTTGGTGCCCAAGCTGCCGCCGGGCCGTGAATACAAGGGCGGCTATGCCACGGCCGCGGAGATGGCCAATCATTCGAAGCTCGGCCTCGACGCCGTCGCCTCGCTGCGGGGCGTGGTGGTCGACGCCGGACGCCTGGCCGCGCCGGCCTCCGGTCCTCACCCGGAGGGCGCGCGGCGCCTGGCCTCGGGCGGCCGCGTCGACAACTCCGACCGGGCGCGGGCCCTGCGCGCCACGCTGAGCTCCGGCGAGTCGCGCCTCGGGCTCAAGGATTACAAGGGCGCGTTAAGCGAGGCCGAGTCCGCCATGGAGCTTGCCCCGCGCAGCCCGCACGGCTATATGCTCAATGCCAAGACGCTCAACAGCATGGGCATGCACGCCAAGGCCGAGACCGAGGCGCTCAAGTCGCTGGAGTTTGCGGGAGACTTCGCCACGCGCACCCGCGCTTTGATGGAGCTCACCAAGGCCCGGCTCTTTCAGGGCCGCGTCGTCGACGCCATGGCCAGCGCCGACGAGGCCATCGCGCTGGCCCATAAGGTCGGCAACGACGGCCTGGAGGCGAACGCCTACTATCTCAAGGCGGCGGCCTGCCAACTCAAGGGGGACCGCGACTGCATGGTCAAGTCTCTGGAGCGGGCCGCGCGGCTGGACCCGAAGTATTCCTCGGCGCTCGAGGCCGCGAGAGCCGGCAAGAACATCTTCGACCCCAACGACAGCGAGAGCCTGGGCCTGCTCGACGCGGTCAGCGGCGACGCCGTGCCCGCCCCCGGCGGAATGGGCGTGCTGGGCGGCGCGGTGGTGGCGCTGTTTGCCGCGCTGGCCGGGGCGGCCGGCTGGATGTGGAGGCGCTCGCGCCGGGCGCCGGCGCCCAAGCCGACGCTGGCCGAAACCTTCGCGGTGCGCGACGACGGCCTTTTGGGCGGCAAATACGAGCTCGGCCGGGCCGTACCCAGCGGCGGGCGCGGCGAGATGTGGGAGGCCAAGGACGTGACGCTCGGGCGCGGCTGCCAGGTGCTGCGGCTGGAGTCCCCCGCCGCGGCCGAGGACGCCAGGCGCCTGGCGTTTTTGCACCATCCTGCCGTCGTCGACGTGTTCGAGGTCCTCGACACGCCGACGGGCTCCTACATGGTCGTCGAGCACATCAAGGGCCGTACGCTGCGCCAGGTGCTCACCTCGCGGGGCAAGCTGCCCGTCGACGAGGCCCGGCGTCTGCTCAAGCCGGTCTGCGAGGCGCTGGAGCTCGCCCGCGCTCAGGGTGCTGACTGCGGCGGCTTGGACCTCGGCTCGGTCGTCCTCAGCGACGACGGCTTCGTCAAGATCCTCGACCTCTCGACGGCGCGCGCCGTGGAGATCGGACGCACGGACGTGCAGGCGCTGGCGGCCTGCTTCGCCGAACTCGTCACCGGGGAGGCGCCGCGGCCCGGCGCCGCGCCGGCGCTGGGCCAGGCAGAGGCCTCGCTCCTGCGCGAGGCGGCGACCGGGACGATCCGGAGCCCCGCGGCCTTCGCGTCCCGTCTCGACGCGCTGACCGGGGGCGGGGTGCCGGTGGGATGAGCGCGCGCGGCGCGGCCTTAGTCATCCTGCTCCTGTCGTCCGGGCCCGTCGCGGCAGCCCTAGACTCCACCGCCTACTCGGAGGTGGACCAGAGGGCGCTGGATTCGCTGACCCAGGCGGAGCGCGCGATGGCGAGCCGGGATTTCCCGGCCGCCCTGGCCGCCGCCAGCCGCTCCATCCGCGCGCGGCCGGCCAACGCGCGGGCGCTCAACATCAAGGCCTTCGCCCTCAACAACATGGGGCGCTACGAGGACGCTCTCGGCGCGGCCGAGGCCTCCATCGAGGTCAAGCGCGCCGAGAATCCGGAGGCCACGCGGCAGAAGGCCTTCGCCCATTTCTGCCTCGGCGACTTCGCGGCGGCCGAGTTCGAGGCCGAGCGGGCGATCACGCTCTATCCCAAGGACTTCGAGTCCTGGGGCCTGCGCGCCATCGCCCGCATGGCGCGCGGCAACACGGAGGGGGCCGCCGACGACCTCCGCCGCGTCTCCTCGTTGAGCGAGTCCGCGGCCGCGCATTTCCAGAAGCTCGCCGACGCCGGGCGCGGCATCTGCTCGGGCGGGCGTCCCGCGGCCGCCTCCGGGTCCTCGGGACCCTCCGGGTTCTTGGCGGACCTGAAGGACCGCCTGGGCGCCGGCGGGCTGGCCGCGGTGGGCGCGGGGCTGCTCATCGTCCTGGGCTCGGCCGGCGCCCTGGCGGCCTACCTCCAGCGCCGTCCCGAGCCGGCGCCGCGCCCCGCCCAGTCGCCCGAGCCCGCCGAGGAGAGCGACGGCCTGCTGGCGGGCAAGTATCGCCTCATGCGGATCATCGGCCGCGGCGGGATGGGCGAGGTCTGGGAGGCGGTCGACCAGTCCTTGGGCCGCCCCGTGGCCATCAAGAACATGTCAGCCGAGCTCAATGAGATGGGCGCCGCCGGCCGCGACTTCTACCTCAAGGAGGCGCGCACCGTCGCCGCGCTCCATCACCCCAACATCATCGGGATCTACGCGGTGCTCGACCTGCCCGCCGGCCTCTATCTGGTCTTCGAGCTGGCCAAGGGCAAGACCGTCCAGCATCTCCTGGCCGAGACGCGGCGCCTGCCGCTCGGCCACTGCTGCCAGATGCTCAAGCCGGTCTGCGAGGCGCTGGATTTCGCCCACGCGCGCGGCGTCGTGCACCGCGACCTCAAGCCCGCCAACATCATGGTCACCGACCAGGGCTTCGTGAAGGTGATGGACTTCGGGATCGCACGCCGCATCGACGAGAAGGTCACGGCGCCCGAGGGCTCCCTGGGGCCCAGCCGCGACGCGCGCGGGATCATGCAGGACCATACCCGGACCATCGTCGGGACGCCCTCGTACATGGCCCCCGAGGCCGAGTCGGGGCTGGTCAGCTCGGTCTCGGACGTCTATTCCCTGGGGGTCTGCCTCTACGAGATGGCCACCGGACGCCTGCCGTTCCCCGGCGAAGCCAGCCAGGCGGTCAAGCTCCAGCGCCGGTACCTCAAGCCCTCGACGGAGGCGCCCGGCCTTCCGGCGGAGCTCGACGCGATGATCGACGCCTGCCTCGACCCCGACCCGCGCACGCGCCTGGGCACGGTCCGGGAGTTCGCCGGCCGGCTCGAGGCTCTGCGCGCGCTGGCGCAGGGCAAGGCGTGAGGAAAGCGCTCTGGCTGGCCGCGGCCTTGGCGGCCGCCGTCCCCGCTCGCGGCCTGGACAACCCGCTCAAGGACGCCGAGACGCGCGTGGCCGAGGCGCGCCGCCGGTTCATCAAGGAGCGCGGCGGCGCGCCGGAAGACGAGGCCTACCGCCGGGCGGCCGCGGCGTATCGCCGGGCCGAGGAGCGCTACCAGAGCCTCAAGGGCGGCGTGCCGTTCGATCCCGAGCTCTATGCCGTCACCGCGCTCCCCCGCGAGCCCGACGGCGCGGCGGCGCCTTCCCGGCCGGCCGCGGGCGCGGAGCGTTCCGAGGTCGACTTGCGCGCGCTGGCCGCGCCGGTCGGCCCGACGGAAGAGGAGTCCACGGACCTGGACCCGCGCGCGGGGGCCGGGACGCTCGAGGCCGCCAGCTCGAGCGCGGACCGCCATGCCTTCGAGGCGCGCCGCGCCCTCGAGGAGGGACGGCTCGACGCCGCGCTCTCCGCCGCCCTGGCCGCGGTGGCCGCCGATCCCGCTTTCCCGGAGGGGCGCCTGCTCCTCTCCAAGGTGCGCGCCCGCCAAGGCCTCTGGCAGGAGGCGCGGAGCCAGGCCCAGGAGGCCGTCCGGCTCAATGAGCGCGACGGCGCCTCCCAGCGCGCTCTGGCCTGGTCCCAGCTCAACGCGGGGGCGGCCGGCGAGGCGGCGGCGACGCTGGGAGCCGCCCTCGCGCTCAACCCGCGCGACGCCGAGGCCTTCGCCCTGCGGGCGTTCGCGTCGGAGTCCACGGGCCGCGCGGACGCGGCCGTCTCGGACCTGCGCCGGGCCGCCGCCTTCGACCCCGGACGCTATGCCGTCCTCTTGGCGCGGGCCGAGGCGGGGACCAGGCTGTTCACGCTCGGCGACAAGGAGGCCTGGCGTCTGCTCGCCGGCGAGCCGCCGCGGCGGGCGCCGGCCTCGGTCCCGTTCGGGGTTCCGGCCGCCGGGGCGGCGGGGCTGGCCGCGCTGGTCTTCCTGCCGCTGTGGCGGCGCCTGAACCTCCAGCAGGTCGAGGTCGTCCCGATGCGCCGCGGCCCGCGGCAGGCCGTCCCCGCCCGCGACATGGTCGCCGAGGCCGAGCGCGCGGGCCTTCTGGCCGGGAAGTACCAGCTCAAGACGTTGATCGGCCGGGGCGGCATGGCGATGGTATGGGAGGCCCACGACCACTCGCTCAACCGCGCGGCGGCGGTCAAGAAGATCCAGCTGCCCGAGGGGCCGCGCTCGGGGTCCCGCCGCTCCTTGGCCCTGCAGGAGGCCAAGACCCTGGTCACCCTGCGCCATCCCAACATCGTCGACATCTACGAGGTCATCGAGAGCCCGGCCGGCCTCTACCTGGTCTTCGAGTTCCTGCAGGGCAAGACCCTCCAGCAGATCCTGGCCGAGAAAAAACGCCTGCCCTGGGGCCGGCTCAGGGAGCTCCTGAGGCCGGTCTGCGCGGGGCTCGAGTACGCCCACGCGCGCGGCTTCGTCCACCGCGACCTCAAGCCCTCCAACGTGATGGTGACGCCCGACGGCCGCGTCAAGATCATGGACTTCGGCATCGCAAGGGCCTTAGTCGAGGGCGACCAGGCCCTGGACCTCGTGGGGACTTCCGAGGAGGAACCGGGAAAGCGGGGCATGGTCCTGGCGCGCACCAGCAACCTCGTCGGCACGCCCGGCTACCGTCCGCCGGAGGCCGAGCGGGGCGTGGTCAGCACGGCCTTCGACGTCTACTCGCTGGGCGCGGTGGCCTTCGAGGCGCTCGTCGGCCAGCTCCCCCCCCGCGCGGGCCCCGGCTCCGTGGAGCACGCGGCGATCCGTCTCAAGGAGCTGGTGCCGGACCTGCCGCCGGCGGCGGCGGCGGCCATCCTCGCCTCGCTCGAGCCGGACCTGTCCCGGCGGCCGCAGAGCGCGCACTATTTCAGGAGCCGGGCGCTCGATTCCTAACGCAGCGACGCCTCGCGCGCCGCCTTGAACTCCGTCCCAGGCTTCCAGCCCGGATACTCCTCGCCGTCGGCCACCTGCAGGCCCACCTCGAAGAGGAGCCCGAGGTCCTCGACCGCGCCCGAGAGGTCCCAGGCCGGGTCGACCTGGTCGGTGACCTTGTGATACACGCGCGCGGTGTAGTCCTCGCGCTTGGCCTTCCCGTAGCCGGCCGGCTTGTCGATGAAGTCTAGGCCCCCGCCGTAGTTGAGCGAGGGCACGCCTTTCTTGGCGAACTCGAAATGGTCGGAGCGGTAGAAGTGCCCCTTCTCGGGCTCGGGGTCCCCGGTGACGACGCGGCCGCGGCGGCGGGCGGCCGAGACGAGGATGTCGTCGAGCGTGGTGTTGCCCAGGCCGACGTCGGCCAGGTCGCGGGTGCGGCCCCAGGGGTTGATCACGTCCATGTTGACGACGGCCTGGGTCTTGGCCAGCGGGTAGAGCGGGTGCGCGGCGTAGTGCTTGGCGCCGAGCAGGCCCTGTTCCTCGGCGGTCACCGAGAGGAACAGCACCGAGCGGCGCGGAGCGGGCGAGAGGCGCGCGTAGGCCTGGGCGAGCTCGAGGAGGCCCGCCACGCCGGTGGCGTTGTCGAGCGCTCCGTTGAAGATGCCGTCGCCGGGCTTCTCGACGTCTTTGCCGAGGTGGTCCCAGTGGGCGCTGTAGATGACGAGCTCGGCCTTTGCCTTCGGATCGGAGCCTGGGACGAGCCCTGCCACATTGCGCGAGTTCACCTCGCGGACCTCGTTAAGGACTGAGATATCGGCTTTGATGCCGAGCGGGATGGGCTTGAAGTCCTTGCGCAGCGCCAGGCGCTTGAGCTCGGCGAAGTCCTTGCCGGCCAGGGTCAGAAGGCCGGATACCGCGGGCGAGCTGATCCACGACTCGACCGAGACGCGGCCGGCGGCAGCCTCGTCCTTGAGGTGGAAGTTCTCGTGGCCCCAGGAGTTCTGGACGACCTCCCACGGGTACGCGGCGGCCTCGGTCTCGTGGACGATGATCGCCGCGGCGGCGCCCTTGGCGGAGGCGATCTCGTACTTGTAGGTCCAGCGCCCGTAGTAGGTCATGCCGCGGCCCTTGAACATCGAGTCGTCGAGCGAGCCGTCCGCCTTCTTGATCGGCGGGTCGTTGATCAGCATGACCAGGGTCTTGCCCTTGAGGTCGGTTCCCTTGTAGTCGTCCCAGCCGTACTCGGGGGCCTCCACGCCGTAGCCGACGAAGACCAGCTCGGAGTCGTCTATCGTTACAGCGCGCTCCGGTCGGCGGGTCACGGCGACGAAATCGGCGGGAAATGCCAGCTCGACGGTCTTCGCTGGCGTCCGGAACGAGGCCGTAGGCTTGCCGGTTATCCCGACCAGCGGCACATTCTGAACGTAGGTGCCGTCAGGGTTTCCGGGAGCCAAGCCCAGAGCCTTGAAGCCCTCGGCCAGATAACCGACGGTCAGTTCCTCCCCCTTGCCGCCGGGCGCGCGGCCCTCGAACTCATCGGAGGCCAGGACCTCGATGTGGCGGCGCAGCTCGACGGCGTCGATGGACTCGAGAGCGGAGGCGAGGCGCTCCTTGGCGGCCAGCGGGGCGGCTAGGAAGGCTACGACTGCTAGGGAGAGGGTTCTTCTGAGCATGGCGGGATTCTAGCAATCCTCGCCCGGCGCTCCCGCTCGGCTTTGCGCCTGCGCAGGCGCTCGTGCTCCTGGAGCCGCTCCGAGGTCCGCGGCGAGACCTTCATCTCGATGCGGTCCACCAGCTCGCGCAGGGCCAGGAAGCGGTTGACCGTGCGCTTGCGCTCGCGGTGGCAGCGCACGATGAGCTCGAGCGGGGCGTAGCGGAGGACTACGGCGTTGGCGGTCTTGTTGACCTTCTGGCCGCCCTTGCCGCCGCCGCGCGTGAAGGACTCCTCGACCCGGCGCAGGTCGATGCCCAAGCGCAGGATGCGCTCCTTGAGCGCGGCGAGCTTGCCGGGGGAGACGTCGAAGGCTTCGTCCATGCGCATCCGGGGATTATGGCATTCGGTCCTGCGTCGAGTACCAGCTCAGCGCCTCGAAGAGATGACTGTCCTGGTAATCGGGCCAGAGGGCGTCGACCACGAAGAAGTCCGCATAGGCGGATTGCACGGGCAGGAAGCCGCTCAGGCGCCGTCCGCCTCCCCAGCGGATGACGAGTTCGATCGGAGGTATCCCCGCCGTCCGGTGCGGGCCGAAGCGGATGCCGTCAAGGTCCCAGCGCCAACCGTAGTTGACGAGCAGATTGACCCTGGGACTCTTGCCGCGGCCGCCGATCAGGCCGCGGAGCCCGTCCGGGAACAGCGGCGACGCCTCGTCTCCCACCGCGCGCACCTCGGCGCCGGCCTCGGCCAGCCGCCGGCCGACCTCGGCGCAGGCCGACCTGAACGCCTCGACCTGCGCCGAAGGGCGCTTGGCGTTGTCGCGCGTGAAGCCGAAGACCGAGAGTTCTTCGATCCCCGCCTCCCGGCAGGCGCGGTAGAGCCGCAAGCCGGGCTCCACGCCGCTGTCGTAGCCGGCGTGGCGCCCGAGGCCGGAGCGTTCGGCCCAGCGGCGGTTTCCGTCGGGGATGATTCCGATGTGGCGCGGAAGGCGCGACGGGAGGGCCGGGCTTTCAGACTCGGGCTGGGCGATCATGTCCCGGGATTCTAGCCCGGGGGGCATGACCGCCGCGTCGCCGCGATGTAAAGAAGAAGCGCCCCGACGCGGGCGCTTTTGATTTCCGCCTCTAAAAGTGGCGGAGAGGGAGGGATTCGAACCCTCGGTACAAGTTTACACTCGTACGGCGGTTTAGCAAACCGCTAGTTTCAGCCACTCACTCACCTCTCCGTGCCCGCATTGTATATTAACGCGGCGCCGGGGCGCGGCTTACTTGATAGCGACGACCTCGATGTGGCCGCTGCGCCTGAGCACCTCGACGGACACCCCGTCGCCGCGCCGGGTGAGGTTGAGGTCGACCGAGCCCGCTCCCACCGCCAGGTTCGAGAGCCTGACCGTGTCGAGCCACGGCGGCAGGGCCGGGTTGCGCAGGGTCAGGCGGCGCTCGCGCGCGTCGATCGAGATGCCGAGCGCCGCACCGAGCAGGAGGAACACCGCGCCGGACGCCCAGGCCTGGGGGCTGCAGGCCACGGGATAGAGGGTCGGGCCCTCGCCGCCGCGCCGCTCGAAGCCGCAGAAGAGCTCCGGGAGGCGATGCAGGTCCATCGCCGCGCTGGCGTCGTAGAGGGCCGAGAAGACCTTGAGGCCGGCGTCGCGCAGGCCGCGCCGGAAGAACCCGGCCCCGATGAGGGCGGTGTCGTGGGGCCAGACCGAGCCGTTGTGGTAGGACATAGGGTTGTAGCGGCGCTCGCGCGAGGACAGCGTGCGGATCCCCCAGCCCGAGAAGCAGTCCTCCGCGAGCAGGGTCTTGGCCAGGCGCTTCGAGCGCTCCTGCGATGAGATCCCGAAGGCCAGGCAATGGCCGGCGTTCGAGGAGCGCACCCCGCACTGCCGTCCGTCGCCGCCCAAGGCCAGCGCGTAGCAGCCGTCCGGCTCGGACCAGAAGTCGCGCTCGAAGCGCCGCGCGAAGGAGTGCGCCTCCGCGCGCAGGCGGCCGGCGTCGGCGTCGCGCCCCAGCGCGGCGGCCAGCTCCGCGCCCTGGATCTTGGCGGCGTAGAAGTAGGCCTGGACCTCGCAGAGCGCGATCGGCGCCGCGGCCAGCGTCCCGTCCTCCAGGCTGATCGAGTCGACCGAGTCCTTCCAGCCCTGATTGGAGAGGCCGCTGGCCCGCGCCTTGTACGTGAGGTAGCCCTGGCCCGCCCGGTCGAGCCAGCCCAGGGCGGCCCGGACGTTGGGCCAGAGCTCGGCGATGAAGTCGAGCTCCCCGGTGCGCGCGAGGTACTCCCCCGCCAGCACGACGAACAAGGGCGTGGCGTCCACCGTGCCGTAGTAGCGACCGAAGGGGATCTCATCGAGGGCCGCCATCTCGCCGAGCCGCGCCTCGTGGAGGATCTTCCCCGGCTCGGCTTCCCGCCGAGGTTCGTCCTCGGCGGCCTGGGTGGCGGCCAGAAACGCCAGGACCCCGCGCGCCAGTCGCGGGTCGCACCAGAGCGTCTCGAGCGCCGTGATCAAGGCGTCGCGTCCGAACGGGGCCGAGTACCACGGCACGCCCGCATACGGGAACGGCCCCTGCGGGGTGTCCGTCGTCGTCATCGCCAGGTCCGAGGCGGAGCGCTGCAGCCAGTGGTTGAAGGTGGCGTTGTCGGTCTCGACCAGGCATTGGGCGGCTTTTCGCGCCGCGGTCCGCTCGGCGATCCCGCTCATGGCGGAGGGCAGGGCGGCCGTCTCGCCGCCCTCGGCCCCGGCCGAGCAGCGCGCGCTGAAGTCGTAAGAGGCCTGAGCGCCGGCCTCGAGCACGAGCTCGAAGCGCATGAGCGCGCCGTCGACGCGCGCCGGGGCGGGGTCCACGGCCAGGTCGAGCCGGCGATGGACGCCGTCGAGGCCCTCGTAGGAGAGCCGCAGGCCGTCCGGCCGGGCCTCGGGCGGGCGCACCCGCCCCCGCCGCGGCCGGCCCCGGCCGCGCACCTCGAAGACGTCGGCGAAGTCGGCCTCGGCGGCGAGGGTGAACGTGAGCCGCACGGCCGTGAGGTGGTAGTTGTAGAACCTCAGGCGCTCGTAGCAGAAGCCCGACACCAGGAACTTCGTGCGGTGGATGTGCAGGGCCCCCCGCGGCAGCGCGAGGGCGCCGTCGCGTCCGATGTCGGGGTTGGTGAGGTCGACGGCGAGGACGGCGTTGTCCTCCTTGATCGTCGAACTCAGGAACAGGGGGCGGGCCCGGCCCAGGCGGAGCTCGAGGCGGGAGAGGTAGCGCGTCCCCTCGTGGTAGAGCCCCTCGACGCCGGCGCCCGACGGACGGATGTCGCCGCGCCCGTCGAATACCCCGAAGGTCTCGCCGTGCTTGAGCACGCGCGCGCGCTCCTCGGCGGGCGCGCCCGAGCTCAGGATGTAGAAGTCCTCGACGGGCTCGGCGGTCTCGCTCACGCCACGGCCTCGACGGAGCTGCGATAGAGGGAGAGGTAGTCTTCCGCCATCCGTCCCGCCGTGAAGCGGCGCTCGAAGCGCTCGCGGCAGCGCGCGCGGTCGAAACGGCGCAGGCGGCCCAGGGCCTCCACGGCCGCGTCGACGTCCGACACGACGTAGCCGGTGACCCCGTTCTCGACGAGCTCGGGCATCGAGCCGCGGTCGAACACGACCGAGGGGGTCCCGCAGGCCATCGCCTCGATGATCGCCAGGCCGAAGGGCTCGGGCCAGTCGATGGGATGCAGGAGGGCGTACGCCTCTCCGAGGAAGCGGGCCTTCTCGGCCTCCCCGATCTCGCCCACGAAGTCGACGTGGGGCTGGCGCAGGAGGCCGGCGATCTCGCGCTTGAAATAGCCGCGCTCGGACGGGTCGATCTTGGCGGCGATCTTGAGCCGGCGTCCGCTGCGCCGGGCGATCTCGATGGCGCGGTCCACGCGCTTCTCGGGAGAGATCCGGCCCAGGAACACCAAGTGTTCCCCCGGCGGGCCCTCGGGGCGGGTCAGGAGGCCGGGCGGAAGACCGTGGTAGACGGTGGCGGCCCAGTTGGCGAAGGCCAGCGGCGCGCGCTGGGAATCGGAGATCGAGACCAGCGGCAGCTCGCGGAACTCGCTGAAGATGGGCTGCAGTTCGGGGTAATCGAGCCTGCCGTGGAGCGTGCTCAGGCAGGGGACGCCCAGGCGCCGCGCCAGCGGGAACGGTAGGTAGTCCAGATGAAAATGGATGAAGTCGAAGTCCCGCGCGAGGTCGGCGACCCGCTCGAGCAGGACCAGGTGGAGCGGCAGCGCCGCGCGGGTCTTCCCGTTGAGCCGCAGGGCCTTCATGCGGCCCGAGACCAGGCGCGCGCGGGTGCGCGAGTCCGAGCTGGCAAAGAGGGTCACCTCATGCCCGAGGCGCACCAACTCCTCGGTGAGGTACGACACGACCCGCTCGGTCCCCCCGTAGCCCGTCGGAGGGACCGACTCATGGAGCGGCGCGACCTGGGCGATCCTCACTTAGGCCCCCGCCGCTTCAGTTGATCGAGCCGGCGATCTCGCGGTGGGTCCGCCGGTACTCGCTGACGGGCACCGGGAGGTAGAGCCGCGCGCCGTTGACGCCGCCCAGGGCGGCGGCGGCGGCCTCGAGCGCCAGCACCGAGAACACCAACGGGCCGGAGAAAGCCAGGGCGAACGCGCCGCCCAGCGTGCTGGCAGGGAAGTACAGCGCCACCAGGGCGGAGGCGGCCCAGCAGACCAGGCCGAAGATGACCCCGTCGGAGCGCCGGCCGCTGTCCGAGAGCCGGCTGGCGAACCACCCGCCGACGTAGAAGGCCGGGACGCCGGAGGCCAGCGTCCAGCGCGCGCCGGCCGTCCCGGGAGCCAGGGCGGCGTCCACGCCCGCGGGCAGATAGCCCAGGCCGACGCCCAGGACGTTGCAGGCGCCCAGGATCGCCGTCGTCATCGCGACGCCGGCGAAGATGGAAGGCCAGCGCAGTCGCGGGCCCGTCACCGACATGTACGAGGGGTATTCCATCGCTCTCATGACCGCCTCCTTTCCGCGGCTATAGCATCGCAGTCAGCGGGCGGTCTTGGCCATGGCGTGGGCGTCACGCTTTCTCGACTCCGGCGGCGATGCCCCCTCCCCGGCGGCCGGCCAGCTCTTGAGCAGCGAGATGAGCATCGCCGCCAGGCTGGGCCCTATGAAGACCCCGAGGAGCCCGAACACGCGCAGGCCGCCGACGACGGCGAAGAGGCCCACCAAGGGGTGCATGCCGGCCCGGCCGCGCAGGACCAGCGGCCGGACCAGGTTGTCGGAGAGCCCGGCCGCCAGCCCGAACGCGGCCATGCAGGCCATCCGCGCGGGCGAGCCTTCGGAGCGCAGGAAGAGGAGGGCCGCCGCCGTCGCCGGGACCGAGCCGATCAGGGGCATCCAGGAGAAGATGAAGGTCAGGGCTCCGGCCAGGAAGGCCGCCGGGACGCCGAGGACCAGGTAGGCCAGGCCGATCACCGCCGCCTGGACGGACGCGGCGGCAAAGCCGGCCACGACCGCGGAGACCGTGGTCTCCCGGAAGGACTCGATGAGGTCCTCCTGCACCGTCCGCTCGAGGGCGCCCAGGCCGAGCACCCACTCCATGAAAGTCCGGCCGTCGAGCAGGAGGAAGTACAGCGCGACCACGGAGAGGAGGAGCTGGAGGGCGAACTCCGGGACGCCCATCCCGAGCTTCAGGATGGCGGCGCTGGCCGAGCGTCCGGCCGATCGCAGCGAGCTCCGGATCTCCGTGCCGGTGATCCCCAGCCCCGAGGCCAGGTTCCGGAGCTGCGGGCGGTCGTGCAAGGCGTCGCTCAGCGAACGCGGGACGGAGTCCTTGAACCCGGCTAGCTCGCGGCCGAGCTGCCGCCCCTCGCGCGCGGCGAGGACCGAGAGGCCCGCCGCCGGCCCGATGAGGAGGAGCGCGACGAGGGTCGTCAGCGAAGCGGCCGTGGTCCGGGGTCCCCAGCCCCGGTCCCGGAGCCAGCGCTTGGCCGGGTAGGCCAGCATGGCCAGCATCCCCCCTACGTAGAGCGCGAGAAGGTAGGGGCCCATCATCCAGAGGACGGCGGCGAGGCAGGCCAGGAGGATGACCTTGAAGGCGGTGTAGCGGGACCTCACCCGCTCAGTATGGCTCGGGCGGCGCCTGGATTCGTATTCTGGTCCTGCTACGTTTTCGTGACTATTGCGGCGCTCCACGGCCGGGGCTACACTGCTGGTGTGAGCTGCCCGAGCTGCGGCGCGGCCTGCGCCGAGGCCCTGCCCGCCTGCCCGGCTTGCGGGGTAGACTTCCTCAAGTGGGCGTCGCGCTCGGGCGCGGCGGCGCCGGCGGCGAGGACTCCCGCCGCTAGCCGCCCTGGGCTGCCGACCGTGGTTGCGACGAGTCTGGTGCTGGGGGCGATGGCCTTGTCCTATCGGTCCAAGCCTCCCCCCGCGCCCTCGCCGACGGCCGCTCCGGCGCGGACGCCGGCCCCCCGCCGGGCACGGTCCCGCGCGGCCCTTCCGCCTCCCGTCCCAGTCACGGCGCGCGACGCGGAGAGCCGCCTGGCCCCGATGCTGGTCCGGGCGCGGACCGAGGCGCAGGTCTATGGGGCGGCCCCCCTTGCCGCCTCCGACCTCGTGGCGTTCTACGCCCAGGGGGCCTACGACCTCAGCGAGTACCGGTTGGCCGACCTGGCCAAGGAGGCGGGCCTGCCTCCGCCGCCGGTCCTCGACGTCGCCCGGGGCGAGGGCTTCGGCCCCTATAAGGCGCTGGTAGGCGGACAATGGCGCTACGGCGGCCTTCCTACCGACGGTGGGCGCGTCGCCGAATGCTGGCAGCGCGGGGTTCGCGAGGGCGGCTGGGTCCGCCTGCACTGGCAGCCGCGCTTCCGGCGCTGGAGCCGCTATGAGGAGAACGAGGCCCTGCGCCTGTTCAAGGGCTACGTCGACCGGACGCTCTCGGGTCACCAGGAGGACGCCGACCGGGCGGCCGCCCTGCCACGGCTCATCGACCCGCGGCTCTCGGCGGAGGCCAAGAAGCGCGCCCTGCGCGAGTCGTACCGCACGGCCGCCATGCGCGAGGGGGCCCTGGCCGCGCTCGAGTAGCCCCGCTCAGTTCGACTTGAACTGGACGTGCACGTTGAGGAACTTCTCCCGGAAAGCCGGCGGCAGGGGCGGCAAGGGGGCGGAGGCGCGGACCGCGGACGAGGCCGCGTAGTCGAAGGCGCGGTCCCCCGAGGTCTCCTCGATGCGGACGTCGACGATCGTCCCGTCGCGCAGGATCGAGAACATCACCAGGCACTCGGCCGGGCCGGGCGGCATCTTCTCCGACCAGCGCGCCCACAGCTTCTGGCGCAGGCTGGTCAGGTACCAGGGATACGGGAAGTCGGGCATGTCGGCGGAGACGGACGCCGCCCCCAAGGCCTCGGAGGCGGCACTTCCTCGCGGTAACGCTCGGTCGCCGATCGTGGTTGGCGCGGGCGGCGTCGTCTCGGGGGGCCGCTTATCGGGGCGGGCGGCGTCGAGGAAAGTCGGCTTCGGAAGCGGCTTCGCGAAGGACGGCTTCAGGTTGAAGGTGTCCGGGTCCTTCTGGCGCTCGGGCTTGGCGAAGGTCGGGGCCGGCAGGGGCGCGGCCGAGGGCGCCGGCAGGGGATCCCCTCCCTGGCGGTTGAGGATGGCGCTCGAGGCGCCCACGAAGTCGATTCGGTAGACTTGCGGCGGGGGCTTGCTCGGCGCCCGCGAGACGAGGACGGCGGCGGCGAGGAAGGCGAGGTGGACGCCCGCGGATTTCTTAAGGTAGGGGACGATCGACGCCGGGGCCGCGGGGGTCATGGGGCTAAGACACCGCGGGGCCGCTCAGCGTTCCGCCTGCTGGACGCCCAGACCGAGCTTGCCGACCCCGAGCTTCTTGGCCACGTCGAGGACTTGGACCACGCGCTGGACCGCCACGGACTTGTCCGCCTGGACGAGCACCGTCTTCCGGGCGGCCTTGCCGACCTTGAGCGCCAGCTCGCTCTCCAGCGCCTCGAGCCGCACCGGGCGGCCGTCGAGCGTGATGTTGCCGCGCGCGTCGATCTGCAGGCTGACCGTGGCGTCGTTGTCGCCCGGGACCCCCTGGGCCGAGGCGGGAAGCCGCACGGTCAACTGGTGCTGGACCAAGACCGGGGTCAGCACCATGAAGATGATGACCAGGATCAGCGACACGTCGATGAGCGGGATCAGGTTCATCTCGGTGATGGGCCTGCGCCGCTCGAAGCGTCCGTGCATGCTATTTCGCCGTCAGCTTCTCGAGGATCTCGTCGACGAGCCAGCGCATCTCGTCCTGGAAGCGGTTGGCGCGGGTCGTGAAGTAGTTGTAGGCCAGGACCGCCGGGATGGCGACAAACAGCCCGGCCGCCGTGCCGACCAGCGCCTCGGCGATGCCGACCGCCACCACGCCGGGACCGGCGTTGGCGGCGCCCGCCAGGTCGCGGAAGGCGCGCATGACGCCCAAGACGGTGCCGAAGAGGCCCACGAACGGCGCCACGCTGCCCACCGTGCCCAGCACGGGCAGGCCGTTCTCGAGCAGGGCCACCTCGCGCTCGAGCACGCGCTCGGTGGCCGCCCGGCGCTCGGTCAGGCCCTCATGGCCGCTGAGGCTGGCAAGGACGACCGACGCCGCGGGTCCCGGGCGCTGGCGGCAGTGCGCCATCAGCTCCTTGAGCTGATTCTTGGCGAGGTGGCCCTTGGCCTCGGCCAGGAAGGCGTCGAGACCGCCCATCGCCCGGCTGTAGACGTTGAAGCGCTGCCAGATGAGGGCCAGGCAGTAGAGGGAGGCGGCGGCCAGGACGGCCAGCGTGAGGCCGCCAGCCTTCAAGACGTCGAGGATGCCGAACTGAATGGCCATCGCGCGCGATTATGCCAAATTCTTGTAGCATTCCGGGGTGAGCGTCCTCGTCCTGGTCACCGGCGGCACCTTCGACAAGGAGTACGACGAGCGCCGGGGCCGGCTCTACTTCAAGGCCACCCACCTTCCGGAGATGCTGGACCGCGGGCGCTGCCGCGTCCCGGTCCGCCTGCGCCGCCTCATGATGAAGGACAGCCTGTTCATGACCCCGGCCGACCGGAACAAGGTCCTGGCCGCCTGCCAGGCCGCCCGCGAGAAGCGCATCGTGGTCACCCACGGCACCGACACCATGGTCGAGACCGCTAGGCTCCTTGGCCGCGCGCTTGAAGGCTCCGGAAAGACCGTCGTCCTCACCGGGGCCATGGTCCCCTACGCCTTCGGCTCCTCGGACGGACTCTTCAACCTGGGCGCCGCGCTGGCCTATGCGAACTCCCTCCCCCCCGGCGTCTGGGTGGCTATGAACGGCCAAGCCCACGCCTTCGACCGCGTCCGCAAGGACCGCCGGTTGTCTAGCTTCGTCCCCGCTTGAACCCGGTGCCAGGCACCTGAACTTTTCAACTTCCGTGGGAACTTTTTTCGCTGTTTTGCGTATATACGGGTATGGGGAGAGGAAAGAGGATCAATGCTGCCGGACTAATCATGCACGTGGTCGCCAGGGGAAACAACCGGGAGACCATCTTCCGAAATGCATCAGACTATCTCCTGTTCGAGCGTCTCCTAATGCAATCGTGCGCCAAGTTTAATGCCGCGCTCCTGACTCATACTCTCATGCCGAATCATCCTCACATGTTGATTCGGCCCACGGACGACAATCTCCCTGCGATCATGCATCGGACGATGAGTGTCTACGCCCGGGAATGGAACAAGGAGAATGGCCGCGTCGGACACGTCTTCGAGAAGCGTTACTGGGCCAGGGCGGTCTTGAACGACTCTTCCCTGCTGCGCGCCTCGCGCTACATCCATCGGAATCCGATCGAAGCCGGCCTAGTCTCCCGGGCGGAGGATTGGCGTTGGAGCGGTATGGGGATATATAGCGGTCTCCGCGAGAACTACGGGTTGGATACCGGACCGATATTGAAGGCGATCGGCTCCGGCGGCGGCCCTGCTTACAGCGAGTTCGTGAACGGTGGACGAGATCCTGAGTGCTGCGATGACTGGTATGCGGAGGAGGCGGCTTCCGTTTGCGTTCGGGCTGAGGGACGTGTGGTGCCGGACCACTTGAGGGAGCGCTCTCTCGAGATTCTCGCGGAGATGGCGAAAGACTTCGGCTTGTCCAAGGATGTCTGGGGAGGTCAAAGGCGCCCGAGACGCGTCGTCGAATTGCGGAGAATGGCTGCCGGAAGGCTTCGCAAGGAGTTGCGCCTGACGTTGACGGAGATTGCCGGGCTCATTGGAGTCACTCCCACGGCGGTCTCGAAGATGCTGGGTGATTGAAAAGTTAAAAAGTTAAGGTGCCTGGCACCGGTAGGAAGCTGCGAGACGGGTTAGGCCTTCCTTGATAGAGACCGTGGGGACGTAGCCCAGGTCGCGGCGGGCGGCGGTGAGGTCGAAGTAGTGGTGGGTGGTGAGCTCCTCGGCCATGAAGCGGGTCATGCGCGGCTCGCTCTCGATACCGAGAAAGCGATAGACGTCCTCCAGCACGGCTCCGGCCAGGCGCGCGCCGGCCGGGCTGATCGTCTTGGTCACGGGCGGGGCTCCTGCGGCGTCCAGCATCCGGGCGATGAGGTCCCAGAGCGGCAGCGGTTCACCGTTGGAGATGAAGTAGGCTTTGCCGCCCACGGCGGGCAGGCGCTCGGCGGCGGCGAGGTGGGCGTCGACGGCGTTGTCGATGTAGGTGGAGTCGACCAGGCAGACCTTGCCCGTGATGCGCCGCAGGCTGCCCGTCCGGGCCCGGGCGGCCAGGCGCGGGACGATGTGGTTGTCGCCGGGGCCCCAGACCAGATGCGGCCGCAAGGCGACGACGGCTAGGCCGGAGTCGTTGGCAGAGAGCGCGATGGACTCGGACAGCGCCTTGGTCTCCGGATAAGGCGCGAGGAATCTCCCGCCCACGGGCGTCGACTCGTCGACGTTCTCGAGGTCCCGCCCGCCTAGGATGCTGGGCGAACTCGTGAAGACGAGGCGGCGGATGGACTGCCTGCGGCAGGCCGCCACGACGTTTCGCGTGCCGAGGACGTTGGAGCGCTGGAACTCCTCGTAAGGTCCCCAGACCCCGGCCTTCGCGCCGACGTGGAAGACGACGTCGACCCCGGCGGCGGCCCGGTCGACCGCCTCGGCGTCGCCCAAGTCCCCGCGCAGCATCTGCGCGCCGGCGGCGCGGACCGCCGGGTAGTCGCCGCGCGCGAAGCCGCGCACTTCCCAGCCTTTCTCGAGCAGTCGACGCGCGAGGGCGCCGCCCAGAAAGCCCCCGGCGCCGGTGACCAGCGCCTTCACGGCAGGCGGGACGCCGCCCAGCCGGCGAGGACCTCGCGGCGGATCTTGGCGTTGTGGCGGACGTCCACAGGGAGAGAGGCGTGGAAGAGGACGGTCTCTAGGCACTTCGAGTCCGGATAGCGCGCGCCCAGCTCCAGGAGCTCGTCGCTCAGGGCCTTGGAAGGCTTGTTGCCTTCCTCGAGTTCCACGATCAGGACGGGACGCTGCGCGCCCGGCACCCCGACGCCGACCAGCGCCGAGCGCCTGACTCTCGGGTGGGCGTTGAAGATCCCCTCCACGCAGTCGGTGAAGAGCGGGCCCTTCACCGTTTCGACCCGCTGGGACTTGCGGCCGCAGAACCAGGCCCGGCCCGAGGCGTCGAGCCGGCCCAGGTCGCCCATGCGGTGCCCGATGGAGCCGTCGGGAAAGCGGATCTTCGCCGCGGCGTCGGCGTCCGGGCGCCCGTGGTAGGAGAGCGTCACCTGCGGGCCGCGCACCACGAACTCCCCCACCGCGCCGGCCGCGGCGCGCAGGGCCTCGGACCACTCCGGGACGGCGGCGTCGGTGATGGAGATGACGGAGAGCTCGACGCCGTCGAGCGGCCGGCCGACGCAGGTGCCGCGTCCCTTGGCGGCGTCGGCGGCCGTCTCTCCGAGAACCTCCCGGGAGGAGATGGAGCAGACCGGCAGGGCCTCGGTGGCGCCGTAAGGGGTGTGGATCTGGGCGTCCCCGGTCAAGAGCGAGGAGAAGCGCTTGAGGATCTTGGGCGAGACCGGCGCGCCGGCCGACAGGACGCGCTTAAGCGAGGGCAGGCGCACCCCCGCCGCGCCGCGGCTGACGCGGTCGAGCAGGGCCGGGGAGCCGAAGAGGTTGGTGACCCCGTAGCGACGGATGGGGCCTAAGATGTTCGCGGAGAGCACCGAGCCCGGCTGAGTGAAGTCCATCTCCGGGATCACGGCCGTCATGCCCAGGGCCGGGTCAAAGAGCGCGAAGAGCGGGAAGGTGGCGAGGTCCACCTCTCCCGGCTCGATGCCGAAGCGCGCGCGCAGGAGGTCCACCTGCGCGGAGAAGTTTCCGTGAGAATAGACCACGCCCTTGGGGGCTCCCGTGCTGCCCGAGGTGAAGAGGACCGCGGCGGGGTCCTCCGGCGCGGTCTCAACGGGAGCCAACGGCTCCGCGTCCCGCCGGCGCAGCTCCTCGAGCGTGGTCATGCCGGGCGAGACCGATGGGCCCGCCATGAGGGTGAGCTTGACGCTGTCCTTGGCCCAGCCGAAGAGCAGGCGCGCCGCGTGGGCCGTCGGGATGGCGATGAAGACCTCGGGAGCGGCCTCCTCGAGGCAGCGCCCCAGCCCCTCGCGGCCGAGGCCGGGGTCGATGAGGACCGGGACAGCGCCCAGCCTAAAGAGCGCGAAGGCCAAGGCGAAGAAGTCCGGGCCCGGCTTGACCAGGACGGCCGCGCGCATGCCGCGCCGCACGCCGAAGGAGGCCAGCCCGCGCGCCACGCGGCCGCAGTCCTCGTCGAGCTCGCGAAAGCTCATCGTGCGGCCGCCGGCCAAGAAGACCATCGCCGGGGCGTCCGGCCGAGCGCGCGCCATCTCGCTGAGGCGCTGGGCGATGTTGACCGGCGTCGCCGCGCTTTTCATGCCCGCGGCAAGGGGTGGACGGCGAGGAAATCCCGGATCAGGGCCGCCACGGCCGGGCCCTCGTCCTCGGGAAGATAGTGGCCGGCGTCCGGAAAAGTGTGGAACTCGGCCTCCGGACAGCGCCGCTTCCACTCGGCGAGGAACTTGGCGTCGAACACGAAGTCCCTTTCCCCCCATGCGATGAGCTTGGGGATGGCCCCGAGGCGCCCGAGTCCGTCCTCGGTGGCCTTGGCCAGGGCGTAGGCGCGGTCGCCGGGGCCGAGCGGGATGTCTTGGACGAAGCGCAGGGTGGCGATGCGGTCCGCCCAGGACCCGTAGGGGCCGGTATAGAGGCGGCGGACCTCGGGGCTCATCGGACGCTTGGTCACGCAGGTAAGCGTCGCCCCCAGCGAGAATGCGTTGAAGCCGCGCACGAGGAGGGCGCCGAGGCGCGAATCGCGCGCCAGCTTGAGCTGCCAGGGCAGGAGGCCGCCTGGCGGCATCAGGAAGGCCGCGGTGTTCATGAGCACGATCCGCGCGACGCGCTCCGGCCGGCGCACGGCGGCGGCCATCCCGATCATGCCGCCCCAGTCGTGCAGGATCAAGGTGACGCCCTCTCGCAGGTCGAGCCGGTCGAGCGCGGTCTCGAGGTCGGCGACCCGTCGCTCCAGCGTGTACTCGTAGCGGTCGTCGTCCGGCTTGTCCGAGAGGCCCATGCCGATGTGGTCGAAGGCCAGGCAGCGGTAGGCGGGGCGCAGGGACTCGATGAGGCCGCGGTAGAGGAACGACCAACTTGGGTTGCCGTGCACGAAGACGACGGGCTCTCCGGCTCCTTCGTCGACGTAGTGCATACGCAGGCCGCCGAGGTCGAGCCAGCGCGATTGGAACGGATAATGGGCCTTGAGCGCCGAGGCCTCCATCACCACTCCCAGCCCAACATCAGGCAGTTGAGCCCGCTGCCGATCCCGAGGAAGCCCACCTTGTCGCCGGGGAGCAGGCCGTCACGCTCCTCGGCCACGGCCGCCGTCAGCGGCAAAGACACCGTGCCGATGTTGCCGAGGTGCTCGAAGGTGGTGAAGTCCTTGGCGGGCGGCACGCCGAAGGCGGCGAGGATCTCGTCCTGGTGCGCGCGCCCGACCTGGTGGCAGACCACCTTGTCGACGGCGGCGGCGGTCCAGCCCACGGCGCCGAGGAACTCCCGCCAGCAGTCGCGGCCCAGCGTCACGCCGTTCTTGAGGACGGCCACGGCGTCGGTGCGCATGACCTCCTCGACCGGCTTACGGGCCTTGTAGCCGTTGTGGAGCGGCAGGGGCTCGAGTCCCCAGCGGCAGAGGCCGTTGTGCTCGGGGGCCGCGCGAAAGGCGCCGCCGACCAGGCGCCGGCGCTTGGAGCCGAAGGAGCCGTCGGTGAGCAGCGCCGCGACGGCGCCCGAGCCGCCGGTCAGGGTGGCCAGGGAGTCCTTGAAGGAGGCGAGGCCGGCGTCGGCCGCCATGCGTTCGATGGTGGCCTCGTTGATCTCGCGGGCCGACTCGCAGGAGACGACCAGTCCCGCGCGGATCTGGCCCAGCTCGATGCGGTTGGCCACGTCGACGATGCCGTTGAGGACGCCGAGGCAGGCGTTGGAGAGGTCGAAGAGCGCGGCGCCCGCGCCGACGCCGAGCGCCCGGGCCACGGCGCAGGCCGTGGCCGGCTCGAAGTTCTCGCGGCAGACCCCGCCGTAGATCAGCGCGCCGAGCTCGGAGGGCTTCACGCCGGCGGCGTCGAGCGCCTTGCGCCCCGCGCGCGCCGCCCCTTCGGAGAGCCGGAAGCCGGGCTCCCACCAGCGCCGCTCGCGGATGCCGGTGAAGGCCTCGAGCTGGCCGGGCTGGAGGTGCAGAGCCTTGTAAGTCCGCTCGAGGCGGCCCTCGAGCTCGGCCGAGCTGACGACGACCGGCGCGAGCTCGTAGCCCAGCGCGTCGAGATAGACCTTGGAGTACCTCATGCCGCCACGCTCAGCGTGAAGCCCTTCATCTGGTAGATCAGCAGGCCGTCGACGCTCAGGAAGCCGTCGGCCGTGAGGGTCCGCGAGGCGTCGTCGACCGCGGTGATCGCGGCCTCGACGGTGACCAGCTTGTTGCGCGGCGAGATCTGCCCGCGGTACACCCACTCGTGCGGGACGCCCAGCGCCATCGGCGTGAACCGGCCCGCGCCGGCGCCCCAGCGCTCGCGTGCGGCGACCTTCAGGAGCTGCTGAAACGACTCGAGGCCCAAGGAACCCGGGCAGACCGGGTCCTGGTAGAAGTGCGCCTTGAAGAACCACTCGGCGGGGTCGACGCGCTTGGTCCCGCGCAAAAACCCCAGGCCGCGCGGTCCGCCGGCCCGGTCGAAGACCGTCACCGAGTCGAGCATGCGCAGCTCTTTGAGCGGCAGGGCCAGAGGTTCGCCGGGGCCGTCGGCCAGCATGCCCGGACCGCGCGCCGCGGAGGGGCCGGGGTCAAACGGCGTCACGCCGAGGATGCCCTTCTGGTCGGAGAGCGCCTCCTTCGAGAAGAAGCCGAAGTAGGTGTCGCCCTTGTAGACCTGGCGGCCGCCGGCGCGGACGTCCATGTCGTAGTTCTGGATGATCATGCCGACCGATTGCGAGACCCGGGTGATCTTGATCCGCGTCGTCAGCGTGCCGGCGTCCGGGAAGACCTCGGACTGCAGGACGGCTTTCCCGCCGAGGTTGCGGAACGAGAGGTCGGCCTCGGAACGCAGGGCCGATCCCAGATAGGCGGCCAGCCAGCCGCAGGGCTGCAGCGCCACCTCGAGCAGGACGCCGAAGGGCATGCTGCGCTGGCGGTTGGCGCCGAAGTACCAGGCGTCGGGCGGCACGTCGTACTCCGCGACGATGTCCCCCCCCGCCTCGAGGACGAACGGCTTGCAGCCGCGGATCGCCGTGATGCGGTCGAGGAACTTGTAGGGCGGGCCGGGCAGGCGCGCGATGACGCGGCCTTCGTCGAAGAGCTTGTAGGGCTCGCCGAAGGCCTCGGAAGGCTTGCCGACCGCGAAGGCCACGATGCTCTCCGAGTCGAAAAGCGCCTTGGGCGTGGCGACCGGGGCCTTCTCCGTCCAGAGCGACTCGACCTCGGCGCGCGTAGCGCCCGCCAGGCGGCAGGACATGTCCGAGATGAGCACGATGGGCTTGCCGTCTGCGTACATCAGCGCGTCGGCCAGCGCGTAGGGCTCGGGCCCGTAGCCCAACTCCTTGATCGAGATCTCGTAGACCACCTTCTTGGTGGAGGCCAGTACCTGGCCGCGGCACTTGAGCTGGGACTTGACGCCCGGCACCGGCTCGAAGCGCCCGGCCCCGCCCTTGACCCAGCCCAGGCGCATGAGGAAGACGCGCAAGGTGTGCATGCAGCACTCGTACATCAACGTGCCCGGCATCACCATGTCGTCGACGAAGTGGCAGGTGATGAACCAGTCGTCGGGCTGGATGTCGGCCTCGCCGCGGATGAGGCCGAGGGCCCAGCGTCCGCCCTTGGGGTCGAGGCTGAGGACGCGGTCGAGCAGCTTCATGCGGCCGGTCTCGCCGGGAAGGCGCAAAGGAGACTCGATGGCGGCGAAGGCCGGACCGAAGGCGGCGGCAAGGTCTCCCCTGCGCAGGGCCGTGACCGCCGCGTCGTCGTAGGACGCCAGGCCCATCGGCGCCAGCTCCTTCCAGTCGGCCGGCAGGCGGCCGGCCCGGGGGCGCTTGTCGAGCTCGGTGAAGACGATGCCCTTGCCCTCGGCCAGCGCGGCCTCGGTGAAGAAGCCCGCGCAGCCGCTGCGCATCGTGAGCAGCGGCGCGCCGTCGACCGTGGCGTCGAACTCGAAGAAGAACAGCCAGCTCTCGCCCTGGCGCGTGAAGCGCAGGATGCGGATGTCGTAGCGGATGACTTTGCGCGGCCCGGGCAGGCCCTGATGGAAGGTGACGACGGCGTCGAGCAGGCGGTAGACCGCTTTCCCCTTTGTGGCCAGGTCGATGCCGAGATAGCCGGAAAGGAATAGGTCGGCCTGGCCGGCCTCGACGGCGATGCAGGTCGGGATCGCCCCGCCGTCCAAGTACCAGGCGCCGGGGTGGATGTCGTGCTCGGTGACGACGCCGCCGAAGCTCATCGACAGCGGCTCGCCGCTGACGCTCAGGATGCGGTCGACGAGCATCAGCGGCTCGTCGGGGAGGCGCACGCGGGTCGGATGGGCGTCGGCGGCCGCGAAGGCCTCGCCGAGGACGGCGCCGATCTTGCCGACGGCGAACTCGAGGCACTGCTTGCGGTCCATGAAGACGGCGGGAGCCGCCGGGGCTATCACCGCGGAACCCTCCAGGCTCATCAGACGAAGCTGTGCCTCGGCGTTCGCGGCGGAGAGCTTGAGGTACTGGGCGTGAGCCGCGGCTTTGGCGTCCTGGGCCGCGACGAATAGGCGCGTGAGCTGGGCGGTCTCGGGCCGCTCGAGCACGGCGGTCGCCGTCCTCGCGGGCGCGGGCCGGGGCGCGGGGAGCGCGGGCGGCGGAGGCGGCGGGGGCGGGACGGCGGACTTCTTGGGGATGACCGGCGCCGGGCGGCGGACCGGGACGATCAGACGCGGCTCCGGTCCGTCCTCGGGCGGGCGATGCCCGGCCGCGGCGCTGGGCCGGCCGTAGAGCCGGCCCAGGTCCATCGGCACGCGCTCGGCGGCCAGCGTGCCCAAGAGGCGCAGGACGGTGGAGACGTCGTCCTGGTCGCGCACGCAGGCGGAGCGCGCCGCATGGGGCTTGCCCTCGAGGATCTTGCCGACCATCCGCGAGCAGGTGTTGCGCGGGCCCAGCTCGACGAAGACGCGCACGCCGTCGTCGTAGGCGCGCGAGATCACGGCCGGAAAATCCACCCCGCTCAGGGCCTGGGCGGTGACGGCGTCGGCCGCGCTCTCGCTGGTCAGCGGGTAGGGCCGGCCCCAGGCCCCGCTGTAGACCTGGACGCCTTCCGGCGGCGCGGTCTTGAGCAGGTGGAGCTCGCGGTAGGCGACCTCGACCTCCTTGGCCACCTTGCAGTGCACGGTCGTCACGCCCTGCAGGGGCAGGAAGGTGCCGCCGAGGCCTTCGACGAGCTTCTTGACCGCGTGGCGGGCCCCGCCGACCACGCACTCCTTGGGCGTGTTGACGATGAGGACGAAGACCTTCTCCATCTTGTCGGTGGCCGCGCGCACGAGCTTCTCGGGGCTGTCGACCACGCCGAGCGCCCAGTCGACGGCCTCGTGCGCGGCCAGGCCCCAACTGCGCCGCGCCGCGTTGCAGGGACCGGCCAGCTCGCTGACGAAGAGCTCAGAGCGCTCCATGCGCTCGAGCATGGCGTCGCGCTCGGTCCAGGCGCGCAGGGCGAAGAGGCCGGCGGTCTCGCCGAGGCTGTAGCCGATGACCGCCGAGGGCTCGACACCGAAGGAACGCAGCAGGTCGCTCATGGCCGCGCCGTGGGAGACCTGCCCGAAGATCATCGCCTTGTGGTCGACGGCCAGGCGCTCGAGCGCGCCGTCCTCCCAGCCCGTCGGCCAGGCCAGCAGCCAGGGGGCGAAGAGCTCGGGGACGAACTGGTCCTTGAGGCGCCCCTGCTCGCCGTCGAGCCGGCGAAGGACCTCGGGCCATTGGGCGAAGGCCCTGAGGCCCATCCCGATGTACTGGTTGCCCGAGCCGGGGAACACGAAGGCCACGCGGCCCAGGCGGCCCAGCGGCTCCGGGGAGTAGAAGATGCGGTCGAGGCCCTGGATCGGCGCGGCGGGGTCGTCGAGCAGGGACTTCTCGGCGCTCACGGCCTGGGCCGAGAGCTCCGCCGCGTCGCGGGCCACAAACGAGACCGCCAGCGCCCTGTGCCCCTCGGCCGGGGTCTGCGCCCACCAGCGCCTGGCCAGGGCCTCGATCCCGAGGCCGGCCGGCTGCTCCTCGGTCCAGGCGCGCAGCCGGCGCGAGGCCAGGATGAGTTCGGGCGCGCTGTCGCCCTCGACGACAAAAAGGGCCTCGTCGCGGGCGCCCAGGGGTTGGAGGCGCTCGAGGGGACGCTCGCAGAGGACGGGGACGGGGTCGAGCTGCTCGAGCACGGCGTGGACGTAGTTTCCTCCTAGGCCGATGGCCGAGACGCCGGCCCGGCGCGGGCCCGCGGTCCGATTGCGCAGCCAGGGTTGGGGCGCGCGCGGGGCGTGCAGGCCGGCGGCGAAGGGCGCCAGCTCCGCGCGCGGCGCACTCAGCGTCAGCGGCGGCAGGATCTCCTGGTAGAGCGCCAGCGCGGCCTTGACTAAAGACGCCAGCCCCGCGGCGGCGCCGGCGTGGCCGATGACCGGCTTGACCGAACCCAGCGCCAGGGCTCGTCCGGCGGGGCGGCCCGCGAAGAAGCTCCCCAGGGCGGAGGCCTCGGCGGCGTCCTCGGAGGGCACCCCGCTGCCGTGGGTCTCGAGGTAGTCGACGGCGGCGGGCTCGAGCCCCGCGTCGGCGTAGGCGCGGCCCAGGGCGTCGGCATAGCCTTCCGCCGAGCGCGCCTCGGGCGCCGACGCGGCGCCAAGTCCGGTCAGGACCGCGTAGACCCGGTCGCCGTCGCGCAGCGCGTCGTCGAGGCGCTTGAGCACGACCGCCGCGGCGCCCTCGCCGGGCGCGCAGCCGTCGGCCTCGGCGTCGAAGGGGCGGACGCTGCCGGTGGGCGAGAACGGGCGCAGGGCGCCGTGGGCGGCCGCCGCGCGCGGGTCGCCGGCCAGGTCGACGGCGCCGACCACCGCGCAGTCGAGCTCGCCGCGGCGCAGGGCCGCGGCCGCGGCCTCGAGGGCGCGCAGGCCGGAGGTCTCGTCGGCGGCCAGCGTGAAGCTCGGGCCGCCGATCTTGAACTCGCGGGCGATCCGGCTGGCGATGATGCCGCCCAGCGCCCCCATCGTGCGGTTGGCGGTCAGGGCCGGGCCGGAGGCGTCGCGCAGGTCCTCGGGCAGGGACCAGCGGAAGTGGAAATCCGCCGTGCGGCAGTCGAGCTCCATGCCGATGAAGACGCCGGTGCGCTGGTGGTCGCCGTTGAGCGCCCCCGCGTCGCGCAGGGCCGCGTCGGCGACCTGCAGCATGAGCACCTGTTGGGGCAGCATCTCGGCCAGCTCCTTGGGCGGGATGCGGTAGGCCTGCGGCGGGACACCGAGCTCCGTCATGAGCCGGTCGGCCGGCGGCGAGCCGGACAGGACGGCCTCCTGGAACTCGCGCAACGACGCGAGCGTCCCGAAGCGCGCCTCCATGCCGACCAGCGCCAGGGCGGGGCGCTGGGCCGGCGCGGGCTTGGGCGCGCGGCGCTTGGCGGCCCAGGGAAGGTATTCCTCGACGATGACATGGGCGTTGATGCCGCCGAAGCCGAAGGACGACACCGCGGCGCGCCGCGGGCTGCTGGGGCCGCGGGCCTCCCAGGCGGCGGGCTCGGTCTGGACGCGGAACGGACCGGACTCGAGTTCGAGCCCGAGCGCGGTGCGCTCGAAGTTCGCGCTGGGCGGGAGGGTCTTCTCCTTGAGGGCCAGGAGCACCTTCATGAGCCCGGCCGCGCCGGCCGCGGTCAGGAGGTGGCCGACGTTGGACTTGACCGAGCCCAGCGCACAGCGGCCCGCGCGCCAGCCCGAGTCCCCCCAGAGCTCGTGGAGGCTGCGCAGCTCGACGCCGTCGCCGACCGGCGTGCCGGTGGCGTGGCACTCGTAGAGGTCGACGTCGGAAGGCTTGAGGCCGGCCTGGGCATAGGCCGCGCGCATGGCGCGCAGCTGGCCGCCGCCGTCGGGAGCGAGCAGGGAGCCGCCGATGTCGTTGGAGAGCCCGGCCCCGCGGATGACGGCGTAGACCTTGTCGCCGTCGCGCAGGGCGTCGGGCAGGCGCTTGAGGAGGAACAGGCCCGCCCCCTCGCCGACGACGAGTCCGTCTCCCGAAGCGTCTAGCGGCGACGGGCGCCCGCTGGGTGAGAGCGCGCGCAGTTGGGCGAAGCCCATCTGGGTATAGAGGCAGTCGGGCCGCGAGACGCCGCCGCTCAGCATGGCGTCGGCGCGGCCGTCTTGGAGCGCGTCGACGGCGAGCTTCACCGCGTAGAGCGAGGAGGCGCATGCGGCGTCGAGCGTGTAGCCGGCCCCGCCAAAGCCCATGGCCTGGGCGAGGATGCCGGCGGGCAGGCCGGCCGGCCAGCGCTCGAGCGGCGAGACGGCCCCGGGCTCGGGGAGGGGACGGCCCAGCGCGGCCGAGAGCTCGCGGGCCAGGTGGCGGCGGCTGTGGGCCGAGAAGCCGTCGGTGGGCAGGGCGATGTTGCCCATGATGACGCCGACCCGACGGCGGTCGAGCCCGGCGGTGACCGCGTCGCCCCAGGCCTGGCGTCCGGCGTGCAGGGCGAAGTGGAACACCGGGTCGAGGCGCTCGAGCAGGGACGCGTCCAGGTCGAAGCCGGCCGGGTCGAACTTAAACCCCGACACCAGGCAGGCCTTGGTGGAGTAGACCTTGTCGCGGCCCGGGCGCGGCTCGGCGGCGAAGGCGGCCTCGCGGCCGAGCAGCCAGCGCCCCGGCGGTACGTCCTCGGCGGCGCAGACCTTGGCCCGGATGTTCGCCCAGTAGGCGTCGAGGGTCAGGGCCTTGGGAAAGACCCCGCCGATCCCGACGATGGCTACCGGGTCGTTCATGCTCAGGCCGCGGACGGGGCCTTGCGGAAGGCCGAGGCCAGCGCCGCGTCGATGGTATGCTCGGAGCCCTCGAGGCGGGCCACCAGCGCGCCCGACGCGTCGAGGAAGTCGGCGTCGGCCGAGGCGGACTGGCCGTTGTTGCGCGTGACCCGCAGGATGACGCGCAGGCCGTCCTTCGGGAAGTCCCGGAACTGGCTGTAGCGGCCGAGGTAGGACGGCAGGCAGGGCGCGCCCGCGCGCTCCACGCTCCAGAGGATGGCGGCCTGGAAGGCGCAGTCCAGCGCCAGCGGGTCGGCCAGCCAGGAGGAGCGCAGCGGGTTCTTCTGCCAGGCCGACGGGACCGGCGCGGCCTTGACCGTCAGCGCGATGCCGGCGTCGCCGCAGCCGTCCACCGTCTCGATGCCTTGGAAGTCGGGGCCGTGGAAGAGCACCTCGGCGTAGGCTTGGCGCGCGTCGCGCGGGTACTTCGCCAGCGCCGGAGCCGGGTGCGGGGCAGGCGCCTCGGGACGGCGGCCGAGCAGAACGGCGCCGCGGGCGTGGACGACGCCGCCGTCGCCCTGAAGCTCGACCGGCACGCGGTAGAGCCCGCCTTCCTTGGAGGCCTTGCCGGCGGCGGCGCGCACGACGCGCGGCGCGCCGTCGAGGATGACGCCCTTGAGGACGCGCAGGTCGGACATCCCGCAGAAGTCGAGGCCGGGATGGGCGTGCATGGCGCCGTGGGCCAGCCACTCGACCATCATCGCCAGCGGCAGGACGGGCTTGCCGTTGATGCGGTGCGAGTCGAGGAACGGATGTCCGGCCAGGTCGAGGGCGCGCTCGAACGACGGCGTGAGCTTGGCGGGCTCCTTCGCCACCGCTCTATCGGCAGCTGTCGCCAGCTTCGAGCCCGTGACGACGGTCTCGACGCCGCGCGATGAGAGCTCGGCGACGAGGTGCAGTCCCCCCTCGCGCAGGGGCAGGAGGCCGACGCCCTCGCCCTCGAATATCTTCTTGAGCGTGGGCGTGACCATCCCGCCTTCCCACGGTCCCCAGTTGATGGAGACCACGCGGCAGGACGGCAGGCGGCGCGAGAGGCTCTGGGCCGCCTTGTTGAGCGCCTCGTTGGCCATCGCGTAGTCGGACTGCCCGATGCGGCCGTAGCGGCCGGTCACCGACGAGAACAACGCGACGGCGCGCAGGTCCTCGAGCTTGAGCGCGCCGAGGAGGTGCCTCAGGCTGGCCACCTTGGTGTCGAAGACCACGTCGAACATCTCGGCGGTCTTCTCCTCGATGAGGCGGTCTGCCAAGGCTCCCGCGCCGTGCACCAGCGCGCGAACCGGTCCCGGCAGGCCGGAGAGCGCCGCGCGCACCGAGGCGGCGTCGCGAAGGTCGGCGGAACGATAGAGGACCTGAGCGCCGGCGGCCTCGAAGCGGGCGAGGTTGGCGGCCAGCTCGCGGTTGGCCAAGAGGCGCCGGTAGGACTCCTCGATGGCCTTCGGCGTGGGCTTGCCGTCGAGGTGCTTGGCCACCGCCTTCTTGAGCTCGGCCTCGCCGAAGAGGGACTTGAGCCAGTCGGGCTCGGGGGTGGGTGCTGCGGTGCGGCCGAGGACGACGAGGGTCGGCCGGACGGCCTCGGCCAGGGCCAGAGCGGCCTCGGCGGTGACGCCGCGCGCGCCGCCGGTGACGACGACGACGTCGCCGGCCGAGAGCGCCAGGACGCCGGAAACCGCGGGTTCGGCGACGGTGTCGAGCACGCGGCGGCCGTCGGCGGCCAGGCCGATCTCGGCGGGGCCGGAGAGGTTGAGCTCGGCGGCCAGCTCGCCGGCCAAGGCGTCCGCGTCGGTCCAGGCGCGGTCGGCGTCGATGGCCTTGCAGCGCAGTTCGGGCCACTCGAGGCGGGCGGTCTTGGCCAGGCCGGCCAGCGCCCCGGAGAGCGGGTCGGCCTGCGGGGCCAGGGAACCCAGGCCGAACGCGCCGTCGAGGCGCGAGACCGCGGCGAACACCGCGCCGGGGTTCTTGCGCAAAGCCGGCGCGGCCGCGCGCAAGAGGGTGAAGGAGTCCTTGAGCCGGTTCTCGGAGGAGACGTCCCACAGGCCCTTGTCGTCGAGCTCGGCGCTGGGCGCCAGCAGGACGAGCCCGCCCAGCGCGGCCGGGACCTTGGGCAGCGTGCCCGGCGGCACCAGGACCGGGGCATGGCCTTCCGTCTCGAGCCGTCGGACCAGCGCGCGGGCCAGCACGGAGCCGTCGTCCTGCACCCAGAGGGTCGAGCCGGCGGCCAGCGGGGCCGGTCGGCGCGGTTCGTCGCCCAGCGGGACCGCGGTGAGGACGGAGCGTTCGATGACCGTTCGTCCGGCCGGCGCGGCGGCGGCGGGAACCGGCGCCGGGGCGGCGGGCTCCGCCGCCGGGGCTCCAGACATGAAGGCGATTATCTGGCGCAGGGTGCGCAGGGTGCCCACGTGCTGGGAGCCCACGGTCGGGGCGTCGGGCAGCCTGTCCTTCAACGCGGCGAGGATCTCGACGCGCTTGATGGAGTCGATTCCGAGGTCGGACTCGAGGCCCATGTCGAGGCTCAGGGTCTCGGGCGGATAGCCCGTCTTCTCGGCCACTACGGCGATCAAGGCGTCCGCCACCGCGGAGGAAGCGGGGGCCGCCGCCGGCGCGGTCACGGGAGCATTCACCCCCATGAAGTCGATGATCTGGCGCAGGGTGCGGAGGGTTCCCACGTGCTGCGGGCCGACCACCGGGGCGTCGGGCAGCTTGTCCTTGAGCGCGGCGAGGATCTCGACGCGCTTGATCGAGTCGATTCCGAGGTCGGACTCGAGGCCCATGTCGAGGCTCAGGGTCTCGGGCGGGTAGCCGGTCTTCTCGGCCACCACGGCGATCAAGACCGAGGCGAGCTCGGAGGAGGCGGGAACAGCCGCGGGGACAGGGGCGGCGGCCGGGGCGGCGGACATGAAGTCGATGATCTGGCGCAGGGTCCGGAGCGTGCCGATGTGCTGGGGGCCGACCACCGGCGCGTTCGGCAGCTTGTCCTTGAGGGCGGCGAGGATCTCGACGCGCTTGATGGAGTCGATGCCGAGGTCGGACTCGAGGCCCATGTCGAGGCTGAGCGTCTCGGCCGGGTAGCCGGTCTTCTCGGCCACCACGGCGATGAGGACCGGGGCGATGTCGGATTCCGGCCGCGCCGGGATCGGCATCGGAACGACCGGCGCAGGGGCGGGCGCCGCGACGAAGGCAATAGGCGCTGGAACGACGCCCCCGCGGTTTTGCTGTTCGATCAGCGCCAGCAAAGTGCGCTGGGTGGTCTCCTGGTTTTCAAGGAACTGGCGGTGCAGAGAGGAGGTCTGCTCCTGGAGCCGCTGGAGAGCGGCGATGCCGTCTTGAGCCAACGACGGTGCCGCTGGAGCGGCGACCGGCGCCGGGGTCGGAGCGGCCGTCGTCATCCGAGGCTGAGCGGGCATGGGGATGTCGCGCTTCGCGTTGATGGGAGTGGCGCCTGTCAGCGGGACGGAGGCGCGCGACTTCTTGACCGTCAGCAGGTCTTTTACGCCCGCTTCGCCGTCTTCCCACGGCGTAAGGTCGATGGGCAGTCCGGAGGCGGCCAGCTGGGCCAGGGCCTTGGCCAGGTCGTGGACGCCGCGGCCGCGGCCGTGGGAGGCGTCGAGCGCCAGCGCCTCGTGCGGGCGCTGGCCGAGGATGGCCTTCACGAGCCCGGTCAGGCGTCCGCCGGGGCCGACCTCGAGGAAGACGCGCGCGCCGGCCTCGTGCATGGCGGTCACTTCGGCCAGGAACTCGACCGGGGCGGCCAGCTGGCCGGCGAGCAGGTCCTTGGCCGCGGCCGGGGCGTCGGGGTAGGGCTTGGCCGTGGTGTTGGCGTAGACCGGGAAGCGTCCGGCGTTGAGCGGCAGGGGCTCGAGCCCGGCGCGCAGCGGGGTCTTGGCGTCGGCGACGAGCGGGCTGTGGAACGCGGCGGCCACCGGCAACGCGGTGGAGCGGATGCCGCGCGCGCCGAGGGCGGCGGCGGCGCGCTCGATGGCGGGACGGGAGCCCGAGAGCACGGCCTGCTCGGGGGCGTTCTTGTTGGCGAGGACTACGTCGAGCCGCTCGTCGCGGATCAGCGCCTCGATCGCGGCCAGCGGAGCCAAGGCGGCCAGCATCGTCCCCTTGTCCCCCCCGCCGGCGGCCATGAGCCGGCCGCGCAGGCGGGACAGGCGCAGGAGGTCGTCGGGCGAGAGCCGGCCCGCCGCGCAGAGCGCGGTCAGCTCGCCGTAGCTGTGGCCGGCGGCCATGTCGGGCTTGAGGCCGAAGCGCTTGAGGACGCCCAAGGCGCCGAGGCTGACCGTGCCGATGGCGGGCTGGGCCATGTCGGTGGCGCGCAGGGCGGCCTCGTGGGCGTCGCGCTTGGGCTGGGTGAAAACGGGCTGGGGATAGACCGCGTCGCTCAGGCGCTCGCCGAGGGCGGCGTCGGCGGCGGCCAGGGCGTCGAGCATCTCGGGGAACTGGCAGGCCAGGTCGCGGCCCATACCGACGTACTGCGAGCCTTGCCCCGGGAACAGGACGGCCAGGGAGCCCGCCGGCGCGCCGGAGCGGATGTAGACGCCCTCGGCCTTGGACCACGACGAGAGGATGGCGTCGAAGCGCTCCTTGCCGGCCTTGTCCTTCTCGACGACGGCGACCAGGCGCCACGGGGCCGAGCGGTCGAAGGTCTTGCGCGACTGCGTGGCCTTCAGGCGCAGTTCGTTCCAGGTCAGGCCGGCCGCGAATGGCTTGAGCGCGGTCTTCAAGGACGCCTCGTCGGGGCCCGAGAACGCCAGGAGCTCGACGGAGCCGTCCCAGTCGACCTCGGTCTTGGCGGCGACGTGCTCCTCGAGCACGGCGTGGAAGTTCGAGCCGCCGAAGCCGAAGGCGGAGACCGCGGCGCGGCGCGGGTGGCCGGCGGGCGGCAGCCAGGGCCGCTTCTCGGTGTTGACGTAGAGCGGCAGGTCTCCGGAGGCCAGCTCGGGCAGGGGCTCGCCGACCTTGATCGTGGGCGGCAGGACCTTGTGCTTGAGGGCCATCACGGCCTTGATGAGGCCGGCCGAGCCTGCGGCGGCCTTGGTGTGGCCGATATTGGACTTGACCGAGCCCAGGGCGGCCCAGGTGCCGGTGGGGCGCGCCGCGCGGTAGACCTCGGCCAGCGCGCGCACCTCGGCGGCGTCGCCGGCCTTGGTGCCGGTGCCGTGCGCCTCGACGAGCTCGATGGTGTCCGGTGTGACGCCGGAGAGCTCGTAGGCGGCGGTCAGCGCCTTGACCTGGCCTTCCGCGCTCGGCGCGTAGATGGCCTTGCCGCGCCCGTCGGAGGAGGAGCCGATGCCCTTGAGCACGGCGTAGATGCGGTCGCCGTCGCGCTCGGCGTCGGCCAGGCGCTTGAGGACGACCATGCCCAGGCCCTCGCCGAGGATGGTGCCGTCGCCCGCGGCGTCGAACGGCTTGCTGTTGCCGGTGGGCGAGAGCGCGGGGGTCTTCGAGAAGCACATGTACATGAAGATGTCGTTGAAGGTGTCGACGCCGCCGGTGATGACCATGTCGGCGCGTCCGTTGGCCAGCTCCAGGCCCGCCATGTGCGCGGCGCTCAAGGAGCTGGCGCAGGCCGCGTCGACGACGCAGTTGGTGCCTCCGAGGTCGAGGCGGTTGGCGATGCGCCCGGCTACGACGTTGCCGAGCAGGCCCGGGAAGGAGTTCTCCTGCCAGTCGACGTAGGAGTCGGCGATGCGCTTGACCACGGCCTCGGCCACCGGCCCTTCGATGCCGGCCTCTTTGAGCGCCCGGCGCCAGATCGGATGGCCGAGCCGCGCGCCGAGCGGGATCGCGGTCTCGAGCGTCCCGGTGACGCCGAGGATGACGCTGATGCGGCGGCGCTCGAACTGGCGCTCGGGGCCGTAGCCGGCGTCGCGCATGGCGGCCTGGGCGGCGACCAGGCCCAGCAGCTGGGCGGGGTCGGTGGCGGGGATGTTGTTGGGCGTGATGCCGAACTCGGCGGGGTCGAAGTCCACCGGCGAGAGGAAGCCCCCGCGGCGGCCGTAGGTGCGGTCCGGCGACTTGGGGTCCTGGTCGTAGTACTCCTGCAGGCTCCAGTGCGAGGGCGGGACCTCGGTGATGCCGTCGACGCGCTCCTTGATGTTCGACCAGTACTCTTTGACCCCGCCGGCCTTCGGGAAAAGGCAGCCGATGCCGATGATGGCCAGGGGAGTCGGTCGCGGGGTCGGGTTCATGCGGGGTGTCTCTCTCTGCCGAGGCAGTCTTGGAGCCGGTCGAGCGTGCCGGGGGCGAAGCGTTGGAGCTCGGGCGCCAGGCGGGCGCCCTGCAGGCGAAGGATGTTGAGGCGGGCCAGGTACGCCGCCCCGACGAGGATGTTGAGGCCGACGACGACGGCGCGGCGCTCGGCGGGCTCGGCCAGGAAACTGCCGCGCGCCCACTCGTTGAAGGCGCCCATGGCCGGGCCGCACCAGACCTGGTAGTCGAGGCGGCGCGACGGCTCTCCGGCGTTGGCCCAGCGCGAGGCTAGGCCCAAGTACCAGCGGAACACGAGCGCCATGCGGTGCTTGGGGTCGGCGTCGCCGCGCTGGGCCTCTCGGGGATCGCGCTTGAGGAAGAACTCGCGGGTCTGCGCCCAGATGGTCTCGAGCGGGGCCTTGAAGAGGTCGCGCTCGAGCGCCGTCTTCACGGGCGCGGGGATGGCGTCCATCGAGGCGTTGGCGTTGTAGACCTCGTAGAGCTTCGCCGCGCGCATCGCGAACATCGTGCCGCGCTTGAGGACCTGGACCTTGACGCCCATCTCGAACATGTCGGCGGCGGGCGCCATCGCCACGTCGGCCTGCTCGGCCTGGGCCAGCATGGCGCGCACGGCGTCGCAGGAGCCCGACTCGACGCAGGCCTGGTTGACCGAGCCGGTCAGGACGTAGGCGGCGCCCATCGCGAACGCGGCGGCGGCCGCCGCGGGAGTGGAGATCCCCCCCGCCGCGCCGACGCGCAGCGGCGAGGCGTAGCCGAACTCGGCCTGGAGCTGGTCGCGCAAAGCCATGAAGCTCGGCAGCATGGTGACGAGGGGCCGGTTGTCGGTGTGCCCGCCGGAGTCGGCCTCGGCGGTGGCGTCCTGGGCGACGGGGATCTCTTTGGCGAGAGCCGCTTGTTCTTGGGTGATCTGCCCTTTGGCCAGCAGCTCCTTGAGGATGGCCTCGGGGGCCGGCGAGAAGAACTTGCGCACCACCTCGACGCGCGAGGCCTTGGCGATGATCCGGTTCGGGGTGATGACCGTGCCGTCGGCCCCGCGGCGGATGCCGTGCAGGCGGTAGCGCACGACGTGCGCGGTAAGACCGAGGTAGGCCGAGGCCTCGACCAAGCGGACTCCCTTCTTGATGTAGAGCTCGACGACGGCGGCTTCGAGGTCCTGCTCGCTGGGACTGTGGATGAGGTTGAAGCCGTGCGGGATGTTTCCTAACGAGGCTTGCAAACGGTCGATGGCGGCCGTGACGCGTTCGATGGAAAGCCCCGCCGAGCCGAAGAAGCCGAGCATGCCGGCCTTGGCCACGGCCTCGACGAGGGCCTCGGAAGCGATGCCGTTGGCCATAGCCCCGGTGACGTAGGCGTACTTGAGTCCGTAGTCGCGCGTGAAGGTGGGGTCGCCGAGGGCTTCGGGGCTTACGGCGGGGACGGATTTATCGCCGAATCGGAAGGCTTGGGACACCCTGAGAAGGGCGTCTCGCAGTGCGTCCGGACCTGCCTCGGCGGGGATCGAATCTACGCTCGGCACTCGTTCCTATTAGGGAAGGAAATTGTACCACGGATGTATATCCCTACGGTGCCATACATTGAGAAGTTTGAGAAGTCAGGGCGGCAGGTCGGCTAGATGAGGCCGAAGAACCAGGCGAGGAAGACCAGGGCGGAGAGGCCGGCCAAGCCCGCGCCGGTGGAGAGCCAGAACCCGCTCGCGGACTCGAGCCCGGTCCGGAGCTCCGCGTAGCCTTTTCCCGACACGACGAAGTCGGCGCCGTCCTCGAAGAAGCAGCGGGCCGCGCGGTCGTCGGCTGCCGCCGCCATGATCTCTTCCACGAGCCCGCTGGGCAGCGCCGACATCTCGGGCCGGGCGCGCAAGGCCGCGACCAGCTCGTGGAGGGTATGGGCGCGGCCGAGCACGCAAACCGCGTCGCCGGCGTCGATGCGGCGCTCGAAGCTGCGCTCATCGCCGTCGGCGAAGCCGGAGCCGCTCTGGCGCTTCTCCTCGTGGGCCAGCGACTCGAGGCGCGCCCCGCGCGGCACCACCAGGGCGCGCCCGCCGGCATCCTCGACGTAGAACGCCCCCCAGTGCGTGCGCTCCACCTCGTCCCAATACCTCGTGTTGATGTTGTCGCCGCCGCGGACCCTCACGCGGAGCCGTTCCCGGATGTGCTCGTAGAAGAGGCAGGGCTTGCCTGACGCGGGCGCGGACGCTTCGTGCGCGGATGCCGCGGTTCCGGTGACCACGGCCAGTTCGCCCCCGACTAACTCCCTCGTCCCGACCAGGGGGACCGAAGCCAGCGTGCTCGAGCGGCGGCTCACGATGAGCCCATACCCCACGCAGGCCAAGCCGGAGGCTATGAGCGCGAAGCCGAATAGGATTCCGAGGAAGTCGTCGATGGTTGGAGGATTCACCTGAATTTCTAGGGTTTCTCTATGTCGCCGACAACCGGACTCAGACGGCTAGCTGTTTGCGGATGACGCTGGCGAGGGTGTCGGGTATCTCATTGTGCCTAGGGACCGGCGCGATTCGGCCGGAACGAGGGTTGGCGTAGAGGTCATGGCGGCCGCCGTGGCGCTTTAGGTAGCAGCCGGCGGCGACGAGTTCTCTGATGAGGTCGCGGCGCTTCACGCCACGATGAGGACCTTTTTCGACTTGGTCGAGCGGCGAACAGGCTTCTGGTCGGCCATGACCAGCCGATAGGCGTCCTTGATGTTCGCCTCAAGGACGGAGAGGGTCTCGCCTTGGCTGAAGACGCCTGGGACTTCCCGAAGACGGCCGACGAACCACTCGCCGTCCCGCCAATAGTCGAGGGTGAACCGTGCGTTCATGCCGTCATTATAGCGGGAACGGCCGTCGGGTGCCAGGCACTCTGGAGTGGACAGGCGTACAGTGCCGGCTCGATTTTGGTTTAATGGGCGATGCCCCTGCATGCCGCCGAGCGCATAAGCACTCGGGCCCAGGCCAGGGGGTCCAGATAGCTGGGAATGGCACCCCCGTTTGGGGGTCCGGATAGGTGGGATTTACTACCCCGTTTGGGGGTTCAGGTAGCTGGGACGTAACAGGTCGCCGATGACTAGTCTCCTGCGGTCCTGTCTAGCCAACGCTGGTTCTTCGGGTCTGAAGGATCGTGGGACAGTTTCCCGCGGCGCAAGAGCGACTTGAACTCCTCGTAGGGGTCCTTGCTGCTCCCTGCCTTGCGCAGGGTGTCCTCGGTGTTCAGGTAGAGGAAGACGATGATGGGCGGTTTGTTCGAGAAACAGTAGATGATGCGGTATCGGCCAAGGCCGCGCTTATAGCGGCGGAACTTGCGCAATTCGTCGCGCAGAAGGTATTCCGGACGGTCGGGGTCTTCCGCCACCTCGCTCTCGGCTTCGCGCACCCGCATGGCCAGCTTGACGGTCTCATGCCGGGTGAACTCCTCCGGCGGGAGGCGCTCCTTGAGCCGCCGGACGCGCGTCTTTAGCTCTTCTACGCGGTCGGCATAGACGTCATGGTAACGGAGGAGATATTCAGTCTTTGGCACGCGGTACGCCTTTGAGCAGTTCGTCCCAATCCTTGCCCCAGACCTGCTCGCGGCTCTTGAGCTTCGAGGGCTTGCTGAGAGCGTCATGCAGGAGGGTCTCGGCGAAGGCCTTGAATTCGGGAGCGTCCTCGATGGTATCGAACTCCCCCCGCGGGACGATCAGGAGGCCGTTCTTGCTTGGGCGGAGCGTGACTGTCTTCGAGTCGAGGTCGCGGACGAAGGAGACCGGCAGGTCTACGGCGTAGCTTCCGCCGTGCTTGAAAAGCTTCTTCTTCATCCCTGAAGTATATACACAAATATATACCTCGTCAAGCCCTTGGCGCCGGGCTTAAGAGTGCGTCTGGGCGCAGTCCTAAGCCTAGTGCTGAAGTGAACGCCTGTGCAGTATCGCGTTGATTTTGTCTAATCGATATATGGCGCTCCATCCCGCGGAACGCATCGTCATGCATGCGGACCTCGACGCGTTCTACGCGTCGGTGGAGGAGCGCGACGCGCCCGCGCTCAAGGGGAAGCCCGTCATCGTCGGGTCCGACCCGAAAGGCGGGGCGGGGCGCGGCATCGTGGCCACCTGCAACTACGCGGCGCGTAGGTTCGGCGTACGCAGCGCGATGCCGATCTCGGCGGCGTGGAAGCGCTGTCCGAAGGCGTTCTACATCCGTCCCGACTTCAAGAAGTATTCCGCGGCCAGCCGCCGGGTGATGGACATCCTCCGCGCGGGGGCGGACGTCTTCGAGCAGGCCGGCGTCGACGAGGCCTACGCCGACGTGTCGAGCTGCGGCACCTTCGAGAACGCGCGCGAGCTGGCCCGCGGCATGCAGTCCCGCGTCCGGAGCGAGGAGCGGCTGTCGGTGTCCTTCGGCGTGGCGCCCAACAAGCTGCTGGCCAAGCTGGGCAGCGAGCACAAGAAGCCCGGCGGCGTCACGGTCGTCATCCCCTCCCGCGTCCAGGAGTTCCTCGACCCCAAGGAGGTCCGGGTCCTGCGCGGCGTGGGGCCGGTGACCCACGAGGCGCTGGTCGACAGGGGCTGGGAGACCGTGGCCGAACTGCGCCGCGTCAGCGAGGCGCGCCTGAGCGCCGTCGTCGGCAGCTTCGGCCCCGTCTTATGGCGCGAGGCGCGCGGGCTCGACGACAGGCCGGTCGACCCGGTCTCCGAGGCCAAGTCGATCGGCCGCGAGCATACCTTCGATTCCGATACCGCGGACCCCGACGAGGTGCGCGACACCCTGCTGGCCTGCGTGCGGCGCGTCCACAAAGACCTCGCCGACGAAAGCGCCTGGTGCCGGACGCTCACGGTCAAGGTGCGTTTCGAGGGCTACGAGACACACTCCAAGCAGACCACCCTGCGCCTGCCCACCGGACGCCTCGATCAACTCGAGTCGGTGGCGCTCGAGCTCCTGCAGCCGTTCCTCGGAGAGGGACGCAGCTTCAGGCTGGTGGGATTCTCGACCGGGAAGCTCTCGCCGCCCGAGGACGTCCTCCCGCTCTAGGGGAACTCCTCATCCTCGCCGAGGAGGGTGACCTGGGCTTTCTGGTCGCCCGGGGCGCCTTTCCGCCAGCGGAGCCGGAACTTGCGCCAGATGACCTCCCATGGTCCTTTCGTCCCCCGGGCGGCCCGATGTCCGGTGACCTTGCGCGCGAGAAGGGCCTTCAAGACGGCCTCGGCGCGCGTCTTTCCGAGGGCGGGATCCTCCGTGGCCGCCGAGAATCCCCGGATGAAAACCGAGTCCCACGGATAATAGTGCAGGGTGTCGACCAGGCGCTCGAGGACGGCCGCGCCTTCCGGACCGAGCTCGGCGCTTGCCGTAGAGAACGGGATCTCATAGTGCGGTTCATCGGCTCGCGCAGGGAATGCCACAAGCGTCAGAAGGGCCCAAGACAGCATCTCGTCAGGATAGCGCGGCGGCCCGAGGGTCGCCAGGGTCCTACGTAGTCTTCCTCCGTACGCGCGCCCGCGCGCATTTGTTAATATCCGCCCATGACGACACAGACCGCCGACGACGTGAAGCTCGCCGAGCGCCTGCGCGAGGCGCACGCCGCCATCAAGACCCAATTGGGCCGCATCATCGTGGGCCAGGACGCCGTCATCGAGGAGCTGCTGGTCGCGCTCTTCTCGTCGGGCCACTGCCTCCTCGTCGGCGTCCCCGGCCTGGCCAAGACCCTCCTGCTCTCCAGCCTCGCCCGCATCCTCGACCTCGAGTTCTCGCGCATCCAGTTCACCCCCGACCTCATGCCCTCCGACATCACCGGCTCCGAGATACTGCAGGAAGACCAGGCCACGCGCCAGCGCATGTTCAAGTTCCAGCCCGGCCCGGTGTTCTCGAACTTCGTCCTGGCCGACGAGATCAACCGCACCCCGCCCAAGACCCAGGCCGCCCTGCTCCAGGCCATGCAGGAGCGCCAGGTCACGGCCGGCGGGCAGACCCGCCCCCTGCCCGAGCCGTTCTTCGTCATGGCCACCCAGAACCCCATCGAGCAGGAGGGCACCTACCCCCTGCCCGAGGCCCAGCTCGACCGCTTCTTCCTGCAGATCGCCATCGACTATCCCTCGAAGGAGGAGGAGTCGCGCATCGTCGTCGAGACCACCGGCTCCAAGAACGTCGCTTTGGTCAAAGCCTTGAGCGGCGCCGAGGTCCTCAAGCTCCAGGAGGTCGTGCGCCGCGTCCCCGTCCCGCAGGGCGTCGTCGACGAGGCCGTAGCGCTCGTGCGCGCCACGCGCCCGCAGGACGCCGGCAGCCCCGACTTCGTCAAGCGCTGGGTCTCCTGGGGCGCCGGCCCGCGCGCCAGCCAGGCGCTCATCCTCGGCGCCAAGGCCAGCGCCTTGCTCGCCGGCCGCTTCGCCGCCGACCGCGTCGACCTGCGCCGGCTCGCCAAGCCCATCCTGCGCCACCGCCTGGTCCTCAACTTCCAGGCCGAGGCCGAGGGCGTGAGCACCGACAAGGTCATCGACCAGCTCCTGGCGCGGTGAAGTATCTCGACGCGCTGGCCCTGGCGCGGCTCAAGACCCTGCGCTTCGACCTGCGGCGCCACCGCGCCGAGGGCCACCTGGGCGGCCGCCATCAGGGCGCGCGGCGCGGCTTCTCGCAGGAGTTCGCCGAGCACCGCGCCTATGCCACCGGCGACGAGCTCAAGCGCCTTGACTGGAAGGTCTACGCGCGCACCGACAGGCTCTTCGTAAAGGAGTACCACGAGGAGAAGAGCCTCAAGACCTACATCTTGGTCGACGCCTCGGGCTCGATGGCCTACCGCGGGCGCGGCGGCGAGAGCAAGTGGGACGCGGCCTGCCGGCTGGCCATGTGCGCGGCCTACCTGGTCAGCGTCCAAGGAGACGCGGCGGGCCTGGTCACCTTCGACACCAAGACCCGGACCTTCCTCCCCCCTCGGCGCAGCTTCGAGCACATCGAGCTCATGGACAAGACCCTCGCCGAGACCCAGCCCGGCGGCGAGACCGACCTGAGCGGCGTGCTGGCCCGGGTGGCCGAGGGCCTGCCGCGGCGCTCGATGCTCCTGCTCGTCTCGGATCTCCTGGGCGACGCCGAGCGCGTGGCCGAGACGGTGCGCGCCTTCCGCGCCCGACGCCATAAGGTGTACGCCATGCAGGTGCTCGACCCCGAGGAGCGCGACTTCGACCTGGACGGCCCCCTGCTCCTCGAGAGCCTCGAGGACTCCTCGTCGCTGCGCGTCGAGGCCTCGCTCGTCCGCGCCTCCTACCGCGAGGCCTTCGCGCGCCAGCAGCGGCTCTATCAGGCGGGCTTCCACCGCGCCGGCGTCAGCCACGAGGTCTTCTACACCGATCAACCCTGGGAGGCGCCGCTGGCGCGCCTGGTGGCGGGGCCGGGGGCGTAGTGTCTTTCCTCAATCCCTCGGCGCTCTGGCTCCTGCCCTTGGCGGCCGCGCCGCTGGTCCTGCACCTTTTATCCCTGCGCCGCGCGCGGCGCCTGCGCTTTAGCGACCTGACGCTCCTGCGCCAGGCCTACGCGCGCTCCCTGCCGGCTACGCGCCTGCGCCAGTGGCTGATCCTCCTCGCGCGCTGTCTGGCCTTGGCCGCCGTCATGCTGGCCTTGGCTCGCCCCATCCTGCGCGGCGCCGCGGGCGGCGGCGGCGAGGCCGGGATGGACCTCGTGGTCCTGCTCGACACCTCCTGGTCGATGGGCGCCCGCGAGCGCGGCCGTCCTCGCTTCGAGCGCGCGCGTGCCGCGGCCCAGGCGCTGGTCCGCCTGGCCGGCCCGGCCGACAAAGTGGCCGCGGCGGGGGCCTCGGCGGGCCTCGACGGGACGCTCGACTTCGCCCGCGCGCCGGCGGAGGCCGCCGCCGATCTGGGCCGCCTGGAGGTCGGCACGCGCGGCACCGACCTGGGCGCGGCCGCCGCGGCGGCCTGCCGTTTCCTCGCCGCCACCGACCCCAAGCGGCGGCGGGTCCTGGCGGTGCTCTCCGACAACGCGGCCAACGGCCTGAGCGGCTTCGGGCCGCGCGGGACGCCGCCGGCGCCCTGTCCGCCCGAGCTGGCCATGGTCGGCCTGGCCTGGGACGCGGCTCCGGCCAACGCGGCCGTCGTCGACGTCTCGCCCGCCCCCGGGGCCGCCGGAGGCTCGGCGCTGGCGGCGCGCCTGGCCCTGCACGGGGAGTCGGCCCGCCGGACCGCGGTGGACCTCGTGGCGCGCGAGCGCCGCGCCGCGCGCCGCGCGGTGGACCTCTCCGGCGGCTCGGCGGCCTCCTTCGGGCTGGCCCTGCCGTCCTCGCGCGAGCCCGAGGTCTGGGGCCGGGTCGAGCTCCCGCCCGACCCGCTGGCTGCCGACGACGCCTGGCATTTCTCGCTGCGCTCGGAGCCGCGTCCGCGCGTGCTCCTGGCCGCGGGCTCGCCGCGCTCGCTGGAGGCCGGGGGCGGCGGCTACGCCCTGCGCACTCTGCTGGGCGACGGCGGCCGCCTCCCCTACCGCGTCGACACCGCCGACCTCGGCCGCCTGGGGCAGGTCGCGCTGGGCGACTACGCCGCCGTGATCGTCGACGACCCGCGCTCGCTGGCCCCGGCGTCCGCCGAGGCCCTGGCGCGCTTCGTCTCCGACGGCGGCGGCCTCTGGGTCGTGGCCGGGGCCGAGGCCCTCGAGGCCCTGCGCGCCATCGAGCGCCTCCTGCCCGCCGTGCTGGGGCCGGCCCAGGACGGGGCCGCCGCGGCCGGGCTCAAGGCCGACGCCGCGCCGGCCGAGGGTCCGGAGAGCTTCGCCTGGGACGAGTTCGAGCTCTCGCGCGTCGGCGTCTCGCGCCGGCTCTCCGCCGTGCCGCGTCCCGGCGCCGCGGTCTGGTTCCGCGACGCCTCGGGCGCTCCCCTGCTCGTGGCCGGCGAATCGGGCCGCGGGCGGGTCCTCGTCTGGGCCGCGTCGCTCGAGGTCGGCTGGACCAACCTCGCCCTCAAGCCGGTCTTCGCGGCCTGGACTGACGCCGGCCTGCGTTGGCTCTCGCGCTACGAGGGCCGGCCGCGCTGGCGCTCGCTTAAGGTCGGCGAGCGGCTGGTCCGGACCTGGGCCCCCGGCGAGCGGCTGCCGACGCGCGTCGCCCTGCGCGGCCCCGGCGGCCGGCGCACCGCGCTCTTGGTCCGCGAGCGCCGCGTCGAGTACGAGGACACCCGTGAGCCGGGCCTCTATTTCCTCGAGTGGGAAGGCTTCGGCGGAAAGCCCGCGCTCGAGGCCTGGGCGGTCAACCTCGACCGCGCCGCGGGGGAGAGCGACCTGACCCCCGCCGCCGTCCTGCCCTGGAAGGCGCTGCGGCCCGAGCGCCTGCGCGAGGACTTCGAGGCCGCGGTCCACGGCCGCGAGGCCCGGGCCGGCCTCCTCGCGGCGGCGGCGCTCCTCCTCCTCCTCGAGGCCGGCCTGGCGGCGCCGCGCCGGCAGGAGGAGCCGTCGTGAGAGTCCTGCTTCTGGCGCTCCTGGCCCTGCCGGTCGCGGGGCAAGTCGCCGTCCACCTGCCCGCGCCGGCGGTCGGCGACCAGTTCGTCTGGACGCAGGCGCGCTATTCCGGCGCCTGGGACCCCTATCCCGGCGTCCATGCCGAGGTCCTGCGCTGGCTCGGCGAGGTGACCAGCGTCCTCTCCGTTCCCGCGCGGCGCGAGCTGACCCTTAAGGACCCGGCGCTGTTCTCCTCGCCGTTCGTGGTGCTGGCCGGCAAGCAGGCGCCGCCGGCGCTCGACGAGGCCGAACTGGGGCGCCTGCGCGACTACCTGACCTCGGGAGGGTTCCTCTGGCTGGAGGACTCCTCGGGCCTGCCGGGGGGCGCCTTCGACCGCTGGGCGCGCGCGACCCTGGCGCGCGCGCTTCCTGACGCCGAACTCAAGCCCCTGCCCGCCGACCACGTCCTGTTCAAGACCTTCTTCCTCGTCAAGCGCATCGGCGGCCGGGTCAAGACCGCGGGTGCGGTGGAGGGCGTGGAGTGGGGCGGACGCCTGGCGCTCGTCTACACGCGCAACGACCTGCTTGGCGCCTGGGCCCGCGACCCGCTAGGCCAATGGCTCCATGAGTGCGCCCCGGGCGGCGAGCCCCAGCGCATGGACGCGCGCAAGCTGACGCTCAACATCGTCATGTACGCCCTGACCGGAAATTATAAGGCCGACGCCGTGCACCAGCCGTTCCTGCTCGAGAAGATGCGTCAGGGAATCCCATGAGCTGGCGCCTGGCCTCCGACGCCGGGACGCTCGAGCTGGCTTTGGCGCTCGGCGCCGCGGCGGCGGCCTTCGCCACGCGGCCGTGGCAGCGCGGTCTGCCGCCCGCCGTCCGATTTCTGCGCGCCGCGGCTTGGCTGGTCCTGGCGGCCCTGCTCGCCAAGCCCGTCGTGCACCGGCTAGAGAGCCGGCGCGCTCTGCCGCGGCTGGCGGTCGTGCTCGACGCCGCGCCGAGCATGGCCTCGCTCGACGACGCCGGGGCTTCCCGCCTCTTGCGCGCCGCGTCCTGGCTCAAGGCCAACCGCAAGGCCATCGAGGCGCGCGCCGAGCCGGCGCTCTACGCCGGAGCCGGCGGCGCCCGGAGGCTTAGCTGGGAGGACCTGGACTCCCTGGTCCCGGGCCGCGTCGCGCTCGACGCTCCGACGACCTTGGCCGACGCCGCGGCCGCCGCGCCGCCGCCCGAGCGCGTCTGGCTGCTCTCCGACGGCGCGTTCGACGCGACGGCGGGGCCGCCGGGCCTGGCGGTCGACACGCTGGCCGTCGGCCCGCGGGAGGAGCGTCCCGGGCTGACCCTCGCCGCCGCCGAGGCGCCCGACTTCGTGTTCCTGCACAGCCGCTTCCCGGTCACCGTGCGCGTCGAGGCCCGCCGGCTCGAGGGGCGGACCGTCCGCCTGCGGATGACCCGGGGCGGGGCGCCGGCGGCCGAGGCCCTGCTGCGCGCCGCGTCCCCGTTCGAGGTCCTGACCGCCAGCTTCACGGTGGAGGCCGACCAGCTCGGCCGCCAGGAGTTCGGCGTGAGCGCCGAGGTCCTGCCCGCCGCCCCCACGGCCTCGGAGGCGGCACTTCCTCGCGATAACGCTCGGTCGCCCGCGCTCAAGGCGGCGCGCTCCTTCGCGGTGGAGTCGATCCGCCAGAAGTACCGCATCATGTACCTGGCCGGGCGCCCCTCGATCGAGTACGCGCACCTGCGCCACCAGCTCAAGGCCGACCCCAACCACGAGCTGGTCTCGTTTGTCATCCTGCGCAACCCGGAGAACGTCAGCCCGGTGCCCGACAACGAGCTCTCGCTGATCCCGTTCCCGGCCACCGAGATCTTCGTCACGAACCTCTTCCAGTTCGACCTCTTCATCCTCGAGAACTTCGCCTATTGGCGCTTCAACCTGCCGGCGGCCTACCTCGAGAACCTGCGCCGGTTCGTCTCTCAGGGCGGGGCTCTCCTCCTCATCGGCGGCTCAAACGCCCTGGCCAAGGGCGGCTACCGCGGTACCCCGCTCGAGGAGGCCCTGCCGGTCTCGCTGAGCGGGGCCGCCGACGAGTTCACCGCCGGCTTAGTCGAGCCCCGCCTGAGCGCCCCCGAGCATCCCCTGCTCTCGATGGGCCTCCCCCCCGACGAGGCCGCGGCGCTCTGGAAGTCCCTGCCGCCGCTCGACGGCTGGACCAAGTTCGACGCGGTCAAGCCTGGCGCCTCGGTGCTCCTGGCTCACCCCGCCGAGCGCACCGCGGCCGGCGGCCCCCTGCCTCTCGTGGCGGTCCGCGAGTACGGCAAGGGCAAGGTCATGCTGGTCGGCAGCGACTCGACCTGGCGCTGGAAGCTCGGCGGCGGCAAGGATTGGCGCCTCGGCGGCTTCTACGCGCGCTTCTGGTCGCGCGCGGTCCAGTACCTGACCGGCAGTCTCGAGCTCAAGAAGGCCGCCTTCGCCCCCCTGCCCGACCACCTCCCGGCCCGCGAGCCGCTGTCCTTGACCCTGCGCGTCTTCGACGAGCACTTCCGCCCCCTGCCGGGCCGCGAGCTCGACCTGCGCCTCTCCTGGGAGCGGCCCGACGGCAGCCGGCGCTCTCCGGCCTTCTCGGAGCGCGAGCCGGGCGTGTTCGCCATCGAGCTGACCGACCTGGCCGAGGGCCGCCACCGGCTGTTCGCGGCGGCGCGCCGCGGCGGCCAGCCCTGGGGCGAGGACTCCGTCGAGTTCCGCTGGGAGCCTCCGCGCGGCGACGCGCCGCTCGACCGCGCGCGCCTGAAGGCCTTGGCCGACGCCTCCGGCGGCCGGAGCGTCGAGCTGCACAAGGCCGGCCCCGCCGAGCTGCTGTCGCTTCTGCCCGCGCCGCGCGAGGAGGCGGCGGTGGCGGCCCGCTCGGTCGCCTGGACGTCGAACGCCTGGGGCTGGCTCCTCGGGGCGCTGCTGTTGACGGAATGGTTCCTGCGCCGGCGCCGGGGTTTCCTATAGTGAGCTGGCTGGTCTTCGCGCTCGGCGCGGCGGTGGCCGTCGCCGCGGCCGCCCCGGGCGTCACCTTCGGCGACGCCGGCGAGTTCGCCGCCGCCGCGGCCACGCTGTCCCCCGCCCATCCGCCGGGCTATCCGCTCTACGTCCTGGCCGGCAAGGCCTTCGGCACTTTGCTCCCCTGGGGCGGCTGGGCGTGGCGGCTGAACCTCTTCTCGGGCCTCTGCGGCGCGGGAGCCCTGGCCCTGCTCTTCTCGGCCCTGCGCCGCGCGGGCGCCGCCGCGGCGCCCGCCGCGCTGGCGGTCCTCTTCCTCGGCTCGCGGCCGCTGTGGCTCCATACCAACGCCCAGGCCGAGGTCTTCGGCCTGCACCTGCTGCTCACCGCCGCCTGCCTCCGCGTGCTCGCGGGGGCCGGCGCGGCCGCTTGCGGCGACCGGGCGATGGCGGCGCTCGGCCTCCTGCTCGGCCTGGCCACCGGCGCCCACCATACCCTGGCCCTGGCGGTGCCGGCGCTGGCGGCGGCGGCCTGGCTTCAGGCCCGCCCGAGCGCGCGCGCCGCCGCGCGCGCGGCCGGCGTGCTGGCCGGCTTCGCGCTCATAGGGCTCTCGGTCCAGCTCGCCCTGCCGCTGCGCTCGGCGGCCTTCCCGCCGCTCGACTGGGGCCATCCCGTCGACCTGCCGCGTTTCCTGCGCGTCTTCCTGCGCCGCGACTACGGCTCGCTGTCGTTGACGGTGGAGGGCGCCGGCGGCGGCGGCCCGTGGGCCCAGGTCGGCCGCTGGCTGGCCGCCTCCGGCGCCGGCTTCGGCCCGGCGGGGGCCGCGCTGGCGCTGCTCGGGCTGGGCGCCCTGCTGGCCCGTCAGCGCCGCGCGGCGGTCCTTCCTATAGGGATGATGCTGTTTACGGGTCCGCTCTTTCTGTGTCTGGGAAACCCGCCCTTTGACGCGCAGACCTCGTACGCGCTCGAGCGGTTCTGGCTGGTTTCCTGGCTGGGCGTGGCCTGGCTGGCGGCGGCCGGAGCCGATTTCCTGTGGCGTTTGCCCGGAGCCGGGCGGCCGGCGGTCTGCGCGCTGGCCGTCGTCCCCCTGCTCTCCTGCTGGCAGGCCGCCCCGGCCTGGGGCCAGCGCTCCGACTTCGCGGCGCACGATTACGGCCGAAACCTGCTGCGCTCCCTGCCCAACGGCGCCGCCTTGTTCATCGACGGAGGCGACGACAACTTCTACACCCTGACCGCGGCCCTCTATGCCGATCGTCTGCGTCCCGACCTGGCGGTGGCCGACCGCGGCGGCCTGGTCTTCAAGAGCCCCTACGGTCCGGATTTCCGGACGCTGTCCCGCGACGACAAGGAGCGGCGGCGCCGAGCGGTGGAGGTGGAGGCGGCGCGCGCGCGGCCGGTCTATCTCATCGCCTTGGACCGCCGGGTCGCGCCGCGTCTGGAGACCGAGGGCCTGTTGCGGCGAATGGTGTCCGAGGCGGAGCGCGACCGAGCGGCCGAGGGGACCCGGGGCCGCGCGCTGTGGTCGGTCTACGCCGCCCGTCACGACCCGGCGCTCGAGCGCGTCCACTATCGTTATCGGGCGGTCACGCCATTTTACCGGGTGATGCGGGCCGCCGCCGCCACGGCGCGCGGCGACGCGCCGGCGGCGGTGACCGACCTGCGCGCCGCGTTGGCGGTGGGCCGCGACGTCCGCTGGGTGCCCCCCGCGGTGCAGGCCGAGGCGCAATGGGCGGGCTGGGCCGCCACCGAGGCCGCGGCCTGGCCGGCCGCCGAGACGGCCTACCGCCTGGCGACGGAGGCCGACCCCGCGCGCGGCGAGGCCTGGACCAACCTCGGGGTGACGCTGGAGCGGCAAGGCCGCCGCGCCGAGGCCCGCGCCGCGCACGAGCGCGCGGCCGCGGCGGCCCCGGAATCGGCCCAGGCGCGCTTCAACCTCGGTACGCTCCTTTATCAGGACGGCGAGTTCGGCCGGGCTGCGCGGGAGTTCGAAGCCGCGGCGCGGCTCGGCGACGTCTCGGCCGCGGCCTGGGCCGCGCGCGCGGCGGGGGCGGTCCGCAAGTGACGACCGAGCGCCGCGCCGCGCTGGCCGCGGGAGTCTTCGCCGCGGCGTTCTTCCTTTATATGTCCTCGATGCCGCCCGGGCTGGCCCCCTATCGCGATGCCGGGGAGTTCGCGGTGGCCGCCCATACCGCCGGGGTGGCGCATCCCCCCTCCTACCCGCTCTACGTCCTGCTCGGCCGCGCGGCCGAGGCTTTCCCTTGGGCCACGACGGCTTATCGTCTCGACCTGCTCTCGGCGCTCTGCGGCGCGGGGGCCGTGGCCGCGTTGACCTGGCTGGCCGCGGCGGCCGGGCCTTGGGCCGGCCTGGCGGCGGGCCTGGCCTTCGGTCTCGACGCGGTGCCGTGGAGCGTGTCGATGGTTCAGGAGATGTACTCGCTGATGGCCGTCCTGGCCGCCGTCCTCCTGGCGCTGGCCTGCGGCCTGGGCGCCGGGTTCTCGGCGCGCGCCTGGCTGGGGGCCTGTTTCCTCTACGGCTTGGCCCTGGGCGACCGCACCGACATCCTGCTCTGGGCGCCGGGTCTCCTCGTCCTAGCCCTGCCGGCGGGGCTGGGCGGGCGGCGGGCGGCCAAGCTATTCGCCGTCGGCGCGGGCGCCGCTCTCGTGGGGCTGTCGATCTACGCCTTCCTCCCCATCCGCTCGGCGGGCGGGCCGTGGCTGGACTGGAACCATCCCGCTTCCGCGGCGGGCTTCTGGGGCTCGCTGACGCGCAAGGGCTACGGCGGCACGCTCGACCTGCTCTCCAAGAGCTACCGCACCGGCGAGAACTTCGCGGCCAACATGCGCGTCTACGGCGCGCATCTCCTGCGCGACATGGGCTTGCCCGTCCTCCTGCTGGCGGGCGCCGGCTGCGCCGGGCTCTGGCGGCGCCTCCCGCGGATGTGGGCCGGCACCCTGCTCCTCTACCTCGCCAGCGGACCTCTGTTCCTCTGGCTGGCCAACATGCCGCCGAACCCGCACGCCCTGGCTATCGTCGAGCCGCATTACCTGCTCTCGGACCTGATCCTGGCGCTATGGGCGGCCGAAGGCGCGGCTCGGGCCGTATCCGGGGCGGCCTGGGCCGGCCCCCTGCTCACGGCCTGCCTGCTCGCCGCACCCGTGCTCTCCGGACGCTTCGAGCGCATGGACCGCCGCTGGGACCTCTTCGCCCACGACTGGGCCGACAACGCCCTGCGCTCGGTGCCGAAGGGCGCGGCGCTGGTGGCCAAGAAGGACGTGCAGATCTTCGCGCTCTGGCATCACCAGAAGGTCCTGGGCCGGCGTCCCGACGCGGCGGCGGTGGCCCAGGGGTTGGCCCACAGCCCCTGGCACCAGCAGGCCATGCGCCGGGCCGGCGCTCCCGTGCTCGTCAGCGGCCTGCGCGGGGCCGCCGACTGGGAGGCGTTCCTCGCCGCCAACCCGTCGGTGTGGGTGACGATGGACGCCGAGCTGCCGGCCGGCGTCAAAGTCTTCCCGCCGCGCGGCATCGCCGCCCCGGTACGCGCCTCGGCGACGGGGATCAATCCAGCCCCGTTCATGGTCGTGCGCGGCGACGCGCGCTACGAGAGCCGCCCCGACTTCTTCTCGGCCGACCTCATCGACTCCTACGCCAACGCCCGCCAGCGCCGCGGGGCGGCCCTCTCGCTGGCCGGGGACGCCGAGGCCGCGCGCCGCGAGCTGTGGGCCGCCTGGGCGCTCAAGCACCGCTCGCCGGAGGCGGCCGACCTGCTGGGGTACGTGGCGCTGACGCGCTCGGAGCTCCCGGAGGCGGTGTCGCTCTACGAATCGGCGGGGCGGCTCTATGACCGGACCTTGGAGCTGGCCGCGGACTACAACGCCTTGCCCGAGGTGCACCGCGGGATCTCGGCGGCGGCGGGGCTTTCGGCGGTCAACCTAGGCGTGGCCTACGAGCGGATGGGACGAAAGGACCTCGCCGAGGGAGCCTACGGCCGCGCGCTGAGGCTTGACCCGACCTCTTCCAGGGCGCACTTTAACACGGCGGTATTGTACTGGGAGAAAGATTGGCGGAGGGTGGTGGCTGAGCTCGAGGCGGCTTTGGCGGCGGATGCCGGGAACGTCGAGGCGGCGAGATTTCTGGTGCAGGCTAGGGCGAGGTTGGCCGCGGGACAGTAGCTATTTACGCGCCTCGGGCGCGTGGATTCACGAATCGCGCACGGATTTAGGCCGCTCAAAGACCGAATTGCAGGAAGATCTTATTGGGCTGTGCGCGAAGCGTGCACACGACTCGCCCCTCTTTTCGTCGTTTGCCGCTCGAGATCGACGAATCGCGGTCGTATGCGATTCGTCGATCCACGCGCCCAAGGCGCGTAAATAGCTTCCGTTTTATCAGGTGCCGGGGACCGATCCCCGCGGCGCCGTCCGCGGGAAGTGCGTGTACCGGAACTGGAACTGCCCGAGCAGGTCCCAGCCGCCCTGGAAGCGCAGGTAGGAGAGGTCGAAATTCAGCTTCAGGAAGTACCCGAGCTTGAAGTTGAAGAGGATCGGGTTGAGCGGCATCCCGTTGGGCTTCATGATCTCCACGCCCAGCGGCTGGGTGGGCCTGGGCATGAACATGATGCTGGCAAAGGGCGTGTCCTTGGACTTGGCCTCGATGGGGGTCAGCCCGCCCTGCGAGAACTGCAGGGACTGCGGCGAGAGGAACTCGGTGAGCAGGGCGATGCGCTCGGCGGCGTTGCCGTAGGCGTAGCCGGCGCTGATGCGGGCCTTGCGGATCTTCTTGGACATCACGATGTAGGTCTCGCCCAGCGCGCGCGTGGTGTCGGCCGAGACGTTGACGCTGACGTTGGGCTGGGCGATCGACGGCTGGGGCGAGTCTCGGAAGGTGAAGATGCCCTGGGCGCCGACCGCCATCGCCGGCCGGATGTCGCCCTCGGACTGGACCTGCATCTTGGCGTCGCTGGAGAGGAACCAGACGCCGAGGCGGTCGATGAAGTTGGTCTTCTGAGTGGAGAGGTTGTTCTTTCCGTAGAGGCGGCCGATGAAATACGCGGCGTTGATGTCGAGGGCCAGACCGGGGGTGTTGTACTGCCCGACCCCACGGTAGGCCGTGGGGGTCAGGACGACGCCGGACACGGCGGCCAGAGGGACCTTGGACACGGTTCCCAGCACCGCCACCGCGGGCGTGGTGGAGCGGCTGAGGCCGGGCAGCGCGAGGTTCTTCTCCTCGAGCTGGTAGACCAGGCGCACCATCATCGTCGACACGGCGATGGCGCGGTAGTTCTCGGGGACGGGCTGGTCGGGGATGGCGTAGAGCCGGGCGCCGGCGGATTCCACCGTCGGAATGGCCCGGAGGGCCTCGACGTCGGAGGCCACGTCGGACGGGGTGAAGAGCGAGCCTCGCCGCGCCCGGACCTTGCCTTGCAGGATATAGAGGCTCAGGTCGCGGTAGCCGTGGAACTGGACGTCGCCGACCACCCAAGGGCCGCCCTCGATGGCCAACGGCAGGCCCAAGAGCGAGCCGGTGGAGACGGCGGCCGGGGCGGTCGACACGGCCGGCGACCCGAAGCCGGGAAACTGGGCCGCCGCCGGCGCGCTGAGCGCCAGGGTGAGGAGGGCGGCACGTCCGCGTTTGATCATCCTATGAGTCCCGTCGCCGTCAAAAGCCTCGTGGCCAGATTGGCATAGACCCCGGCCATCACGTCGTCCATCACCACTCCGGCCCCGCCCGGCAGGGCCTCGAGGCGCCGGCACGGCGGCGGCTTGGTCGCGTCGAAAATCCGGAACAGCACGAAGGCCGCGGCCAGGGGCGCGAAACCGCGCGGTAGGCCCGCGGCCGCGGCCCAGAAGCCGACCGTCTCGTCGATGACGATGCGCGGGTCGTCATGTCCCCCGAGCGCGCGGTCCGCGCGCCCGGCTATCCAGCACGCCGCGCCGATCCCCGCGGCCAGGACGGGCCAGAACCAAGGCCCCTCCGGGAGGGCGTAGAGAGCGGCCCAGCCCAGCGCCGTCCCCACCAGACCGGCCCCGCTCCAACGCCGTTTTCCGACGAGCGAGGTGTCTTTCAGGAGACGCCACGGAATATAGCTTAAATGAAATCCGGTCGCAATCGCGAGGCAGAGCCGGTCGAGGAGGCTCATGGAGCCGGCTTCTGGACGTTCCAGCTCCGGCGCAAGACCTGCCGGCCGTTGTAAAAGTAGACCGCGCCGCTCCAGAGGCTGACCGCCAAGGCCAGCGCCGACAGGGCCCAGGACTCCGGGTCGCCCCGCTCGGGGGCCGGCAGGATCCCGCGGCTGCGTCCCGCGGTCAGGGCCAGAAGGATGAGCACGACCGCGCTCTGGACGCCCATCTTCCACTTCCCCCCGCGGTCGGCGGCGATGAGGACCCCCTGGAGGGCGGCAAGGCCTCTGAGGCCGCCGATCAGGAGCTCCCGGACGATGATCAGGAAGACCACCCAGCTCGGGACCTCGACGTTAGGGTCGCGGACGAAGGCTATCAGGCAGCCGATGATGAGCACTTTGTCGGCCAGCGGGTCCACCACGGCCCCGAAAGGGCTGGTCTCCCCCCGCCGCCGGGCCAGCCAGCCGTCGACCCAGTCGGTGGCGACGGCGATCGCGCAAAAAACGAACGCCGCGATATAGAGGTTGGGACGCTGGGACCAGAGGCAGGCGAAAGTGACCAGAGCGAGGCCCAGCCGAGCCACCGTGACTTTGTTGGGAAGGGTCATGGCCGGATGCGGCCCGTCATCTCTTGCCCAGCCGGTAGGCGCCGTCGGGCTGGGGCTTCACCGCGCCGAGGTCGATCACGGCCCCGTCGAGCTCGACGCGCAGGCCGGCCGGGTTGGAGGCGCTGAGCTCGAAGGAGTTCCCGCGCCAGTCCAGGTACTTGCCGGGCGGCAGGCGGCCCTCGAACACCAGCTTCCCGTCGCGGCTCAGGCGGACGAAGCCCGCGGCGGTGGCGGTGACGAGCAGGCGCTGAGGCGCGCGCGGGTCGGGGCGCTCGGGGCCTTCGAAGGCCGGGGAGGCGGTGACTGTCGCGGTCGCGGCGGGGGCCTCGACCGGAAGGGACGTCGCCTCGAGCACGGGCTCCGGCGCGACGGGCCGCGGAGGCCTCGGGGCCTGGGTCAGCCGGGTCACGCCCCAGACCACGATCCCGGCCGCGAGCAACCCCCCCACGACGAGGAACGGGGCCATCGAGCCGGTGGTCAGCGGCAGGGTCGGCCCCGAGGTCGCAAGCCTCTTGGGGGGCGTCTCGTCCTCGGTCCTCGGCTCGGGCATGGCGCGCCGCCAGAGCGGCTCGAACTCGAGCTCCAGGTGCTCGCAGTAGGTCTTTAGGAAGCTGCGGAGGTAGACCGGGGCCGGGAAATCCGAGAAGCGGTCCTCCTCCAAGGCCTGCAGGAGCCCGCGCGGGATCCGGGTGGATTGGTGGACGGCCTCCAGGCTCTGGCCGCGCATCTGTCGGCGCTGGCGCAGGGAGGCCCCCACCGAGGGCGGCGGCGGGCCGGCCGGAGCGGGCACGGTCTCCTTGGGGTCGGTCTTCTCGCTCATGGCTCGAACTTCGGCGGCTTGAAGTCGCGGAACACGTCGGCGTCGGCCGGCGGCGTGAAGACGAAGGACTTGTCGTCGAGGATGGGGTTAAAGCGCAGCGTCGAGAACGCGGTGCGCACGGTCAGCGAGCCGACCTTGAGATCGGTGTTCTCGGGGAACAGGGTCTTGGGGTCGAGGCTCAGGCGCATCGAGAAATCGCGGCCGGACGCGTCGGCGGCCTTGGGTGTGAGCACCAGCGCGGGGTGGGCGGCGGAGGTGTCGAGCGAGACGTCGTAGGCCTTGAGCATCCGGCCGTAGGAACCGAACTCCATGAGGTTCGCCACCGCGGGGTCGGCCTTCTTCCAGTCGGCCAGGGCCGACTGCACCACCTGCTGGCGGTCGTGGCGGTGGATCCAGATGTCTTTACCGTCGGAGACCACGGTCTGGCGCTCGGGGAGGAGATGCTCGATGCGCAGGCGGTCGGCTTTCTTGTAGGCGACCGTGCCCTCGACGCGCGAGGTGACGCCGGTCTCGGCCATCGTCATCGACTGCGAGAAGCGCGCGCTCAAAGAGACCATGGCGGCGTCGATCCGCTCGAAGTGGGCCAGGACCCCGTCGACGGTCAGCGGGGACGTCGAGGAATAGGCGAAAGCGGCGGTGGAGGCCGCCACGGCCGGCAAAGTGATGCGCGCGCCGGGCTTGGCCTTGGCCGGGACGCCGGCCCGGACGGGAACGGCGGCTATAAGACAAAGCACCGCTCCGCTCAGTCGCATGGTCGCTTCCTACGAAAACAAGGTCGACCATTTCCTGCGCCATGCTCGGTCATGCGGCGATTCTAGCAATTACTGCCGCGGGGGATTCTGCGCCGGCGCGGGGGAGGATTCGAGCTCGCCGACGTCATCGAGATCGCGCGGCCGCTCCTCTCGTGCTAGACGCCACGGCCTTCCAAACCCGCTCGGGTAGAGCGTGGAGCCCGGGGGCCAAGCCGTGCCTGCCGGCCGCAAAGCCGATCGCGGAAACCAGCACCGCCGCAGGCACGTCGAAGGCGTTGATGCTGTCGCCATGGCCGGCGACCAGGTTGGCCATCGAGCCGCCGGCGAAGAGATGAATGGTCTTGCGGCCGAGCGCGATGGCCTCAACGAACGGGGCGACCTTCCTGCGCTTGGGGTGGGCGCGCAGAGCCGGGTCGATCTCGTCGGACCCATGGCCGACGTTCATGAGGAACGCCCCGTCCTTGAGAGAGCCGGCGTTCTTTAGCGTAACGACTCGGGGCACGCCGGTGGCCGTGATGACAAGGTCGGCCCGTCTTAAGCCCTCGGCAGACCCGACGGTCTCCCAGCCTCGGTAGCGCGCCTCGAGCGCCCGGGCCGGGTCGCGGTCGCAGACCAGGACGCTCCCGCCGTAGGCCCGGGCGGCCTCGCAGACCCCGCGCCCCACCGGACCGTAGCCGATGACCAGAGCGGTCTTCTCGTGGAGCGTCAGGCGGGTTCTCTCGCAGAAGGCATGGAGCGCCGTGATGCCGACCATGTGCCGGTTATGAAGCCCGGCCTTGATCGGCACGGCGTCGAGGTTCAGGACGGGATAGCGCAGGCTGAGCCTCCCGAGGCGAGAGATCCCCGAGCCCGTGGCCTCTATGGCGGCGCGGACGCGGGGGCGTTCGCCGGGACGGCGGTGCCAGGCCGCGGTGAGGTCGCCGCCCATCTCGATGAGGTGGGTCGGGCCCCAGTCCAAGGCCTTCTTGAAAGATGCCTTCCAGGCGCCCGGGGTCATACCCCGTCGCGCGACTGCCTCCGCCCCGGCCGCGGTCAACTCCGAGACGACTTCGTCGCGGGTCGTGTCAGGGTTGCAGGAGGTCAGGAACACCGCAGCGCCGTGCTCGAGGACGCTCTTTATCCACAGGACCATCTTGGGCTCGAGATGGACGCTCATCGCCCAGCGCTGGCCGCGAAGGCTGCGCAGGGCTCTTAGCGCCCGGCGGGTGCGCGGCATCCAGCGGGCGATCCAGGCGCGCGCCTTCAGGTCTTCGGTCTTGTCCATGAAGCTTCGAGGAAAAGCTAGATGCCCGGCTTGGAGAGGTCGACCTGCGGGAAGTTCTTGAGCAGGAAGTCCTCGATCTTCTCGAAGTGGATGTTCCACTTGTTGGAGCCCTCCGGCTTGTTGATGAAGCCCTTGATCTCGAGGAGGCTGAGGAGGTTGGTGGCCCGCGCCGAGGAGCCGAACTGGGCCTTGAGCAGGTCCTGGCTGACCCGGCGGCGCTCGAGGACGAGCTTGAGCGCCTGCGTGAACTCGAGCGGCTCGACGCCGAACTGGGCCAGGTCCTCGGTGCCGGCGGGGCCCGACATCACGTCCAAGAGCCGGTAGTCGGGCTTGCCCTGGCCCTTGAGGTACTCGACGAGCGCGCCGATCTCCGCGGTGGAGACGAAGGCGCCTTGGATGCGCGCCGGGTCGGCGCCGGGCGTCATGTAGAGGGCGTCGCCCTTGCCCAGGAGGGCCTCGGCGCCGTTCTGGTCGATGATGACCTTGCTGTCGACCTTGGTGGCCACGCGCATGGCGATGCGCGAGGGCAGGTTCGCCTTGATGACGCCGGTCAGGACATCCACCGATGGGCGCTGGGTGGCGATGACCATGTGGATGCCGACCGCGCGCGCCATCTGGGTCAGGCGCTGGATCGAGTCCTCGACGATGTCGCGGGCCACGACCATGAGGTCGGCCAGCTCGTCGATGACGACGACGATGTAGTACTCCTGCTTCTCTCCGCGCGCCAGGGCCTCGCGGTTGTACTGCGCGATGTCGCGCACGCGCCAGGCCTGGAACTTCTCGTAGCGGTCTTCCATGACCCGGACCAAGCCCTTGAGGGCGGTCGAGGCCTGCTTGGCCGAGGTGATGACCTGGACGGCTTCCGGCGGGACTTTGGGGTCGTAGAGGTGCGGGATGCCGTCGTAGAGCGTCAGCTCGATGCGCTTGGGGTCGATCAAGAGGAACTTGACCCGGTCGGGCGGCATGCGGAAGAGGATCGAGCCGATGAGCGAGTGCACCATGACGCTCTTGCCCGAGTTGGTGGCGCCGGCGACCAGCACGTGCGGCATGGTCTGCAGGTCGGCCGATAGCGGCTCGCCGTCCGAGGAGAGGCCCAGCGCGAAGGCCAGAGGGTTGTCGATGCCGGCCAGCGCAGGCGACTCGAGGATCTCGCGCATGCCGACCGAGGCCGGGCGCGCGTTGGGAAGCTCGATGCCGATGGCGGCCTTGCCCGGGATGGGCGCTATCAAGCGGATGCCCTTGGCGCGCATCGACAGCGCTATGTCGTCGGCGCGGGCGACGATCGAGTTGACCGTCACGCCGGGGCCGGGACTGACCTCGTAGCGCGTGATGACGGGGCCGGGGCTGATGCCGCTGACGCGCGCGTCGATCTCGAAGGAGGTCAGGGTGCGCTCGAGGCTGGCCACGGCGTCGCGGATCTCGGCCTCGGTGGGGCGGCCGTTCCCCCCCGCGGATTTCATGACGTTGAGGAGGTCCAAGGGCGGCAGGGCGAAGGGGGCCGTGCCGGCTAATGAAGCCTCGCCGTCGGTCTTCTTCTTGGCGGGGGCGGGCTTTGGCGCCGTGATGATGGGCGGCAGGCCGCCGTTGGAGTCCTTCTTGACGGGCTGCGGCTTCTCGTCGACGACGGGCGGCGGCGGAGCGTCCTTCGCCTTTGCGGGCTCGGGGATGGGGGCGATGCGCGGCTGGACGGGCGCTTCCTTGTCGCGCTTCTTGGCGACGGCCGCCTCGGCTTTGAACTGCTCGCGGCCCTTCTGCCAGGAGCTGAAGTCCTCGGAGGCCAGCGCCGACAGCTCCTTGAGCAGCTCGCCCCAGGCGATGTGAAAGAGGATCTGGGCGCCGATCAAGACCATGACCAGCGACGCGAACACGGTGCCGAAGCGGCCGACGGCGCCGCCGCTGAGCTGGGCCAGGCCGGAGCCCGCCCAGCCGCCCCACTCGGGCTTGGCGGCGGCCAGGCCCGCCACCCCGAAGAGGGTCGCCGCCCCGAGGATGACGAAGAGGCCGCCGAGCGCCGCGGTCAGCATTCCCTTGGATTCGCCGGCTTTCCATTGCGCCGCCATGACGTAACCGGCCCAGAGCGGCAGGATGAAGGCGGCCGGGCCGAGCAGGCCCATCAGTGCGTCGTGCAGTCCCTGGCCGAAGGCCCCGGCATGCGAAGGGGCCGCTAGGGACCAGGCGAGGATGACCTCTGCGACCAGGGCGACGGCCCAGCGCGCCGAGCGCAGGAGGACGGACTCGGACTTCTTCTTGGGGCGCTTCTTGTCCGACCCGCTGCGGAGCCAAGTCATTTGGCTCACGCTACGGATTCGGAGGGGACCTTGGGAACGGTGGCGCCGGCCGGCGTGACGAGGACCGTGAGTTCCTGGGGGGTCAGGTCGACGGCCTTGCGCTCGAGCAGGATGCCCAGCGCGGCGAACACGGAGGTGTGCGGGACCTTGAGCTCCATCTTGAGCTCCCAGGCGGTGCGGCCGCGCGCGCCGCCGGGGCGGGTCAGCGACTCGAGGACCTTCGCGGCCAGGCGCTCCAGTTCGCCCTTGTAGTCGCCGCTCATGCCCTCTCGACCCAGTAGATGTCCTGGCCGACCTTGACCGGCTTGCCGTTGTCGAGCAGGACCTTGACGATCTTGCCCGAGACCTCGGACTTCACGTCGTTGAATACCTTCATCGCCTCGATGAGGCAGAGGACATCGCCGGGCTTCACCGTGTCCCCCTCCTTGGCGAAGGGCGGGCTGGACGGGGAAGCCGCGCGGTAGAAGACGCCCATCATCGGCGACTTGACGATGAGGACGTTGGCCGGTGCTCCCGCGGGGGCCGCGGGAGCGGCCGGAGCGTGTCCGGAAGGAGCGGCGCCCGCGGGCGCGCCGAAGGCCGCGCCGGCGTACACCGGCACCGCCACGTGGACCGCGGGGTTGGACTTGCGCACAAGACGCACGCGCAGGTCCTTGCGGTCGAGTTCGAGGGCCTGCAGGCCGCCCTCGGTCATGAACTTATAGAGCTCTTTTAACTCGGCCAGGGCGCCGTTCCCGTTTCCGGGCTTCGCCGCCTCAGGCTTGTTCGCCGGCTTCGTCTTCTTGGGCATCCCGGACCTCTCAATCAACGGATGGTTCGGACGTCCACGGCTAAAGGGTCCGGGGGACGGCCGCAAGCGGCCGTCCCCCGGCTCTCGGGTCAGCGGTGCGCGTGGCGCGGCGGGCCGCCGCGTCCGCCGCGGTCGCGGTCTCGGCCGCCGCCGCCGCCGCCGGGTCCGTCGCGGCGCGGTCCGGGCGAGTCGTTCTCGGAGCCGGGGGCGATCACGGCCTTGCGCGAGAGCCGGACCTTGCCCTCCTTGGACACCTCGAGCACCTTCACCTCGACCTCGTCGCCTTCCTTGAAGAGGTCGGTCGGCTTCTCGACGCGCTTGACGTCCATCTGCGAGACGTGGAGCAGGCCCTCGCGGCCCGGGAAGATCTCGACGAACGCGCCGAACTCCACGAGCGAGACGATGCGGCCTTTGTAGATCTTGCCGATCTCGGGCTCCGCGGTGAGGCCTTCGATCTCCGCCTTGGCCTGCATGACGGCCGTGGCGTCGACGCCGGAGACGAACACGCCGCCGTCGTCCTCGACGTTGACCTCGCAGTCGTACTCTTCCTGGATGCGGCGGATGTTCTTGCCGCCGGGTCCGATCAGGGCGCCGATCTTGTCGACGGGGATCGTGATCCGGATCAGGCGCGGGGCCAGGGCGGAGAGCTCCGCGCGCGGGGCGGGCATCACGGCGTCCATCTTCTCGAGGATGTGGAGCCGTCCCTTGCGGGCCTGCTCCATGGCTTCCTTAAGGATGGCGATCGTGAGTCCTTCGACCTTGATGTCCATCTGGAGCGCGGTGATGCCGTCGCGCGTCCCGGCGACCTTGAAGTCCATGTCGCCGACGTGGTCCTCGAGGCCGGCGATGTCCGAGAGCACCGTGTACTTGCCGTCGATCATCATCAGGCCCATCGCGACGCCCGCGCAGGGCGCTTTGAGAGGCACGCCCGCGTCGAACATCGCCAGCGAGCCGCCGCAGACCGAGGCCATCGACGAGGAGCCGTTGGACTCGAGGATGTCCGAGACGATGCGGATGGTGTAGGCGAACTCGGTCTCCTCGGGGAGGAGGCTGACCAGCGCGCGCTTGGCCAGCGCGCCGTGGCCGATCTCGCGCCGTCCGGGGCCGCGCTCGGGCTTGACCTCGCCGACCGAGTAGGCCGGGAAGTTGTAGTGGAGCATGAAGCGGTCCTTGTACTCGCCTTCGAGCTCGTCCATCACCTGCATGTCGCCCGGGGTGCCGAGCGTCGTGGTGACCAGCGCCTGCGTCTCGCCGCGCGTGAACACCACGGAGCCGTGGGTGCAGGGCAGGGCGCTGGTCTTGATCGTGATCGGGCGGATCTCGTCTGGCTTGCGGCCGTCCGGGCGGACCTTGTCGAACACGATGAGCTTGCGGCCTTCCTCGGCCTCGAGGTCGTGGATGATCCCGGAGACGTGCTTCTCGAGCCCGGCCCAGGCCGCGTCGGCCTTGCCCTTCTCGGCGACTTCGGTCTCGAGCAGGACGCGCAGCTTCTTGAGCCGCGTCGGCAGCTCGAGCTTCGTGCGGTAGCCGGCCTTCAGGTGGCGCACGACGACCGGGCGGGCCTTCTCGATGACGAAGGACTTCACGGGTTCCGGGTAGTCGGGGGCGACCACCACGGCCTTCTCGATCTTGCGGCCCGCGGCCACCGACTCCGCGATGATCCTGTCTTGGAGGGCGCAGAGCTCGGCGATGGCCTTCATGCCGATCTCGAGGGCCTGGAGGACGACCTCCTCGGAGACCTGGGCGCAGCCGCCCTCGACCATGAGGATCGCGTCCTTCTTGCCCGCGATGATCATCTCGAGGTCGAGCAGTTCACGCTCGTCGTGGGTCGGGAAGAGGATGAACTCCCCGGTGTCGGCGTTGCGGCCGATGCGCACGCCGGCGATGGCGTCCTTGATCGGCGCGTCGGAGAGCAGGAGCGACATCGAGGCGCCGACGATGCTCAGCGGGCCCGCGTCGTTCTTGCCGTCCATCGAGACGAGCAGGTTGTAGATCATCGTCTCGCGGTTCCAGCCGTCGGGGAACATCGGGCGGATGGGGCGGTCCGTGCAGCGCGCGTAGAGGGTCTCCTTGTCGCGGGCCCGGGCCTCGCGCTTGAAGAAGCCGCCGGGGATCTTGCCGGCGGCGTAGGTGCGCTCGCGGTACTCGACGGTCAGCGGGATGAAGCTGACGTCCTTCGCGTTCTTGGCCACGGTGGCCGTGCTGAGCAGGACCGTGCCGCCGATGTGGATGGTGCAGGAGCCGCCGGCCTGCTTGGCCAGGGTCCCCGTCTGGATAGAAATCTCTTTGCCGCCGATCGTCACCGATTGGCGGATGTTCTGTAGTTGGTCCATGTGGTTACTTCCTTAGATCCAGCTGCTTGAGGATCTTGGCGTACTGGTCGGCGTCGTGCTTCTTGAGGTAGGCGAGGTGGCCGCGGCGGGCGCTGACCATCCGGAGGAGCCCCTTCTGGGTGGCGTAGTCCTTGCGGTGGCCGCCCATGTGCTCGGATATCTGCTTGATGCGGGCGGTGAGGAGGGCTACCTGCACGGACGCCGAGCCGGTGTCCTTGGGGGTGGCCCCGAACTTCGTGATGATCTCGATTTTGTTGGCTTTCGTCATTGTCATATTAAGGGAGATTATATCACAAACCGGCGCGGGTCGGACCGGTCAGGTTCCTTAATTAGCCATGTCGGGGGGCCTTGGGGTCAAATGGCCGCTAAAGTCGATCGCCGTACTCTTTGATTCCCACCGCTATCGCTGCATCTAGCCACCGAGTAAGGGCGTCTGAGATTTCCTCTTCCTTCGTCTGGTGCGTGAAAACAAACGGTTCGATTGAGCAAACGAAGTAATCTTGCGAGGCTTTTTCCCTTTCCTCAGACTCCTCAAATGATTCAAGAAGAGCAAAGGCAGTCGCCTCCATGATGCCGGTCAGTTCCCGTCCTACGTGGTGAAATGAGACGACGAAAACCAACCGTTCACGAGCGACGCGTATCGTGCCTTTGACGAAATAGTGCGCCTCGACGAAATTCGCGAACTTTCCAGATTCGTTTGCGGACTTGACGACCTCGAATCTGTACCAGTGGGCATTGTTGCGGTCAGGTCCGCCATCGGCCACATAAATCTCAGGCTTTCCGACCGACTCGGTCGACTCTCCAAGTCGAGCGAGCGTCTGCTCGAGCATCTTCCGCGTTTTCCCGCGAAGCGCTGCCGCGACTTCATTCACTTTTCTGAGTTCAGCTTGCTTGAATTCGCTCCTTCGATTCAGTTTGGCCGCAAGGCTTTCGAGCACGGCGGCCGTCAGCGTCTTTTCGTGCCCAATTTCCGCATCGGCATCCACGCTCAATGCCTGCAGGATGGCCGCTCGCTCAAGCCGTGCTAGGAGGGTGGAAAGCGGAGCCAAGTCTCCAGAGTCGGCGGATTCCAATGCGGTGATATACGCAGTCCGCAGATCACGATCGACGACGAGCGGGAGGAGCTCGGCTCTCAGCAGAACAAGAGTCATCAGTGCGCGCGCTACTCGACCGTTCCCATCTTGGTAGGGGTGAATTTCGGTGAATCGATGGTGCAGCCAGGCAGCCACGATCACAGGGTCCACCCTCGAGTATCCCTTGAGCCAGTCGAGCAGACGATCGATCTCCGAATCAACCTGAACCGGCGGGCAGTACTCGTGCATCGAGCCATCGGGTCTCTTCGGATTGTTGGGGTGCACCTTGAACTTCCCCTTAAGGAGCGGAATCTCAACCCTATTCCCTTGAGGATCGACGGCTGTCGTCGTATCTTGATGCCTAGTGAGAATTGAATGTAGCTCGTGGATTACGCCCTTAGTCAACTCGCGATTCCCGGAGACGCAACTCATGACAAGCTGAATCGCGGCCTCTTGGTCCCGGAGGATGTCGATCAAACGCGAGGGCTCGATGTTCGTGCTGGAGCGCGAAACAATGTCCTCAAGGAAGCCCTTGGCGATAAGAGCTTCAGTGGTTCCCCGGTCGAGATCATAAATGCGCTCAAGGATTCCCGTCTCAACGCTCATCCTACGTATGAGACGATCCATAAATCCCTTTAGAGCGCCTTCGCTGGACTTAATCAGCCGTTCTTTCGAGAGTCGCCAGCTATCATAGAGCGGGCGAATGGCGGCGAGGTCAATAGCCTTGTCGCGGTCGGTCAGAGGTTCGATGGGCTTCCATTTGTGATCAGTCATGTCTCGCTCCTCTGGTCCATGCCTTCATTCGCCGCTTCGGTGCCCCTCTCGCATCCAATTGCACCGAGTTATTGCTGAGGGCAATAAGTAGGCCCGTTTTCTAATACGTAATTCTTCGCTACATTGCACGAAAAGATATGCCTTGGTGCAATCCCTCGGCAGCTTTCCATGGCGATGGGATTAAGACCGCAGGACGGAAAGGCCGAGGCTCAAGGAATGGGCCACGGCTCGGCGTCGGACCTGTTCACGCGTTCCGGGGAATATCTTGCGCGAAACCTCAAGTCTTCCAGGGGCCTTGGCCGCCATATAGACGAGCCCGACCGGCTTGGTCTTCGTCCCGCCTTCGGGACCGGCGATTCCAGTGACGGCAAGGGAGACTTCAGTCGAGAATCTATCGGCCGTCCCTTGGACCATGGCGCGAACCACCTCCTCTGATACCGCCCCATGCTTGCGCAAGAGCGACGTGGAGACCCCCAACAATGAAGTTTTCAAGGCGTTGGAATAGGTCGTTGCGCCCCCGACGAACCATCGGGAACTTCCCGGTATGCCGGTCAACGCCCCGGAGAGTAGTCCGCCGCTGCACGATTCCGCCGTGGCCAGGCGCCAGCCGCGCTTCATGAGGGCGTTGCCCACCGCCTCGGGCAGGCTGTCCCCCTCGCGGGAAAAATAGGCCTCGCCCATCGCGGCGGCCACGCGGCGCTCGACCTTGGCCAGGAGCGCCTCGGCCGCGGCCAGGCGCGGGGCGCGCGCCGCGGCGTGCAGCTCGACCAAGCCCAGGTCGGCGAGTATGGTGAAGTCGACCTGCGGGAAGGCTTTGAGGACCGGGGCCAAACGCTGGTCGCAGGCGGCCTCGGCCAGGCCGTAGAAGCGGAAGACGCGCGCGGCGGCCTGCAGGCCGCGGCCGAACCGGCGCTTGAGCTCGGGCAGGACCGAGGCCTCGAACATAGGATAGAGCTCGGAGGGCGGGCCGGGGAGGAGGTAGACCAGCCGGCCGCCGGGGGCCTCGAGGCGCTGGCCGGGGGCCGAGCCGTGCGGGTTGTCGAGCGCCCGGGCCCCTCCTAGCAGGAAGGCCTGGCGCTTGTTGTTGGACGGCACGCGCAGGCCGTAGCGGCCGTAGCGGCGCAGGATGCCGGCGTAGATCGGCGCGTGGTAGGCGAGGGCGCGGCCGAAGGCCGCGGCCACCGCCTCGCGGGTCAGGTCGTCGAAGGTCGGCCCCAGGCCGCCGCAGACCAGGACGACCTCGGCGCGCGCGGCGGCCGCGGCCACCGCGTCGCGCACGGCGTCGAGGGCGTCCGGCACCGTCGTGCCGCGGTCCAGCCGGAGGGACGCCTCGGCCAGGCGCCGGGCGAGGAAGGCGGTATGGGTGTCGACGCGCCCCGAAAGCAGCTCGCTGCCGACGCAGACCACCTCGACTTTGGGCGGCTCGGACGTTTTCACGCCCGGATGATATCAAGATTTTGCTATGCTTCTCGACTCGGGATGCGCAAAGGTTTCCTCGTCATCATCTCGGCCCCCTCGGGCGCCGGAAAGAGTTCGGTTTGCCAGGGGCTGCGGACGCGCGACCGTTCCCTGCGCTACTCGGTCTCCTGCTCGACCCGGACGCCGCGTCCCGGCGAGAAGGACGGCAAACACTACCACTTCCTCAGCAAGGACGAGTTCCGCCGCCGCGTGCGCCGCGGGGAGTTCCTGGAGTGGGCCGAGGTGCACGGCAACTTCTACGGCACGCCGCGCCGCTTCATAGACGAGGCTACCAAGGCCGGGCGGGTCATCCTGCTCGACATCGACGTGCAGGGTGCCGAGACCATCGCGCGCCGGCGCCGCGGGGACGTCACGGTCTTCATCCTCCCTCCTTCGTGGAAGACCCTGGAGCGCCGTCTGCGCCTGCGCCGCGACTCGAGCGACTCGATCCGCACCCGCCTGGCCAACGCCCGCGGGGAGCTCGAGGCCGCGCCGCGCTACGACTATTGGGTGACCAACGACCGGCTCGAGACGGCGGTCGACCACGTGGCCGCCGTCATCGAGGCGGAGCGGTTGAAATCGGCTCGGCACGGCCGAAAGAAGATTTTGTAGCCCGGAGGCTTGATGACGACCAAGAAGAAGAAGGACGAGGCGGAAGCCGAGGAAAAGCGCGCTTCGAACCTCGAGCAGCTGATCCTCGATAAGAAGGAAGGCAAGTACCGCGTCGTCGAGCTGGTCTCCTACTGGGCCAAGCAGCTGCGCGCCCGCGAGGAGCACCGCCACCTCACCCAGACCGAGCTCCTGGAGCTGGCACTCCAGCAGGTGCTCTCCGGCGAGGCGCCCGAGAAGGACATCGAGAAGATGCGCCACGCCAACCCCAACGCCAACGGTCCCGTCGAGGACACCGGCGACAAGCCCAAGAAAAAGTCCCTGCTGTAGGCCATGAAGCGGGGTACGGTCAAGCGCCGGGTGTTCCTCGGCGTCACGGGCTCCATCGCGGCCTATAAGGCCTGTCTCATCGTGCGCGGGCTCATAAAGGCCGGCTGCGAGGTGCGCTGCGCGGCCACGCAAAACGCGCTCAAGTTCGTTTCGCCGCTGACTCTGGCGGCGCTCTCGCGCGCGCCGGTCGTCACCGACCTCATGGACCCGGCTCACTGGGACATGGCCCACCTGTCGCTGGCTTCCTGGGCCGAGCGCGTCCTGGTGGCTCCGGCGACGGCGGACTCGCTGGCGCGTCTGGCCGTCGGCCGCGCCGCCGGACCGGTTGACGCCACTGTGCTGTCTACTAAGGCTCCGGTCTTCATCGCTCCGGCGATGGACACCGAGATGTGGGAGCACCCGGCCACCGCGGCCAACGCGAAGCGTCTGGCCTCCTACGGCTACACCATGCTCGGCCCGGTCTCGGGGCCGCTGGCCAGCGGCCGGGTCGGCATGGGCCGCCTGATGGACCCCGAGGAGATCGTCCGCCGGGTCCTGGCCTGATGGGCCTGGCCGGGCGGCGCGTCCTCATCACCTCGGGCCCGACCCGCGAGCCGCTCGACCCGGTGCGCTACCTGACCAACGCCTCCAGCGGGAAGATGGGCGCGGCGCTGGCCTCGGCCGCGCTGGCCCGCGGCGCCTCCGTCGTCGTCGTGGCCGGGCCCGGCGCGCCGGTCCCGCGGCGCGCGCGCGCCGTGCCGGTGACGACGGCCCTCGAGATGTACCGGCGGACCCTCGCCGAGTCTCGCCGCGCCGACGTCGTCATCGCGGCGGCGGCGGTCGGCGATTGGCGGTTCGCGAAGATCTCATCCCGGAAGATAAAACGCTCTTCGCGCGGATTGAGCATCCGCCTGGTGGCCAACCCCGACATCGTGAAGGCCGTGGCGCGCCGGCGGCGCGGACGCCCGGCGGTGGTCGTGGGCTTCGCCCTCGAGTCCCACGATTGGCTCTCCTACGCGCGCGAGAAGCTCGTCCGCAAGCGCTTGGACCTCGTGGTCGCCAACAAGACGGCGGTTCTGGACTCGGACCGCACGCGCATCGCCCTGGTCTCCGCCTCCGGCGAGAAGGTCCTCCCCGCGATGACGAAGGCCGCCGCCGCCCGGGCCATATTCGCCCGGATCGAAGGCCTCCTCCCGTGAGCGGAACTGAACTGGCCGTCCTGGCCCGCGAGCTCAAGGCCCGCGCGGAGCTGCTCGACGACGACGATTGGAGCGCGCTCCCCGACGCCCATCCGGCGCCTTCCCCTAACGCAGCCTTGGCCGCCCTGTCCGCCGAGGTGGAGGCCTGCCGCCGCTGTCCGCTGGGCTCTCAGCGCCTCAAGGCCGTCTTCGGGGTCGGCTCGCCCTCGGCCCGCGTGGTCTTCGTCGGCGAGGGACCCGGCTACGAGGAGGACCGCCGCGGCGAGCCGTTCGTCGGCAAGGCCGGCCAGCTGCTCGACAAGATCCTGGCCGCCGTGGGGCTCTCGCGCGAGACCGTCTACATCGCCAACATCGTCAAGTGCCACCCGATGACCGACCCTACCCAGCCCGACCTGCGCGGCAACGACCGCCCCCCCACCCCCGAGGAGGCCGCGGCCTGCCGCTCCTATCTCGAGGCCCAGCTCGACCTCATCAAGCCGCGCGCGGTCGTGGCCCTGGGCTCCTCGGCGGCCAAGACCCTGCTCGACACCACCGACGGCGTCGCGCGCCTGCGCGGGCGCTGGCACGATTTTCGCGGTACCCCGCTCCTTCCCACCTACCACCCGGCGGCTCTCCTGCGCGACGAGGCGCTCAAGCGGCCGGTGTGGGACGACATGAAGGAGCTCAAACGCTTCCTGGAGGAAGGATGACGATCAAGACCTCTCACGACGAGGGCGACCTGCTCGACAAGCTGGGCGCCTTCTTCGACTCCAAGATCCAGCCCAAGATGAAGGATATCGAGAAGCTCCTCAAGAAGGAGATCGAGCTCGGCAAGCTCAAGCCCGAGAACCTCATCGACTACGACCCCGACAGCTCGTTCTCGTATATCTCGGCGTTCCTGCGCGACAAGGGCGTCTCGGCGGTCATGCCCAGCTCGAGGTTCCTCGTCGACCGGGTGCTCAAGGCGATGGACCTGGGCCATGCCCCGGTCGTCGTCGAGTTCGGCCCGGCCGAGGGCGTCATGACGCGGCGCATCCTCCACAGCATGCCCGAGGACGGGGTCCTGCTCGCCATCGAGCTCAACGGCGACTTCGTGAAGTCCGTCAAGCGCATCCGCGACCCCCGCCTGCGCGTCGTGCAGGGCGACGTGCAGGACGTCGAGAAGCACATGGCGCGGCTGGGCCTCCCCAAGGCCGACGTGCTGGTCTCCGGGATCCCGTTCAGCTTCTTTGACGCGGAAGGCCGGGTCCGCCTGCTCGACAAGATCGACTCCTGCCTCAAGCCCGCCGGCCGCTTCGTCGCCTATCAGGTCACCACCCACCTCATCCCGCTCTTGCGCCGGAAGTTCCGCGACGTCGACGGCTTCCTCGAGCTGCGGAACATCCCGCCGCACTTCGTCTTCACGGCCAAGAAGTAAGTACACTCGGGGCATGCGCATCGCCGCCGTGGCGGTCCCCGTGCCGCTCGACAAGGCTTTCGACTACGAGGTGCCCGAGGCGCTGCGGGCCGCGGCCGTCCCCGGCGCCCGCGTGCGCGTCCCCTTCGGCCCGCGCCAGCTCGTGGGCTTCGTGCTCGAGGCGCGCGACGGGACCCCGGAGCGCGAGCTCAAGGCGCTCACGAAGGTCCTCGACCCCGCGCCGCTCTTGGGCGAAGAGCAGGTCCGCCTGACGCGCTGGCTCTCGACGCGCTACTGCGCCCCGGTCGGCGAGTGCGCCAAGCTCGTCGTCCCCTCGATCCTGCGGGCTTCTCTGAAGCCGCACACGCTCCCCGCCGACGCCCCGCACGAGGCTCCCGCAGCGCCCCCGCCCGCCGCCTTCGAGCTCACCGCCTCGCAGGCCAACGCCGTGGCGCGGCTCGACGAGCTGCTGCGCGCGCGGCGCTTCGCGGCGGCGCTCATCCACGGGGTGCCTGCATCCGGGAAGACCGAGGTCTACCTGCGCCTGATCCGCCGCGCGGTGGAGGACGGCGGACAGGCCCTGTTCCTCGTCCCCGAGATCGCCCTGACCAAGCCGTTCTTCGCCGACTTCTCGGCCCAGCTGGGCCTGCCGGTGGCGCTGTGGCACAGCCAGGTCGGCGGCAAGGCCAAGCGCGAGACCTGGCTCGGCCTGCGGTCCGGGCGGGTCCGGGTCGTGGTCGGCGCGCGCTCGGCGGCCCTGCTCCCCTTCAAGGACCTGCGCCTGGCCGTCGTCGACGAGGAGCAGGACGAGTCCTACAAGGAAGACGACACCGCCCCGTACTACCATGCCCGCGACGTGGTGCTCGAGCGCGCGCGCGGCTTCGGCGCGGTGGCCGTGCTCGGCAGCGCCACGCCGTCCTTGGAGGCGCTGGCCTACGCCGAGACCGCGGGTGTGGAGCTCTTGCGCATGGACGAGCGCGTGGCCAAGGACACGCCGCCGCCGGTCATCCGCGTCATCACCAAGGCCCCTTTCGGGCAGAACTGCCTGACCGACGAGCTTCTCGACGGCGTCAAGGAGCGCCTGCGTCTGCGCGAGCAGTCGATCCTGCTCGTCAACCGGCGCGGCTACACGAACTTCGTCATGTGCCGGGCCTGCTCGTGGGTGGCGCGCTGTCCGGTCTGCTCGGTGGCCTTCGTGCACCACAAGGGCGCCGGGGCCGACGACGGCGACCTCTTCGGCGGCCCCGTCGGCTACAGCCTGCTCTGCCACCATTGCGGCAAGAGCGAGCCGGTGCCCACGGGCTGCGGGCGCTGCGGGAAAGGCCCGCTGCGCTTCTCCGGCGTCGGCACCCAGAAGGTCGTCGAGGAACTGCGCTCCCGCCTGCCGGGCGCGCGCGTCCTGCGCATGGACGGCGACAGCGTGGCCAAGGAGAAGGCCGGGGAGGCCGGGGTCTGGGGGCGCTTCCGCGACGGGCACGCCGACGTCCTGGTCGGCACGAAGCTCGTGGCCAAGGGCTATCATTTCCCGCGCGTCACCTTGGTCGGGGCCGTCGACGCGGACACCATGCTCGGCATGCCGGACTTCCGCTCCGCCGAGCGCACGGTCCAGCTCCTCGTGCAGGCCGCGGGACGCGCCGGGCGCGCGGACCGTCCGGGAGAGGTCATCCTGCAGACCGCCCAGCCCGAGCATTACGCCATCCAGGCCGTGGCGCGCGGCGACTACTCGGCCTACGCGCGCCGCGAGCTCGAGTTCCGCCGCGAGCTGCGCTACCCGCCGGCCTCGACGCTGGTGCGGCTGCTGTTCCTGGGCCGGACGGAGAAGGCCTCGATCCTCGCCGGGGAGACCGTGGCCGAGGCCCTGCGGCCCTGCCTGGTCGAGCCCGACGAGGTGCTCGGGCCCGCGCCCGGCGTCCACTCCAAGCTCGAGGACCGCTTCCGCTACCATCTCCTGCTCAAGGTCTGCGAGGCGGGCCGTCTCGGCGGACTCATCGCCGCGGCGCGCGGCGCCGTCCTTCCGTCGGGGGTCCAGATGAAGGTCAACGTCGACCCCTACGACATGTTCTGATATGGAAGCCTCCCGCGAGGACGAGCCGGTCCCGGCCTGGGTCTGGGGCGCCTGCGCGGCGGCCCCGGCCCTGCTCTACCTGGCCAGCGCTTATCCCGGCCTGTCGTCGTACCGCGACTCCGGGGACATGGCGGCCAGCGCCTGGACCCTCGGCGTCGCCCATCCGCCAGGCTACCCGTTCTACGTGCTGGCCGGGCGGCTGTGGTCCTTCCTCCTGCCCTTGGGCAGCGCGGCCTACCGCCTCAACGCGCTCAGCGCCGCGGCCGGAGCCGCGGCCTGCTGCGCGGCGGCGGCCGCGGCCGCTCGGCTGGCCGGCGGTCCCGCGCGGCGGCGCGCCGCCGCGGCGCTGGGCACCGCCGTCCTCCTGGCCGCGGCGCCGGCCTACTGGCACCTGAGCCTGCTCAGCGAGATGTACGCGCTCAACGCGCTGTTCGCCGCGGCGGTCCTCTGGCTCACGGCCGACGAGGCGACCGAGCGTCGCCGGCTGTGGGCCGCGGCCCTGCTCTTCGGCCTGGGCGTCGCCAACCACCAGACCCTGCTGGCCCTGGCGCCGGGGGCGGCGCTCTGCGCGCGCGGGCGCCTGTCGCGCCGAGGCTGGGCGCTGGCCGTCCTGTTCTTCGCGCTGGGCGCGGCGATCTTCCTGTTCCTGCCCGTGCGCTCGCTGGGAGGGCCCTGGCTCGACTGGGGAGACCCGCAGACGCCCGCCCGCCTGTGGCGCGTGCTGACGCGCGGGGACTACGGCGGCGTGCGCCTGCATCCCGAGCGCCCCGCCGGGCTGGCCAGCGCGGCGCAGTGGGGCGCGGGCCTGCTCTACGCGGCGCGCCTCTTCGCCGCGGAGCTGAGCGGAGTCGGCGCCGCCCTCGGCCTCTGGGGGCTCCTGACGTCGCTGCGCCGCCGCGGCGGGCGCGCCTTGGCGCTGGGCTTCTTCCTGTCCGGCCCGCTCTTCGTCGTCTGGGCCAACCTCGACCCCGCGAAGGCCGAGTCGCGCGCGATCCTCGAGCCCCACCTGGTCCTCCCGCTGGTCTGCGCGGCGGCGCTGGGCGGCCTGGGCGCGGCCGAACTCCTCGGACGCCTGCGCGGCCGGGCCGCGGCCGTCGCCGCGGCCGCTCTCCTGGCCGGCGGCGCGCTGTGGGCGCGGCGCGCCGACGCCGCGGCGCTGACGGCGCGGCGCGCGGACTTCACCGCCTGGGATTACGGAACGGCGATGGCGGCCGGCCTGCCGCGGGGCTCGCTGATGCTCGACCCTGACGACCCCACGGCGTTCACGCTCTCCTACCTCGAGGCCGCCCACGGCAAGGGGACCGGGCTGACCCCCCTCCTCTACTTCCGGACCCGCTGGGGCTACGAACGCCTCAAGGCCCGCCATCCCGAGCTCCTGCCCGCGCGCGAGCTCCGCAGCGGCCTCGAGCTCCTCGACGCCTTGGTGACCCACAACCTGGCGGCGGGGCGCCCGGTCTTCGTCGACCTCCCCCAGAAGACCCCGCCCGGGACGCGGAGCCTTCCCGAGGGGCTAGCCTACCGGCTCGGCCGCGGGGACCCGGCCCCGGCCGAGCGCGCCGCCGCGCTGGGGCGCGCCGAGGCCGCCTTCGCCGTCCTGCACGTGCGCCCGGCGCCTAAGGGCTCGGGCTTCTTCAGCCGCCACGCCGCCGCCTATTGGTCGAGCGGGCTCAACAACGCCGCCATCGAGCTCGAGCGCGCCGGACGTCCCGACGACGCCGAGCGGCTCTACGCGCGCGCCCTGGCCTTCGACCCCGAGCTGGCCCAGGCCTGGAACAACTGGGCCAACGCCGCCCTGCGCCGAGGGGACGCCGCCGCGGCCGAGGGCCGCTACCTGGCCTCGATCGGTTTGAAGGACGACGGCGCCGTGCGCTACAACCTCGGCCGGGCCTATCTCCTGGCCGGGCGCTACGACGACGCGGAGCGCGCCTATCGCGAGTCGCTCGAGCGCGGCGGGCCGATCGAGGCCGCCAACGACATCGGCCTCGTCCACCTGCGCGCCGGCCGGCCGGAGAAGGCGGCCGACCAGTTCCGTGCCGTCATCAGCCGGCGGCCGGACTTCTCGTTGGCCTACTACAACCTCGCCCTGGCCTTCGAGATGCTCGGCCGGCGGGGCGACGCCGTCCGCGCCGTCCGCGCCTGGGCCCAGCTCTCCCCCGACCCCGCCGACCGGCGTGAGGCCGCCGTCTGGCTCCGCCGTCTGGAAAACTGATAAAGTCGCGCCCGATATGCCGACCATAGACCCGTCGTTGACCCGCGGCTGCGTGGAACTGGTTTCGCCGGCCGAGCTCGAGAAGAAGCTCGCCAAGGGGCGGCCGCTGCGCGTGAAGCTCGGGGTCGACCCGACCTCCCCCGACCTGCACCTCGGGCATACGGTCGTGTTCCAGAAGCTCCGCGCGTTCCAGGACCTAGGCCACAAGGCGGTCCTCATCATCGGCGACTTCACGGCCCGCGTCGGGGACCCCTCGGGCCGCGACTCGACGCGCCCCGCGCTGACCCGCGAGGCCATCGACGCCAACGCCGCCACGTACAAAGACCAGGCCTTCAAGGTGCTGCGCGACGACCGCGTCGAGGTCCGCTACAACTCGGAATGGCTGGAGCCGTTCATGCGCGAGGGCTTCCTGGCCGCGCTCCAGCGCCATACGGTCCAGCAGGTGCTGGCCCGCGAGGACTTCTCCAAGCGCATGGCCGCCGGCACCCCCGTGACCCTGCTCGAGATGATGTACCCGCTCATGCAGGGCTACGACTCGGTGGCCGTCGAGGCCGACGTCGAGCTCGGCGGCAACGACCAGCTCTTCAACCTCCTGATGGGCCGGCGCATGCAGGAGGACGCCGGCCAGGAGCCGCAGGTGGCGCTGACCCTCCCCCTCCTCGTGGGCCTCGACGGGCAGAAGAAGATGTCGAAATCCTACGGCAACTCGGTCGGCCTCAACGAGCCGGCGCGCGAGATCTTCGGCAAGCTCATGCGCATCTCCGACGAGGCGATGCTGGCCTACTACGAGCTCCTGACCACGCGCGAGTTGGCGGCGGTGAAGGCCCTGCATCCGATGGAGGCCAAGAAGGCGCTGGCCGCCGAGCTGACCTCGCGCTATCATGGCGAGGCTGCCGGGCCGGCCGAGCGGCGCTTCTTCGAGGAGACCTTCTCCCAGAAACAGACGCCTACTGATATCCCCGTGGTCCGGGCACCCGCCGACGGCAAGCCGTTCTGGAGCCAGTTCCTGGTCTCGATCGAGGCCGTCAAGTCCCGCAAGGAGGCTCAGCGCCTCCTCGAGCAGGGCGGGGTCTACGCCGACGACGCCAAGATCGCCGACCAGCCCTTGGGCGAGTTCCTAAAGTCACGTCCCGGCGTGACGGAAGTCGTCTTGAAAGTAGGCAAACATCGCTTCTATAAGATTGTGTTCCCCTAAGGAGGGACGCATGACCGCAGCCTTGCTGGCCGTTCTCCTTGCCGCCCCCGCCTTCGCCGCCGACGACTGGTCCCCGCGCGTCACCGGCGTCAAAGGCGAGGTCCTCATCTACCCCGAAGGCTCCGACGAGGGCTTGCCGGCCGAGGCCGGCACCCCGCTCGAGGACGGCGACCGGGTCGAGACCGGCAAGGGCGCCTCGGCCGAGCTGGCGATGGAGCCCGACAGCGTCGTGGAGCTCGGCGCCAAGACCTCGTTTACGATGGGCTCGACCCAGAAGGCCGACTCCTGGTTCTCGATCGACCTGGGGAGCTTCCTCGGCAAGTTCAAGTCGATGACCGAGCGCCGCTTTACGGTGCGCACCCCGACCGCGGTCTGCGCGGTGCGCGGCACCGAGTTCGGGGTCGACGTCGACGAGAAAGGCGAGACCATGGTCGGCGTCTTCGACGAGGGCAAGGTCGGCGTGAGCGGCGCGGGCGAGGAGGGCGCGGAGGAGACGCTTCTGAGCGCCAAAAGCGAGCTGGTCTTCAAGCCCGGCCAGCGGCCCGGCCGTCCGCGTCCCCTGCGCCACTTCAAGGCCCGCCAGGGGCGCATCGAGCACCTCCGCGCGCGCCGCGCCGAACTGCGCCGCGACTGGAAGCCGATCCCCCCCGAGCGGCGCCAGGAGATGCGCCAGGACTTGGAGAAAGGGATGCGCGAGCACCTGGAGAAGACGCCTCCGAAAAGGCGCGAAAGGCGCCGTCCCGGCGGGAAGAGAAGACCCTGACCGGAGCCGGGCAAGGCGTCAACGCATGGGATGGCTCTGGAAAAAATCCCATAGCACTTCCGTCGCGGAGATCTCTTTGGTGGGCGGATCGACGTTGCCATGGCGCCTTCCCTCTTCCCCTCCCGGCCAAGTGTGGCCCTCGCCTTTTATGGAGTACAACGAGACGTCGGCTCCGTTGCGGCAGCCGGTGAAGTCGGTCTGGACGATCGAACCAGAGGCCGTCCACTTGGGGGTCGATCGGCATCTGTTGTTGGCGACCCAGAAGGAGACGGCGGAGGCTACCGGCTTGTCGAGGCGTTGGACGGGGGATTCGCTCCCGTAGCCTCCCGCGTAGGGAACGTGCTGGTCGGCGGTCCCGTGGAAGATGACGATGGGCACGGCCCTGGAGGGCCGGCACTCGCCGTTGAGAGAGCCGGAGACCACTCCCACGGCGGCGAACTCGTCCGAAAGCTCGCAGGCCAGCCTGTAGGTCAGCATGCCCCCGTTGGACATCCCGGTGGCGTAGATCCTGTCGGGGTCCACGTGCCTCTCCGCCTTGAGCTTTCCGATCAGGGCGCGGATGAACCCGACGTCGTCGACTCCTTGCTCGACGGCGTATCCGCAGCAGTCCCCGACGTTCCAAGTAAGTCTCCGGCTGCCCTGCCCCGTGCCGTCCGGATAGACCGCGATGAACCCTTCCTTGTCCGCCTTCTCGCTCATGCCGGTCATGCGTTCCCCGTTCTCGGCCGACGCCCCTCCGCCGTGGAGGACGATCACCATGGGCCAGGTCTTATGGCGGTTGTAGCCCCGAGGAAGATGCAGCAGGTACGTCCGCGTCCTTCCGCCGACCTCGATGGATCCCTTATCTCCCTGCCGGCTCTCGCCGCGGTTCTTCTTCTCGGCGATCTTCTCCCGGAGTCTCGCGCGGATCTCGCCGGACGACGGCCTGTTCCGGGCGCGGAACGCGTTTTCTCCGTAGGAGGACGCGCCGACGACCATGAGCGCCGCCGTCATGACGACGGTCCAACCCGCCTTGTTGCCCCGCATAGTTCCTCCTGCGATCGCCTGGCGTTCCCAGGGAAGTCATCCTGATGAAAGGATGACCCCGGCGACTCAGGAGCGGGTCAGCGGCAGGTCAATCTTTGGTCTGGGCGGAGGGAGGGGGCTTCCCGGCTATTCTTGGAGCAGGCGATAACCGAGGCCGGTGACCGGAGAGATGAACCGTCCCGGGGGCCCCAGCTTCTTGCGGAGGTTCGCGACGCAGACGTTGATGGTGTGGTTGGTGGCGATGCTGGTGGGCCCCCACACCGCCTCCAGGATCACCTGACGGGTGAGCACTCGTCCCCGGCTGTTGAGGAGCAGCGCCAGCAGTTGGAACTCCTTGGGTTGGAGGGCGACCTCCTTGCCGGAGACCTGGACCGTCCGGGTGCTGTTATTGAGGATGATGTCCTTGAACTCGAGGACGTCCTCCGGTTCCCCCCCTTGGACGGCCCTGCGCATCAGCGCGCGGATACGCGCTCGGAACTCCCGCGCGGAGAAGGGCTTGACGATGTAGTCGTCCGCCCCGGCGTCCAGCCCCCGTACCTTATCGAGCTCCGCGCCGAGGCTCGTCACCATGACCACGGGGACGCGCGCGGTGCGGCGGTCTTGTTTGATATGGCGGCAAAGGTGGAGCCCCGAGAATCCCGGTAGGCCGATGTCCAGGAGGATGAGGGCGGGTGTCGCTTCGGCCAGCTTCTGAAGAGCGTCGTCCGCGCCGGCCGCGATCACGACGCCGAATCCCTCGGCCGTCAAGGACTCCCTGAGCAGCTCCGCCGTCGCCCTGTCATCCTCCACGACCAGGGCCCGGGGCTTCACGGCTGGGAGATCGATCGCGCCAAGGCCTTCCGATCGCAGGGGAGAGTGAAAGAGACGGTGGTCCCGCGGCCGAACTCGCTCTCCACCCATATCCGGCCCTTGTGCGCCTCCACGAACTGCTTGCAGATGACCAGGCCCAGCCCGGTCCCGTGGCTGGGGCGCGCCACGTTCTGCGTCTCCGCGATCTGGGAGAACTTCTTAAAAAGCTGGTCGAGCTTATCGGCGGGGATCCCGACGCCGGTGTCCCGGACGGCGATCCGGTCCTCGCTATCGCCGTCGCGCGAGTACTCGACGCTCACCGTCCCGCCCTGAGGCGTGAACTTCATGGCGTTGGAGACGAGGTTGACCAGGACGCGGCGCAGGGCCTGCTCATCGGCCCAGACCGTCGCGCCCTCTTGGACCTTGTTCTCCACGGCGACGCCGAACTCCAGGGCCTTGGCCCGCAGCAGCTCCGAGACGGAACCGACGCTGTGCCCGAGGTCGACCCACTGCGGCGCCAGCTTGATGCGCCCGGCCTCGAGGGTGGTCAAGGTGAGGATGTTCTCGACGAGGTCGTTGAGGTAATGGGCGCTCTCGAAGACGATCCGCAGATACTTCGTCTGCTTGGGCCCCGGCAGGTTCCCTTCGCCGGCGCGGAGCAGCTCGATGTAGCCGATGATCGCTCCCAGGGGGTTGCGCAGGTCGTGGGTGATCTGGGCCAGGAAGTTGTCCTTGAGCTCGTCGAGTTGGGCCAATCTCACCGCCATGGAGTTGAAGACCCGGGCAAGCTCTCCCAGCTCGTCGCGGCCTTCTACGCTCACCTGCGTCTTGAAATTGCCCTTGGCGATCTCCTCGGAGGCCCGGGCGAGGCTGCTCAACGGCCGGGTGAACAGGGTTGCCAGGACTATGGCCGTCGCCGCGCCCAGGAGGGCCGAGACCAAGGCCGCTATGAGTATCGGGGTCAAGAGCTCGCGCTTCACCTTCTTGAGCGTGGTCTTCTCTCCCAACCCCGTAAAACCCAGCCCGACGGTGCCCCCTCCACGCACGTCGACCGGAACGGGTTCCCGGAGCTCCACCGTCTCGGGGGGCTTGCTCCACTCCTCCAGGCGCTTCCCGCGGAAGCGGGGATCGGTGTGGAAGAAGAACAGCCCGTCGGCATCGGCCAGGTAGGCGTAGGCGATCTTCGGAGCCCATTGGCTCGGGAAGATCGCATCCAAGAGGGCGGGGTCTTTGCGCCGGTAGGCCTCGCGGGTCGTGACGACGAAGTTCCGGAACACCATCTCGCGGAGGCCTTGGGAGGTGACCGCGATCTCCTTCTTGCGCATCCGATAGCTGAGCAGGATGTTCACCGCGGCGGTCAGCAGCAGGATCGCCCCGATCAGGAGAATCAGTTTCGAACGAATCCTCACGGCGACACTTTACCACATCATATCCCGGACGATGGAGGCCGCGCGCGTTGGCATCGTCGGAAGCCGTGTGGTAGACTAGCGTGTGCCAAAGCGCGGTCGATCGTCATGAGCGCCACGAAAGCCCGTCTTGTGGAGGACCCAGGCGTCCCCCACGCCGAGACCGAGCCGGCCACCCTCTCCGAGATCCCCCTGCGCCGCGAGTACGGCCCGGAGGACCTTAAGTCCTTCGACCCCGCGCGCGAGCTGGGCGTCCCGGGCGGCTTCCCCTACACGCGCGGGCTCAAGGGCGCCGGCTACCGCCAGACCCGCTGGACGATGCGCCAGTTCGCGGGCTTCTCGACGGCCAAGCACACCAACGCGCGCTTCAAGTACCTCCTCGAGCACGGCCAGACCGGGCTCTCCACGGCCTTCGACCTGCCGACCCTGATGGGCGTGGACTCCGACGACCCGCGGGCCGAGGGCGAGGTGGGCCGCGAGGGCGTGGCGATCGACTCCCTGGCCGATTTCGAGGTGCTCTTCTCGGGGATCGACCTGGCCAAGGCCTCGACCTCGATGACGATCAACCTCCCGGCGCCGATGTTCCTCGGGATGTACCTGGCCGTCGCCGAGCGGCAGGGCGTGCCGTGGAAGCGCGTGCGCGGCACCCTCCAGCTCGACATCCTCAAGGAATACATCGCCCAGAACGAGTACCTCTTCCCCCCCGAGCCCTCGATGCGCCTGGTCCTCGACACCATCGAGTTCTGCTGCGACAACGTCCCGCGCTACTACCCGATCTCGATCTCGGGCTATCACATCCGCGAGGCCGGCGCCGACGCGGTGCAGGAGCTGGCCTTCACGCTGGCCGACGGGGTCGACTACGTGGAGCGCCTGGCGGCGCGCGGCCGGCCGGTCGACGATTTCGCCCGGCGCCTGTCTTTTTTCTTCGACGTCCACAACGACTTCTTCGAGGAGATCGCCAAACTGCGCGCCGCGCGGCGCATCTGGGCGCGCTTCATGCGCGACACGATGGGCGCCAAGAACCCGATGTCGTGGATGCTGCCGATGCACTGCCAGACCGCGGGGGTCAGCCTCACCGCCCAGCAGCCCCTCAATAACCTGGCGCGCGTCTCCTTCCAGGCCCTGGCCGCCGTCCTCGGCGGCACCCAGAGCCTGCACACCAACTCCTTCGACGAGGCCCTGGCGCTGCCCTCCGATGAGGCGGTCATGTACGCCCTGCGCACCCAGCAGGTCATCGCCGAGGAGTCAGGTGTCTGCGACACGGTCGACCCGTTCGGCGGCTCGTACTTCCTCGAGTCGCTGACCGACGAGGTCGAGGCCCGGACCCTGGAGGTCATGGGCCGCATCAAGGAGCTCGGCGGCGTGGTCTGCGCGCTCGAGAAGGGCTACTTCCACCGCGAGATCGCCGAGACCGCCTACCGCTTCGAGCGCGACCTGGGCTCCAAGCGCCGCAAGATCGTGGGCGTCAACGTGAACCAGGCCGGCACCGAGACCCCCGAGATCCTCAAGATCCACGCCGACGTCGAGCGGGGCCAGGTCCGTGCCTTGAAAAAGCTCAAGGCCTCGCGCGACGACGCCGCCGTGACCGCGGCTCTTGCCGCCCTGCGCGAGGCCGCGCGCGGCACGGCGAACCTCATGCCGCCGATCATCGCCGCGGTGAAAGTCTACGCCACGGTCGGCGAGATGACCAACGCGCTCCAGGACGTCTTCGGCGAGTACCCGGCTTTCAGGGGATGAGACCTTGATCGTAGCGATCGTCGGCCAGGACACCAAGTTCTGCCTGCAGCTCCAGGACCTGCTGCAGGCGCAGGGCCATCGCGTCATCCTGATGGCCGACGCGGCGAAGGCCGCCGCGCGCCTGGCGGCGGAGCCCGTCCACCTGGTCGTGCTCGACGGTCTGCCGTCCAAGGAGGCCGCCGTCGAGCTGCTGCGCGCGCTGCGCGCCCAGCCGGCCACGCGCGCCCTGCCCGTCCTCCAGGTCGACCCGCACGGCACGACCAAGGACGTCGTGGCCATCCTCGACGCCGGCGCCGACGACTACCTGGCCAAGCCGTTCACCGGCGACATCTTCCTGGCCCGGGTCCGCACGCTCCTGCGCCGCAGCCTCTGGAACGGCAGTCTCCAGCCCGAGCCGGTCATCGCCCTCGAGGCCGGCGCGCTCAAGCTCAGCCTCGTCGAGCGCAGCGTGCTCTCCGGCGGCGCGCAGGTCACGCTCACGCGGCTCGAGTTCGACCTCCTGGCCTTCCTGCTCAAGAACAAGGACCGGGTCCTCAAGCGCGTCGAGATCCTCGAGGCGGTCTGGAAGTACCCGCAGGAGGTCGAGACGCGCACTTTGGACAAGCACGTCGAGACCCTGCGCCGCAAGCTCGGCGAGGGCGGACGCCTCCTGCGCACCATCCACGGCGTCGGCTACCGCTTGACCGACGCCGAGTCCTCCTCCGTCACATCGTAGCCCGCGAAGAGATCGTCGGCGGCGTGCGGCCGCGCGGCCTCCTCCTCGGAAAGGACCTCATAGACGGCGAGCCAGCGGTCCAGCGAGCGTCTGCCGTTGGAGAGGACCATGGTCTCGGGGCCCAGCGAGAAGGTCTTCCGCGTGCAGCGCGCCCAGAACTCATCGAGCGAGCGCTTGCCGGCCACGGTGAAGGAGAGCTCGAGCCGGCGGCGGACGATCTCGGCGTGGTTGACCAGGATCCAGCCGATCCCTTCCTCCCTGAAGCGCGCGCGCAGGGCCGCCCCGTCCGGCGCGGCGTTGGCCCAGCGCTCCAGGACCGTGGTCTGCATCGGCGTGGACAGGACGTGGTCGCGCGGGACATGGAAGCCGCGCGCGTCGCCGAAGATGAGCACCTTGGCGTCCTGCGGGGCATGCTCGCCCAGCCAGCGGCCCGCCGGGTAGAGCGGGGCCGGGTAGTAGGCCTCGTCGGAGCGGGAGAGGAACTCGGCGGCGGAGACCTCGCCCGTGAACACGCGCAGGCGGGACAGCGGCAGGCCCCAACGCCAGACGACGGCGCTCGAGCCGGCCAGCAGAGCCGCCGTCAGCGGACGCAGGAACGCCGCCGCGCCCGGGCGCTCGACGGCGAAGGCGGCCGCCAGCGCCAGCGGCGCGTACACCGGGATGAGGTAGCGCGGCAGGACGGTGACCAGCGACAGCGGCAGCCAGGCGGCGGCGGCGAATGCCAGGAGCGGACGCCAGGCCCGCTCGCGGCGCGCGGCGGCCAAGCCGGCGGGCAGGAGGCCGAGCAGGACCAAGCCGGCCGAGTCGGACAGCCGGCCGGAGTAGCGCAGCGACGCCAGCGGAGCCTTGAGCCAGGCCCAGGCTCCCGCGGCCAAGCCGGCCGACCATTCGATGGTGGCGCCGGAGCCCAGGTAGCGCCAGCCGGGCATGGCCTGAGCCCCGGGCTGGATGCGCTCGTGCAGGAACGGATAGATGGGGTTCCCATAATGGAACGCGTTCTTGACCAGCCACGGGGCCAGCACCGCGGCGGCGGCGGCCGCGGTCCAGGCGACGCGGCGCTTCGACGGCCTGCCGGCCGCGGCCCAGGCCGCGGCCAGCCCGGCGGCGGGCAAGGCCCAGGCCAGGTTCTTGCTCGCCATCGCCCCGCCGATGAGCAGGCCCGCGGCGGCCCACGGGCCGGCCTTCGCGCGCGGCGCAGCGCCGAGGATGAGGCTCAACGCCGTCGTCGAGAACAGGGTCCACGCCAGCTCCACGCCGGTCATCTGCGCGGCCGAGGAGACGCACGGGGCCGCGGCGAAGAGCGCGGCGGCCAAGCCTCCGGCGGCCGGCGCTCCAAGGCGGCGCCCCAAGCCGGCCAGGGCGGCGCCCGTCGCCGCCAGCCAGAGCAGGTTCAAGACGTGGGCGGCCGTCCCCGTCGAGTCAAGCGCCAGCGACCAGCCGTAGACCATGGCCGGGACCGACGGCACGCCGGCGAAGGCGTTGTCGGGCACCGGACCGATGGCGCCGCGCAGGAGATAGAGGCGGGGCAGGCCGAGGTGATACTCGAGCGAGTCGTAGAAGGTCTCCGGCGAGAGCGCGTAGGGCAGCAGGACGGCCAGGCAGAGGGCGAAGCCGGCCGTCCAGACCGGTCCGGCCTCGAGCAGCTCCCGGCGCAGCGCCGCCAGGTCCGGCGGCCGGCGCGCCAGCTCGAGGCAGCCGGCGGCCGCGCCGGCGATGAGCAGGGCGCGCAGGAGCGGGACCGACAAGAGTCCCGCCAGCCCCAAGGCGAGGAAGAGTTGTCCCCAGAGGACGGCGCCGAGGGCGTAGGCGGCGGCGCCGGCTTCGAGGCGCGAGGCCGGCGCCGCGCCCAGCGCGCGCAGCGCGGCGCGCCCGCCGGTCCAGAGCGCTAAGGCCGTGGTCATGGCCGCGGCCAGCGTGGCCGCGTGTCCGGCCGCCGCGGCCGCCGTCAGGTCCCACGGGTATGGGACCACGGCTCCTCCGCGGGCCGCCCAGGCCGTCAGGGCGGCGGGGAGCCGGGAGGCCCAAGCCGCCAGCGCCAGCCCGGCGGCGGCCAGCGCGTTCACGGCGTCGACAGGGCTCTGATGCGGGCCGCTTCGCCGGCCCATTCGACCGCCGCGGCCGCGTCGCCGCGTTCGCGCGCCAACGCGGCGCCGAGCTGCAGGAGCGGCAGATGAGCATGGTCGAGCCGGCGCCCTTCCTGCGCGGCGGCCCATGCCTCATCGAGGCCGGAGCGGTCGCCCGTGCGCGCGCGCAGGAACCCCGCCAGCGCGAGCATCTGAGCTCCGGAGGCGTCGGCGGGATGCCAGGCGGAGGTCTCTCGTCCGAGTCGGGCGACGAGCTCGATCATCGCCGTGCGCTGAGCCGGGCCGGGGGCGCGCGGCAGGGCCCGGGCCAGGAAGGCCGCGTACGATTCCCGGAGCGGCTGGTCCCAGGCAGCGGCGCGGGCCCCGGTCTCGAAGAGGGCGAGCGCCCGCGGGATGTCGCCCTTGGAAGCGGCCAACGTCGCGGCCCGGTGCAGCCGGTCGACGCGCCAGGTCCACGCCGTGGCGGCAAAGCACAGCACGGCCAAGACCGTGCCCGCGGCCTTGGCCGCGGGCCAGGGCCGCGAGCGGTCGTGGGAGAACGCCGCGCCGCTCACCAGCGCCGCCGCGGCCCAGGCGGCCGGGGGCGCGGCGTTGAACTTGGCGTGGATGAGGAGCGCGGTGACGGCACCGACGGCGGCCGGGTCCCGAGCTTTCGCCAAGGCCTTGGCGAGGGCGGCCAGCAGCCAAAGGTAGGCGGCCAGGCCGAGCAGGCCGGTCGTCGCGGCGGCGTGCAGGAGGTCGTCGTGGGCGTCGCGCGGCACGAAGCTCGCCCCGAGGACGGCGAGGGCGTCGTCGTCGCGGTCGCGGAGCGCGGCGGCGCGCACGCCTTCGGGACCGGCGCCTAGCAGCGGCTGGCGGCGCACGGCTTGGGCGGCGAGCCGCCAGACCATGACCCGGCCCGCGTCTGAGGCGGCGCTGGGGCGCAGGGCCGCCGCGGCGCCGGCGACGAGGGCGCCGGCCAGGACGAGGGTGAGCGCCCAGGCCCGCCGGCGCGGCGAGACAGCCTCCGCCGCCGTCAGCCACGCGGCGCTGAGTCCGGCGGCCGCGCCGAGGATCGAACCGCGCGACTTGCTGAGCAGGAGTGCCGCGCCCAGCGCCAGGAGCGCCGCGGTCCATAGGCTCCGCCGCAGGCCCTCGGACTCGCGGCGCAAGGTCCATGCCAAAGGTACGGCTACGGCTAGTTGCGCGCCGAGCAGGACCGGCTGTCCGGACGCCGCGATGACGCGCCCGAGAGGGAGGCCTCCGGCCGGTTGGGGCAGAGGGTCGATGCCGGCGGCTTGGAGGAAGGCGTGAAGCGACAAGGCGACGCCGGCGCAAGCGGCGACGACGGCGGGGAGCCTGCGCTCGCCGGCCGGCAGGGCGGCTCCCGCGTGGTAGAGCAGGATGCCGACGCCCAGCGTCAGCACGCCTGTCAGGGTCTCGGGATGGCCGAGCCAGGCGTAGGCCGGCTCGAGTCCGACCTGGGCCGAGGCGATCCAGACCGCCGCCAGAGCCGCCAGCGGCAGGTCGAGCGCCGTGCGGATGGGGGTCAGCGCGGCCCCATTGGGAGCGACCCAGGTTCCCGCCCAGAGCAGCAAGGCCCCCCCCGCCAAGAGTCCGAACTTCGGATAACTATAAGGAAAGAAATCGCTGAGGAGAAACACCAGCGGAGCCCCGAAAAGAGCCGAATAGAGGCCCATTCGGCCCAATGGCGCCTGCCGCAATTCCATCGGGCGATTCTAGCACATGAGTCCGCCGGGTTGAATGGGAGGTTGTCAATTGAAGCACAAGATAATAGACAGCACTAGATAACAACTGACGGATTATCCAATTAACATCTTTTATCATTGATTGGTGTTGTTTGGTGTGTTTTTTTATCGACTTGGGAATCAGGTCCCTTGCGAAGAGATGGCGAATTAAACTTCGCAATTAATCCCCCCCGTTTGCGGGAGCCGATGGGGTTTTGGAGGCACACTCCTCGTACGCGCGCGCGGGCGGGCACACACGCAAGCGAGCGCGGGCGAAAAATGAAAAGGCTCCTGACCCTCCTCGCCGCCGCGGCCGCCCTCGCCTTCGCCGCCGCCGCCCCGGCCTTCGCCGACTCCGACCCCTCCAACGACAGCGACGCCATCACGGTCCGCATCACCCCCGCCGCCGACCTCGGCGTCGAGATCGACACCGCGGCCGTCACGCTCGATTTCACGATGGCGATGGGCGAGACGAGCTACACCGAGAACCCGGTCCTGGTGACCATCGTCGGCAACATCACCCCGCAGGAGCTCAACATCCAGGGCGCCAACGACTCCGTCGATCCCCAGTGGTCGCTCGACGCCGACGAGACGGCGGCCATCGATGAGCTGCAGGTCTACGGCCTCTTCAGCACCGGCCTGGGAGCCCATCCGGCCCAGGCCGACTTCGACGGCGTCAAGAACCTGATCACGACCACGCCCAAGCGCGCGGGCATGGCGTCCGGCGCCGGCGCCGATGAGAACTTCGAGAACAACTCCATGTCCGGCGGCACCGACATGGACAACATCCCGCTCGGCGCGACCAAGCAGCTGTGGCTGCGGATGGACGCGCCGCCCTACACCAGCACGACCAGCGAGCAGGACTTCACGATCACCGTGACGGCCACTCGCGCCAACATGTGACCGGAGGAATGAAAATGAGATCGATGTTCGAGACGTTGCGGAGGAGCTTGGCGGGGGCGGGGGCCGTCCTCGTCCTGACCTGCTCCGCGTCCGCCGTGGTAGGCATATCCACTCAGTTCGTCGACGTGGAGTTCGATCGTCTCAAGCCCGGAGGGGTCTATAACCTCCGGGAGATCAGCGGGGTGCCTTACTCGATCAAGAACCGGGGCGGCTTGCCGGTCGAGGTGTTCCTCGAGGTGCAGTCTCCTTCGACCTCGGCCGTCACGAGCCCCTATGAGGCGCTGCCCGACCCGTCGTGGTTCGAGCTCAGCCCCGCCAGCCTGCGCATCGAGCCGAACTCCATCGGCTTCGCCGACATCATCGTCCGCATCCCCGACGATCCGGCGCTCAAGGGCCGCCACTTCCAAGCCAAGATCTGGGCCCGCACCAACAAGTTCGGGGTGTATTCGTTGGGAGTCGACAGCCGCCTGAGATTCTCGATCGGGCCCAGCCCGGAGGCCGTCGAGCGCAAGGCGCTTCGAGAGGCGGTGGTCTCGCTCAACTACGACCTCTGGCCCAACGCCCTCTACGTCAAGGCCGCCAAGACCGGCGTGGTCTATGACGTGAAGGGCGAGGAGAAGAAGTCGCATCTCCTGACCAACCGCGGCGAGGAGACCTTGACCTTGGTCCCCGAGGCGGTGGGTTGGCCCGTGGGCTCGCTGCCGCTGCCGAGCGGCGGTTGGGAGACGCTTCCCGATCTGAGCTGGGTCAAGTTCGAGCCCGCCGAGATCGCGGTGGATGCTCTGGCGGTCAAGGAGTTCAAGATGCGCATCGAGAACGCACCCGAGGCGCTGAAGGGACGCAAGTTCGCTTTCTTGATCGCTCTCAAGCTCCCCAACGGGATGGTGGTCAACGCGACTCACCGCGGCTTCGTGACCTTCGCCGCGGACGACAAGATTTCGGCGCCTGAGGCGCCGGAGAAGAAGTGAACGCCGTGAAAAGAGAGGGAATGGCCATGAAGACGACGACCTGGAAGGCGCTGGGCCTGACGGCCCTGCTGACGGTGCTGGTGACGGGGACGGCGCGGGCGTTGGACCCGGACGAATCCAACGACTCGGACATGATCCGCGTGCGGATCACGCCCAACGCGGACTAC
>JACPXC010000059.1 GCA_016196755.1 Elusimicrobiota bacterium
CGAAAGGAACGAGGGTCCGGCGCGGCGAGCTCGTGGGGAGGAGGCAACGCGCGAGATCTCGCGGGAAGCGCGCCAAGGCGAACGGCGGGGTTTGGCGAACGGGCTGAGCGGCGCTGTCGTCGGGGACGGCGAGGTCTTCACCGGGGAAACTGACCAGGGTATCGCGACCGGCCGGATTAAATCTCACGGCCTGCCCGGGGGTGTTCACCGTGAGTACGGCGTCGAAATTGCCATCCGGCGCGTTCGGGCCGATGGTGTAGGCGACGACGAAGGTTTTTGCCTCGTCGAGCTCGAAGGAGGTCGGCGGCAAATTCGCATCATTCTCAATCGTGATGCCAGTGATGGTGAAGTCGCTTTGGTACGCGGCGGGGACCGACACGGAGACGGTAAGATTCTCGATTTTTCCGGCGCTGACACCGGCGGCTGCATTTCGGAGCGGGAGTTCTATAGTCCCGGTGTCGCCGGGCTTCACGACAGTCTGAGCTGCCACCGGACCAGCGAGCAAGCCCGCCGCGAGGGCCAAGACAACAGCCCCCAGCGTGGTCTTCGGAACAGCGGTATTGCCGACGCGGGCGGCGTGTCGCCCGCTCATCGCCGCGCACGGCCATTCTTCGCCGTGCCGGTCATGGAGTTCCTTCATAGCCCCCCTTCTTTAAGGGCCGCCAATTGTGCAGGACTCTGTGCTGAACAGGTTCGCGAACTCGCTCGTGGGCACGAGGACGGTTCCGGCCAGCGTCCCGCCCACGACGGTCTTGTCCTTGACGTTTATGAGGAGGTTTGCCGACGAGGCGCATGCTGTCGTCGTGCTTGCCTTTACCTGAATCGAGGAGAAGGAAGAATCTGGGCATGTTGCCGAACCGCCGAATTTGCCCTCCAACGAGCCCGCCGGGTTGCTCGCAAATACGACCTTGGGTTTGAAACGAACTGGCGGCTGAACTTTCATGCAAAACTCAGCAGTCTGGCCATAGCTCACCTGAAAGTTCGCACGATCAAAGGTAATTTTTACCTTGGGTCGCTTCGCATTGGACGGCACTTCCTTGGCCGAAAGGTTCGCCGGGTATCCGACGACGAGAAAAGCGGCGAGGAAGTTCCGAGCCATCATTGAGAACTCCTCTCGCGCTGTTGTGCGGTCTCGCGCATATGCGAGCCGCACGGCGCGGCCTGGGAAAGGGGGGGATCCTCGACGAGCCCTCCTAACCCTTCGTTCCCCGCCGAAGCCCCTCGACCCCCCCGAACTTCACCGGGCCGCGTTCTCTCCTTAGCGCGTGTCCTTGCCGGCCCTGCGGGGCCAGCTCGCCGCGCCGGACCCTCGTCCCCTTCGGCCGTTCCCCAGGACGTTCCCTCGCCGGCCCCGCCGCAGCTCGGCGTGGGCGTTGGGGTACCGCGGGGGACAAAAACAAAAGAAAGAGCCCGCAGGAGAAGCAAAGCATCCCTCATGAAAGCTCCTCGTCCGACGTGCACATCCGCTCGCCTCTTCCCGCCTGTTCTTGGCGCCTGCCCAACGCCCGAGTCACCCAGCCGCTGTCGGCGAGTATAAGCCGCAACCTCCCCCTGTCAATGACAGCGGGTGTCACATTGCCGAACTACCTACGCCCCCGCCGTTAAAGGTCCAGCCGGAGGCCTTTCCCGCGCACGGTCACGAGAATCCTGCGCAGCGTCGTCGGCAGTTTGCGCTTGAAGCGGGCGATCACCTGGTTCAGAAGCGTGTTGCTCGATTCGCTGGCCCCCGGCTCAAGCAGCAGCAGCTTCGCCTGCGTACGCCCTACGCCGGCCGCGCCGGCCGCGGCCAACTGGTACACGAAGTCGACCTCCCGTTCCGTGAGCGGCCGACTGGTTCGGCCGCCATGGAGCAGCCGCCCGTCGCGACGCCTGTACATCAGGCCAGGTCCGACATGATCCCAACCGGCGTGGTTGATCGCCTGCTGAACGAGGACGTCGACCCCCTGCAGGCCCTTCACGATGACTTCAGCCACCAAACCCGACAACAGTCCGGCCTCGATCCCCCGACCCGCGTCGGCGGTCCAGAGGAGCACGGGCGGGCGATGGGGACCGAAGGCCGCCCTGAGCTTGGCCGCCAGCATGTCGCCGGAATCCCCCGGCATGTGCCGGTCCAAAACGACGACGTCGGGCGTGCCGGCCCCGAGCCGTTCGAACAGAAGCCGCGGGTCGCTCAGCCCCTCGACCGCGAAGCCCGCCGCGGTCAGGGCGATGCAGGCGAGCTCCAGGCATTCTTGGTCGTCGTCGACCACCAGGACGCGCCCGAGACCCGGCACGCGGGTCGGTACGGTCAAAGCACGGCGCGAGGGAGCGGATTGGTCTTCCATTTCGCTCGTTCAGTCCCGGGGAAAAGGGTGAACCCGGCCAAGCCGAAATGGCGGTCGAATGTGAACGCGCGCCTGACACGATAGCGGCGCATCAAGGCGAACGAGACCGCGTCGGTGAAACCCACTCCCGCGTCGGCGAACTTCTCATAGAGCGCCAGCGCCGCGCGCTCGTCGTCGGCATCGGGACGCAGGACGGAAAGGACCTTGGACTCGAGGACGCCGCGGGCCTTGGAGGCCGCGAAAGTCGCGCCCGCTCGCCGACCGACGAAGGTGACGACCTCGTCAAGTACAAAGTTGCTGGTGCAGAGGCGCCCTCCCTCTTCCTTAATTACCCCCAACGCCTTCGTCGCCGCGCCATGCTGGCCGTCCTGGGTCAGCCAGAGGGCGATGAAGGCCCCGGAGTCCAGAAAGGTCACGGCTTCTCGCCGTAGAGGTATTCGTCGAGATTCGTGGAACCGTCGACCGGGACCGGCCCCGAGTACACCGCTCCGTCATCGAGGAATGCGTCACCTCCGGAACGCGGCGAGCGCGTCAGCGCGGCGCGCATGGCCTCGCGGATAAACTCGCCCAGGGAGATGCCCCGTCGGCGTGCCTCATCGAAGCCGCTCTGCCGCAATTCCTCGGGGAGCATCAAAGTCGTCCTAATCATATGCATACATAATGCTATATACATATAAATTTGTCAAGCCCTGACCAGCTCTGACCTTGCTCGGCTGGACATCGCGGGGATGAACTGTTATCAATAGCAAGGCGTTCGGAGGAGAAATCATGCGCGTACCCCTGATGGTCCTAGCGGTCCTCTTCGTGCTGTCTCCCGGCGCCCGCGCCGACGAGCAGCTCCCTCCCCCCGAGATCAAGGCGGAGTACGAGCGCATCCAGGCCCTCCCCGAGGCCGAGCGCGGCGCCGCCATGAAGGAACTCCGGGCCAAGCACGGCAAGGGGGAGGGCGAAGGGCGCTGGAAGAAGCGGGACCGTGGGATGACCCCCGAGATGAAGGCCGAGCGCGAGCGCATCAAGGCCCTGCCCGAGGGCGAGCGCCGCGAAGCCATCAAGGCGTTCAAGGCCAAGTACGACGTGGGACCGCGCGGGCATAGGGAACGGAACCCCGAGGAAAGGGCCGAACACAAGCGCGCCCCCAAGGGCGACGGCGGCCGCGCCTCGGCGATGAAGGAGGAGTACCGCCGCATCAAGGCCCTCCCCGAGGCCGAGCGCGGCGCGGCCATCTCGGCCTTCAAGGCCAAGCACGAGAAGCGCGAGGACGAGCCTAAGGCCGACCAGTAAGGCCGCCGCCCTCGAGCAGGCGCTCCACCGCCGCCGTCCCGCCGCGCTCGGCCACGCGCGCCACGCGCTCGCCGGCCTGCCGGTAGCTGAGCCGCACGGCCCCGTCGGCGAGGATGGGCTCGTCTAAGGCCGGGTCCTCGCGCGCCAGCTCCCCGGCCCGCCACACGCAGACCCCCTCGGCGAGCCAGCGCGGCGCGCGGCCGCGCGAGACCCGGGCCGCCCACAGGTGGCTCATCTCGTGGCGCACCACGCTTTCCAAGATCCCACGCTCCTCGAGCGCCGCGGGCGGGGCCAGGTGCAGGATGCCGTCCCGCCAGCGCGCGGCGTGGCGCCCCGAGCCGCCGGCTGCGCGGAAGGAGTCGAAGTCGGGATGGGCGACGACGCGCACCGCCTCGGGCGCCCCGGACAGGGCCGCGCGCTCGCGCTCGAGCAGTTCGAGCAGGCGCGGCCCGCCGCCCTCGAGACAGGTCCCGCCCGCGCAGCGCGGTTGCGGCGGCAGCGCGCCCGGGTAATAGTGCTCGAGGATCTCGCGCGCCGAGGCGCCGCCCTTGGCCAGCGCCGCGGCCCCGGCCTGGCACATCCCCACCCCGTGCCCGAGCCCGCGGCCCTCGAACACGAAGTCCGCTCCCTCGCGGCGCAGCTCGAAGGCCGCGCTCTTGAGGACGTTCCAGCCCAGCGCGCGGCCGACGGCCGAGAGGAAGCGCTCGGCGCCTATCGCGGCGCCGTTGAGCTTCAGCGTCAAAGCGCGCCGCGCGGGGCTCCGTTCCGCGACGGCGAGATCGGTGAGCGGCTCGGCGGCACCCAGCCAGCCCGCGGCGCGGGCCAGGCGCTCGATACGGGCGGCCGGGACGGCGGCGCGCCAGCGCGCATGCGGACTGAGCGCGCACAGCGCGCGGCCGTCGCGGCCGGCGTCGGCGCGCGCGGGACCGCGCCCTTCCGTCCCCGGCCAGATCGAGCCCGGCGCGTCCAAGAGGCCCCCGCAGGCGGCGTGGTAGTGGCCGGGGAATATCCGTCCGCGCGCGCGCAGGAGCTGGCCGTCGGTGGCCGCGGCGGCCGCGCGGCCGGCGGCGCCGCCCAAGCCCGGGAAGACCTGGCAGTGGGTCAGGTCGCAGAACGCCCCCTCGTGCGGGGGACGCGTGCCCGCCGCCCAGGAGCGCGCGGCGACGGCTTGGGCCTTGAGCGCCTCGGCCGGCGCCCCGGCCCCGGCCTCGGCCTGGCTGACCCCCGCGGTGTAGGGCTCGAGCGGCGACGCGACGACGAGGACGAGGCGTCCCTCGCGGGTCGACGTCTCGAGCGAGCCGAGATACGCCCGCGGCGGCAGGCCGGGCACCGTCACCGTGAAGGTCGAGACGAAGCTCAGGCGCGCGGCCGGCTCCCCGGCCGCCAAGCGGCGGCGACGGCCGTTCTCCTCGACCACCGCCTCGACCGGCGCGTGTTTCGAGAACACGCGCACACGCACGGTCGTCGGCGGCTCAAGAGCCGCCGACGTCAGAGCGGCGAGGACGAGGAGCGGAACCACCACGCCAGCACCTCCCCGGCCGCGGCCGCCGCGTCGCGGCCCTGGCCGCGGTCGAGGAACACGACGACGACGGCGCGCGGGGCCTCGGCGGGCGCGAACCCCACGAACCAGCCCGACGTGGCCCCCGACCCGTCGGGGGCCGGGGCCGTGCCGGTCTTGCCGGCGACCGTCATGCCCGGCAGACGCGCCGGCGCGCAGGTACCCTCCGCCACGCAGGCCGAAAGCAGCGGCCGCAGGATGGGCCAGGCCGGGCCGGCCGGCCAGAGCGCCGCGGCCTCGAGCAGTTCCTCGGGCGTCAGCGCCAAGCCGGGCGAGAGCCCGAGGGCCAGTTCGCCCGCCGGCGCGCGGCGCAAGGCGGGCAGGGCCTCGGCGCGCGCCAGGCCCAGTTCGAGGCCCGCGGCCAGCAGGGTCTCGCGCTCGACGAGGCGCTCGCGGAAGAAGTTATTGCAGGAGTGCGCGAAAGCCGCGCGCAAGGACACCGCCCCGTGCCCAGGCCGCCGCGAGCAGCCGCCCCGGCAGTAGACCGCCGCCGGCCGTCCCGCGCGAGCCAAGGCCAGGGCGTCGGCGATCTTAAACAGCGAGGCCGGGGGCGCGGCGCCCGCGCCGCCCCCCCGGCTCTCGGTGAAGCGCCCTCCCGAGGCCAGGTCGGCCACCAGCACCACCCCGTCCCCCTTCTTAAGGAAGCGGCCCGGCCCGGTGTCAGCAGCGTAAGACGCCAACGCCAGCGCGGCGGCCATCTTAATCACCCACATCGAGGCGCGCCTCGGCCGAGGACGCCCGCAGGTCCGGGGCGTAGGGCAGTTGGGCCACGGCCGGCAGGGCGTGCACCCGCCCCGCCGCCTCGGCGCGCAAGAGCGTCCGAAAGACGCTGCGGCCGGCCGGCAGGCGGCTGACGAAAAGCGCCACCCGGTCGTCGCGCCGCTCGCGCGCGTCGGCCCGGCCGTCCCAGTCCCGGCCCAGGCCCTCGAGCTCGGCCGACTCCAGGCCTTCGGCCGGCTCGAACCCGGAAGGCAGGAAGTCTTCGAGCATGAAGAACTCGCGCTCGGCGTCGGAGTCGACCTCGAGCGTGACGAGCACCAGGTCGCCGCGGCGCAGGTCCTTGGCCGGCACGGCGCGGTAGCCTGGGCCATGGGGCAGGCGGACCGGCACCAACTTCTCGTAGCCGCGATGCACCCTGAGGCCCCGGCCCGCCTCCTCAGGCAGGTCCTCGCCGGCGTCGTGGTAGGTCAGCGCGGCCGTGTAGAAGACCTCCCCTCCGCCCGTAAGCGCCAGGTCCACGCGGTTCTCGCCCGTACGCGCGCCCTTGAACGTCAGGGTCTGCGGCACGGCGCCCTGCCCGAGCTCGGCGTTGCGGGTCTCGCCGTTGAAGGCGGCCGACAGCGACGCGCCGCTACCCGAGGGAGGCGCGCTCTTTAGGTAGTCGACTAGCGCGTAGGCGGCCGCCGCGGTGTCCTGCGTCGAGGCCCAGCCCGAGTCGCGCCGCGCGTTGAGCAGGCCCAAGACGGCCTCCGCGGCCAAAGCACCGCGCTCGCCGTCCTGGGGTGCCGCGGCCAGCACGGCGCGCAGGGCCGCGGCCGTGGTCTGCGTGTTGTCGGCGCGCCAGCCGTGGTCGAAGCTCTCGCCCTCCCAGCGCGCGGTCCCGCCGGCGCGCTGGGCGCCGGCCATCAGGCGCCGGGCCTCGTCGCGGGCGCGTTCCGCCATCCCCAGCTTCGAGAGCGCCAGCGCGTAGAGCGCGCGGGCCTGGGGCTTCATGCGCGCGGTGTCGGCCGCCATGCGCTCGGCGAGGGACCGCGTGGGGGCGTCGGCTGCCGCGTGGCTCAGGACGTAGAGCATGAAGGCGCGGATCGTCGGGCCGCCCGAGCCCGCGCCGTAGGAGCCGCCGGAGTCCTCGTCCTTGCCAGCGGCCAAGGAAGCTTCGAGCTGGCGCTCCACCGAGACGCGCCCGCGCTCGAGCACCGCGGCGTCGACCGCCCCGCCCTCGCGCTTGGCCTGCCAGAGGCCCCAGAGGGCGTAGGCGCTCATGAAGGGATGGGTGGCGTCCTCCTTCCACCAGCCCCAGCCGCCGTCCTCGTGCTGAAAGCCCACCAGGCGCTCGACGCCCTGGCCGACCATCTTGTCCAAATCCTTGGGCAGGGAGTCGGTGGGGAGCTTGAGCTCGCGGAACGCCCGCGACGCGGCCAGGGTCGGGCCGAAGCGGCTCATGGTCTGCTCGACGCAGCCGTACGGATAGCCCATGAGGGCGGGCAGCGACTGCATGAGCGCCGCGGCGGCCGAGGGCGCCAGGTGCAGCTCGAGGCGCGCCCCCGCGGGGTCGGCGGTGTCGGGAAGGCGCAGGCCCGCCGCGACTTTGTCGGTCAGCCGCCCGCCGACCGACACGATGCGCTCGACCCCGTGCTCCTTGACGGGCACGGTAAGCTCGACGGCGTCGGACTCCGGCGCGCTCAGCGCGCGCACCGTCACCTTGGCCGCGCCGGGCGCCGCGGCGCGCACGCGCCAGGCCACGCGGACCTCGCCGCGCGCCGGGACGCTGACGACGCGCGTCGCGCCGCCCTCCATGAGGGACACCGGCCCCGCCAGCGCCAGCTCGACGCGCACCTCCTTGGCCTCGGGGAAGCGGTTCTGAACCACGGCGGCGAGCTCGGCCTCGTCGCCCTTGACCCAGAAGCGCGGCAGCTGCGGGCGCACGATGAGCTTCTTGGTCGTCACCAGGCGCCCCGCTCCCTGCCCGACCCGGCCGCGCGCGTCGGCGGCGCGGACGGTGGCCCGCCAGCCCGTGAGGTTGTCGGGGGTATGCAGGCGCAGGACCGTCGAACCGGACGGGCCGGTGGGCATGCGCGCGGTCCAGCTCATGGTGTCCTCGAAGCGCTTGCGTACCCGTCCCGGCGCGAGGCCCGCCTTCATGTCGTCGCCCTCGAAGTCCTCGGCCAGGGCCAGCGCGGCCTTGCCGCCGCGCCGCGAGCGGCCCTGCACCCAGAACTGGGTCGAGTCGGAGGAGGCCACGCGCGGGGCGCGCCGGCCGTGGAAGAAGTCCTCGATCGGGGTCACGAGCTCGGGCACCACCGCGTAGACCGCCTCGTCGACGACCCCCAGCGAGACCTCGGCGTCGACCGGCTCGCCGCGCCAGTCCTTCGCGCTGATGGTGAAAGACACGTCCTCGTCGGGACCCGCCTCGGCGCGGTCGGGCGAGACCGACACCTTGATGAGCGAGCGCTCGGGGCTCACGCCCAGCGAGCGCCCGGCGCGATGCAGGCGTCCGCCCGAGAACGCCGTGGCGCTCAGCCGCACGCCCGGCGCCCAGTCCTCGGGGATGGGCAGGCGCACGGTGCCGTCGGCCTCGGCGCGCGCCAGCCAGCTCTTGTGCACGGTCCGGCCCTCCACCGTCAAGCGCACCGGCGCGCCCTCCGGGCCGGCGACGACGATGCGCGCGGTCTCGCCGGGCTTGTAGGCCCGGCGGTCGGTGAGAAGGACCAGGCGCCCCTCGCCGGCCCGGGCGCTCTCCCCGGCCCCCGCGGCCCACAGCCACTCGGTGGCCTCGACGGCGCGCCCCGCGGCGTCGCGGCCGCGCACCTTCACGCGCCATGCCCCCGGCGCGGAGAGCGTCAGCGGCAGTTCGGCACCGCCCTTGGGGAGCGTCAGGGTACCGGCCATGGGGCCGGCGGCCAGGCGCCCCAGGACACCGTCGTCGCGCTCGAGCCGCCACTCCACGACGGCGGCGACGGCCGCCCCGTCGTAGCCGGCCGCCGCCACGCCGAGCACGAAGGGCTCGCCGGCGGCGACCACGGCGCGGTCCTTGGCCAGGCGCAGGTACCAGTCGCCCTGGGTGGCCAGCACCGCCCCCGTGCCGGCCTGCTGGCGCCCGCCCAGGTCGCTGACCCGGGCCGAGAGCCGGAACTTGAAATCGCGGGCCGACCACCACGAGCCGCCTTCCTCGGCCCTCAGCGGCAGGCGCACGGCCAAGCGTCCCTCCTCGTCGAGCGTCCCCGTGCCGCGCTCCACCTGGCGGCCGCCGTACTCGTAGCTCTGGGTCTCTTCTTCGTCGGCCAGGGGATCCTCGGGACGCCAGGTCCAGAACGGCGTGCGGGTCAGCGTCCATTCGACCGCCGCGCCCGCCACCGGCGCCCCGTGGAAGAACGCCGCGCCGATCGTGAAGGCGGCCGCCGCACCCAGCCGCGCGCTGGGCGACTCCGGCTCGACGGTGACCTTGAACTCCGGCTTGCGGTAGGCCTGCACCTCGAACGGCGCGCCCTCGCTGCGCCCGGCCACCGTCGCCGACAGCGTCCAGCGCCCCAGCGCCGGCGTCTCGGGCAGGCCCAGCTCCCCGTCGAAGGTCCCCGCCTGGCTCAGCGCGAGCGTCGCCTTGAAGTGCACGCCGCCCTTAGGGTCCTTGACCGCCACCTCGGCCGAGCCCGCTTCGGCGGCCCAGCCCGGCCCGTCGGCGCGCCGCGCTATCCCCTTGAAGAAGACCTTATGCCCCGGACGGTAGACCGGCCGGTCGGTGTAGAGGTAGACCCGCGTCGGCGGGTCCTCGCCGTAAGGCGCGGCGGCGCGCGCGGCCGCGAAGTGCGTCCCCGCGCGAACGAGGATGAGCCCCTCCGCCGCGGCCGGACCGCGCCAAAGCCCGTCGCCGTCGCTGCGCCCCGAGGCCAGTTCCGTCCCGCGCGGCCGCTCCGAGCCGCCCTCGGAGGCGAGCGACCAGACGCGCGCCCCGCGCCAGGGCTTGCCGGTCCGGCGGTCGGCGCAGTAGACCAGCGCCGCGCCCGAGGTGCGCTTGACCTCGAAGGCCAGGTCGCTGACCAGGACCAAGGTGCGCGCCGAATCGCGCCCCGAGGCGGCTTCGAGCACATAGGCGCCCGGCCCCGGGACCGGGACCGGCACGTCCTCATAGATCCATTCGCCGCGCGGGAAGCCCCGCCCCCAGGCCGCCACCAAGGGATGCTCGGTGGAGACCGGCACGCCGGCGCCGCCCGAGCGCGGCTCGAAGGGCGGCACCCATGCCAGGCCCAGCGTCTCGCGCAGGCGCAGGCGGGCCTTGGGGGAGGCCTTGTCGACGAGCTCGCGTGCGAAGCCCTTGCGCTCCACGGCCGCCGGCGCGGCCGCCGCGGGCACAGCCGCGGGGACCGCCGGCTTGGCCTCGGCCTCATCCTTCATGAAGAAGCGTTCCGGCTCGCTCAACCGGTAGAGCCGGAAGTGCAGGTGCTTGAAGCCGTAGCCCGACACCCGGACGGTGGGCGTGGAGCCGACGGCGAAGTTCTCGCCCGTGGTGAGGGAAAAATCGGCCGCTGCGGCCGGCAAGGCCCCAACGGCCATCAGCAGCGGCAAAGCCAGGGTCAGTCGAGGATTTTCCATCGGTAGGCTCCCAGGAAGTACGGGTTCGACGCCAACGGCCGCCAGCGCGGGTCGGGGTGCTCGAAGAGCCGCTCGAGCTTCACCGCCTTGACGCGCCCCGGCCGGGCGTCGGAGGGCCCGGTGTGATAGACCGCAAGATCGCCGCAGACCAGCATCCCGTGGTCGGGCAGGGACTGCCAGGGATGCTGGTAGAAGAGCAGGTCGCCGTCCTCGAGGACCGTCCGGTCGAGGCCCTTGGTCAAGCGGCGGGAATTGAGCTCGCGCAGGACCTCGGCGGTGGCGTAGGGTCCGAAGAGGTCGGGGTGGGCCGGGCCGGTCCCGGTCCGGAAGAGCCTGGTGCCGAGGACGGGGGCGGGATAGCCGAGCCCGGCGTCCCGGCCCGGGTCCCGCGCCGCGCGCGCCCCGCCCCAGCCCGCCGCGTCGCGCCAGCGCTGGTCGTGGCGCTTGAGCGCCTCGCGGTAGACGATGTTGAGCAGGTCCGCGCAGTCGACGGCCGCGCGGAAGGTGCCCGTGGAGGGCATCCCCCCTTCGGCCTGGCGCAGCGCCAAGGCGCAGGTCCAGTGCCGGAAGGCGGCACGGTCGCCGTGGGTGGCCAGCTCCGCCGGGTCGGGGAAGCCGTCGCCGTCGCGGTCCGGGAGCCCCGCCCAGGCCTCGGGCGCCACGTGGGCCGGGGGCCGGGGCTTGGCCGGGGGCCGCCGGAGCCTCAGGCGGTGCATGTCGGCGGCGGCGACCGCCGCCAGCCCCACCGCCAGGCCCACCCCCGCCGCCCGCGCTCCCCAGCTCATCCTGGGGATACGCCCGGCCGAGCGCTATTCTTTCAACTTCGGCCGAACGTCGTCATTACGCTTTCAGTTGACGGCGACGCAGACGCCGCGCTTCGAGCCGCGGGGCAGACAGACCGACCACTGGCCGTTCATGTAGACGGGGACGCCCTTGGCGGTGCCGTTGGTGATCTGCCGCGCCCAGCGCTTGCGCATCGCCATCGAGGGGGTCGTCATCTCCACGCCGCTCTCGTCCCGGTTCTCGTCGATCTTGCTCATGTTCATAAACCACCTCCAAGTGGTCCGTCTTCCTTCCCCCCTAGTCTAGCCGCGCAGTCGAAAAAGATATTGGACGAATCGGACAATCGACGAGAAAATTCTCGAGTAGGCCCTAGGACCTAGTTTTAGCATGGGTCTTGGGCCATGTGTAGATTCCGGGTCCCCCCCTATCCTTTACGTAGAGGAACGAGATCATGGGAATGAAACGCTACACCATACCGGTGCACGAGGCGCTCAAGCCCTACCTCCGCTACTGCGCGGTGAAGACCACCACGGTGGAAAAAGACGAGAGTATCGTCGAAAGCAGCACCCAGGCCGACATCTGGCCCTCCCTGGTGGTCCTCCGCGGGCCGGCCATCAAGATGACCGACGCCGGAGGGAAGCTGGTCCCCGTGCCCCGCGTCACCTTTATGGGCGCCTCCGAGATTTCAGGCGCCTACGAGGTCCCGGACGGCTCCCAGCTCATCGGCTTCAATTTCCACCCCGGCAAGGCCCATCCTTTCTTCGGGTCCTCTTTGGCCGAGTTCACCAACAAGATCGTCCCCCTCCACGACGCCTGGGGCAAGGAAGGCGCCCTATATGAGGAGCGCATCGAGGCGGCCGAGTCCCCCTTGGCGGTCAAGAAGATCGTGGAGGAGGCGCTCCTGCACCGGCTCGCCGAGTTCCACGGCTTCCCGGACGCCCTGCCCGAGCCGCTGGGCGCGGCGATAGGCTCGAGCGGCTCCACCACGGTCGGGGAACTCGCCGCCCAGGGCGGCTGCAGCGAGCGGCACTTGAAGCGCCTCTTCGACCAGTGGGTGGGCCTCTCGCCCAAGATCTTCAGCCGCATCGTGCGGTTCCAGGCCCTGGTCGAGGCGCTGACCCCGGCGGTCGAGCCCGATTGGGCCGGCCTGGCCTTCGAGCAGGGCTATTTCGACCAGTCGCACCTCATCCGCGATTTCAAGGACTTCGCGGGGACCTCGCCGGAGCGCTTCTACGACGGCGCGATGCGTCCGGCGACCTCCGACGCGGCGGCATGGAAGCACATGCAGCCCGAAGGGCTGAGCCTCACGCCGGCGCGCTAGCCTACTCCACCATCCTCAGCAACGCCCCCGCCGGCGTGCGGTCGAAGGCGCGCGCCGCGGCCTGCGAGGGACCCAGCGCCGACGACCGCCCGACGCTCCCGGCCAGCGGCTCGGCGCGCACCGAGCTCCCTTCCAAGGCAAACGAGCGCGTCCCGTCGGTGGCCAGGCGCGGCCAACGTCCCTCCACGCCCAGCGCCTTCCAGCGCCCGGCCACCCCGCCCGAGAGCTCGTAGAGCGCCGCCGAGTTGCGCGCGCCGCGGGCCAGCAGCACGTAGCGCCCGCCCTCGGCCGAGAGCGACATCGGCCGGCCCGGCGGCGGCGGCACGCGCAGGACCGACCAGCCGCCGCGCGAGCTCAGGCGCAGGAGCGCCCCCGACTCGGTGTAGACGTGCAGCGCCCCGTCGCCGGCCGCGACGAGCAGCGGCGCGCCGGCCTCGACCGGCGGGTACTCCGAGCGGGTCACCTCCCCGTCGGACGCGATCCAGACCAGGCGCGCCCCCAGCGCGTCGACTGCCACGGTCGACTCGCCGTCGAGCGCATAATCGGCCACGAAGACGGTCTCGCGCGACGGCGCCCCGACGGCCACGGCGTCGGCGGTCCCGCGCGTCACGCGCCAGAGCCGGTCGCCCTCCGGGCGGATCTCCAGGGCCAGGACGCCGCCGGGCACCTTGCTCACCCGACCGAGGCGCAGGCCGGGCGGCAAGGACACCCGCTCCCAGCTGCCGCCCGCGCCGGCGTAGAACAAGTCGCCGGTGCGGTTGCGGGCGAAGCAGCCGCCCGCGCCGTCGACGCCGACGATGGCGCGCGGCGAGAGGCCCGCGGCGCGGTAGAGCGCCAGCGGGCGCAGGAAACCGTGCCAGGCCGTGCCGGCCGCGAGGGCGAGCACGCCGGGCAGGAGAGCCGGCCCGACGCGGGCGGCGAACTTCGCGGGAGGCCAGGCCAGCGCCGCGAGCAGGACGGCAGCCATGGCCGCGCACGGCGCCGTGGCCGCCAGCCCCAAGGTCGGCCCCAAACGGTCGAAGAGCCAGACAGGGACGTAGAAGCCGGCCGCGACGAGCGCCCCGGCGGCGGCCAAGGCATAGGCGAGGTGGACGCCGACCGAGAGCCCGAGCAGGGTGAGCGAACCCGCCGCACCCAGACCGAGTCCCAGCGCCGCCGCACCCACGGGCCCCAGCGAGCCGGACAGGGCCGCCGAGAGCAGCAGGGCTATGCCGAAGGACGCTGCCATCGCCCGCGCCAGCTTCTCGCGCCGGACGCTGACACGCCAGGACAGCGGCAGCCAGAGGAGGTAGGACCCGGCTTGGAGCATGACTCCCGCGGCCGCCGCACCCACGAGGCCCGCCGCAAAAGGCGTCAGGGCGATTCCCCAGCCCGCCGCCCAATCAGAAAGCCCCCGGCCGTGGAGCCAGCCCCCGGCCAGGAGCAGCATCCACATCCACGACCGCCGCGCCTTTCCCATGCCCCTGATACGCCCGGGCGGGGCGCGGTCTTTCAGTCCGGCAATTCGAGCCAGACCGCCGCGCGGCCGGTGGCGACGGTGAAGAACGGGGCCGGAGAGCCCGGCTTGTAGACCTTGGGCTTGGCGCCCGAGTACTCCTCGGTGACGAGCAGGTGCTCGTCCCAGGGCGAGACGGAGAGCTGGCCGGCGGGGACGCCCTCGAGGCGGGTGGGCGTCTTGCAGCCCTTGGGGCAGTAGGAGACCGGGCCCTGGGCGTGGGCGGTGTCGCCGCGCACCACGCGGAAGAACACCGTTCCCTTGCCGGCCGCGAACCAGCCCAGCTCCTCATCGTCCTTGAGGGTCTTCTGCACCGCCGCGGCCGCGGCCTTGTCGGTCTTGCGCAGGGGCTCCGTGCAATCGCCGGCCGCGCAGGTGGCCGACTCGAGCGTGCGCTTGAGCGACACGAGTCCGGTCGCCGCGTCCTGGTCCTCGGAGAGGTCCTCGGGGATGACCGAGAGCCCCGGCGTGTCGCCGGCCGCGGTCTTGGTGGGGAACACGCCGAGCCGCGTCCAGCCGCCGTCGGCGTCGAGCTCCTCGACGACGGCCACGGCCGGCTCGCCCCACTCGGGCAGGCCGGCGGCGGGGGCCTTGTAGCTGACGCCCTCGAATCGGAACAGCATGGCGTCGGACGGACCGGTCACGGCCGAGGGCGCCAGGACGACCAGGCGCGCGGAGCGCGGGCGCAGGCTGCCGGCGCTCAGCCACAGGCTCAGGCCCTCGTCCTCGGAGCCCGGCAGGGCGGCCAGGCGGATGATCCGTTTTTCGGGGCCCCAGACCCGCTCGCAGAGCGCCGCGCCGCAGGTGAAGATGCTGCGCTTGGCGGCCATGTCGAAGAGGATCTCGGCGGGACAGACCTCGGAGCGGGCCAGCTCCTCGTCCCCGGCTCGCTCGGTCCAGCGCATCCAGCGGCAGAAGCCCTTGTCGGGCTCGAGGTAGAACAGCGTCCCCGCCGCGCGGACGGGGGCGGCTGACAGAAGGACGAGGATCATGGCGCTCAGCATCAGAAGCTCGGAGGGGGTGGGATTCGAACCCACGAGACGGTTTCCCGTCTAACGCTTTTCAAGAGCGTCGCCTTAAACCGCTCGGCCACCCCTCCTCAATCGGGAGTATAGCGGCCTAGGCGCTTGACGGCCAGCCGCCGATGCCCGCCCAGGAGCGCTGGGGGGTGTAGCCGTAGACCTCGCGCAGGGGTTTGAACAGGCCCGGACCGGCGCTGACCTCGATGTCGTCGGACGTGAACTGGCTCGGGTGCTCATAGCCGCAGGCGTGGGTCACGGCCAACAGCTCGTTGCGGAACGACTGGCAGTAGCGCATGAAGCGCGCGGCGGCCAGCTCGGGCTTGAGGCCGCGCTGGAGCCAGGCGTTGTGGGTGGCCACCCCGGTCGGGCAGAAATCCGTGTGGCAGCGCTGGGCTTGGATGCAGCCGATCGCTATCATCGCCTCGCGGGCGACGTTGATGAGGTCGGCCCCGAGGCTGAAGGCCACGACGGCGCGGTCCGGAAAGCCCAACTTCGCCGAGCCGATCCAGACCACCCGCTCGGCGGCCTTCGCGTCGACGAAGATCTTGTAGACCCGGGTGAACCCCACGCGGAACGGCAGCGACACGTGGTCGGCGAAGGTCATCGGCGCCGCACCCGTGCCGCCCTCCCCTCCGTCGATCGTGATCCAATCCGGGCCGCGGCCGGTCTCGACCATCGCGGCGGCGAGCTCCTTCCAGAAGCCCTCCTGGCCCACGGCCGACTTGATGCCGACCGGAAGGCCCGTGGCTTCGGCGATGCGCTCGACGAAGTCGATGAGGCCGCGCACGTCCTTGAACGCCGCGTGGCCGTTGGGGCTGACGCAGTCGCGCCCCTCCTTGACCCCACGGATGCCCGCTATCTCCGCCGTGACTTTTCGGCCGGGCAGCACGCCTCCCTTGCCGGGTTTGGCGCCCTGGGAGAGCTTGACCTCGATGCCGCGCACGGTAGGACAGGTCGCCACGGTCTCGAGCAGCTTCTCCATCGAGAAGCCTCCCTCCTCCGCGCGGCTGCCGAAGTAGCCGGTGCCGATCTGATAGATGACGTCGGCCCCATGGCGGTGGTGCGGGGCCAGCCCCCCCTCGCCGGTGTTGTGCCAGCAGCCGGCGAGCTTGGCGCCCTTGTTCATCGCGATCACGGCCGGCGCCGAGAGCGAGCCGAAGCTCATCGCCGATATGTTCACGATCGAGGCCGGCCGCCAGGCCTTCTTGCGGCCGCGGACCTCGCCCAGGACCTTCGCGCAGGGCAAGGCAAGGGCCTTGTCGTGCACCGAAGCCGTGAAGCTGACCTCGCCGTGAGGGAAGGCCGAGTGCTTGATGATCGGGTAGCCGATCTGGAGCACGTTGTCGTCGGTGCCGAAGCCGAAGTAGTTGTTGCCGCCCTTGGCCGAGCGGTCGATCCAGTCGCGGTCGTCGCGGTTGAAAGGGAACTCCTCATGGTTGGCGGCGACGATGTACTGGCGCAGCTCGGGTCCGATCTCGATGAGCAGGTAGCGCAGGTGGCCGATGATGGGGAAGTTGCGGATGATGTTGTCGTCCGAGAGCCAGCGGTCGCGCGCGGCGAGGAGGAGCAGGGCGGCGGCGAGCGCCGCAAGGGCGACGATCATTGATCCATCGCCGCCTGCCGCTCCGCCTGGGCCGCATTGGCGGTCGCGGCGACGGCCTGAGCATCCTTGATCAGGTTTGCCGCGCCTTGCGCTCTCTCCTTGGCCTGGGTCTCGAGCGGCTTGGCCGTCTCCACCTTCTCCTCCATCTTAGGCGTCTTCTGGCAGGCGGTCAGGGACAGGACGGCTAGGAGAGCCATGGCTCGCTTCATAAGGAGGAGGATGTATCGGATTCCCCAAACGGTCAAGGGGATGTCATAATCTACCCCCATGAGCGACACCGCCCGCCACGACGACGCCGCGCAGCTCAAAGCCCTCGGCATCACCTCCGGCTTCGAGCGCAGCATGAGCTTCTGGGAGAACTTCTCGCTGGGATTCACCTACCTCTCCCCCGTCGTCGGCGTCTACTCGGTCTTCGCGATGGCGCTCAAGGCCGGCGGACCGCCGATGTTCTGGAACTACCTGCTCGTCGGCCTCGGGCAGTTTCTCGTCTGTCTCATCTTCGGCGAGGTGGTCTCCCAGTACCCGATCGCCGGCGGCCTCTATCCCTGGACCCTGCGCCTGACGGGGAAGAAGACGGCCTGGATGGCGGCCTGGGTGTACGGCTGGGCGCTATTTACGACCGTGGCCGCCGTCGCCGTCGGCGGGGCGCCGTTCTTGGCCCAGCTCCTGGGCATCGAGCTCGGCAACTCGGCCTGCATCTGGATCGCCGTGGCGATGATAGCGGCCAGCACCGCGCTCAACGTCAGCGGCACCAAGCTCCTCGGCCGCGTGGCGATGTTCGGCTTCGTCTGCGAGCTGGCCGGCGCCATCGTCGTCGGCGGCTACCTCCTGCTCGTCGCGCGCCAACAGCCCCTGAGCATCCTCTTCGACACCGCTCCGTTCGGCTCCGGCATGGGCTACCTGCCCGCCTTCCTGGCCTCCTCGGTGGCCGCGATGTTCTGCTACTACGGCTTCGAGGCCTGCGGCGACCTGGCCGAGGAGACCCCCAACGCCGGCGTGGCCATCCCGCGCTCGATGCGCATGACGATCTATGTGGGCGGGGGCGCGGCCACCTTCGTCTGCCTGGCCCTGCTCCTGGCCCTGCCCGACCTCCAGGCCGCAATCTCGGGCGCCGACAAGGACCCGGTGGCGACGACCCTCAAGACCGCGATGGGAGAGATGGGCTTCCGGGCCGTCATCGCCGTCGTCATGGTGTCCTTCTTGTCCTGCCTCCTGAGCCTGCAGGCCGCGGCCAGCCGCCTGGTCTACGCCTTCGCGCGCGACGGGATGATCTTCGCCAGCGCCCCGCTGGCCAAGCTCTCGCCCAACACCAAGGTCCCGGTCAACGCCCTGCTCGTCACCGGCCTGATCCCGGTCTTCATCGCCTCGATCGGCCACTGGCTGCAGGACGCGGTCAACACCATCATCAGCTTCGCGGCCATCGGCATCTACATCGCCTTCCAGATGGTGGTGGCCTCGGCCCTGATCGCCCGCCTCAAGGGCTGGAAGCCGGCCGGCAAGTTCACGCTTGGGAGCCTCGGCACGCCGATCAACGTCGCCGCCCTGGTCTACGGCACCGGCGCCGTCGTCAACATGATCTGGCCGCGCTCGCCCAACGACCCCTGGTACGTTAACTACGCCATGCTTGTGACGACCGCATTCGTGGTCCTCACCGGCCTGGCCTACCTGACGATGGGAAAGCCTCATAGACCCGAGTCCGCCTAGCCGGTCATGGACTCTAACGACATCATCTGGAAAACGTTCACATTTGGCTCCTTTCTCTTAATGGCCGTCATAGCCGGCATCCCGCTCGTCGCCGGCGTACTCGGCGGCTGGAAAGGAGGTCTGCGCGCCGGCCTCATCATGGGCGCGCTCTTCGTCGTCTTCGGTCTTATCCCGACTCTCACCGTTACCCCTGGGGCCGTCACACCACTCTCCGCCAGCAACTGGGTAGGCCTTGTGCTCTTCCTAGCCGCGGTCCTTGCCGGCTCCGCCGTGCTCGGCGCGATGCTCGGCGGCGTCGGCTCGCTCCTCCGCCGTCTCCCTCTTTTCGATTCCCGTCCAAAGGGCTAACATCGCCCATCCGGAGGAACCATGCTGAACCTTCTCCTTTCCGCCGTCCTCGCCGCCCCCGCCTTCGCGACCACCCGGCGCCGCCTGACGCTCCGCCTCGGGCCCTAACGCAGGTTTTTCAGATTCTCCCGCGCGTCGGCGAGACCGGGATCGAGGACCAGCGCCTGCTTGAACGCGGCTTTCGCCGGCTCCTTTCGCCCGGCGAGCATATAGGCCGCCCCCAAGCTGTTGAAGACCCGCGGGTCGGCGATCAGGGAGGACACCTCGTCGAGGACCTCGACGGCCTCCCCGGGCCGGCCGGCCCGGATCAGCACGTTCCCAAGGTTGTAGCCGGCCAACGGCAGGCGCGCCAAGAGCCACGCCGCCCGCAGGTGCTGCTCGGCTCCGGCAAGCTCCCCGGCGGCCGCCAAGGCGTTGCCGAGGTTGTTGTGCCCTTGGGCCATCCCCGGACGGAGCGTTATCGCCGCACGGCCATGCTCGATCGCCGGCCCCAGCATGCCCCGCTGCATGAGGACCAGCGCGAAGGCGGCCTTCTGTTCGGCGGACTCGGGCTCGTAGCGCAGGTCGGCGGGATAGGCGGCTAAGCGCTCCCGCGCTCGAGGTGAGTCCAGGATGCGCGCGAGGTAGGGTCGGACCAGAGCGGCGCCGTCGGCGGCCGCCGGGAGCACCGCCTCCGGCGAGCGGCCGCCGCGCGGCGCGCGGGGGTCCCGCAGCAGGATCAGGGTCCCCGCCTCGGCGACCTTCTCGTAGGCCTCCCGCGCCAGAAAACCGATGAGCCGGGCTTGCTGCGCAGACGGCATGAAGATCAGCATCCCTTTGTCGACTAGGACGTATTCGGGCCGGAAAAGCATCCGGTCGAAACGGAAGGGCAGGTCCGAGAATGTGAAGAACTTCGCCTGGCTGCGGGCCGAGAGCCAGACCCCTACGTTTTCATTGGCCCAGACGCTGGCGTCCCGAGGGATCCGGGACAGCAGGGGCGGCCCGTCGTCTATGAAGTGCATGCCCAAGAACGGATTAATCCCGCGGTTGGCGTCGTGGAAGCCCCAGCTCGCCGCCGCGAGGACCAAGACGAGCAGCCAGACAACCCTCCCGCCCTCCAACATCCGTCGCCGGACGAGCGCGGCCAGGCCGCACGCCGTCGCGAAAGCCAGCGCCCCGAACGCATACGAGGCCGTCTGACCGAAGAAGATGATGTTCGGCTTGAGCAGCTGGTGCGCCGCCCCGCTGAGCAGGACGGCGAGGCCGGCGGGATCGGCCAGAGGCAGAAAGGCCATGCCGGCCAGAAGCTTCAGGACCGGGAGCAGGCGGGCGGGAGGCCAGAATATCTGGCGTAGGACCAGCTCGGGGTGGGTCAAGACGGTCGCAATCACCTCGGTCTTCGAGGCTCCAAAATGGGCGTATTGGTCCCAATAGGCCTTGTTGAGGGCGTCGCTGTGCGCGCCGACGATCCGCATCAAGACGGCCCACAGCGCGGCGGACGCGAACACCGCGGCGGCCCCTTGAAGAAGGCGCCGGCGGTCGCGGCGGCCTTCCGAGATCATGACATAGAGGCCCATTCCAGCCAGGAGGAAAGGAAACTGCTCCCGGGTCGTGAGGCCGAGCGCCCAGCACAGCGCCGTCCCACCCGGCCTCCCGCGATCCCAGAGCACCAGCCCCCAGAGGAACAACGGGGGGCCGAAGACGGCGTTCTCGAGCGTGGCGGCTTGGAGCTCGTGGAACGAGGGATGGGACGCCAACAGCAGCAGCGTCACCCAGCCGAGCAGGTTGGAGCCGGTCCGCCGGCGGGCGATCAGGTACGCGGCCAGAGGGGTCGACCCGACGGCCAGAGCCTGGATGAAGAGCAGCGGCAGGGCGCTCTCCCAGAGGAGGAACAGAGGCGACAAGAACAGGGGGATGAAGAACGCGAAATGAACGGTCAAGACGCTGGGCGTTCCGTCGACCGTGCAGGATAGCCAGCGGCCGCGCAGCGTCTCGGAAGCGGTGTTCGCCAGGATGGAGGTGTCCACGTGGAGCTGGAAGGCCCGGTACATGCAGGCTCTGAGGACGCAGAACCAAAGGCCGACGGCGAGCGCCGCGGCGGCCGCGGCCCGGCTCGAGCGCCGGCTCTCCAGCGAATCTATGGCGCCGGCCCATGCCGCCGCGCGGCCGCGCGCCGCCCTCGTCAGCAGCGCCGCCGCTCCCAGCCCGCAAACGACGGAGGCCGCGGTCAACAGCAGCTCATGCGCCGACCGGATGCCGCTGATGAGCCGCTCCACGAGCAGGATTGTATCAAAGGAGCTTCTGAGGCCCTGTACGGGATGGCCTGGGCGCCCCCCAAGCACTGGCGGTCGGCAAACCGCACCGCGACTTCGCCTGAGGATTCGCCTCGTTGCATCTCCCTTGCGGGAGTCCGTCCCGGGGCTTATACTCGAACCATGGCCGAACTGCCGCAGATCGGCGTCCGCGACTCCAGACCGTCCGCTACGGCCGGAGGCTCGAGAGTTTGGAAGGCTGTCTGGAAGGGAGTGGGCGCCGGCTTTCTGGTGTGGCTCGGCTGCCGGATGCTCTCGCTGGGAATCATCTTAAGATATGGGGTCGTCGTTTTCGCCGGCGCGTTCTACTCTGGCGCGTCGGCTGGCTGGACGGCCGGTATGTATGCGGGACTGCTCACCGGCCTCCTCGTCGGCGGCCTGCTCTTGCTGGGAGCTCTGCGCGCCTCCGCCTTCTTCGCCTTCGCTCTCATCATCGCGGCGATCGCGGCCTATAGCGCCGCAGACGCCTACGCAGGCTCTAGGTTCTGGCGGTTGGAGGACCAGCCCGGAGCGGAGATCGACGCGCCCCCCTCCCAGGGTTGGAGCCCGACCGGAGTTCTGAACGTGCTGGTCTTTGTCCGGGATTGTCTGCGCTGGAAAAGCTGGTTTCCCTGATCGGCCGCGAGCCGTAAGACGGTCCGGAACCTGTTTGCCATTCCTCTAACGACTCCGGCAGCCCAGCCCTTTTCCACCCCCGCGCAATGGGCTACCATCCCTCCTCCGGAGGGATTCCATGAAGAGCCTCGTCGTCATCATCGCCCTGGCCGCCCCCGCCTTCGCCGCCCCCCACCCCCTCGATCCCTTGAGCGCCGCCGAGTACGCCAAGGCCGTCGAAATCCTCTCGAAGGCCGGCAAGCTCAAGAGCGAGGTGCTCTTCCCGAACATGGCGCTCAACGAGCCGCCGAAGGCCGAGGTCCTGGCCTGGAAGGCCGGCGAGCCCTACCGCCGCGAGGCCTTCGCCTCGCTCTACGACCGCAAGGCCGGCAAGGCCTACGAGGCCGTCGTCGACCTGGTCAAGGGGACCGTGGCCTCGTGGAAAGCCCTGCCGGGCGTCCAGCCGCCGGTCATGTTCAGCGAGTTCGAGGAGTTGCCGAAGGTCGTCGCCGCCGACCCGCGCTGGCAGAAGGCCATGGCGCGGAGGGGCCTTACGGACATGTCGGAGGTGGCCATCGACATCTGGGCCTACGGCTCACCCGTGGAGCCAAAGGCCAAGGCCCGCCTCCTGCGCGCGCTGGCCTACTTCCGCGGCAAGGGCAAGAACTTCTACGCCCGCCCCATCGAGGGCGTCTCAGCCGTGCTCGACGCCGACGCCCGCAAGGTCCTCGAGGTCATCGACGGCGATCTCTTCCCCCTGCCGCCGAACGCCTCGGAGCTCGACGCCGCCTCCCTGGCCCCGGCGCGCGCCGCGCTCAAGCCCCTGACCATCGCCCAGCCCGAGGGCGCCTCGTACACGCTCGACGGCCACGAGGTGCGCTGGGACCGCTGGCGCTTCCGCTGGTCGATGCACCCGCGCGAGGGCCTGGTCCTCCACCAGGTCGCCTACGACGACAACGGCACCGTGCGGCCGGTCATGTACCGCGCCTCGCTCTCGGAGATGATGGTGCCCTACGGCCACCCCGACGGTAACTGGACCTGGCGCGCGGCCTTCGACGAGGGCGAGTACGGCATCGGCCGCTACTCGGGCGGCCTCAAGCGCGGCGTCGAGGTCCCCGAGAACGCTCAGCTCCTCGACGCGGACTTCGTCGACGACTTCGGCAAGCCGCTCCTCAACAAGGAGGTCGTGGCCCTCTACGAGCGCGACGGCGGCATGCTCTGGAAGCACTACGACATGTACAAAGGCGGCCAGTACGGACGCCGCGGGCGCGAGCTCGTCATCGGCTTTGTGACCACCATCTCGAACTACGACTACGGCATGAGCTGGGTGTTCCGCCAGGACGGCACCCTCCGGCTCGAGGCCGACCTGACCGGGATAATGCTGGCCAAGGGCGTCAAGGAGGCCGCCGAGGGGGCCCACGCCCACGAGGGCACCGACGCCCGCCACGCCCACCTCGTAGCCCCCAACGTGGCGGCACCCCACCACCAGCACTTCTTCAACTTCCGTCTTGACCTGGACGTCGACGGCGCCGACGGCAACCGCGCCTGGGAGCTCGACTCGCGCGCGCTCCCGCCGGGACCGTCGAACCCGGCGCTCAACGCCTTCGAGATGACCGAGACCCCCATCGCAAGCGAGCGCGAATCGGCGCGCGACCTCTCTTTCGCGGCCCAGCGCAAATGGAAGGTGACCGGCACGCGCCGCAACGGCTTGGGCGGGGCCTCGGGCTACCTCCTCATCCCGGGCGAGAACGCCCCGCCATACCTCTCGCCGGGCTCGCCGCTGTTGACCCGCGGCGGCTTCGTCAGCCGTCCGGTCTGGTTCACGCGCTACGCCGAAGGCGAGGTCTTCGCCGCGGGCTCCTATCCCAACCTGCGGGCGAGCTCCGACGGCCTGCCGGAATGGACCAAGGCCGGCCGCTCGCTAGACGGCGTCGACCTCGTGCTCTGGCACAACGTCTGCGTCACCCACGCCCCGCGCCCCGAGGAGTGGCCGGTCATGGCCGTCCACAAGACCGGCTTCTCGCTGATGCCCGCCGGGTTCTTCGACCGCAACCCGGCCCTCGACCTGCCGGGAGGCGAGTGATGAAGGCCCTGGCCCTCCTCCTGGCGCTTAGCGCTCCGGCGTCAGCCGCTCCTGATTGGGCGGCGCTCGGCCGCGAGACCAAGGAGCACCTGGTCAACCTCATCCGCATCGACACCTCGAACCCGCCCGGCAACGAGATCGCCGCCGCGTACTACCTCAAGGGCGTCCTCGACCCGGCCGGGATCGCCAATGAGATCCTGGTCGCCACCGGAACCCGCGCCTCGCTGGTCGCCCGCGTCAAGGGCGCCGGGAGCAAGAGGCCGCTCCTGCTCATCTGCCACACCGACGTCGTGCCGGCCGAGGCCAAGGACTGGAGCGTCCCTCCGTTCGCCGCCGTCGAGAAGGACGGCTACCTCTATGGCCGCGGCGCCGGCGACATCAAGTCCATGTGCGCGGCCGAGCTCGTCGTCCTGCTCGAGCTCAAGCGTCAGAACGCCGCCCTGGCGCGCGACGTCATCTTCCTCGCCCAGGCCGACGAGGAGAGCGGGGCCGCCGACAGCCACGCCCTTTGGCTGACCAAGAACCACGCCGCGAAGATCTCCGCCGAGCTCGGCATCAACGAGGGCGGCTTCACGCTCTGGAAGGACGGGCGGATCGCCTCCTTCGAGCTCCAGGTGGCCGAGAAGCGCTACGTCGACCTCAAGCTCGTCGCCAGGGGCCCGACGGGCCACTCCTCGCTGCCCAACGACAAGAACGCCGTCCACGCCCTCGTTCGCGCCGCCGCGCGGCTCTCCGAGTGGAAGGCTCCGCGCGAGCTGACTCCGGCCGCCGCCGCCACCCTCGCGGGCGGCGCCATGACGGCTGGCTCGCCCGAAGCCGAGGCGCTTCAGCGCGACACCTGCGCGGTGACCATCCTCAAGGCCGGCTACAAGTCGAACGTCGTCCCGGCCGAGGCCCAGGCCGAGGTCAACTGCCGCCTGCTCCCCGGGCGCGCGCTGGCCCCGTTCCTAGCCGAGATCAAGCGCGTCATCGCCGAGCCCGCCGTCGAGGTGCGCTACGAGGGCCCGGCGTTCGGCACGCTGGCCGACATGCCCTTCGACCACCCCTTCGTGGCCGACATCCAGGCCGCCGCGCGCGAAGCCGCCCCCGGAGCCCCGGTGCGGCCCTACATGTCGATATGGTCGACCGACGCCGGCGCCTACCGCTCGCTGGGGATCAAGGTATACGGCCTCGACCCGCCCCTGACCCTGGAAGACGTCGAGGGCGTGCACGGCAACGACGAGCGCATCCCGCTCGCCGCGATCGAGCCCTACACGAAGCTGCTTTATCTCCTGACCCAGCGCTCGGCTGGGCGCTGACATGAACGGGTTGATCAGCCTGGTCGCGATCGTAGTCGCGCTGGCCGCGACGGCCGCCGGCGCCGGCGAGAACGCGGAGATGCTGAAGAGGCTCTCCCGCCTTTGGGCCCAGAGCATCCCTCAGGTCGATTGCGAAGTCAACGGCGCGCCCGAGAGCCAAGACGGGATGTTGGCTTACAAGCCCGTCACAGTCGGCGATTTCATCGCCAGCTATGTCGCGTGGTCGCTGGATGCCGGCGAGCGGAGCCGGCGTTCGATGAAATGCGAGGGGAAGGATACTTTGGAATGCACGCTTTCGTATGGGCGACTGCATAGCGACCAGGACCCGGGCTGGGACAGGATTCTATTGTTCCACGCGGATAGGAAGACGAAGAGGATCGACCCCAAGAGCCTTAGATGCGTGGATGTCCCTTGACCCTCGAAGCAAGAGGGCCGGGGGCCCTGGCGGCCCCCGGCCCTTTCTCTTTCCGGTCCCCTTAGAGCGTGACGACGGGGAAGCCGGCCTCGGTCCACTCCTGCAGTCCGCCCTCGAAGGCGAAGACGTTGGTGTAGCCTAGGGAGACGAGCTTGTCGGCCGCCTGCTTCGACGACGGGCACTTGAGCCCGCCGCAGTAGGTCACGATGAGGGCGTCCTTCGTGGGCGCCTTCTCGTTGATCAGCGTCTCGGTCAGCGAGTCGACGGGGAGCCACTGCGAGCCGGGGATGTTCGCCTCGGCCTTGTAGTACTCCTTGGTCAGCACGTTCCAGAGCTGGAACGTCTCCTTGTTGTCGAGCTTGTCCTTGAGGGCCTTCGCGTCGATCAGCCGGTACTTCATCGCGGTCGTAGTCATGTTGATTCTCCTTGCTTTATTTTTATACGTACCAGTCGGTACGCCTTTCCGTCAAAAAAAATCAACCCTTCCTCAGCATCGCCCCCAGATACGCCTTGAACTGCTCGACCGAGCGCCCGATGACCGCGGCGTCCTGGTTGGCCTTGGCCAAGAGGATGGCGCCCTCGATGGCGGCGATGAAGTGCTCGGCCGCCGCCTTGGGGTCGAGGGCGGCCTTCGGAGCGTGCGTCTGCTTGGCCTTCGCGATCTCCCGCGCCAGATGCGCGGCCCAGGCGTTGAAGGCGGCGGCCACAGCCTCGCGGATCGGCTTTATGGCGGTCAGTTCCTGAGAGAAAGTCCCCAAAAGGCAGCCTTTCCCGAGGGAGCCGTCCTTGGCCATGCGCGCGTAGCTGTCGGCGTAGTGGTAGACCCGCTCGAGCGCATCGTCCGAGTTGCCGAACATCGCCGCGTGGATCTCTTGGCGTGCGGCGGTCCAGCGCTCGATCAGGGCCTTGCCGAGCTCGTCTTTGCTGTCGAAATAGTGGAAGAAGCAGCCCTTGGTGACTCCGGCGTTCTCGCAGATCTCATCGACGCTGGTGGCCGGGAAGCCCTTGGCCAGCATGAGCTCGCGCGCGGCGTCGAGGAGCCGGGTGCGGGTCGGGGGGTTGGGGGTCGCCGTTCTCATACCTACCAGTCGGTATTATTATAGGCTCTCAAGCGCCTTTTGTCAAGACCGTCAACGCGCCCTCCGCGGCTTTGATCCCGCGGTACTGCGCCTCTTCGAAGAGCGAGAAGCCCGACAGGTCGGAGTGCCCGAAGTGGATGCGCCCGCGCGGCCGCAAGGCCGCCAGCCGCTCTTTCCCGAACATGAACCCCGGCGCGGGCCGGATCATCCCATGGCCCCATGTCCAGACGTCCAGACGTCTGACGCTGGAAGAGACCCCCGGCAGGGCGCGCTCCAGGTCATCGAGCACACGGTCGCGGTGAGCCGCCCACGGCGTCTTCTCCAGAGAAGCTCTCTGCGCCGCCGGCTCGCCGTCGGCGTAGGCATGATAGTGCGTCCACACGGTGCTCCGTCCACGCGGCCCCATCTTCTGGTGCGTGGCCACGACGTAGCCGAGCGACTCGCCCTTGTAGAAGACGTTGTCCCAGGCCGGCTCCGCGCCGATGCCGCTCGGCGGATCCTCGAGAGTCAGGTTGCTCACGGTCCAGGGGGCATATTGGAACGCCGCGCTGACCCCGAGTCCGGCGACGACGCGCGCCGCCACGAAACGCGGCAGAGCGATCACGGCCGACTTAGCCGTCACACGGGTCACGGAACCCGTATCGACGTCCATAAGATCGGCCTCGACGCCCGAGCGGGTCTCTTCGACCCGGATGACCAGCACGCCGGTCTTGAGCCGTTGCTCGAGAGGCTCCGCCAGCCTTTTCACCAGCCAGCCGTTCCCCTCCGGCCAGGTCAGGACCGAGTCGTCGGCCCCGCGCGCGGCGAAGTAGTGGATGCCGGCCCAGGCCGAGGTCGACTCGAGGCGCGCGCCGAAGTCGTCGCGGCAGGCGTAGTCGGCGTACCAGCGGATGCGCTCCCCCGTGAAGCCCTCGCGCGTCAGCCAATCGCCGAAAGAGAGGGCGTCCAGCGCCAGGAGCTCAGGGTCGCTCGAGGAGCGCACCATGGGGACGGCGAACGCCGGACGGCCGTCCTTGGTCTTGAGGCGCCTAAACGACTCCATGCGCGCCTCGAACCGGCCGCGCTCCTCCTCCTCGACGGAGCTAATCCCGACGCTCGGGTAGAGCCCGCTCTCCCAGCGGCCATGCGAGAAGATGCGCTCCTCGGGGTCGTGGCAGAGCCAGCGCTCATCGAAGACCGGACGGCCGGCGGCGTCGCTTCCGGTGACGACGCCGTATTCTTTGAGGAGCTCGACGACGGCGTTCGAGCCGGCGTCCGGCAGCGGGAGATAATGCGCGCCCCAAGGGTAGGCGCTGACCGGACCCTCCCCCCAGCGCGCGTTGCCGCCGGCCTGCGGCTCGAGCTCCGTGACGAGGAAGTCCTCGACTCCGGCCTGACGCAGGCGCCGCGCGGCGGAAAGCCCCGCGGCGCCGCCGCCGGCGATCAGGACTGCGCTCTTTCGGAAAGCGGACGGAGCGGGAAGCGAGCCGGCGCGCAGCTTGTGGCCGGCCGTCTTGTTGGGACCGAGGAGGGAGCCCTCTATATGGCCGCGCGCGTCGCGCCACGGCCATACCGCGGCGCCCACCGCGGCGGCGCCGGCGGCCAGGAGCGCCCGCCGCGTCAGTCGGGGGCTATCTTGCGCCATTCCGACTCGTAGTAGCGCACCAGGGACTGCGTGCCGAGGCGGTTGGGTTCCGCGTCGAGGCGCGCCATGTCGGCCGGGAACTTGAACAGGCTGGGCGCTGTGGCGGCGTCGAGGAACTTGAGCCCCGGCGGGAACACCCTGGGCACCCGGTACGGGGAGGTCGCCCCGAGCACGTAGCCCCATTCCCCGAAGGACGGGACGTAGGCGTGGTAGGGATGGGTGTCAAAGCCCGCCTCGCGCATCGTGCGCTCCACGCACCAGAACGAACGCCGCGCAAAAAGCGGCGAGGTGGCCTGGACCACCAGCGAGCCGCCGGGAGCCAGTCGCCGGCGAGCCATCGTAAAGAAGGTCTCGGAGTAGAGCTTGCCGATCGAGTAGTTCGAAGGGTCCGGAAAGTCCGCCACCATGAAGTCGAAGGGGCCCTCGTTGTCCTCCAGCCATTGGAAAGCGTCGGCGTTGACGATCGTGACCTTGGGCGAGCGCAGGGCGCCGGCGTTTAGGCTGGCAAGGGCGTCGTTGTCGCGGAACAGGCGCGTCATCTCGGGGTCGAGGTCGACTAAGGTCACCGACCCGACCCGCGGGTCCTTGAGGATCTCGCGCACCGCCATCCCGTCGCCGCCGCCCATGACGAGGACCCTCTCCGGCGCGCGGAGGGCTCCCAAGCCCGGATGGACCAGCGCCTCGTGGTAGCGGTACTCGTCGCGCGAGGCGAACTGCAGGTGGCCGTTGAGGAAAAGGCGCATGTCGTCCTTCCAGCGGGTGAGGACGATGCGCTGGTAGCCGCTGGAGCGCGCCAGCACCACCTCGTCCGAGTAGAGCCCCGCCTCCGCAAACGAGGTGATCTCGCCCGAGAAGACCAGCCCCGCCACAAGCGCCGCCAGGGCTGCCAGGCACTGACCGCGCAGGGAGTCGCGTCCCGGCAGCTGCTCGCGAAAGACGTGGACGCCCCAGAGCCCCACCGCGGCGTTGGCGATGCCGAAGACGAAGCTCGTGGCCAACAGCCCCAGCTTCGGGATGAGGACCAGCGGGAACAGGACCGAGGCCACCAGCGCCCCCGCGTAGTCGAGGGCCAGGACCTGCCCGACCAGGTCCTTGAACTGGAGCCGCTCCTTGAGCAGGCGCATGAGCAGGGGGATCTCCATGCCCACCAGCGCCCCGATGGCGGCCACGACGAGGTAGAGCAGGATCCGGAACCCCGCCACGTGGGGGAAGGCGGCAAACAGCAGGGCCGCCGAGAACCCGCCCGTGACGCCGAGCAGGGCCTCGATCTGGATGAAGCGCGCCGCCAGGCCCCGGCCGATGAAGCGCGAGAGCCAGGAGCCCACCCCCATCGCGCAGAGGTAGGTCCCGATCACCGTCGAGAACTGCAGGACGCTGTCGCCCAGCAGATAGCTCGCCAAGGCGCCGGCCACGAGCTCGTAGACGAGCCCGCAGACGGCGATGACGACGATGGAGGCGTAGAGCGCCAGCGTCACGGTCGCTAGCCCGAGATCGCGGCCGCGATGATGAGGGCCAAGGCCAGCGTACCGGCGCCGACCACGGTCGCCAGGGCGCGGTTCTGCTTCTCGATGAGCTCGCGCCAAAGGTCGTAGGGCGTGAGCTTGTCGACCACGAGGAAGGCGGCCGCAAAGACCACGGTACCTAGGAGCGAATAGACGACGGCGGCGGCGAGGTGGTTCGGGTCGAGGACGGTGCGCATGGAGGCCTCCGGATTCATTTTCCTGTATGGGTGCGATAGTGATATTGGTAGTGCGAACGATACGAACCGGGGTTGCTGCGCACGCTCCTGGGCACGGACTTCACCTCGTCGGTGCCGGTGAAGGTGAACCCGAACAGGCAGGCCCAGCCCAGCCAGCCTAGCACAGCCAACGCCCAGAGCGGGTACCAGCGCTTCATTCGTCGTCGTCCTCGGAGGTGACCATCGGGTGGTCGCTCTCGGCCCAGCGCGCCATCTCGAAGGAACGGCGGCGCAGGTAGACCCAGGCGAAGGGCAGGAGCAGGAACGCCCAAGCCCACGCCAGATGGTCCGGGCGCGGATGGTCCCACATCACCTGGACGTTGTAGCCGACGCCCCCGGTCGGGACCTCGGGGTCGATGACCAGGTAGTAGCGCCCGGGCGGCACGCGCGAAAGATAGGCGACGTCGCTCTGAGAGCCCTCGCTCCAGCTCTCGCCGTCCTCGCGTCCCCAGTAGTAGCTGAGCTCGCGCTCGAAGTGAAGCGCGGCGTCGGTCTCGTCGTTGACCAGCGCCATGCGGAAGAAGGCCCAGGAGTTGCCGATGTTGGTGTCGAGGCGCACGCGCACCGAGGCCGGACGGCTCCCGTCGAACGTGAAGACCGGCGTCACGACCGCCTTCTCGGCCACGGCCGGGTCGGCCGTGAAGGTGCCCGTATAGACGACGCTGCGCTTGGAGAACATCATCGCGGCGACGAACACGGCCAGCGCCGCCGCCGCGGCCAGGCTCCCCCAGAGCCCGACGACCGACCAGGCCTCGTCGTGCGGGTTGGGCTGGGCCGGCGCCGCGGAGCGCCGGGCGGGCGGCTCGCCCTCGAGGCCGAAGCCCGCCCAGACCTCGGAGGGCTCCAGGTAGACCCCGTGGGTCCAGGTGCGGTCCGAGCCGGTGCGCTCCTCGGAGAGCAAAAACGGCGGGGCGATGAAGTCGCGGGTCTGGGCCTCGTCGCCGACCCTGACGCGCCAGGGGAACTCGCCGAGCACGAAGCCGACCTTGGGCCAGCCGGTCTGGAAGTGCGCGTAGCTGCGCTCCAAGTGCTCGATGCGCGGCGACAGCGACTCGTCGGAATTGTTCTCGTAGGCCGAATCGCGCGGGTCGGCGGCGATACCCTCGAAGGCCTCCTTCACGCGCCGGGCCGGGGCCGCCGTCGAGGCGCCGGGCCGCGGCAGCGGCGGCGGAGCCTGGCTCGCGCCCTTGCCGATGAGGCTGTCGACCTTGAGCTCGGCGCGCAGCTTTTGGACCTCGCCGGCGTCGAGCCACAATCCGCCGCAGGCCGGGCAGCGGTCGGCCGTGACGATGGTCCCGGCGGCCGCCCCGCGCACGAGCTGTTGGCCGTCGCGCGGGCAGAGGCGCTCGGTCGGCCCCTCGCCGGCGACGGCCACCGTCAGCGACATGTCGGCCAGGTCGTACCAGACCCCGTGGCAGGCCGGGCAGAAGTCGACCTCGGTGCCGTCCTCGAAGCGGCGGGTCTCGAGCGGGGCGCGGCAGGCGGGACAGTTCACGGCGGCGCCTTCCCCGGCGGCTCGGTCAGGGTCTCATAGAACATCCAATGGCCGTCCGACTCGGTCAGCCAGCGAAAGCCCTTGAGGGGGTTGTGCAGGAGGTACTCGCCCCAGGCGTAGTCCACGCCGTAGTAGCGCACCGCGCGGCGCATGAAGCCGATGCACTCCCACTTCTCGCCGCGCAGGACCCCCCTGGTCCCGAGCCCGATGAGCGGAGTGAACGTCATGGCCGACGTGTAGCGCGAGAGCAGCTTGTGGGCGGGGTCCTGGGCGTCGGCCACCGAGCCGCAGAACTCGCAGGCCACCGCCTCGCTGCGCCCCGGGGCGCGCACGGTCAGCGGGGCGCCGCAGCCGGGACAGGGAAACGCCGCGGCCTGCGGCGCGCTCACCAGCCCTCGGGCATGCGCAGGTTGGTCAGAGCCAGTTCCTCGGCCTTGACGTAGCGGCCGAGAAACAGGAGCGGCTTCTCCTCGGAGTAGTCGAGCGTGGCGAAGCCCCCGCCCTCGGCGGCCAGGTCCGCCAGCGGCGCCTTCTCGCCCAGCGGCGGCCTAAACGGCAACTCGCCCTGCGCCGAGAGGTAGCTCGCCGTGCGCAGGTCGGCCACCTCGAAGCGCTGGCCCATGAGGGCCAGGCGCTTGCCGACCGCGAGCTCGGAGAAGGCCGGCAGGGGCTTGTCGGGCTCGCGGCGGAAGCTCACCGCATAGGTGCCCTGCGCCTCGCCGAGCCAGCCCTGGTCCTGGTTGTCGAAGAGCAGGAACCACTCGTTCCAGAGCCCATCGTCGAAGCGCATCTGCAGCCGGCCGGCCGCCGTGAACGGAACGCCCTGCCAGCGTCCCTCGGTGCCGACCTGGATCACGCTGCCGTCCTCGATGAGCGCGGCCGCCTTGCCGAGCGCCTCGAAGTCCAAGTCCTTGCGGAAGAGCTGGCTCTTGCAGTTGGGGCAGACGCTGAGCAGGGACACGCTCGAACGGAAAGTAACGGGCGCCCCGCAGGAGGGGCAGGCGGCTTCACGCATGGGCGGGGGATTGTCCCTTTAGCGCCGGCCCTCGGTCAACGCCGAGCGCCCCCCGCAGGCCCGGGCTCGAGCCGTCGAGGCGCCAGATGTAGGCGTCGAGGACGTAGTGCGTGGCCTGCGGCAGGGCCAACAGCGGCACAAGCACGGCGAGCGCCGCCGCCCCGAGGCCCGGCTCGCCGAAGACGCTTAAGGCCGGGAACTGCGCGCCGTGCTCGCGCCAGACGAGCAGGTCCCAGAGCCCCTCCTCCCCGTAGGCCAAGGCCAGCGGCAGGAGCAGGAAGAGCGCCCCCCAGACCGCCGCGGGCGCGGCGCGCAGGGGCCGCGGGCGCGCGGCGCTGACCCAGACCAAGGCGAAGTACGGCGCGCCATGGGCGACGACGTTGGTCAGCGTGAAGGCCAGGTCCGAGTCGCAGGCGACGATGCCGGTCCACCAGGCCGCGGCCGTGCCGAGAACGACGCCGAGCCGGCCTGGATGGGAGGGACGGGCGCGGACCGCTTGGCGCAGGACCCAAGCGGCGAGGATCCCCGCGTACAGCAGGCCGGCCGGCGCGGCCAAGCCGGCGGGAAGGCGCAGGAAGTCGCCGGCCACGAACCACTCGAAAGGACGCGGGGTGGCATGCCAATAGACCAGCGGGTAGAGCATCCCGCCGTAGAGCGCGGCCCGGTCGAGGAGGTCGTCGGCACGCGGGGCGGGCCCTTCCAAACGCTGATAGAGTCGCAAGAACCCATACTGCTGGCGCACGAAATGGAATACCGCCAGGTAGGCCAGGACCCGCCAAAAGCCCAGCGGCCCGGTGAAGCGATAGAGCAGGGCCCCCGCCGCCCAACACAGCACCGGCACCCCGGCGTAGAGTCCCGGCCGGCGGCGCAGCTCCGCGCCGTCGAGATAGGTGCGCCAGAGCGAGGACCAGACGTGGGCCACGTCGACGCCGACGACGAGGAAGAGCCAGGCCCAGGGCGGAACCTCGCCCGAGCGCAGGGCCGGAAAAAGCGCCACGGCTGCCGCTGCCGCGGCCGGCGGCCCGACGATGAAGGTCAGGTCGAAGCCGCGCGAGCGGACCCACGGATACGCCATGGGCCCATTGTAGCCCAAAGCCTAGGCCCCTAGGCCCAACCACCTTCGGGGGAGCCCGCTATCCTTAATAGATGCGGGTGGTGGCAGCGGTCTTGAGCCTGATTTTGGGCGCCTCCGGAGCCTCGGCAGCCGGCCGGGCAGTGGCGCCCGTCGTCGTGCCGGTGGCGCCGGGCGGCGGCGCCTCGCTGGCCGCCCCCGTGGCGCCGACCCTGGCGCCGATCACACCGGCGCTGACCCTGGCCGCCCCCTCCGCCCAGCCCACACTATCGGCCGTTGCCATGCCGACACCCGTCGCGCCGAATCCGGCTCCCCTCGCCGCGGCGGCAGTCCCCACAGCATTCGCCGCGCCGCGCGCCGCGCTCAACGCCGTGGCCCAGCCGCAGACGCCCGGCAACGAGCCCGAAAAACAGACCCTGCTGCAGACCCTGTCCGCTCCGGCTGCCGACCTCTCGGGCGGACTCGGCGACGCTTCCGGCGCCGCGCGGTCGGACTTCGAGTCGCGCGCCCAACTAGGCCGCTCTGCCGGTGGAGCCGGCGCCGTCGAGACCGGCGGCGCCCAGGTCAGAGGCCGCTCGCTCCGCCTCCTCCAGCCCGCCCAGGCCAAGCCGGCCCCCGCCGCGGCCAAGCCCGCGGCCCGGCCGCTAGACGCCGACGGCTCGCGGATGTCCGCCGTCCTGCGCGAGGTCTCCGGCCGCGCCGCCGTCGAGCCGCGCACCCTCGACTTCATCCCCTCCCCGGCCAGCCTTCGCGCGATGTCGACGCTCGACACCGAGGTGTTCCTCTACCGCGAGCGCGGCACCGGCGTCTGGCGGCTTACCGCCGGCGAGCCGGACGGCGTCTCGGGGGACTTCGGCGACTACGACCTGGGCCTGCACAATCATCCCACCCGGCGCCTCGGCATGTATTCGGCGCACTCCGCCTACCCCTCGCCCACCGACCTGGTGACCGCCGCGGGCAAGGACGCCCGGGTCTTCGTCGTCTCCGAGGAGGGCGTCGTCGAGTGGAACTCCACGGTCCCCTTCCTCGACGAGCCGGGCCGCTACCTCGAGCGGGACGCGTCGGACGCCGACCAGAACGAGTGGCTGCGCCGCCTCCACGACGGGTCCTTCTGGCGCCGCCTGGTCATGAAGCTGACGTTCCCCTCCGGCTACCCGACCCTGGCCGGGTCGCTGGGCCTGGCGATGGAGCTCAAGCCCTGGAAGAAGGTCAGCCAGGAATGGCTCGAGTCCGGCACGGCCCCGCAGAGCGCGCAGACCTGGGAGCGACGCCTGGCCCCCGCCCTGGCCGAGGAGGCGGTCCTGGCCGCTGAGCGCGTCGGCGGCCGGGCCCTCGGCGCCGCGGAGCGCGCCGACGTGGTCCGCCGCACCCGCGTCATCGCGGTGGGCTGGGCCAAGACCCTCGTCAACGAGTTCGGGGTCATGGCCTCCTACCCGGACGGTGTGGCGCGGCCGGACCGCTCCATCGAGCTGACGATGAAGCCTCTGGCCGGCCTTCCCGATCCCGCGCTCTACTACCGGGTGCTGTTCGCGCATGAATACACCCATCGTCTCCAACACGAGGGCGACGTGACGACCCGCTGGGGCGTCGAGATCCCGGCGGTAGCCGTCGAACTGGTCCGCGCCGCGGAGCTGGTCGGCGTCTCGGCTCTGCGAAAGGGAGCAGTCCCGTTCATCACCCCGAACACGCTCAACGGGATGGACGACGGCCGCGGATGGGCGAAGAGCGGACGCTCCAACGACGCGGCCCTTTATCGTAGGGGAGCCCTGGCCGGCGCGGCGTTGGAGCTCGCCGCCCAGACCGGTCGGATGCAGGACGCCTGGGAGTTCGTCCGCCGGGTGTCCTCGGCCCGCAAGACCGAGAGCCCGGCCGCGGTCTACGCCGACATCGTCGGTCGCTAGGGCTTCTTCTCAGGGGCGATCGGCTCAGGCGGCTCGCCGCGCGTCAGCAAAAGCGACGTGATGACGCCCACGGCCAGCGCGGCGACGATGACGGCCAGCGACACGGCCGTCGGGACGTGGTAGTGGTGCATGATCAGCATCTTCACGCCGACGAAGGCGAGCACGAAGATGACGGCCGGCTTGAGGTAGCGGAACCGCCCCAGCATCCAGGAAAGCGCGAAATAGAGCGCGCGCAGGCCCAGGATGGCGAAGACGTTCGACGTGAAGACGAGGAAGGGGTCGGTCGTGATGCCGAAGATGGCCGGGATGGAGTCGACCGCGAAGATGACGTCGCTGGTCTCGACGACGACCAGCGCCAGCGCCATCGGCGTCAGGTACGTGACGCCGTCCTTGACGACCGTGAAGTGCTCGCCGTGCATCTCATGGGTCACCGGGAACCAGCGCTTGGCCAGGTTGACGACGGGGTTGGCCTCCGGATGGACCTCCTCGTCGCCTTGCTTGGTCATCTTCCAAGCGGTCCAGATGAGCAGCGCGCCGAAAAAGTACATCGTCCAGTCGAAGGAGCGCACCAGCGCCGCGCCGGCGGCGATCATAACGCCGCGCAGGACCAGAGCACCCATGATGCCGTAGAAGAGCAGGCGGTGCTGGTTCTCGGGCGGGATGCGGAAGTACTGGAAGATCATGGCGATGACGAAGATGTTGTCGAGGGACAGGGACTTCTCGACCAGATAGCCCGCGAGGTAGTTCATCCCCGCCTCGTGCCCCATGTAATGGAACACGCCGGCGCCGAACAGGAGGGACACCACGATCCAGACCGCGGTCCAGGTGAGGGCGTCGCGCAGCGTGGGCGCCTCGGCCTTGCGGTGGAACACACCCAGGTCGAGGGCGAGGCAGAACAGGATGAAGGCGATGAAGCCGACCCAGACTATGAGGGGCATCGGGCGGGTATTCTAGCTTACCAGCGTCGGGGAGCGCCTTTGACCGCGCGTACGGCGTCGCGCGCGATCAGGAGCTCCTCGTTGGTGGGGATGACCCAGGCTTTGAGGCGGGAGCCCGGCGCGGAGACCTCGCCTTCCTTGCCGGCCGTCATGGCCTTGTTGCGCGCGGCGTCCAGGGAGAGGCCCATCCACTCGAGGCCCTTGAGGATGCGGCCGCGGACCTCGGCCGAGTTCTCGCCGATGCCGCCGGTGAACACCACGGCGTCCGCCCCGCCCATCGCCGCCAGATAGGCGCCGATGTACTTCCGGGCCCGGGCGCAGAACATGTCGATGGCCAGGCGCGCGCGCCGGTCGCCGTTCTCGCGCTCCTCCTCGAGCAGCTCGCGCATGTCGTTGGTGAGGCCGGACACGCCGAGGAGCCCGGACTGCTTGTTGAGCAGGGTATCGATCTGGTCGAGCGTGAGGCCCTCGCGGTCGTGGAGGAACTCGATGATCGACGGGTCGATATCGCCGCCGCGCGTGCCCATGACCAGGCCCTCGAGCGGGGTCAGGCCCATCGAGGTGTCGACCGACGCGCCGCCCTTGATCGCGCAGGCCGAGGCCCCGTTGCCGAGGTGCAGGGCGACGACGTTGACGTCCTTGGGCTTGAGGCCGGCGAGCTGACGGTAGCGGTAGGCCACGTAGCGGTAGGAGGTGCCGTGGAAGCCGTAGCGCCGCAGCTTGTAGCGCCGGTAGAGCTGGTAGGGCAGGGCGTAGAGATAGGCGGTCTCGGGCAGCGTGGAGTGGAAGGAGGTGTCGAAGACCGCGCACTGCGGCACCCCTGGCCCCAGGAGCTCGCGCGCGGCGAGGATGCCCTTGATGTTGGCCGGGTTGTGCAGGGGGGCGAGCTCGATGGTGTCCTCGATGCCGTCGAGGACCTCCGAGTCTATGACGACGCATTTGGTGAACTTCTCCCCGCCATGGACGACGCGGTGGCCCACGGCCTGGATGTCGGCCAACGACGACACCCCCGGGACCTTGGCCTCCGGGGAGACAACCCAGCGCAGGATACGGTCGATGGCCGCGCGGTGGTCGCGCAGCGGCTCGGCCGTGCGCAGCTTGGCGCCCCCCTCCACCGCGAAGGAGACCAGCGCCTCGCTGCCGACCCGCTCGATGACGCCCCGGGCCAGGCGCCGGTCGGCGTTCTTGGCGATGAGGTCGAGGTCGGTCGCGATGAGCTGGAACTTGACCGAGGACGAGCCGCAGTTGAGGACGAGGACGTTCATGGTGCTATCATACAAGTATGCGCCTTCTCCTCTTCCGGCACGGCCCCGCCGGCGACCGCCAAGCCTGGGCGAAGGCCGGAAAAGACGACGCGGTCCGGCCGCTGACCGCCGACGGGCGCGAGAAGACCCGCAAGGCGGCCAAAGGCCTAGCCAAGCAGTTCGGCCGGCTCGACCTCATCATCTCGAGCCCGCTCAAGCGCGCGGTGCAGACCGCCACCTATCTGGCCGAGCGGTTCCCTAAGGCGGCGCGCCTGGAGCGCGACGAACTCTCGCCCTCCTCCGATCCCGCGCTGGCGGCGAAGTGGCTGGCGTCATTAAAAGAGGACGCGGTGGCGGTCGTCGGCCACGAACCCCACCTTTCGCGTCTGGCGGCCCACCTCCTCACCGGCAAGGCCGCCCCGGTCTTCGAGCTCAAGAAGGCCGGGGCCGCGCTCATCGAGCTGGGAAGGCCCAACGCGCTGGCCGCCCTGTTGGCGCCGAAGGTCCTTCGCCGCCTCGGGCGCTAGACCGAAGGGCCCACCGCGCCTTGACCCGTTGGCCCTATTACGTTAGCATCGCGCGGTCGGCCCATGGAGGTTTCATGAAACTGTTTTGCGCGCTGCTGCTGTTATCCGCTGGAACGGTCCGGGCCGCCGGCCCCGCCGTCACGCCCGAGGCGATCCGGACGGCCGGGCAGGCAGGCTTCGGCTTCTCCGGACTCAAAGAGATCCAAAAGGGCCGAGGGGAAGTGCCGGGGATCGAGAAGACCTCGCCCGCAGCCCCGGTCGACCCCGCCGTTCCCGCGGGCCGCTATACCGAAATCTTCGGAGGCGGGGAACGGATCATCATCGACGCGGACGGACGCCTGCGCACGAACATCGGGGTCCTGACGGCCAACGGCGTCATGGGAGCGCTCAAGATCCCGGGCGTCCTGCGCTGGGACGACCTCAACGGGCGCTTCACGGGCAAGGCCGGCTTCAGCGTGAATTTCACCTTGCTCGACGGCCGGCGGCTCACCTGCACCTGGCGCGACATCACGCTCGAGGCGGAGTTCAGCCGCCAGGGAGACGCGCTCGACGTCAACTTCAACCACGCGCAGTCCTACTACCTGGACGTCTACGACCGCTGCCTGGCCGTGGGACGCAACCGCACGGAATTCAGCTTCGAGCGGTCGGAGCAGGCCGGCGACGCGCGCGACACTCAGGCGGCGCCGAGCATCCGCGCCTCGACGCTCCCCGCAGGGGTCCGGGCGTCGCAGTTGCCAACGACTTCGATCGACTAGAAGGAGGCGCCTCTTCGAGGGCGCCCTCTTCGCACGCGGGAACCCCATGTTCGAATCCGTAGAGATCCAGGCCAAGGTCGACAAGGCCGCCTACAAGAAGGAGTCCGAGCGCCTGCGCACGGAGCTCCTCGCCGTCCAGAAGACCCTGCCCGAGGGCAAGGTCCCGGTCGTCGTCCTAGTCTCCGGCGTGGAGACCGCCGGCAAGACCACTTTTGTCAACACCCTGCTCGAGTGGCTCGACGCCCGCGGGGTGCAGGTCCACGCTCCCCACCTCCCTTCCGACGAGGAGTCGGAGCGCCCCGACTTCTGGCGCTGGTGGCGCGCCCTGCCCGCCGCCGGCCGCGCGGGGATCTTCCTCGGGTCCTGGTACTCGGACCCCATCGTCGCGCGCGCCTTCAAGAAGTCCGACGACGACGAACTCGACGCGGCGCTCGCGCGCATCGAGCGCTTCGAGCGCATGCTGACCGACGAAGGCGTCGTCGTCGTCAAGCTCTGGCTCCATATCACGAAGAAGGAGCAGAAGAAGCGCCTCGAGTCGCTCGAGTCCGACCCCGAGACGCGCTGGCGCGTCACCGCCCAGGATTGGAAGTTCCACAAACGCTACGAGCGGTTCCTCAAGGCGTCGGAGCGCGCTCTGCGCCGCACGTCGACGGCCAACGCGCCGTGGACCCTCATCGAGGCTTTCGACAGGCGCCACATGACCCTGGCCGCCGCGCGCGCCGTCATCGCCGCCATCAAGAGCCGGCCTATCGAAGAGAAAAAGCCTTCCGCCGTCAAAGTGATGCCGGCCAAGAAGAACGTCCTGCGGTCGATCGACTATTCCCTGAAGCTCGGCGCCAAGGAGTACGACGAGCGCCTCGACGCGGCCCAAGGCCGGATCGGCACGCTCACCCGCAAGCTGCGCCAAAAAGGCCGCTCGATGATCCTCGTCTTCGAAGGCGCCGACGCCGCCGGCAAGGGCGGCGCCATCCGCCGCCTCACGCGGGCGATGGACGCGCGGCTCTACCGGGTCATCTCCACCGCCGCCCCGTCCGACGAGGAGAAGGCCCATCCCTACCTGTGGCGCTTCTGGCGCGAGCTGCCGCGCACCGGCCGCATCACCGTCTATGACCGCTCCTGGTACGGCCGCGTCCTCGTCGAGCGGCTCGAGGGCTTCTGCTCCGTCGCCGATTGGAAGCGCGCCTACGCCGAGATCAACGACTTCGAGGAGCAACTCATAGAGGCCGGCACGGTCGTGAGGAAGTTCTGGCTGGCCCTGACACCCGAGGAGCAGCTCAGGCGCTTCAAGGACCGGCAGACCACGCCCTATAAGCAGTACAAGATCGGCCCTGATGACTGGCGCAACCGCGCTAAGTGGGACGGCTACCAAGCGGCGGCCTGCGAGATGATCGAGAAGACCGGGACCGAGGACGCGCCGTGGGTCTTGGTGGCGGCCGACGACAAGCGCTGGGCGCGGGTCAAGGTCGCCGAGGCCGTGGCCGAGGCCCTGACCGAAGAGCTTTAAGACATTTCTTCTGGAGCCAAACGAGAAGTTTGTATAAATCGCCATGGCAATTAAACGCAATCGCGTAGAGACAGGGAAGTTCAACCCGCAGCCGCGCCTTCCCTATAATCTGAGAACCAAGGACTTTGAAAGCGCCATGCAGGATGTCTACGACTTTTTCTTTGACGTAAATTCCCATTTGGCCGGAAATGATCTGGAACGGCTCGATGAAATGCTTCGACCAGCGATTATGTCGGGAGTCATCTCTGACATGCTTACCGCTAGCCTCTCTAAACATTCCCGCTCTCTAATTGAGAATCGGCATTTTAACGGCCACCCTGACCTGGTCGTCAAAGGCGTCTATCCGGGCAACAAGGCCAAAGCCGGGGACCAAGGCATCGAAATCAAGACGACACGAAAGGCTGGCGGAGCAGTCGATACCCACGGAGCACGCAATCAGTGGATGTGCGTGTTCGTCTACAGCGTCGACAATGAAACGGAGCCGGCCCGCTCACGGCGTCCAATGACCTTCACTGAAGCCTATTTAGGCGAGGTCACTATCGATGATTTCCGTCGCAACGCCCGAGGGGAACTTGGGACGCGAACGGCCACTCTTCACAAGGAAGGTATCAAGAAACTACGGCAGAACTGGTTATACAGGCTCTAACCCCGACCCCTTAATACTCGCCAAACGCATCACGGCCTTCTTGGCAACGTCGAAATAGTAGGGGTCCTTCTCAATCCCAATGCTCTTGTAGCCGACAGCTTCGGCCGCAGCAAGAGTCGACCCCCCGCCAGCAAAGGGATCCAAGATTACTCCTTCCCCCAAAGGCAAGACACCGCGGACGAGCTGACGCAAGAAAGCTTGGGGCTTCAAGCTCGGGTGCGGCGCGAAAGCCCGTTCCGCTTTCCGAGTCGGAGAAGAAACGATTACATCACCGAATGGCCGCTCTGCCGAAGGCCGCCGAAATCCACCCGTCTTCCATTTTCGGAGGTTGTCTTGCACTCTCCCCTCGATGGGCCGGCGGAAAAGTACCCAAGGCTCCCACATCGACCGGGGCATGACGCTAACATCAGGGAACTCCTGATGGGCGTGCTTCGGGCGATCCCCTCCCCGCATTGTCATCACCAAACGAATGACTTCCCCACGTCGCTCAAGACCGGCCTCCGCGAGGGCTGACGACACGATAAAAGACAAGAGCGGATTGGACGCCACAATTACGTTAGCGCCAGGCACCAATTTTGGCAGCAACAGACGCCCGAGGCCCAAGAAAAAAGTCTGGAGCTCAGCCAACTGATCGTCCGTAAGCGTTGTAAAACGCGGCAATGGTGCCCGCTGATTACCATCAAACGACGGTGGCACACGCCACACGCCGCCCTTCCCGCTTCTGAGCTTCTCTTGCTGCTCCACCGAATACTCAAAGAGACCATAAGGCGGATCAGTGACTACAGCATGAATCGAACAATCAGGTTGGCGCTCTATCCAGTCGAAGCAGTCTGCATGGAACAACTTCGCATTCCCGACGGATGCCGGCTCCTTCCAAAGCAGACTCGGCTTTTCACGCGCGTTACCACCCAAGACCGTGGGATTGACACTGTAAATACCCCGCCCTTCTTTAACAAAGGTCCGCGGCGAATTGAGCCTCAGATAGGAACGAATCGAGGACTTAGGGGTAGGTCCAATTACTTGGTTAACCCTTTGTTCAATTTGGCGCACAGACATTCTCCCTGTGACTTTCAGGACCCGAACAATCGCATCGCGAACACGGCCAGGGGCATACCGCCGGGGCACTGTGCGCATCGCAGAAGTATAGACGTCTAGACGTCTTTCGTCAAGTTTCCAGTACGCACTCCCGACCGGCAGAGCCCCATACCTCAAGTACGCTTACCCCCCTGAAAAAGTTCCCTAGAACTTAAGGGTTTTAGCGCAACGGGCATTGATCCAAGGACAACAAATTATTGTTCCACACGCCGTCTGCATATGTGCGTAGAAATGGCGCCCTCCCTTCCGCGCGCACAACACCGACATTAGACCGCAGTCCGGTCCCGGGATCCAGAACATAGAATGTATTCGTCCTGCTTTCGATACTCTCGATTACTTGCTCACGAGCCCAAGTCCAAGTCGGAGGATTGCCGACATGGGAAATGTGTTCGTGCGGGCTAGATGGATTAGGCTTCACGATACAGGTAATTCGGCAGTCGGCCATAACGCCTCCCTTGGAATCTTGTATTGGACATTTGTACACAAAAAAGGCAAGACCCAGGACTTCGCGCCGAATAGGGCCTAGATTAGCTCGTCGTCCTTCTCGAGCTCGTCCTGTTCGGTCACGTCGTACTCGTCGACCGCGAAGACCGCCCTCCCTTCCGCGCAGCCCACGTGGACCAGGTAGAGGATGACCCGGTCGCCGGGCAGGAGGTCCATCTCCATGAAGGCCAACAGCCCCTCGGGCGCGGCCAGGCGCTCGAAACGCCGGCCCTCGGAGAAGCTCACGAGCTGGGCGTACTTGGCGACCGCCTCCGGGTCGCCGATGTCCTTGGTCCAGCGCCGCAGGAGCTCGACGTCGGGCGCCGGGGTAGGCGCCACCTCTCCGTGCCAGCGCAGCTCGGCCGAGAACAGCACGTCTTTGAGCTCGCCGCCCTTGCCGCAGGGGTCGCGCCGGCGCCGGGCGTGGAGCGTCTCGAGCGGATAGTTCTTGGCGTCGAAAGGGACCAGGTCGTCCTTGACGGTGCTCGTCGAAGGCGCGGGAGCCGCAACAAGGAACGCCCCGAGGACCAGGCTATTCATGGACGCCTCGGAAAGCCAAGCCGCGCTTGGCCGCCTCGCGCACGCCGGCGTCGGCGTCCTTGGCGAGGGCCCGGAGACCTCCCAGGGCCTTGCCGCCCGGCAGGCGGCCATAGGCCAGCGCCGCCTCGCGCCGCAGACCGGGCTCCGCCTCGCGGGCCAGGCGCTCGAGCATGGCCCAGCCGTTGGGCCGGCCGAACTCGGCCAGATAGCGCGCCGCGAGGATGAGCTCGGGCGCCAACTCGGTCGACTCCTCCAGGAATCCGTCAAGATGGAGGATCCCGCCTACGCGTCCCATGCGCGCCAGGCCGTAGGCGGCCGCCGCGCGCCGCGTCGGCTCCTCGGCGCTCAGACCCTTCCGGAGCGCGGCCTCCGCCTCAAGACCGCCCAACGCGCCCAGCGCCTCGAAGGCGGCGCAAGCCCCGGCCGCGTCGGATCCCTCGGCCAGGCGGATAAGATAGGGCAGGGAGGCCGCGTCGCCTAGGCCGGCCAGCGCCGCGGCCGAGACCGCCGCGACGCGCGCGTCATCGTCGATGAGCCCGCGCCGCAGCGCCGGCACGCCCTTGATATCGCCCAGGCGGCCCAGGGCCTCGGCGATATCCGCCCGCAGCGACTCGAGCTCCGGGGCGAGTCCCTGGAGCCGGAACTTGCGCGCGAGCAGGGTGTTCCAGAGGGACAAGAGCGGCTCGACCGCCTCCTCGCGCCCCGACCAGCCCAGCTCCCGCACCACGGCCGCGGCGGCCGCGGGGTCCGGCAGTTTGGGGTCGAGCCGCGCGCCCAGGAGCCGCACGGCCTCCTTGGACGCGGAGGGCCCGCGCAGCCCGGGTTTCGCGCAGGCCAGGGCGGCCAGCGCGAGGACCCATAGGACCCTCCGGGAAGCGCTCATTTTCGTGCTATTTTATCCCTAATATGGGCATGGCCGAACAGCAGGCCGAGCACTTCGAGCTGCTCCTCGAGGTCGGGCGCCTGCTCTCCTCCAAGATCGAGCTCGACGAGCTCCTGACCTCGGTCATGCAGTTGGCCGCCCGAGTCGTCAACGCCGAGACCGCCTCCCTGCTCTTAGTCGACCCGGCCACCGACGAGCTCTACTTCCACGTCGCGCTCGGCCTCGACCCCGCGCTGGCCAAGATCCGTCTCAAAAAGGGCCAAGGGATCGCCGGCGCCGTGGCGCTCGACGAGAAGCCGATGATCATAAACGACGTCCGCAAGGACGCGCGCTGGAACTCCAAGATGGATAAGGACTCCGGCTTCATCACGCGCTCGATCCTGGCCGCCCCCATCGTCCTCAAGGGCCGCTGCATCGGCGTGGTCGAGGCCATCAACCACGTCGAGGGCGACTTCACCCTGACCGACCTGCGGGTCTTCGAGGCCTTCGCCTCGCAGGCCGGCGTGGCCATCGAGAACGCCCGCCTCTTCGCCTCGCTCAAGGAGCAGAACCAGACCCTCGACACCCTGCTCGACGAGATCCGCGACGCGGCGCTCCTGACCGACGGCAAGGGCCGGGTCGTGCTCGCCAACGCGGCCGCGCGCCAGTTCCTCGGCGACGCCGCCCGTCTCGACGCCGCCTTCCAGGACATGGTCATGACGCCGCCGCTCTCCGACATGCCCGACTCGCCGGCCGCGCTGACCGGCTTCGAGGCCGTGCGCGAGCAGCCCCGCCTGGTGCTGGCCGGCTCGGTGTCGCTCATCCGGGACGCCCAGGCCGGCCACGTCAAGGCGCGCGTCGTCGTGTTCCGCGACGTCACCGAGGAGCGCCGCGAGGAGAACCTCAAGCGCAACTTCCTCTCGCTGATCTCCCACAAGCTCAAGACCCCGCTCTCGTCGATCACCGGCTACTCCCAACTTCTCTTCGAGGACTCGCGCAAGAAGCCCGAGGCGGGATTTCTGACCTCCTCGCTCAGGACCATCCTGACCCAGGGCCAGAAGCTCACCGGCCTCGTCGACAAGCTGCTCAACTACACCGTCATGGAGGAGCTCGACCAGACCGCCCCGGAGAGCCGGCCCTTCGACCTGGCCCCGGTCTTCGCGCAGGCCGTCGAGGCGATGGAGCCCTGGGTCACCGAACGCCAGGCACAGATCGAGACCAGCATCGCCCCGGGCCCGCAGCCGGTCGGCGACCCCAGCCTCGTGCGCGACGTCTTGAAGAACCTCATCGAGAACGGGATAAAGTTCTCGAAGGCCAAGCCGCCCTCGGTGTCGGTCTCGGCCGTCGCGGCGCCCGGCGCCGTCGAGCTGCGCGTCACCGACAACGGCCCCGGCATCCCCCCCGAGGAGCGCTCCCGGATCTTCGGGAAGTTCTACCAGATCGACGCCTCCTTCACCGGCCAGATCGACGGCTGGGGCCTGGGCCTGCCCTTCGTCAGAAAGGTCGTCGAGCGGCTCGGCGGCACGGTGCGCGTCGAATCCCCCCCGGCCGGCGGGCCCGGCAGCGTCTTCGTCGTCTCCCTTCCGGCGGCTCCCGCCCCATGAGCGGCCTGAGCCCGGCCGGCCTGCGCTGGGACGACTGGGCGCCATGCCTGGGCGCCGGCGACCACGCCGAGGTCTTCCTCGAGGACGGACGCTCGCTGTCGTTGGGCTTCGAGGACGGGCGGCTCTCCGACGCCTCCGAGACCTCCGACGCCGGCGCCGGCCTGCGCCTGCTCCTGCGCGGACCCGGCGGACGCGTGGAGACGCGCTTCGGCTCCCTGAGCGGCTTCGACGCCGCCGCCGCCCGCGCCCTGGCCGGGCGGCTCTCCGCGGGCCTTCCGGCCCGCAAGGCCCCGCCCGCGCCGCGCCTCGACGCGCGCCGGACCGTGCCGCGCGTGCCGCCCGCGGAGGTCTCCCTCGAGCGCAAGGCCGCGCTCCTGGCCCGTCTCGACGCCGCGGTGCGCGCCGAGTTCCCGCTGGCCAGCCAGGTCCAGCTCAGCTACTCCGAACGCGACCGAACGGTGGCCGTCCTCGACTCCGCGGGCACCTTCAGCCTCAGCGCGCGCTCGGCCGTGCTGTTTGCGGTGTCGGTCACCGCTCGCAAAGGCGCGGTGCTGCAGACCGGCAGCGACGTCGTCGGCGGCCTGCGCGGCTGGGAGGCCCTCGCGGGCGGCGCGCCGCTGGCCGCCTGCCGGCGCGCCGCGCGCCTGGCCGTAGCCAAGCTCACCGCCCCGCTGGCCAAGCCCGGCGAGTTCCCGGTCGTCCTGGCCGCCTCGGCCGGCGGGACCTTCGTCCACGAGGCCATCGGCCACTCGCTCGAGGCCGACCACGTCCAGGAGGGCACCTCTCCCGCCTTCGCGGGCAAGATCGGCCGCCGGGTGGCCGCGGAGAGCCTGACCATCATCGACGACCCGACCCTGCCGTTCGCGCGCGGCTCCTACCCCTTCGACGACGAGGGCTGCCCGGCCCAGCCGGTGAGCCTCGTCGAGCGCGGTGTCCTGCGCGGCTACCTCCACGACCGGGTCAGCGCCCTGCGCGGCGGCGGCGCCGTCAACGGCCACGGCCGCCGCCAGTCCTACCGCTCGCGCCCCATCCCGCGCATGTCGAACATCTACATCGCCCCCGGCCCCGACGACCCCGCGGCGATCCTCGGCGGCCTCAAGAAGGGCCTGCTCGTCACCCGGATGGGCGGCGGCGAGGTCAACACCGCCACCGGCGAGTTCATCTTCGGCGTCGACGAAGGCTTCTGGGTCGAGGACGGCCGTCCCAAGCACATGGTCCGCGACGCCAATATCCTCGGCGTCGGCCCCGAGGTGCTGCGCTCGATCGACCGCGTCGGCTGGGACATCGGCTGGGGGCTGGGCACCTGCGGCAAGCAGGGACAGGGCGTGCCGGTCTCGGACGGCCAGCCCACCCTGCGCATCCCGAAGCTCCTCGTCGGGGGGCGCTCGTGAACCGCCGGCTCCTTCTGGCCGCCGCCGTCCTCGCCGCCCTGGGCATGGCCCGCCGTCCCCCGGAGAAGAAGATGACCGACCCCGCCGCCTTGGCCGCCGTCGACGTGATCCCCGCCGAGTGGCGCGGCGCGCAGTGCGCCGTCACCGAGCCCGGCGCGCGCGTCATCAACGACGCGGCGGCCTGGGCGGCGCTCTGGACGTCGGCGTTCGGCACCACTGCCCCGGCTGTGGACTTCAAGGACTACGTGGCGGTGGCGGTCTTCGCCGGCCTTAAGCCCAGCGGCGGCTGGTCGCCGGAGTTCCTCCTGCCCGAGGCGGCCGCGCCCGGCGCCGTGGTGGTCCCGTACCAGATCAAGGGCCCGGGACCGGGCGCCTTCGTCACCATGGCCTTCACGAAGCCCTACGCCGTGCGGCTCTACCGCCGTCCGGCCCTGCCGCTGCGGGCCGAGGAACGCAAGTGACGCCCGAGGCCGTCCTCCTCTTGGCCCTCCTGGCCAAGCATCCGCCGGAGCGCGAGCTGCCCACCGAACCCGAGCGGCCGCCGGTGGAGGTCTACTTCGGCGCCGAACTGCCCTCCCCCTTCCTCCCGGTCCTGCCCCCCAGCGCGGCCTGGGAGCTGCCGCGCGACCTCAAGGACGCGCCGACCGCCTTCACCGGCGGCCCCGTGGCGACGGGCTGGATCACCGCCCCTTCCTCCCTGCTCCTGCTCACTCCCTCCGGCTCGCTGGTACACGAGCTGGGCCTCGGGCGCTTCAGCGAAGAGGACGGGGCCGTCCGCCGCGAGATGCGCGGTGCCTCTTCCGCCGACGGGCGCTTCGCCTGGCACTGGCAGAGCGTCTTGCGCCGTCCCGCGGGCCGCGTCGAGAAGGCCCCCGAGCCGCGCACGGCGCTGGTCTATCTCGGCTCGCGCGGCCAGATCCTCGGCAAGGTCGAGGACGCCGACGCCCCCGCGGGCCTGCCGCCGGCCGTCATCAGCGCCGACGGCGAGACCCTGCTGGCCGCGCGCCGCGAGGGCGGGGCCTGGACCGCGGCGGCGCTGTCGTTTACCGGCAAGGAGCTGGCCGCGGTGGCCAAGGCCCACCGCCTCGAGGCCATGGCCCTGACCCCGGACGGACGCCGGGCTCTGGTGGTCTGGGCCGGGCTCGACAGGCCGCTGATGGTCACGATCCTCGACCTGCGCTCCGACCAGCGTCTCGACCTGCCAGCCGACGGCCTGCCCAACGGGCCCTGGAGCCTGGGGCCCGACGGCGCCCTGCTCGCCGCGGGCAAGCCCGTCCCCCGGGTGCCGCGGCTTCCGTGAGGGCGTCCGCCCTCGTCCTTTTCCTCGCCGCGCCGGCCCCGGCCCTGGCCACCGACGTGCCCTCCGCGACGGCGCGTGAGCTCGAGCAGAAGCGGACCGACGCCGAGCGCCGCATGGAGGCCGAGCTGGCGAGGGACCCCGCCCGTGTCGAGGCTCTGGCCGAGCGCGTCCTGCGCTCGAGCGTCGGGCCCGCGCTGACCGGGTCGGCCGAGCCCGAGCTCGCGCGCGCCAAACTGACCGCCTGGATCCGCAAGGACCCCGCGGCGGCGGCCTCGCTGGCGCTCGGCTTCGCGCGCGACGACGCCGAGGGCTCGGACCGCTTCGAGCGCTCGCTGACCCTCGAAAACGAGCGCTTCCTCGAGCGCAACCCCGACGACCCCGGCGGGCTCTTCGCGCGCCTCTCCCGCCTCGGCGCGAGCCTGCGCGGCATCAAATCCGGCGAGGGACTCTCGGAGGACGAGCGCAAGCGCCTGGCGAAGGAAGCCTTCGAGGGGCGCTCGAGCATCGACGCCGACGCCAAGGAAGACGGCCCGCGCGGCGGCGCCGACTCCGCCCGGCCGAGCGGCGCCCCGGCGGTCACCGACGGCGGGATCTACGACCGACTGAGCGCCGCCAACCCCACCGGCTACTCGCCCCAGGTCCAGGCCCTGCAGAACGAGCTCAACCGCCAGGCCCCGCCCGGCGCCCCGCGCCTGGCCGAGAGCGGCAAGCTCGACCACCCCACCTTGGTCTTCCCGTCCCACTCCCTGCGCTACGACGTCGAGCGGCTCGAGAAGGCCTCCGGACCCGAACGCTCAGAATCGCTCATCAAGGCGCGCGCGGCGCTCGAGGAGTTCCTCGCCGCGGCCGAGCCGGCGCGCGCCGCGAAAGCCATCACCCCGGCGCTCCTCAAGAAGCTGGCCGCCAAGCGCCGCGAAGCGGCGCGCTGGGTCATCCTGGCCTCGATGGAGACGCCGCTAAGGCGCCTCGAGGCGGTCAAGGTCCTCGACCGCCCCGCCCTGCGCGCCGCCTTGGAACGCGCGCCGGCCTCCGAGGACGAGAAGCGCCGCTTCCTCGCCGGTGGCGCGGCGCTCGAGGCGCGCGCCGCGGAGGCCCTGACCCACGGCCGCGGCGCCGTGCGCCTCCTGCGCGAGCGCGAGGACGCGCCGTCCTGGGCCGAGGCCGAGCGCCTCATAGGCAAGACCCGGGCGGCGGCCCGCTCCCTCCCGGAGGAAGCCGAGCTCTACGTCACGGCCCCCGAGCGCCTTGCGGCTGCCGCCCAACCGGTGCCGCGCTGGCGCGCCATCCTCGAGGACCTGGCCCTGCGCTGGGCGCCGAGCTCCTCGTTCGCCAAGGCCGCCGCCGCCAGGCGCAAAGCCGCCGCCGCCGCGCGCGGCGACTTCGCCCGCTTCCTTAAGTAGCGCTTCCCCCTGGCGAAACGAATGCCGGGAGGCTATAATGAGTTATACGTAGATTATCTAACTCCTACGTATAACTCATGGAAGCCATCCCCCTCCAGACGCGCACGCTCTACGCCGAGCTCCTCGACCGCCTGCGCGCCCGTCAAGCCTCGCGCGGCCTCAAGGATCTGCCGGGCTCATTCATCGATAAGACCGTCAAAGGACGGCGCTACATCTACTTCCAGCACTCGGAACCCGGCGGGCGCACGCGCCAGACCTACGTCGGCCCGTTCGGAGAACGCCTGGCCGCCCTTCTCCACCGCCACCGGGACGAGCGTACCGACGCACTGCGCGAGGCGGCCGCCGATGAGCGTCTATGCGCCCAAATCCGGGCCGGTGGAACGGCGGCGCCGGACGGCGCCACGGCTCGCGTGCTGGGCGCTTTCGCCGACGCCGGGGTTTTCGCCGCGGACGCGGTCCTAGTCGGAACGCACGCCTTCGCCGCACTTGGGACGGCTCTCGGCTGGCGCTGGGACCGGGAGGCCGCCCGGACTCTCGACATCGACCTGGCTTCAGTACAGCTGGCCGTGGAGAACGCGCCGCGGGCGAACCTCCCCGATGCCTTGGCCCGGCTCGAGATGGGTTTCCTCCCGGTCCCGGCGCTCGACCCACGCTCGCCCGAGACATCCTTCAAGGTCCGCGGCGACGCCCTGCGCGTCGATCTGGTGGCGCCGCTCGTCGGCCGTCCGCATACGAAACCGGTCTACATCCCGGCCCTCGGCGCCCACGCCGCCCCGCTGCCGTTCTTGGACTATCTCATCGCGGAAGCGATGGAGGCCGCCGTGCCAAGCGGCTCGGGCATCCTGGTCAGAATCCCTCAACCCGCCCGCTTCGCGGTCCACAAACTGATCGTCGCCGTCGAGCGCCCGCGGGCGGAGCATGCCAAGGCGGCCAAGGACCTGCGCCAAGCCGCGGCTCTGGCCGCAGTCCTCGACTCCGAAGGGTTGCGGGGCGACGTCTCTCTCGCGGTCGAGTCGTTCGTGTCGAAAGGGCGAGGCTGGGCAGGCCGATTTCGCTCCGGCCTAGCCCGGCTGGCGAAGGCCCACCCCGAAGCGGCAAGGCACTTCGAAGCGGGCGCTTAACCGCCGCCTTCCGCGCCACTGATACTTTCTGAATTAGTTGCTAGGATGGGCGCTCCTACGGCCGCCGAGGCGCCACTTCCTCGCGATAGCGCTCGGTCGGCCGCTCGGAGGAAACCATGAGATTCATGATCATCGGCGCCGGCATGCAGGGCCGCGCCTGCGCGTTCGACCTGCTGCGCCAAGGCGGCGTGGAGGAGCTCATCCTCGCCGACGCCTCCGCGGCCACCCTGGCCTCGGCCAAGGCCTTCCTCAAGTCCAAGAAGGCGCGCTTCAAGAAGGTCGACGCCTCCAAGCCCGCCGCCGTCATCAAGCTCGCCGCCGGCTGCTCCACCGTGGTCAGCTGCGTGCCCTACTTCTTCAACCTGCCGCTGGCCAAGGCCGCGGTGGCGGCCAAGGTCAACTTCGTCGACCTCGGGGGCTCGACTGCCATCGTCTTAAAGGAGCTCGAGCTCGACCGGGCCGCGAAGAAAGCCGGGGTCGGCGTGGTGCCCGACGTGGGCCTCGGCCCGGGCATGACCAACATCATCGCCGCCCACGCGATCGCCTCGCTCGACCGCGCCGACGAGGTCCTCATCCGCGACGGCGGCCTGCCCCAGGACCCGCGCCCGCCGATGAACTACCTGCTGACCTTCTCCGAGCACGGCCTCATCAACGAGTACGTCGGCGAGGGCACGGCGCTCAAGGACGGCCGGCTCATCACGGTCCAGGGCTGCTCCGAGATCGAGCCCGTGGCGCTGCCGGGCCTGGGCCTCTGCGAGGCCGGCCACGCCGCCGGCGGGCTCTCGACGATGGCGCGCACCTTCGCCGGCAAGGTCAAGACCCTCGACAACAAGTTCGTGCGCTACCCCGGCCACATGGGGGTGGTCAACACGATGAACGCGATGGGCTTCTTCGATCTAGAGCCCATCAAGGTCGGCAAGGCCATGGTCTCGCCGCGCGCGCTGGCCGCCGAGCTCTTCCGCCGCCACTTCGACCGCCCGGGCGAGAAGGACATCGTCGTCATCCGCGTCACCGCCACCGGGGTCAAGGACCGCAAGCCCGCGCGGGTCGTCTACGACATGACCGACCTCTACGACGACACCCACAAGATGACCGCGATGATGCGCACGACGGGCTTCCCGGCGGCCATCGTCGCGCGGATGCTGGCCGACGGACGCATAAAGCCCGGCGCCCACACCGTCGAGGCCGGGGTCCCGGCCGAGGAGTTCTTCGCCGAGATCAAGGCGCGGGGCTTCTCGCTGCGGCGGCGCTTCGACTGGCTTTGATTGGAGGCCGGACCGCCCCATATTAGGGAAGCGCGGCCTACTTCAACAACGGCAAGAGGCTCGAGAACGAGTCCGTCCACAGGGGATCGCCGGCCATCGGCACCATCCCCTGCCAGTTCCCCAGCTCCGCCAGGGGCTGGAGCGCCTCGGCGTCCGTCGCCAGCACCACCCATTCCGAGGTCAGCTTCCCATAAGACGTGTTGTCCGTGTCGCGCCGCCGGGCCACCGCCATGCCGGACTCCGCGGCCAGGCGCGCGAACGCCCGGGCCAGGCGCAGGTGGCGGTTGGTCACGTGGAAGGCGATCAGGCCCTTCTCCGACACGCGCCGGCGATAGAGCTCCAGGGCCTCTTGCGTGACGAGGTGGACCGGGATCGAGTCCGACGAGAACGCGTCGACCATCAGGAGGTCGTAGCGCTCGCCCTCCTCGCGTGCCAGGCTCAGCCGCGCGTCCCCGCAGACGACGCTTACCGAGGCGCCGCGGTACTCGGCGTCGGCGAGGTAGGTGAAGTGCTTCCGGGCCAGGCGCTCGACGGCGGGGTCGAGCTCGTAGAACGTGATCGAGTCCCCGCGCCGCGGATAGGCGGCCAGGGACCCGGCACCCAAGCCCACGACGGCCATGCGCGCCGGCGCCTTCCCGCGTCCCGCGAGCATCGCCGCGACCAGGTCCCCGGACGGGCCCTTTCGGTGGAAATAGGTCAGCGGCTCCTCGCGCATGGCCGGATCGAGCGACTGGCGGCCGTGGATCGTGTTGCCGTGGGTCAGCGTCGTCCAGCGGCCGGTGCGGTCCTCCTTGACGGTGAGGACCCCATAAAAGTCGCGCTCGCGCGTGATGACGAGGCGGCTGTCGATCGCCACGCCGCGCAGCGCGAAGAAGCCCATCAGCGCCGCGACCCCGGCGCGCAGCTCAGCCGGACGGCGCGCCAGGTGGTAGACCAGCGCCGAGGGGACCAGGATCAGGTAGACGGCACCCAGCATGTCGAAGAACGGCTCGTCGAGCCGGCCGCCGGTGGCCTCGGTGACGCGCGCGAACAACGCCGACACCGGACCCCACTCGACGAGCAGGCCCAGGGCCGCCGCCCCGACCGCGCCGGCCACGACGCCGGCCGACACCAGCCAGGGCCGGCGAGCGGGCGCGGGCTCGCCGGGCGGCTGGGTCGGCAGGGCCTCGTCGGGCAGAAGCAGCATCGCGGCGACCATCGCCAGGCCGTACTCGCGCAGGCCCGAGAAGACCAGCGGGGCGAGAACGCCGTTGAAGAGCCCTCCGACCACCCCGCCGGCCGCCGTGCAGAGGTAATACTCGGTCAGGCGCGCGGGCCCCGGCCGCGCGCCGGCCAGGCGCCCGTGAAGCGCCCCGGCGAGGACGGCGAGCACGCCGAGATGCAGCGCGAGGTTCGTCTTCGTCATGAGGTCGAAGATGCCCGCGAAGGCCCAGCCCATGCCGATGAGCGGCGACGCTACGGCGCACCAGCGCGTGAACGCGGGGCCGGCGCCCGAGAAGGCGGCGATGTAGGTGGCCAGGTAGACGGCCAGCGGCACGACCCACAGGAGCGGCACCGGGGCGATGTCGATGGTGATGTGGGCGGTCACGGCCAGCATCAGGCTCGAGGGCACCGCGGCCAGAGCACCCCAGAGCAGGCGCTCGCGCCAGACTCCAACGGCGGCCGGAGGTGCGGCGGGCTCCGCGGCCTTCGCCGATGCCGAGTATCTTGCGCAAGCGGCCCACAAGAGCCACAGCGCGCCGTAGCCCCACGACCAGACCCGGCCCTGGCCGCCCAGGTCGAGCAGGGGCTCGACGGCGAACGGGTAGGCCAAGAGGGCCATGAGGCTCCCGGCGTTGCTGGCCGCGTAGAGGAAATAGGGGTCGCCCGAGCGGCGCGCGCCGGCGCGCGCGTACCAGCGCTGCAAAAGCGGCGCGCCGGCCGCCAGCGCCAACAGCGGCAAGCCCACCGCGCGGGTCAGCACGAGGAGCAGGGCTCCCACACCCGCCCCGGGCTCCGGGCTCCAGCCGGCCGGCGGCCCGGGCGGCAGGGCCAGCGCCGCCGCCGCCAGGAGGCCGAGGTGCGCCGCGGCCTGGACGCGCGGCGGCAGGCGGCCGAGACGGTGGGCGTAAGCGTAGCCGGCCAGGAGGACCGCCTGGTAGAAGAGCATGCAGGCCGTCCACACCGCGGCGGTCCCGCCGAAGAACGGCAGGAGCGCCTTGGCCGTCATCGGCTGGACGAGGAAGAGCAGCAGGGCGTTGGCCAAGGACGCGGCGGCAAACAGAGCGGTCACGCCCCCGGCCCCTTGAGCCCGTAGAGGAATATCCGGCGCTCACCGCGCGCGAACGGCGTGCGGTAGGGGACGCTGTCGACCGGCACGAAATCCGGGCGCGGCGGGCGCGGCGAGAACGAGCTCAGCGCGACGATGCGGTTGAGCGCCATCCAGTCCCACGGCCCGATCTCCTCGGGCCGCCGGCGCGACAGAAGCTCCTTCATGTTCCGGTCGAGCGTCAAGCGGCCGTCCCAGTCGAACCCGTTCTCGACCTGGGCGGGCGGCGCGCCGCGCGACACCGCCAGCGCGCCGGCCTCCCAGCGCGCGCGGTTCCAGGCGAAATAGTCGCGCAGGCCCGCGGCCGACCAGGCCCCCATGGCCAGAGCCGCGCCCAGGCCCAGCGCCGGGACCGCGCGCCCTTCGGGGGCCCAGACCGCGGCGAGCAGTCCCAGCGGCAGCCAAGCCAGCAGATAGCGGTCGTGGTTGTGGGTTAGTAGCGCCGTGGCCAGGACAGGCCCCGCCGCCATGGCCAGCGCGGCCCGGGCCCGCCGCGCCCCGAGCCCGTCGCCCACGCGCGCCCAGAAGAGACGGATGAGGACGGCGGTAGAGAAGAGCGCCGCGGCGCTGGCCGCATGCCAAAGCGCGACCGAGCCCCACCAGCCCACCTCCTTGAAGCCGGGGTCGTTGAGGGTGACCACGCCCAAGCCCACGCGGGTCAGGGTGTTGCCCATGAGCGGCATCCCGCCGCGCCAGAGCGCGTCGACGGCCAGCGCCGCCGCCGCCGCCAGCGCGGCCGCCTCGCGCCGGCCGGGCCGCGGCAGACGCTTGACGGCGGGCAGGGCCGCCAAAGCCAGCGGGGAAGCGAGGAAGGCCGCGGTGAGCACGGCGTCGGCCATCCGGCGCAGCGCGGCCGCCAAAGCCGCGGGCCGCAGGAGGTCGGCCGGGACGAAGGCCGGCGTCAGGGCCAGCGAGCCCCAGGTCGGGCCGTGGTCGAGGACGAACCAGGCGCGCCAGGCCGCCAGCATCAAGCCGAGCGGGATGAGCAGCGCCGCGGCCTCGCGGCGGCCCAGGCGGCCCCGCGCGGCCAGGGTGCCGGCCATCCCCAGCACGGCGACCGCGGCGGTCTGGCGCGTCAACGCCGCGGCCCCCAGAGCCGCCGAGGCCGCCGCGAGGTGGCGGAGCGAACCCGACTGCAGGAAGGCGAGCAGGCCCCAGACGGCGAGCAGGACCGCCGCCAGCATCGTCACCTCGAGGTGGAAGCTGGCGCTCATGGTCAAATGCAGCGGGTCGGCGGCCAACGCGCAGGCGCCGGCCAGGGCCGCGCCGGCCCCGGCGCCGAAGCGCCGGGCCAGCAGATACGCGCCGCCGGCGGCCGCCGAGCCCCAGGCCATCGTCCATACCCGCAGGACCCAATCCGAGCAGCCGAAGAGCAGGGCCGGCAAACTGCCGAAGAAGATGTGAGTCAGCGCCGAGGCGTAGACCCATTCGCCCAGGCGCAGACCTCCCCCGGAGACCAGCCGGAAGACGGCGTCCGACCACTGGAAGTCGTCGTTGAGCGGGAAGTCGCCGCGCGGGTCCGCCGCGGCCAGGAGCAGAGCGCAGAGCACGACGGGGACGAGGGCCAGCAGGGCGTCCCTGCGGCCGACTACCAAGGACGGCTCCCGAGGTCGGGAGCCGCGCGCGCCGCGAAGATCGGCAGCAGCGCCCGAACCTTGGGCAGCACCGCCTCGGCCACCTTCTCACCCGCCTCGATGATCTCCTTGGCGCGGTGCAGCTCCGTCCACGAGAAGCCGGTGAGGTCCGGGTGGATGCTGACGTGGGCGAGCTGGGCGCGCGACTTGGCGATCTCGTACTCCATCGTGTAGATCATCTGGAAGAAGACCTGGGTCATGTTAGGCGCCTGCAGGGCCTTGGGCAGGGTCAGCTCCTTTAAGCGCTGCAGGTCGAGCTCTAGCACGGCCTCGCCGAGCCGGCGGTCGCGCAGCTGGCTCTTGCGCTTTCCGGCCGGCATCGTGAGGTTGACCGCGATGAGGATGTCGGCCCCCATCTGGCTGACCACGCGGATCGGCACGGGGTCGACGAGTCCGCCGTCGACCAAAAAGCGCCCCTGATGCGCGAAGGGCTGGAAGACCAGAGGGATCCCGCAGGAGGCGCGCACCGCGTCGGCCACGCGGCCCTCGCGGAACACCACTTCCTCGCCGGTCTCGATGTCGGCGGCCACGCAGCCGAAGGGGATCGCCAGCTCGTGGAACTCCTTCTCGCCGAAGTAGGACTTGAGGAAGCGGTGCAGGGTCGTCCCGGCGAATAGCCCCGAGCGCGGCACGGTCAGGTCCCAGAAGAGGTTTTCCCAGACCCAAGCCCTGTCGACGCCGATGGCGATCTTCTCGATGTCGGTCCCCGAAAGCCCCAGCGCGTGGAACCCCCCGATGACCGAGCCGATCGAGGTGCCGGCCAGGCAGTCGACCGGGATGCCGGCCTTCTCGAAGGCCTTGATGATGCCGATGAGGGCGTAGCCGAGCGCCGCGCCGGTGCCCAGGGCGACCCCGACGCGCAGGCGCGCGAAGCGCCGGGCCAGCCCCTCGATCCCGGCCCGCGACGGGCCGGCCGGAGGGACCCCGTGCGTCCACGGGATCCGCGTCCACTCCCTACCTTGCGAGTAGACCAGTTCGCTGGGTGCGGCGGCGCCGAGCCAGACCTCGAGCGTGCGCGCCGCGGCCGGCGTAAATCCCGCGAGCTCGGAGCGCAGGCGCAGGAACTCGTCCTTGCGCGCGTCGCTCCCGGTGAGCACCCAGAGCTCGGCCTCGGCCAGCGCGGCGCGCTCGACGTCGCCCTTGGCGTCGCGCAGCGAGAGCAGGACGAAGTCGGAGTTGTCGCGCAGGAGGTTGAAGAGCAAAAACAGGCTGCGGTAGAGCCGGCCCGAGAGCGCGGCCGGGGCGACGCTCATGACCCCCAGGCCGCAGGGGTGGACCTCGAGGATCTCGCCGAGCACCTTGGGGTCGCGCAGGTCGCGGCCGTGGAGCTCCTCCTCGGTGAGCGGCTTGCCGGGCAGGCCCAGCGCCTTGGCGGCCTGGCCGGCCCGCGGGTCGAGGTCGACGAGGATCACGCGCCGGCCGCTCTGCTCGGCCAAGGCCTGGGCCAGGGAGGCGGCGAAGGCGCAGCGGTCGTCCTCGGAGAGCGCCCCGACCAGGGCCAGGAGCCTCGGCGTCGGGCGCTTGCCGCGCCCGAGGCGCGCCTCCTGGGAGAGCCGCGTCGAGAGCGCGCGCGAGAGCTGCAGGAGCAGCGCCGGGCTCTCGGCCAGGGCGGTGGCGAAGTCGGCCTTGGCCAGGACCAGGAACTCGCAGGTCGTGTCGAGCACCGCCGAGAAGGCGCGCGGCTCGCCGGAGAGCAGCGCGGTCTCGCCTACGGTGTCGCCGCGGGCGCGGTAGCCCAGCACGTGGGTGCGCCCCCCGCGCTCGGTGCGCAGCTGGACGTGTCCCGAGGTGATGACGTAGAAGGCGTCGGGGGCGTCGGCCTGCTGGAAGAGGGTGGCCCCGCGCGGCAAGGAGAGCGGCTTCATCATCGCCGCGATCTTGTCCAAGTCCGCGGCCGAGAGGTCCTTGAACAGCGGGATCCGGCTCAGGAACGGCTTGAAGGAGCGGATTTCCTCGGGGGTCATACCGACGGAGGGATTTCTGTTATAATCGGCCCCGGCCTCTATTTTCCAGGGCGCAGGCCAAGAGGCCTATCGTCGTCTTGGCGTCCCGGATCTTGCCGGACCGGATCCAGGCCAGGGCCGCCGCAAATGGCACAGGCTTGGCTTCTATGAACTCGTCTTCGTCGGGAGAGACCGGGCCGGCGGTCAGACCGTCGGCCCTATAGACATGGAGCCGCTCATTGGAGAAGGCCGGCGCCGGCCAGAAGCTCACCAGCCTGCGCAGGCGGCGCGCGCGATAGCCGGTCTCCTCGCGCAGTTCCCGTACGAGGCAGGCGCGCGGCTCCTCGCCCTTGTCGAGTTTGCCGGCCGGGACCTCCCAGGTGGTCTCGCCGACGGGATAACGGAATTGGCGCACCAGGATGACGGTCTTAGGGTCGAGGAACGGGACGACCGCCACCGCCCCCGGGTGGTCGACGTATTCGCGGACCGCGCGCTTGCCGTCCGGGAGCCGGACCTCGTCGACGAAGAAATTGATGGCCCGTCCCTTGTGCACGGGACGGCGGCGGACGACGGTCTCGACGAAGCTTTTTGGCACGAGCGGATTATAGCACTAGCATGAGCGGCCCCCAGTTCGTCCACCTCCACAACCACTCGGAGTACTCGCTCCTGGACGGGACGATCCGCATCACCGACCACAAAGGCAAGCCTTCGGCGGCGCTCGAGGCCCTGGCCGCCTCCGGCACCAAGGCCTTGGCCCTGACCGACCACGGCAACCTCTACGGGGCGCTCGAGTTCTACACCAACTGCAAGAAGGTCGGCATCAAGCCCATCGTCGGCTGCGAGATGTACCTGGCCAAGAAGTCCCGCCTCGAGAAGAGCGGGTCGCAGAAGGACAACTGCCACCTGACCGTCCTGGCCCGCAACTTCGAGGGCTACCAGAACCTCATGGCCCTCTCCTCGAAGGGCTTCCTCGAGGGCTACTACTACGACCCGCGCATCGACAAGGAGCTCCTGGCCAGCCACGCCAAAGGCCTGATCGTCCTCTCGGGCTGCCTCAAGAGCGAGATCAACCAGCTCATCACCGGCGGCGACGTGCAGGGCGCCACGAAACTCGTCATGGAGTACCGCGACCTGCTCGAGCCCGGCGCCTTCTTCCTCGAGATCATGGACCACGGCCTCGAGAAGCAGAAACAGGTCGTCAAGGCGATGCTGGAGATCCACGAGAAGACCAAGCTCCCGCTCGTGGCCACCAACGACTGCCACTACGCCGGCAAGGACGACTTCGCGGCCCACGACGCCCGAGTCTGCATCTCCACCGGCAAGAAGCTGACCGACACCCAGCGCCTGCGCTTCGAGAGCCACGAGTTCTGGTTCAAGAGCGCCGCCGAGATGGCCAAGATCTTCCACTTCGCCCCCGAGGCCATCGACAACACGGTCAAGATCGCCGAGATGTGCTCGCTCGAGATCCCCATGAAGACCTCGATGCCGCGCTTCCCGACGCCCGAAGGCCTGAGCGAGGACGCCTACCTCGAACACCTCACCGCCGAGGGCCTCGTGCGGCTCGGCAAGGCCGGCGACCCCGTCTACGAAGAGCGCCGCACCTACGAGCTCTCGGTCATCAAGAAGATGGGCTTCTCGGGCTACTTCCTGATCGTCTGGGACTTCATCAAGTACGCCAAGGAGAACGGCGTGCCGGTGGGCCCCGGCCGCGGCTCGGGCGCCGGGGCGCTCATCTGCTACAGCCTCGGCATCACCGCCGTCGACCCCATCCTGCACAAGCTGCTCTTCGAGCGCTTCCTCAACCCCGACCGCATCTCGATGCCCGACATCGACATCGACTTCTCCGACCGCGGCCGCCCGCAGGTCATCGAGTACGTGCGCCGCAAGTACGGCGCGGCCAACGTGGCCCAGATCATCACCTTCGGCTCGCTGGGGGCCAAGACCGCCATCCGGGACGTGGGCCGCATCCTCGACCACCCGCTCTCCGAGGTCGACAAGATCGCCAAGATGATCCCCGGCGTCGTCGACATGACGATCCACAAGGCGCTGACGACGGTGCCCGAGCTGCAGGAGGCCATGAAGGACCCGGCCACCAAGAAGCTCCTCGACCTCGCCCAGAAGCTCGAGGGCCTCAAGCGCCACACCGGAGTCCATGCCGCGGGCGTGGTCATCACGCCCGAGGCGGTGGTCAAGTACGCGCCGCTGTCGGTCGGGGCCAAGAACAAGGACGAAGTCACGACGCAGTACGACGGCGACTGGCTCCCCAAGCTCGGCCTGCTCAAGATGGACTTCCTCGGCCTGCGCAACCTCTCCATCCTCGAGGACGCCGTGGCCCTCATCCGCAAGCGCCACGACCCGGAGTTCGACCCCTACGACGCGCCGCTTAACGAGGAGAAGACCTACAAGCTGCTCCAGTCCGGCCGCGCGCTCGGCGTGTTCCAGCTCGACTCCGAGGGCATGCGCGACCTCCTGCGCCGCCTGCGGCCCACCACCTTCGAGGACATCTCGGCCTGCATCGCGCTCTACCGCCCCGGCCCGATGCAGAGCGGCATGCTCGACGACTTCGTCTCGCGCAAGCACGGCACCACCAAGGTCAAGTACGACCACCCGCTCCTCGAGCCGGTGCTCCAGGACACCTACGGCTGCATGGTCTACCAAGAGCAGGTCATGGAGATCTCCAAGCGCCTGGCCGGCTTTACGGCCGGCATGGCCGACGGCCTGCGCAAGGCCATGGGCAAGAAGGTCCCCGAGGAGATCGAGAAGCTGCGCGGCGACTTCGTCAAGGGCTGCGAGAAGAACAAGATCGCCGCCAAGCTCGCCGACAAGATCTACGACCAGATCCTGCAGTTCGGCGGCTACGGGTTCAACAAGTCCCACACCGTGGCCTACGGGATGCTGTCCTTCCAGACCGCCTACCTCAAGGCCAACTACACGCTAGAGTACTTCGCGGCCCTGCTGACCTCGGAGATCGGGCACAGCGCCGTCGACGTCGAGGGCAAGGAGAACAAGCTCGTCACCTACCTCGACGACGCCGAGGCCTTCGACATCAAGGTACTCCCCCCCGACGTCCAGTCCTCCGAGCCCACCTTCGCCATCGAGGACGCCGGGCTGCGCTTCGGGCTCAACGCCATCAAGAACGTCGGCGCGCTGGCCGCCGAGTCGATCGTCAAGACGCGCGTCGAGGCGGGGCCCTTCGTCTCGCTCGACGACCTCTGCCGGCGCGTGGACCTCAAGGCGGTCAACAAGCGCACCCTCGAGTCGCTGGTCAAGGCCGGGGCGATGGACTCGCTGATGCCCGGCATCCCGATCACCGAGTCGCGCGCGCGCCTGACCCACTCGATCGACGCGGCGATCAGCCGCCAGGCCTCGGTCAAGGAGGACCTCTCGCGCGGCCAAGGCCTGCTCTTCGGCACCGACCTGCCCGCGGCGCGCGAGGCGGAGACTCCGGCCAACGGCAACGGCGCGCTCGAGCCCTGGCACGAGCACGACCTGCTCAAGGCAGAGCGCGAGGTCCTCGGCTTTTACATGTCGGGCCACCCGCTGGTGCGCTGCAAGGACCTCCTGGCCGCCGTCGCCACCCACACCATCGCCGCCCTCTCGCTCGCCGCCCCCAAGGCCGACGAGGTAGCGGCCGCCCTCCCCGGCCGCGGCGGCCGCGACGCCCAGCCCCGGGTGCGCCTGGCCGGGATGATCGCCACGGTCAAGAAGGTCATCACGCGCAAGGGCGACCCGATGGCGCGCTGCGTGCTCGAGGACCTTTCCGGCGAGCTGCCGCTCATCGTCTTCCCCAAGGCCTTCGCCCAGGTCCAGGACCAGCTGCGCTCGAGCGCCATCGTCTGCGTCTCGGGCCGCATCCAGGCCGCCCAGGAGCTGGGCGCCGAGGAAGGCGCCCCCGGCCGGCCGGAGATGGTCGTCGAGGAGGTCATGCCCCTGGCCATGGCCGTCAACCGCTTCGCGCGCTCCCTGACCCTGCGTCTGTCGAAGGCCGGCCTCGAGGAGCGCCTGCTGGCGGACGTCAAGCGCGCGCTCGACCGCAGCCCCGGCCGCATCCCGGTGCTTTTGCGCCTTGAGGCCCCCGCGACCGCTCCAACTTTGATAGAAATAGACGAGCGCGTCGAGCTCAGCGACGGGCTCTTCGAGCAGCTGGGCCGCCTCTTGGGAGATAAAGCATGGAAGATCGAAAGCGCATCATCCTAGTCGCCGACGACGACCCGGACCTCCTCGAGCTCCTCAAGATGGACCTGGCGTTCCAGGGCTACGAGGTCGTCGCGGCCACCAACGGCAAGGAGGCCCTGGATCTGGCCACCGTCCAGAAGGTCGACCTCGTGCTGCTCGACGTCATGATGCCCTACATCGACGGCTACCACGTGGCCGCCGAGCTCTCCGCCAAGATGGGCAAGAACGTGCCCAAGATCATGATCATGACCAGCCGCGACACCGTGCGCGAGAAGGGCATCGCGCTGATGTCGGGAGCCGTCTCGGTCCTCCAGAAGCCCTTCGAGATGAAGCTGCTCCATGAGCGCATCAAGGAAATCCTTGAGAAGCCGTGAGCGTATTGGATAGACTAGCGCCATGACCTCTATCCTCGTCGTGACGACCCTGGCCGCGGCCGTGATGGCCGGCGAGCCCGCGAAGAAGGCCGCCCCGGCCGCCAAGCCGGCCGCGACCGCCCCCGCAAAGCGGACCGCCCCCAAGACCGCCCCCAAAACCGTCCCCAAGGCCGCCCCGCTGGCCGTGCCGAAACCGCCGCCTGACGACTTCGCCACCGCGCTGGCCGGCGTCAAGGACAAGAACCCGATGGCCCGGCGCAAGGCCTGCGACGAGTTCGCCCGCCTGCGCGACCCGCGCGGCGTGGCGCCGCTCTTGACCCTGCTCTCCGACGAGAACGGCTTCGTGCGCTCGGCCGCGGTCGACGCCCTGGGCCTGCTGCGCTCGCCCGAGGCCATCGCCCCGGTCACCAAGCGCCTCAAGGAGGACGCCGACGCCCAGGTCCGCCAGCAGGCCGCGATCGCCCTGGCCTACCTCGGCGCCCAGCAGGCCGAGGACGCCCTCATCGCCGCGCTCGAGGACTCCTCCGGCGGCGTGCGCTACGCGGCCCTCAGGACCCTGGGTTCCTTGCGCTCCCAGAAATCCGCTCCCCGCCTCATCACCCTGCTCAAGGACGCCGACGCCGGCACGCGCCGTGCGGCGGCCGGGGCCCTGGCCCAGGTCCGCCCGCCCGAGGCGCTCGACGCCCTCCAGGCTGCCTTGAAAGACGAGGACGCCTCGGTCCGCCGCGAGGCGGTGCGCGCGATCGGCAACTTCTCCGGCGACGCCGTGAAGCCCGCCCTGCTCGAGGCGCTCAAGGACGCCGACCCGCTCGTCAAGATCGACGCCGCCAACGCCCTCAACCGCTTCAATGACCCCGCCGGGGAGAAGGCCGTGGTCGGCCTCCTATCCCACGAGGACGCCGCCACGCGCGGGCGCGCCGCGGGCGTGCTGGGCTCGATCGCCACCAAGGACGTCGGCCTGGAGGCCCTGGTGAAGGCCGCGGCCGCCGAGAAGGACGACACCATCAAGCGCCAGATCGAGTTCGCCGCCCAGCAGGCCCGCGCCCGCCTGGGGATCCCGGAGCCCGAGAAGAAGTGAGTCTGCGCATCCTCGCCCTTCTCCTGGCCGCCGGCCTGGCCGCGCCGGCATCGGCCGCTCCCAAGCGCCTGCGCCAGGGCGGCGCCGAGGGCGCCCCGACCACCGACGAGGACTCCCGGCCGGTCGGCCTCCTGCCGCCCGACACCGACCTCATCGACACCCCGACGGCCGCCGTCCTCGACGTGGGCGGCTTCTCCTCGCGCACCCGCTTCTTTAACCGCGGCGGCGTCCTCGAGTGGCTGGGCTTCGGGGTCTACCCGCGCGTCAACCTGGGCGCCTCCATGCATGTCGACCAGCTCCTGGGTTCGGGCTCCCCGACCCAGCTGACCCGCCCCGAGCTCCAGGTCAAATGGCGCTTCTTCGACGGCGACCGCCTGATCCCGGCCTTCGCGATAGGCTTCGACGGCCAGGGCACCTTCTACAACCGCCGGGTCAAGCGCTACAACAACAAGCAGCGCGGCCTCTACGTCGTCGGCACCCAAGAGATCGGCCTGCCCGGCCTGCAGGCCCACGCCGGCATGAACATCTCGGACTTCGACACCGACGACGTCTTCGGCGTCATGGGACTCAGCCTCAACCTCTACGACCGCGCCAAGCTCATGCTCGAGTGGGACAACATCCAGGACTTCTTCGAGAGCCGCATGAACATGGGCATGCGCTTCTACATCAGCCCCATGTTCCACGCCGATTTCGCCGTGCGCGCCATAGGCCAGGGCGGGACGTATTCGAACGGCGTCCCCCGCGGCCCGGAGCGCATCGCGCAGTTCAAGTTCACGGGCCACTTCTAGCCCTCGGAGGATCGATCCATGGCCGCAAAAAACCTCAAGCGCGTCGCGCTCCTCACCGGCGGCGGCGACTGCCCCGGCCTCAACCCCGCCATCCGCGGCGCCGTCCTGCGCCTGGCCCAAGAGGGCGTCGAGTGCCTGGGCATGCGCGAGGGCTGGCGCGGCATGATCGAGGGCAAGGCCGACCCGCTGACCCCGGCCGATGTGGCCTGGATCGTCGGCAAGGGCGGCACCATCCTCGGCACCAGCCGCACCAACCCCTACAAGAAAGAAGGCGGCGTCGAGAAGGTCGCCGAGACCTTCAAGAAGCTCGAGCTCGACGCCCTGATCGCGATGGGCGGCGAGGACACCCTCGGAGTGGCCTCGAAGCTCTGGACCGAGCGCAAGCTCCCCGTCATCGGCGTGCCCAAGACCATGGACAACGACCTCTCGGCCACCGACTACACCTTCGGCTTCGACACCGCGGCCACGGTCGCCGTCGACGCCGCCGAGCGCCTGCGCGACACCGGGCTCTCGCACCGCCGGGTCATGCTGCTCGAGGTCATGGGCCGCCACGCCGGCTGGGTAGCGCTCTTCACGGGCCTGGCCGCCGGCGCCGACTACGTCTGCCTGCCCGAGCGCCCGGTCGACGTCAAGGACATGGCCGCCAAGGTCAAGGCCGCTTTCGCGGCGCGCAAGACCGCCCTGGTCGTGGCATCCGAGGCCGTCGACCTGCCCGGCGAGACCGTCAAGAAGGAGCTCGACGAGTTCGGCCACGAGGTCCTCAAGTCCCGCGGGGTCGCCGAGCGCCTCACGGAGGCGCTCGAGAAGGAGACCGGCCTCGAGGTCCGCTCGGCCGTCATCGGCCATATCCAACGCGGCGGGGCGCCGACCCTCTTCGACCGGATCCTGGGCACCCGTGTGGGCGTGAAGGCCGCCGAGCTCGCACTGGCCGGCGACTTCGGAAACATGGTCGCCCTCAAGGGCAACGCCGTGGTCCCGGTCTCGCTCAAGGAGGCCACCGCCAAGCTCAAGACCGTCGACAAGGAGTGGCTGGACCTCCTCGACCGCCTGACGGCCATCTCCGGCAAGACGCCGGTGGCGGCCTGATGGGCGGCGACGCGCCGACCCAGAAGTTCCAGCGGCGCACGGTGCTGGTCAAGCAGCACCTCCAGGTCAAGTACGCCCTGGTCGTCTTCGCGGCAGTGGTCTTCACGGCGATGATCGTCGGCGGGGACGTCTATTACACGATGGCGCGCTTCGTCAAGGAGACCGACCCCAGCCTCATGCCGCTCTTGTCGGACGCGATGCGCATGGACTTGGTCAAGCTCGTCATCTTCCTCGGCATCATGGGCATCGTCACGCTCTTCGTCAGCCACCGCTGGGCGGGCCCTATCTACCGCTTCGAGCGCTCGGCCGAGATCGTCTCCACCGGAGACCTCACCCACCGCGTCTCGCTGCGCACCGGCGACGACCTCATGGAGCTCCAGGACGAGTTCAACGCGATGATCACCAGCCTTCAGCGCCTGGTCCAGAAGGACCGCACCTTGGTCGAGCGCCTGCAGGTCCGCCTCGACGAGGCCCTCAAGCGTTTGCCCGAGACCGCGGGGGCCGCTGACCTCGAACGCCTGAAGGGGGAGCTGCGCGAGCTCAAAGACGAGCTCAAACACGCCACGAGCGCCTTCAAGGTCTGAGGACCGGATGGTCCTTGCTTTCTTCTTAGCCCTCCTCGCCGTCCCGGCGCCCGCCCAGCCGGTCCCGCCCCCCCCGGAGACCTACACCCTCGAGGAGGCCCTGCACAAGGCGGCGCGCAACTCGCCCGAGGTCCAGGTCGCCGAGCACGACATCGTCATCGCCGAGCAGCGCACGGTCGAGGCGCGCTTCCAGTTCTACCCCGAGGTCGGCCTCCAGGCGCTGGCCGCCCGCTACAGCGCGCGCTACCCGTTCTCGCTAAGGCCGGAGTTCCGCAACATCCTGCTCTTCCCCTCGAACCGCCAGAACATCTACTCCGGCCAAGCCTACATGACGCTGTCCCTCTACGAGGGCGGCAAGCACGTCTACACCCTGCGCCTGGCCGAGACCGCCCTGAAACAGGCGCGCGCCAAGCTCGAGGCCGCCAAGCTCGACGTCAAGGCCGCGACCTCGCGGGCCTGGCACGCCTTCCTCCTGGCCCAGGAGCGCCTGGCGGCCACCGAGGAGCTGCTCGCCCAGGCCGACAAGGCCCCCTCCCGGTCCGCCGGGGGACTGGCCGGGCTCGAGATCGAGGCGCTGGAAGGCGACCTGCGCGCCCAGGCCGGCGAGGAACACCGCAAGCGCGAGGACGCGCGCCTCGACTTCCTCAAGGTCCTCAACCGCGAGCTCGACACGAGCGCGGTGCCCTCCGGCACGCTCCAGACCGAGGCGGTCGACGTCGACCTCCGCCGGGTCCTGCTCTGGGCCGTGGAGCTGCGCCCCGAGCTGCAGGCCCAGACCTACCGCGCGCACATGGACGCCATCGCGGTGAACCTGGCCCTCGGCCGGCGCACGCCCTCGGTGCTCCTGGGCCTCGACACCGAGCTGACCGGCCAGACCTTCCCGCTCAATCGGAACAACTGGGACGCCACCGTCGCCGTCCGCCTCCCGTTCTCGCTCGACTTCTGGACCCAGCACACCCAGAAGCTCTCCGAGCAGCGCCAGAGCGAGGTGCGGCGCGCCGAGCTGCGCGACCAGGTCCACCTCGAGGTCCGCAAGGCGCACGGCGACCTCGTCCACTGGCAGGCCGAGTGGCCGCGCCGCGAGAGCGAATGGCTGCGCCTCAAGGAGCTGCGCGAGCGCGCCCAGATGGTCCCCGGCTCGGTCGACTGGCTCAAGGCCTCGGCCCTGGTGCTGGCCTCGCGCAAGCGCCTGCTCGACTCAGTGGCGGAGCACGCCGTCGCCCGGACCCGCCTGGAGCGGGCCGTCGGCCGCGCGCTCCCCGCCCCGTGACTCGCACGCCAGTATTGACGCTGGCCCTCGCCCTGGCGGCCGGGCCCGCGGCGGCGCGCACCGTCGGCCCCGACGCCCTGCTCCGCGAATCGCTCTTCGGCGAGGTCAAGCGCCTGCCCGCGGGGGAGCGCCCGGTGGTCGGCCTCGTGCTCTCGGCCGGGGCGGTCCGCGGGATGGCCCACGTCGGCGTCCTCCAGGTGCTCGAGGACGCGGGCTTCCCGGTCGACGTGATCGCGGGGACCTCGATGGGCGCCTTCGTCGGGGCCTTCGCGGCCGCCGGGACGGGGGCGGCGCGCCTGCGCGAGCTCGCGTCCAAGGTCACCCTCTCGACCGGCAGCGACCTAAACAAGGTCCGCCTCATCTCGATGCTCCTCTCCGACAGCCTGCTCTCGAGCGCCGGGATGGAGAAGGTCCTGACCGCAGAGCTCGGCGATAAGCGCTTCGACCAGCTCCCACGGCCGTTCGCCTGCGTGGCGATGGACATCCGCACCGGCGAGAAGGTGATCTTCCGCGACGGGCCGGTAGCACCGGCCGTGCGCGCCTCGGCGAACCTGCCGGGGATCTTCAAGCCGGTGGCCTACCGCCACCGCTGGCTGGTCGACGGCGGGGTCGTCGACTACGTGCCGGTCGACGCCGCGAGGCTCCTGGGCGCGGAGTGGGTGCTGGCCAGCGTCACCGAGGGCGACTTCACCTACACCAACCCCACCAACGTGCTCCTGACCCTCGAGCAGGTCATCGACATCCGCGGCTCCATCCTCTCGCGCCAGCAGCGCCGCGAGGCCGACGCCCTCATCGAGCCGTCCGTCGGGGACGTCTCCTTCTACGAGACCTCGCGCATCCCCGAGGTCATCATCGGCGGCATGACCGCCGCGGCCAAGGGGCTGCCGGCCGCCAAGGAGAGCCTGGCCCTGTACTCGATGCCGCGCCTGTGGAGACGATGGTCCGCGCGCTGAAGCTCCTGGCCCTGTGCCTCCTGGCCGCCTGCGCCGGGCGCGGCAAGCTGGCCGTCGACCCGCTGGCGCCCGAGCGCGCGCTCTTCGCGCAACGGGAGTTCGCGCGCTGCGCCGCCGCCCTGACCCCCGAGCGCCTGGCGGGCCTGCCGCGCCGCGCCCGCGCCGACGGACGCGCCCTCCTCGCCCGCTCGCTCGACTCGGACGGCCGCTTCGACGACGCCCTGGCCGCCTACCAGTACGGCGCCACGCTTCATCCCAAGAACCTCGAGCTCGTCTCCGGGCTGGCCTGGGTCCTGCACCGCTTGGGGCTCGACGACCGCGCGCGGCCGCTCTTCGAGCGCGTCCTGGCCATCCATCCCAACAACGCCTCCGGGAACCTCGGCCTGGCCGAGATCCAGCGTTCCCAGGGCGACCTGGCCTCGGCCGAGGCCCACTACGAGACCGCCCTGACCGAGGCCGGCTGGCGCGAGAACCCGACCGTCCAGCGCGACTACGCCGAGCTCCTGGCCGACCGCCAGCGCTTCGACGCCGCGGCGCGGGCGGTCGAGAAGTCCCTGTCTTTGGCGCGCACCCCGGAGGCCTACATCACCGCGGCGCGCATCGAGCGCCGGCGCCTGCGCGTCGGCGACGCCTACGCGCGCCTGGGCGAGGCCCTGGCGCTCGACCCGGGCCGCGAGGAGGCGCACCAGCAGCGCGCGCTCTGGCTGCTCGAGGACTCCCGCCTCCCCGAGGCCGCCGCCGAGGCCGAGGTCCTGCTCGCGAAGGCCCCCGGGGCCGCGCTGGCGCGCTGGGTGCGCGGCGTGGCCCGCGCGCGCCAGGGCGACCTCGCTGGCGCGCGCGCCGACCTAGCCGCCGCGGCGGCCAGCCGGCGCGAGAACCCGTTTGTGGCCAGCGCCGCGCTGGCCCTCCTCAAGGAGCTCCATGACGCGGCGCCTTGAGTTCTCCAAGCTCTCCGGGGCCGGCAACGACTTCATCTTCGTGCCCGGCCCGGTGCCCGCGGCGCGGGCCCGCGCCCTGGCCCGCCGGCTGACCGCGCGCCGCGAGGGCGTCGGCGCCGACGGCCTGCTGATCGCCGCCCGGGACCGCGTGGAGCACTACAACGCCGACGGCTCGCGGACCTTCTGCGGCAACGGCGCGCGCTGCGCGGCCTGGGAGCTGGCCCGCCGCGGCTGGGCCGGGCGCGAGCACTCCTTCACGCTCTCCGGCGTGCGCGTGAGGGCCGTCGTCGGCCGCGGCGCCGCGCGGCTGTCTATGCCCGACGTCGCGCCGCCGCGGACGCTGTCCTTCTCGGCCGCCGGGCGCCGCATGCGCGCGGTCTTCCTCGACACCGGGGTGCCCCACGCCGTCGTCGAGGTGACGCCCGCGGCGCTCGCGGCGCTCGACATCGCCGTCCTGGGCCCGGCGGTGAGGCGCCATCCGGTCTTCGGCCGCCCGGGTGCCAACGCCGACTTCGTCGCCCCGGCGCGCGGCGGCCTGCGCCTGCGCACCTGGGAGCGCGGGGTCGAGGACGAGACCCTGGCCTGCGGCACCGGCGCGGTGGCCGCCGCGCTGGCCCTGGGCAAGAGCCCGTGCCGGGTCTCGGTACGCGGCGGGCTCCTCACGGTGAGTTTCGCGGCGCGCCCCGACGGCGGGTTCACGGACGTCCGTCTCGAAGGACCGGTGCGCTTGACGTTCACGGGGGAGGTCACGCTATGAAGCTCTCGGGGTCGATCACCGCTCTCATCACGCCGTTCAAGGACGGGGGCCTCGACGAAGCCGCCCTGCGCGGCCTGGTGCGATTCCAGCTCAAGAACGGCACCTCCGGACTGGTCCCCTGCGGCTCGACCGGCGAGGCGGCCACCCTGCACGGCGGCGAGTACCGCCGCGTCATCGAGCTGACCGCCGCCGAGGCCAGGGGCCGCGTGCCGGTCATCGCCGGGGTGGGCAGCAACGACACCGCCAAGGCCGTCGCCCTGGCCCGCGAAGCGCGCGCCGCCGGCGCCGACGCCCTGCTCGTCCTCGTGCCCTACTACAACAAGCCGACCCAGGAGGGGATGTTCCGGCACTTCTCGGCGGTGGCGCGCGCCGTCCCCCTGCCGGTCGTCGCCTACAACATCCCGGGCCGCACCGGCGTCAACATGGCCCCGGCCACGCTGGCGCGCATCGCGCGCGCCCTCCCGTCGGTCGTGGCGGTCAAGGAAGCCTCGGGCTCGCTCGACCAGGTCAGCGAGACCCTGTCCATGTGTCCCAAGGGCTTCACCGTACTTTCGGGCGACGACTCGCTGACGGTGCCGATGATGGCGGTGGGCGCCAAGGGCGTCATCAGCGTGCTCTCGAACGTCCTCCCAAAAGAGAGTGCCCTCATGGTCAAGGCCGCCTTGGCCGGCGACTACAAGGCCGCCGCGGCCCGTCACCTGGCCCTCTTCCCGCTCGTCAAGGCGCTTTTCGCCGAGACCAACCCCATCCCGGTGAAGGCCGCCGCGGAGCTCATGGGGCTGTGCTCGGGCGCCTTGCGCCTGCCGCTGACCCCGGCCGTCCCTGCCACGCGCGCGGCCCTCAAGGCCGCCTGGAAGAAGGCCGGACTCAAGCTCTGATGTTCAAAGACGCCGCGGTGCACCGCGCCGGCGTATGGGTCCTGGCCGGCCTCCTGTACTGGCTCTGGCCGTTCGACGTCGTCCCCGATTTCGCCGTCGTGATCGGCTGGGCCGACGACCTGCTGGTGGCGGCCCTCACCCTCTACATGGCCTACAAGGCCTTTCAGAAGCGCCTCAAGCGCGGGCCCACGCCCGACGACGAACGCCGGCAGTGAGACGACGCGCCACCCTCTGGCTCTTGGCCGGCCTGGCCGGCTGCACGAGCATCCCTCCCGAGGCCCTGCCCGTGGCGCATAACCCCTCGGGCGCCGTGGCGGCCGACATCCGCGAGCCCGGCCCCCCCGTCCACGCCGCCGCCGGCGCGCGCTTCGTGGTCCGCGCGGCCGACCCCGCGCGCGCCAAGGCCGTCCTCACCCTGGCCGAGGACGACTACGAGGATGTCATGGCCCATACCGGCCTCTATTCCTTTAAGCCCGCCGGGCTCTACCCGGTGTTCGTGTACTCCGGCACGCCCGAGTACCTGGCCAAGACCGGCGCCCCGCGCTGGTCGGGCGGCATCGCGGTGGGCAACGCGATCTACTCCTTCGAGGGGCCCCAGTTGGCGCGCACCCTGGCCCATGAGATCTCCCACCTCATCTTCCACGAGTACATGGGGGCCGGGGCGGGCCTGCGCTGGTTCAACGAGGGGCTTGCCGTCTATATGGAACTCGGGGCCGCTCCGTCTTCCGAGAAGCCGGAACTCGAGGCCTGGCTGCGTTCTTCGCACGACGCCCCCATGAGCTTCGGCTCGCTCGTGCGCTACGTCCCCGGCGACGCGCGCACCAAGCAGTGGTACGGCCAGTCGGCCTCGCTGGCGCGCTTCCTCGTCGAGGTCGGCGGGCGCGCGGGTGTGGCGCGCTTCCTGAGCGCGACGCGCGCGGGCGTCCCGCTTGAGCGCGCGCTGGCCGAGGCGTTCCCCACGATCTGCGACGGGCTCGCTTCGCTCGAACGCCGCTGGTTGCTCACCAAGGAATGAGAGGCTCCATGAGACTTCTGCTCGCCATACTGTTCGTCGCCGCGCCCGCCTTCGCCGAGTCGGAAGGCGAACGCCTCCATGCCCTCTTCTCGCGCGAGTGGGAGTACGCGATGCGCGAGTCGCCGCTCTGGGCCTCGACGCTGGGCGACCGGCGCTACAATGACCGCTGGGACGACCGCGGCCTGGCGGCGCTCGAGCGGCGGCGCGCACACAGCGCCGAGCTCCTCGAGGAACTCGGCCGCTTCGATGAGGCCAAGCTCTCGCCCGCCGACCGCGTCAACTATAGGCTCTTCCGCCACGAGTACACGGAGTCCCTGGAGCGGCACGGCTTCCGCCTCCATTTCCTGCAGATCGACCAGCGCGGCGGCCCCCAGTCCACCGATGAGTACGTCGACAGCCTGCGCTACGAGACGGTCAAGGATTACGAGGATTGGGCGGCCCGGCTCGAGGCCTTCCCGGCGTACCTGGAACAGATCACCGAGGTCCTGCGCGAGGGGGCACGGACCAAGGTCCTGCACCCGCGTTTCGTCCTCGAACGCGTCCCCGAGCAGATCCGAGCCCGGATCCTCGACGAACCCGAGAAGAGCCGGTTCTACGAGCCCTTCAAGCGCATGCCGGCCGATTGGGCGCCGGAGGTCCGCGAACGCCTCGCCGCGCGCGGCGCGGCGGCCGTGCGAGAGGGCGTGGTCCCGGCCTTCAAGCGCTTCCTCGAGTTCTTCGAGAAGGAATACCTGCCGGCCGCCAGCCCCGAGGCCGGCCTGCGGCGCCTGCCGCGCGGCCTCGAGGCCTACGCCTTCCTGGCCCGCAGCTTCACCACGACCCCGATGACCCCGCCGCAGATCCATGCCTTAGGCCTCTCCGAGGTCAAGCGCATCCGCGCCGAGATGGAGACGGTGAAGGAAGCCTCGGGCTTCAAGGGCTCCCTGCGCGACTACATGGACCACCTGCGCACGGACCCGCGCTACTTCTACAACGACCCGGAGGCCCTGCTGGCCGGCTACCGGGCCATTGCCAAGCGCATCGACCCCGAGATGACCAAGCTCTTCGGCAAGCTCCCGCGCGCGCCCTACGGCGTCGTGCCGATCCCCGCCGAGAGCGCCCCGCACACCACCACGGCCTACTACTGGGAGCCGGCCGCCGACGGCTCGCGCGCCGGCGCCTACTACGTCAACCTCTACAAGCCCGAGACCCGCCCAAAGTGGGAGATGGAGGCGCTGACCGTCCACGAGGCCGTGCCGGGGCACCACATGCAGATCTCCTTGGCCCAGGAGCTCGGCGAGCTGCCCAAGTTCCGGCGCTACGGCGGCTACACCGCCTTCGTCGAGGGCTGGGGCCTGTATTCGGAGTCCCTGGGCTACGAGATCGGCCTCTACCAGGACCCGGCCTCCAAGTTCGGCCAGCTGGCCTACGAGATGTGGCGCGCGGTGCGCCTGGTCGTCGATACCGGCATCCACCACTACGGCTGGAGCCGCGAGAAGGTCATCGACTACTTCCGGGAGAACACCCCGAAGACCGAGATCGACATCGCCAACGAGACCGACCGCTACGTCGTCATGCCCGGCCAGGCCCTGGCCTACAAGGTCGGCCAGCTCAAGATCAAGGCCCTGCGCGAGAAGGCCAAGGCCGAGCTGGGAGACAAGTTCGACCTGCGCTCCTTCCACGACGCCGTCCTGTCCCAGGGCGCGGTGACCTTGGACGTCCTGGAAGCCGTCGTCGACGACTGGCTCAGCGCCCGGAAGCGGATTTCGACGCCGTAGCCGCCAAGGACGCCGGGGGGGCCGCCGCGGCCTTGCCCATCTCCACGGCGAAGGCCACCGCGAGCTTGGCGAAGTGCGCCGAGTGCTCGGCGTTGCCGCCCGCGTTGCCCAGGGTGTCCTTGTCGGAGTGGATGTTCCGGTTCATGGCGTCGAAGGACGACTCGAACGCCGCCGAGGCCGCGAAGCCGTTCTTGGTCCACGAGGCGTGGTCCGAGCAGCCGTAGCCGCAGGCGGTGTTCGCCCAGCCCACGCCGACGTAGGCGTCGACCAGCTTGCCGAGGAACGCCGTCAGGCCCGGCTCGACGTTGTCGCTCAGCAGGTAGACCGTGTCGCCCGAGCCCTTGTAGTTGGTCATGTCGAACTGGATGACCCCGGCCACCTTGGTCCCGCCCTTGTAGGACTTGGCGATCTCGGCCGAGCCCCTGAGTCCCACCTCCTCGGCCGCGTAGCCCATGAACTGGACGGTCCGGCGCGGGCGGAAGCCGCCCTCGCCCAGCACACGGATGGCCTCGGTCAGCACCGCGATACCCGAGGCGTTGTCGTCGGCGCCCGGCGCGCGCGCGCCGGAGCCGCCCCACATCCCCGCGATGGAATCCAGGTGACCGCCCAGGACGACGACCTCCTCGGGCGTCTGCGAGCCCGCGATGGTCAGGATGACCGAGGGCTGCTTCCAGCCCGCATGCGGGAACATGCGCAGGGACGCCCCCGGGATGTTCTGCGCCAGCTGCTGCCAGCGCGATCCCACCCACTGCGCCGCCGCCACACCGGTATCGGATTGGTAGTAGCGGTTGTTGTAGGCCGCCATCGTCTCGATGGTCGCGCGCAGCTGGGCTTCCTTGACCTTGGAAACCAAAGGCTTCACCCAGGCCTCCTGGTCGAGCGTGTAGGGCCCGCCGGCCGCGGCCGGCGGCGCGGCCAGGTCGGCCTCGGCCTCGGCGCGGTTGTCATAGGCGAAGAAGCCCCCGCACTTGCCGAAGCGCTCGTGCATCATGTCGGCGATCTGGACGATGCTGTCCTCGGAGACCTTGAACACCGCGGCACGCGCGCTGGAGACGACCGGGATCCCCAGGGGCAGGACCGCTTTCGAGAGGTCCTCGCTCCCCACCGAGATCCAGAGCGCGCCCTGCTCGGGCGCGGCCGCCAGCTTAGCCTCGCCCAAAGGACCGGCGCGGCCCTTGGCCTCGGCCCGCGCTTCCTCTATATAGGGCCGCACCGGGACGCCCTGGTCGAACTGGGGAGCGACGGCGGCCGAGGCCGCCGCCAGGACGGCCGCCAGGAGCCCTAGGCTCCCGGCGGCCGACCCGACGAGCTTCGTGACCTTGGCCTTAAACGCCACGGCCGGACAGCGCCGCCTTGAGCGCGTCCAGACGGCGTCCGAGCGCCTGGGCTTCCGGCAGGACCGGCTTGGCGGCCATCGACGGCGCCTCGTTCTGCGTCGGCTCGTCGGCCGGAGGCTTATACCAGCAGCGCGGCCGCAAGCCGAGCTCGTAGCCGCCCTTGCGCGTGCAGGCGCCGGCCGTCGGGTCGTCGTTGGACACGTCCTGGCTCAAAGGCGCCGTGCAGAGGGCGCCCTGGAAGTAGGTATCGAGCCGGCACTGGGTATCCGGATGGGCGTTGTCCATCCGGTCGGAGACGCTGTTGTCCGGGGTCCCGAACGTGGGCGGCGTCTGGCCGCCGCGCAGGGCCTGGAACAGGAAGGCCACCGACTGGCCGGCCAGGGCGTTGTTGCCGCACTGGTTCCGGGAAGCCTCGTCGCCGAACTGCTGGTCGCAGCCGCGTCCGGCCACCGGGTCCACCGTCCCGGACGGCGCCTTGGACGGCAGGATCAGGCGCAGGCACTTGAGCGTGGCGAAGTAGTCCGAGCCGCCCTCGTTGGTGGCCCAGCTCATCTTCGGATAGCCGCCGATATGATGTCCCATCTCGTGGCAGGCCACCAAAGCGAAGCCTTCCTCGGTGATGGCCGGATGGCGGGCCAGGCCGCCGTACATGTTGATGATGAACTTCCCGCCCGACTGCTGGGCCGAGGCGTTCACCGTCGGGTTGTCCCAGAGCCTCTTGATGACGAGCTTCCCGCCCTTAGCCGCCACGATCGGCTCGTAGACCTGCTGGATGCGGTCTAAGACGTCCTCGAAGCGGCCCTGCTCGATGCCGGCCGCGTTGACGTCGTCGACCTCGATCTTGAGGTCGTTCTCCGGCAGGAAGCCCGTGCAGAGCATCCGGTGCGAATCCGCGTAGACGGCTAACGCCAGCGACAGGACCGTACCGGCGGCGAACGCCGCCTTCAGCGCTTTCTTTGTCATCCCCACCCCCACCACCTATTTCTCAGGACCCTTTGGTTGCCCAAAGGGCCCACCCCTGAGATGGGTCCTTTGGTACCAAAGGCGGCGCGGGGTGTCAACAGTTTTATAGGCCCTTAGGGCAGAAATTATTGACCTGGAGGTCCTATTGTTAACTTGGGACCGCGGTCTTTACAATGTTCTCGATAGGCTGGAGGTGCGGACATGAAGACTTTAAGGCTGGTCCTGGCTCTCGTCGTGGCGGCACCGTGGCAGGTTTTGGCGCAAGGCAACCGCGGCAACCACGGAGGCGGTGGGGGCGGCGGCAACCGGCCCGGCAACGGCGGCGGCAACCCGCGGCCTCCCGTCACGCGTCCCACCCCGCCCGTCAACCGTCTCCCCCCCCAACATCGCGACCGGCCCCAGCCGCCGGTCAACCGTCCTCAACCCCCGGTCACCCGGCCTCAGCCGCCGGTCAACCGGCCTCAGCCGCCGGTCAACCGGCCCCAGCCGCCGGTCAACCGGCCTCAACCGCCGGTCACCCGGCCCAAGCCGCCGGTCAACCGTCCTCAACCACCGGTCACCCGGCCCCAGCCGCCGGTCACCCGGCCCCAGCCGCCGGTCAATCGTCCCCAGCCGCCGGTCAACCGCCCGCGGCCGCCGGTCAATCGCCCGCACCAGCCGCCGACGCACCGTCCTCCGGTCCTGCGGCCTGAGCCCGGCCGCGGGCACATGCCGCGCCCCAACCCGGTCCAGGACCCGCTCCGCGGCGGCGGGGGCTTCTCGAACCACCCGACCCGCGACGGACGCGGCGGCCAGCTCGGCGGGACGCACCTGTCGCATGCGCCCAACCACACGCACCGCAGCCACACGTTCAACAACGTCACGGTCGTCAACAACATCAACGCCCGGATCGGGATGGGCGGGCACGTCGCAGGCAGCACCCACTGGTACTACGGCAACGGCCTGCGCTACGCGCACCACTACGACCACAACCACGTCCACTGGTTCGGCTTCTACCTGGCCGACGTCTACTTCTGGACGCGCTGGCACAACGGGATGCCGTGGTGGCAGGACCCGGCGCGCGGCCGCTGGCTCTACTACCGGGACGGCTCCTGGTGGTACCAGGACGCCGGCACGACCTACATCTACCGGGACGGCGGCTACTACCGCTACACCCCGGTGCGCGGCGGCTACGAGGCCAAGCCCGAGCCGGCGCCGCCGACGTCGCCGGCCCAACCGGCCGAGCCCGACCAGACCGACTTCATCAGCGAGGACGGCTCGCGCCTGGTGCAGGTCCTGGGCGAGCGCAACGAGGCCTTCCTCTACGACAACACCGGCGACGAACCGGCGTTTAAGGCCTACCTGACCGAAGGCGCCGAGACCGTGCAGTTCTCGGGGACCGGCGGGGCGGACCTGCAGATCCTCGTCACCGTGGCGGCCGACGGCGTGAAGTCCTTCAAGCTCTTCAACGGCGAGGGCGAGCCGTTCGGGGAGCCCGAGGACTCGGTGAACCCCGAGAGCCAACTCGAGGGCTCCGGGGCCTTCTCGGACCTGAACGGGGCCCTGCCTAGGTAAGGACGAGCTTCTTTTTGATGAGGGAGAGGAGGCGCGCCTTGAAGCGCTCCTCCTCGAGCTGCGGCCAGCGCCAGGTGGCGTGCTTCGACGACGGGGCGATGAACCGCTGGTGCATGGGGCGCACGAAGCGCTCGTAGAGCCGGAGCGTCTCCTCCAGGTCGACGCGGCGCTCCACCGAGTCGCGCCGCACCCGCCGCAGGAGGCGCATGTCGTCGGGGACCTCGATGAAGACCGAGAGGTCGAGGCGCCGGCGCAGCGCGGGCTCGTGGAGCACGAAGAGCCCCTCCACGATGATGAGCGGCTGGGGGGCCACCTCGCGGGTCTCCGCGCGTCGGGCGTGGGTGGCGTAGTCGTAGACCGGGGCCTGGACCGTCCGTCCCGCCAGCAGGGCGTCGAGCTGCTTGACGCAGAGCGGGGTCTCCAGGGCCCTTGGGTGGTCGAAGTTGAGCGCCTCGCGGTCCGCGCCCAGGGTGCCTTCGTTGTTGCGGTAGTACCAGTCCTGGCAGACCACCGCGGCCCGGCCGCCCAGGCCCTCCTTAATAAAGGAGGCGAGGCGGGACTTCCCCGAGCCCGACCCCCCCGTCACGCCGAGGACCAGCGGGCGCTTGGCCTGCCGCGTCACTTGAGCGCCACCAACGGGGCCTCCGAGCGGCGGGACCGCCCGGCCTTGCGCCCGGAGATCTCCTCGGCGCAGCGCTTGCCGTCGAGGATGGTCTCCTCCATGAAAGAGTATTTCCAGCCGCCCCAGCGCCCGATCGACCAGACCCCGCGCGAGCGCAGGTGCGCCATGACGGCGTTCACCGCCGGCGTGCGCGCGCGGTCATAGACCACGTAGCCCTTCTTGATGACGATCCAGAGCTTCTCGACGACACGGTCGGAGGCCTTGAGGACCCCCGCGCGGCGCAGGCCCGACACGCACTGGCGCTCGAGGACGGCATGGTCGACGGCCTCGCCGGGGCGGCGCGAGACCTCGATGTAGAGCGAGCTCGTCCCCTTCGGCGCCATGTCCGCGGCGAAGTTGCTGACGAATCCGGCCCGGTAGAACGGGAAGCGGTCCTCGGGGAAGTAGATCCAATGCCGCTCGGAGATGTTCGCCCGGCCCACCCCGATATTGAGGTTATGGACGTCCACCCAGCGCAGGCGCGCGCGCGCGGCGCGCACCGCGGGCGGCAGGGGCCCCGCCAGATCGAGGAAGTCGGGCAGCGGCATCGTGTTGACCAGGCGCTCGTAGCGCACCTCGCCCAGCCCCTCGAGGACGGCGGTCTTCTCGGCCAGGTCCACCGCCACGACCTTGCAGCCCAGGCGCAGAGCCGGCACCCGGGCGGCCAAGGCGTCGGGCAGCGCCTGGCAGCCGCCGCGGACGGGATAGCGGAAGTGGGCATTGTAGCCGAAGAAGCGCTTTTGGTCGACCAGCGCGCCGTAGAGCACCTCCTCGGGTTTGGGGCGGGGTAGGAAGCGCCCCTGCCACTCGGTGGTCAGGCGGTCGAGCGGGGTTCGCCAGAGCTTCTCGTTGTAGGGGAACATGAACCGCCGCGAGATCCCCTCCCCGAAGGCGGCCAGCGACCAGTCCTTGAAAGACGGCGAGGCCCCGAGCGTCCGCGGGCGGTAGAGGTTGCGCGCCGCCCCCGCCACGCAGTCGGCCACGGCCTCGCGCGGCAGGCCGAAGGTGTTGGCCTGGAACGGATAGCGCGTGTCGGCCCCTTGAGAGTGGATCCAACTGGAGCGCTCGTGGAGGGCGAGGTTGCCTTTGAGGAGGTCGAGGATCAACCCCTTGCCGTAGGGGTCGTGGAGGTGGAGCAGGTGCCCGGTATGGTCGAAGAGGAATCTCCCCTTGCGCTCGGTGGCCGCCCGGCCGCCGGGCTTGTTTTCCTTTTCGGCCACGATGACGCCGAGCGAGCCCAGCCGGCCCAAGTGGTACGCCGTCGAGAGGCCGGCCAGGCCGCCGCCCAGCACGAGGACGTCGGTCTTGATCACCGCATATCCACCTGGCTGATGAGCCAGGTGATGACCGCGACCCAGATCCCCAGCACGATATAGATCGCCGCCGCCCAGGGTGTGGAGACCAAGGTGACGAGCCAGGCGCAGACCGACAACACCAGCGAGGCGAACAGCGACAGCGCCACGATCTGCGGGCGTGTGAATCCCATGCGCTCCAGGCGCAGCGCGAAATGGTCGCGCGAGCCCAAGAACGGCGACTTCCCCTTAGCCATGCGCACGGCCATCACGTAGAACGTGTCGTACATCGGCACCGCGAGGATGAGCAGCGGCGCGTAGACGCCCAGCGGGTTGACCAAGGTGTATTCGGTACCCAGCGCCAGGGCCGCCAGCGAGAAGCCCAGCAGCATCGAGCCCGAGTCGCCCATGAAGATCTTCCAGCGCGACGAGAAGTTCCACGGCAAAAACCCCAACGCCGCGCCCATGAGAGCGGCCGCCGCGAAGTTGACGTAGAGGTCCTCGGAAGGCATGGCGATCAGCCAGAAGCCCAGAGCCGCGGCCGCGGCCTGCGAGGCGGCCAGCCCGTCCATGATGTCGATGATGTTGACCGCGTTGGTGATGCCGACCACCCACAGGACGGTCAGCGCGGTACCCAGGTAGTCGGGCGAGAGGAAGTTGATCTGGATGCCGAAGTGGATCAGCGCCGCCGCGGCCAGGGCCTGGACGCCCATCTTGGACTTCCAGCCGAGGCCCAGGGGCTTCTTTAAGTCGTCGATGACGCCGAGCACGAAGACCATCGCAGCACCTAGGAGCACCGCGCGCAGCCGGTAAAGCGTGCCGGTCGGGAAGTCCGTGTAGTAGCGCGTGGCCACGAGCGCCCCGGCAAAGCCTATCCAGACCGCCACGCCGCCCAGGGCCGGGACCGCCTTCTTGTGCGTCTTGACCTCGGTCTCGGGACGGTCGAGCCAGCCCATGCGCAGGGCGAACAGGCGCACCAAGGGCGTCGCCGCGGCCGACAGCACGAAGGCGGTGAAGGCGGCCCGGACCAGGAGCTCGATGTGGGAATGGCCTATCATGTCACGGCAGGGCGTAGAGCCCGCAGCGTCCCGGCGACTCGAAGACCGGCGCGAGGACCGCGCCCAGCCCATCCCAGACCTGGCGTCCGTGGGCGCTGAAGTCGAATACCCCGTAGCCCGCCAGGCGCTTGCCCTCGCGCGGCACCGACAAGAGGTGGGTGAAGCCCGCCCCCTTGAGCGCCGCCGCCAGCCCCTCGGGGTCGGCGGCGGCCTCGGCTAGGCGCACGAAGCGGTTGGGCGCCATCGGGGTGGTCACCTCGTGGGGCCGGTCCAGGTAGTAGCCGCGCTGTTCGCCGACGACGAGCACGCGCGCCGCGGGGTCCAAGTCGCGCCCGGCGGCGGCGCAGGCGTAGTAGTCGAACTTCGCCTCGAGGAACTCGCGGCGCGACTTAGCGCCCAGGAGGACCTCGAAGGAGCCGAACAGGACGTTGATGTAGAGGAACAGGGCCACGTTGGTCCAGACGAGGAGGCCGCCGCCGCCGGCCAGCGCCCAGCGCCCGCGCTCACCCAGGCGCTGCCAGCCGTGCCAGACGCCGTTGGCGGCCAAGAGCGAGAGTATCGGCACGAGCGGCACGAGGAAGCGCAGGACGACCCCGGTCGAGAACCACAGGAGCCAGTGTGCCGCGCAGTAGCCCGCCAAGAGGCCCATCGTCCGGCGGCCCCAGGCCGCCCAGACCGCCAGCGGGAAGAGCGCCGCGAGCGGCCCCCAGCCCAGGCCGCCCAGCACGTCGGCCCCGCCGCCGTAGCGCGGGGAGCCGGAGGCGGCGAGATAGGGGAACTCGAGCATGTCCTTGAAGAAGGAACCCGTCGTGTGGCCGTACTCGGTCAGCACGCGGAAATAGCGCCCGCCGGCGTCGCCCTCCCAGCCCATCCCCCAGGCCGGAAAGACCCGATAGAAGAACGGGAAGAACGGGTTGCCGACGAAGACCGCGTTCTTGATGAGCCACGGCGCCCCGGCCAGCGCGGCCAGGCCCGAGAACACGAGCAGCTCGCGGCGGCGCAGGCGCACCGCCTCGGCGTCGCCGGCGCGCAGGGCCCCGGCCAGGCGCGCGGCCAGGTAGAGCGCCAAAACCGCCGGCGTCACGCCGGCGTAGTACTTGGTGCCGACCCCGAGGCCGGCGAAGACAGCCGAGAGCGCCAGCCAGCCGCGCGGCGAGTCGCTCTCGCCGGCGTTGACGTGCCAGCGCAGGAAAGACAGCACCGACGCCGTGATCCAGAGCATGACCTGCGTCTCGACGTAGGCGGTCGGCGTCAGCAGCATGACGGCGGTATGGGTCAGGGTCAGGAGGCAGGCCAAAAGGACGACGACCAGCGGCGCCTCGCGCTTGCCCAGCTCGAAGAGCCACCACAAGGACAGGAAGGCGGCCAGCCAGCCGAAGAGCTGGGCCAGGATGTCCGAGCCGAGCAAGAGCGAGAGCGCGAAGAGCATCTCGCCGTTCTGGGGGAAGTTCGAGAACACCAGGTCCGGCCGCGCGAACAACGCGCCGCCCCACGCGTAGTTCTGCGCCAAGGGGAGGTGGTAGACCAGCGAGTCGTAGTGGTGCGGCGGGACCCAGCAGAGCCAAAACAGGAGGCCGAGCCCGGCCAGGAGCCCGGCGCTCAGCAGCGGCCGGTCCTTCAGGAGGCTGCGGTTGGCACCCAGCGACTTCCAGAGGTCGGCGAGCTCGGTGAAGCCCACCACCCAGAAGGCCCCGAGCAGGGCGATGACCGCCCAGGACTTGAGCAGGCCGACGGCGGCCAGCAGGAACAGGCCCTGGGTCAGGAGGCCGAGCCCGAGCGTGGCGCCGACCAGGGTGCGCTCGGACTCCGAGAGGCCGCGCATCTCGAAGCGGCGCAGGAGCAGACGTCCGCCGCCGGCGGCGGTGAAGAAGACCAGCGCCAGAAGGATGCTGGCGACGAGCCCGGGCACCAGGGCCGCGTGGAAAGCCTGGAAGCACAGGTGCACGCCCAGCGCCGCGACGAGGCCGGCGGCCAGGGCTAGCCAGCGGTCGCTCAAACGGCCCCCTCTTTGGCCTTGGGCCGAAGTATGCGATGCGTGTAAAGCCCCAGCCGCGCGGCCAGCACCCAGCCCATGACCCCCAAGGTCGAGAGGCCGTAGACGACGCTGCGCCGGAAGCTGATGGAGGAGGCCTCGTCGAAGTAGCGCGCCGCCACCGGGATGTCGCCCATGCGCAGGCCGAGGAAAGCGGCCTGATGGAGGAACTGCTGGTCGAAGACGAAGTCGTCGGAGTTGTTCTCCCAGTCGATGCGCTCGAGCGCGCCGCGCGAGTAGGCGCGCAGGCCCGAGTGCCACTCGCCGAGGTTCTGCCCGGTCCAGAAGTTCTCGAGCACGCTCAGCAGGCGGTTGAAGAGGTACTTCCACCACGGCATCCCGCCGGCCAGCGCCTCGGCGCGCGAGCGGATGCGGTTGCCGCAGACCACGTCGCAGACGTCGTCGACGATGAGCCCGGCCAGGTAGGGCACCAGGCGCGGGTCGTACTGATAGTCGGGGTGGAGCATGATGACGACGTCGGCGCCGCGCGCCAGGGCCTCGCGGTAGCAGGTCTTCTGGTTGCCGCCGTAGCCCTGGTTGCGGGCGTGGACGATCGTGGCCAGGCCCAGCTTGCGGCTGAGATCGGGCGTGCCGTCCTTGGAGCAGTCGTCGACCACGATGATCTCGTCGGCGACCCCCGACGGGATCGAGTCGACCGTGCGCTCGAGCGTCTTGGCCGCGTTGTAAGCCGGCATGACGACGACCACCTTCTTGCCTTTCATGCTCATCGGGCGCCCTCGTCGATCCGGTAGACCTTGATGTGGGGGCCGTTGACCCTCCCCTCCTCGGGGAGAAACTCGGCCAGCAGGCGGCCCTGGCGCTCGGTCTCGTCCAGGAAGCGCCCGACGTCGGGGGTGCCGAAACCGAGGCCCATGCTGCTCAAGACCGCCACCGACGCCCCCGCCGCGCGCGCGGCCGAGAGGCCCGCGGCGACGTCGAGCGTGTCGCGCGAGGCGTCCGACCACTGCCGGTGCCAGGGGCCGGTGTCCATGTCGCCGGCGTCGCGCTTCATGCGCAGGAGGTCGTAGCCCCCGCCGGGATGCGACTCGAGCATCAGCTCGTAGTAGCGCGCCCGCGGGTGGCCGGCGGCGCGGGTCCTCTCGAGCAGGCGCGCCACCTGTTCGCGCGAGGAGCGCAAGGGGGGGGTGTCGGGCTCGGCCCCCAGCACGATGCGCGTGCCGATGGGCAGGTTGGCCTCGATCCAGGTTTGGGCGGCCAGCCGAGTATCGGGCCGGTTGAGGGCCGCGGCGTAGGCCGCCGAGCGCAGGCCGCCGGGAAACATGATGAGGGCCAGTACCGCCGCGCGCGCCGCCGCACCGGCGAGGCGCGCCCCACCCAAGGCTTCCACGCCGTGGGCGGCCACCAGGGCCAGGGCCGGCAGCGAGGCGATCAGGTAGCGCGCGGCGCCGCCCTTGTCGGAGAAGGCCAGGAAGCTCATCTGGGCCACCGGCGGGGCCAGGAGCATCGCCGCCAGCGGCCGGTCGCGGCGCAGGAGCGCGGCCGCCCCCGCCGCCACCAGAGCTCCGCACAGCCACCAGGGGCCCGCGAAGGTAAAGGCGTTGGCGAAGGAATGCCAGCCGGCCGGCGCACGAGCGAAGTTTAAAGTCGCGTGGTCAGCCATGTCGCGCGCGAACGCCGCGTGGTCGAGCAGGATGAACGGCGAGCCGGCGAGGAACGCCGCCGGTATGAGCGCCGCGGCCGAGAGGCCGAGACCCCAGGAGGGGCGCTGACGCCCGTCCGGGACCAGGCGCCGCACGAGCCAGGCGGTGGCGGGGGCGGCGACCAGCGGGGCCGCGGTGTACTGGGTCGAGACGGCAAGACCCGTCAGGACCCCGGCGGCCAGAAGCGCCCGCGGGCGGCCGGTGACGAAGTAGCGCAGGGCCGCGGCCCAGGCGCAGGCCGACCAGAAGAACAACAGCGAGTCGGGCTTGGCGGCATGGGCCTGCTCGACGAGCGGCAGCGAGACGGCGAGCAGGCCCGCCGCCCACATACCGAGGCGCGCCGAACCGAGCTCGCGCCCGGCCGACCAGACGCGCTCCAAGGCCAGCACCGAGAACGCCGCCGAGACCAGACGCGCGGTCAAGTAGAAGCGCTCCGGCCGCCAAACGAAGAGCTGGCCGAACTCGCGCACACTGTGGCGCAGGCCCAAGCCGGACCAGGCCAGGAAGAACAGCCCGAAGGCCCCGAAGAGGGTGTAGAACCAGAGCGAGGGGTACTTGAAGACCCCGGGGTTGAGCGTCCCGCGGCCCAGCGCCACGGCCATGTTCACGTGGTGCCCCTCGTCGCCATTGAAGAGACCGGGGAAGCCCCAGCCGATGCCCCATAGGCGCAGGCCCAGGGCGGCCGCCGCCACGGCGCCGGCCAAAGCCAGGCCCGCGCGGTCAAATCCCGCGTATTTTCCCATTCTCAGTCGGAAGATTTATAGCAAAATCACGCGGCCCGTGCCTTTTGCTATAAAATCCGCGACTATATGCTGATTTTGGTGACCGGCGCGGCCGGCTTTATAGGGAAAAGGCTCTGCGGCCTGCTCCAGGAGCGCGCCCACAAAGTGCGCGCCTTGGTGCGCGATGCGGGCAAGCTTCCGGCCGGGACCGAACCGGCTCTGGGCGACCTGCGCGACCCAGAGTCGCTCCTCAAAGCGGTGACGGGGACCCAAGCGGTCGTCCACCTGGCCGCCTTGAAGAGCGACGAGTCCGACATCTATCAAGTCAACGTCGACGGTTCCAGGGCGCTGGTCGAGGCCTGCAGGAGCGCCGGCGTGACGCGCCTCGTCAACGTCAGCACGCAGGCCACGCGCATCGGCCGGCGCGGCGACTACGGGGAGTCCAAGGCCCGGGCCGACGAGCTCATCATGACCGCCGGCCTGCGCGCCACGACCCTCATCCCCAGCCTGGTCTACGGCCCCGACGACCCCGGCGTGTTCGGCAAACTGGCGGGCGTCGTCCGCTCTATGCCCGTGGTGCCGGTCTTCGGCGACGGGACGACGTTCTACCGCCCGATCCACGTCGACGATTTCTGCTCCATCACCGAGTCCTGCCTGCGCCTCGACGCGACCGTCGGCAAGACCTACGACGTGGGCGGCCCCGCGCAGGTGAGCTTCGACGGCATGGTCGACGGTATGGCGGCGCATTGGGGCCTCAAGCGCCTCAAGCTCCACGTCCCCGGCTGGGCGGCGCTGGCCTTGGCCCACGGCCTCAGGCCCTTCTTCTATCGCCCGCCGCTGTCGGTCAGCAACATGCTGGGGGCCCTCTATAGCGCCGAAGGCGGCGACTACGAGGCCATCGTCAAAGCCACCGGGATCGAGCCGCGGAGCTTCGCGGCCGGGATCAAAGAACTGCTCCATGGCTGAGAAGCCCCTCTCGGTGGCCATCGTCGGCATGGGCAAGATGGGGCTGAGCCACGCCGCGATGCTGTCGGTCCTGGCCCCGGGCTCGCTGACCGCCTTGGTCGAGGCCCAGAACGCCGGCCATCCCACGCTGCGCAGCCTCGGGCTCCGCATGCCGATCTATGACGACGCCGAGAGCCTGCTGGCCGCCCACGCCGTGGACGCGGCCATCATCTGCACGCCGACCTTCACGCATACCGGCCTGACCAAGACCTTCCTCGAGCGCGGGGTGTCGGTGCTCGTCGAGAAGCCGCTGACCGAGTCCTTCGCGAAGTCCTCGGAGCTGGCCGAGCTGGCGATGAAGAAGGGCGCCATCGCCGCCGTGGGCTACTCGATCGACTACGACCCGGTGTTCCGCAAGGCCCGCGAGCTGCTGCGCGCGGGGGTCATCGGGCGCCCCCTCAAGTACGGCGCCTGGCTGGAGCACGCCGAGGTGCTGGGCCCCAAGCGCGGCTGGCTGTTCCAAAAAGCCAAGTCCGGCGGGGGCGTGGTCATCAACCCCGCGCCGCACCTCCTTTATCTGATGCTCGACGCCTTCGGCTTCCCGAAGCGCCTGTGCGCGAACCTGCGCTCGGTCTGGACCGAGGTCGAAGACGAGGCTTCCGTCGAGCTCGAGTACGAGTCGGGGCTCAAGGGGCTGTTCAAGGCCTCCTGGAGCGTGCCCGAGAAGCCGGCGCTCGAGCTCTCGCTCTTCGTCGAGGGCGAGCACGGGACCCTGGCGGCCTCCGACGACGACGTCCTGCTCGAGCTCAATCGTCCCTCCGGGAACTTCTCGACCGGCACGCACCGCCTGCACCGCGGGGAGCTCGAGAAAGAGGCCGACGGCTTCGAGCTGGCCCCCGCGGCGCACGCCGCCAACTACTTCCGGCAGGACAAGGAGTTCCTCGACTGCGTGCGCGCGAAGGCCCAGCCCAGGAACTCCTTCGCGAACACCCTGCAGGTCGACCGCCTCATCGACGCCATCTACCGTTCCAAGGACGGGGCATGGACCTCCTAGGCGAGCTGCCCTCCGAGGCGCGCCGGCGCGGCAGGACCGCGGAGTTCGAGCGCTATCTGGCTTGGCTCGATGGCATGGGCGTGAATACCCTGCTCTGGGTGCCCGAACCCGCCAAGGGCGGCGAACCACGCCCCTGGCTGGAATCCAGACCCTTGGCCGCCATCCTCCCGAACCTCCCGCTCTACGCGCGCGACGTGATGGACCGCGGGCCGGCGGGGGCGGTGCTCAAGCGGCTCTTGGCGCTCTCCCCCTTTAAGTTTCCGTCCTTGGCCGGCGCCTCGCTGGGCTGGACGCCGGGGCTGCTCAGCCGCAGCTTCGCGCAGGGCATCATGCTGCTCGTCGAGCTCGAGTACCAGGGGATCTCCCGTCTCGACGTGCGCGAGGCGGTGCTCCACAGTTCGGCGGTGGACATGGCGCTGGCCTTCGGCGCCAAGGAGCTCTTCCCGCTGTTTGAGCGCTGGGCCGAGCGCCGCGGGCTCAAGCCTGTATTCCTGACCTACAATCTGGGGCTGCTGACGTCGAGCGTCGACCGCTGGGGCTTCGACCCCCGCGGGTTGGCCTTCCCCGTCAATGAAAAGCGCTATCATGTGAGAGCCGCCTCCGACGGGACTTGGCTCCGCTGGAGCGGCCGCTCGACGGCCTGGGAGGTCGACGCCGGCGGCACGGTGCCCCTGGAGCAGGCCCTCGAGTCGCTGCGCGAGCAGGGCCTGGGACGGGCGCTGGTGCCCTACGGCTCCTTCGAGCCGGCGTCGACGAAAGAAAGGCTGACGGCGTTCAAGGACCGTTTGGCGCGCGACCTTAAACCGTGAAGCTCTCCGTCCTCATCCCGGTCTACAACGAGGCCCGCACGATAGCGCGGGTCATCGACGAGGTCGTGCGCAAGAATGCGGACCTCGACTTGGAGCTGGTCGTCGTCGACGACGGTTCCACGGACGGCACCCACGAGGCGCTCAAGACCTTGAACCACCCGAAGGTCAAGCTCTTCGCCCACGAGAAGAACAGCGGCAAGGGCGCGGCCATCCGCACCGCCATCAAGCACGCCACCGGGGACATCATCATCATCCAGGACGCCGACCTGGAGTACGACCCCGGTGATTATAAAGCCCTGCTCGAGCCGATCATCAAGGGCGAGGCCGACGTGGTCTACGGCTCGCGGATGCTCAAGAAGGACTACAAGATCTCGTATTGGCGCTATCACCTGGGCGGCCGGCTGGTCTCCTTGTGGACGAACCTGATGTTCGGTTCCGCGTTGACCGACCAGCCCACCTGCTACAAGGTCTTCAAAGCCGACCTGCTCAAGAGCTTCGACCTTGAGTGCACGGGCTTCGAGTTCTGCTCCGAAGTGACTGCGCTGGTGCTCAAGAAGGGCATCCCCATCGTCGAGCTGCCCATCGCCTATAACCCGCGCAGCATCACCGAGGGCAAGAAGATCCGCTGGACCGACGGCGTCATCGCCATCTGGACGCTGACGAAGCACCGGTTCCTCCTTTGACCCGGGCACCCAAGCTGCTGCTGGTCCTCATGGGCCTCGGCCTGGCCCTGCGCTGGGGTCTGGCGCTCAAGCTCCAAGAGAAGGACTACCAGCCCGACGAAGGCGTCTACATCACCATCGCCCGCAACTTCCGCGACTACGGCGTCCTGGGCGACAAGCTGACCCCCAACGCCGACAAGCCGCCCGTGACGGCCGCGGCGATCAGGACCTGCTTCGCGCTCTTCGGCGACCGCTTGTGGGCGGCCAGGATGGTGTGGGGAATCATGGGAGTAGCCGCGGCCTGGGGGCTCTACCTCTACGCCTCCCTCCTCTTCGGCCGCACCGCGGGACTCCTAGCCGGCGGCTTCGCGGCCATCTACCCGTTCTTCATCTACTGGTCGAGCATCCTAATGAGCGAGATGCCCGCCATCTTCCTGGTCGTCTTCGCCCTGCTCTACACCGAGAAAGCACGCCGTCCCGAAGGCAAAACCTGGGAAGCCTGGCTGGCCGGCCTCCTTTGGGGGTTGGCTACGCTCAACCGAACGCAGACCCTGGGCTTCGTCCTGGTCATGCTGGTCTGGGCAGCGCTGTTCAAAGCCAAGAAGTCCGTCCTCCTAGGCTTGGCCTTGCCCGCCCTGCTCCTACCGTCCCTGTGGCTGGTCCGCAACGGCCTCTCGCTGGACACCTGGACGCTCGACACCCACTCGGGCTATACCGCCGTCATCCGCGTCATGTTCTACGACGAGGACAACATCGACACCGGCGTGGCCGACGCGGCGCTCCAGAAGGCCCCGTTCTACGCCGAGGCCATGGCCCTCCCCCCCGCCGAGCGCGACCGCTTCTTCTTCAAGCAGGCCGTCGACTACATCAAGGCCAACCCGCTGCGCTACGCCAAGAACTGCGCGGGGAACTTCCTCCAGTTCTGGCGCTTCTACCCGCGCCCCGACAAGAGCGTGGGCGTGACGCCGGGGTCGTTCCTGCATTCCGACCGCCGCTACTTCATCTGGCTCTCGCTGCTAACCGAGCCGGCCCTCATCCTGCTGGGACTGGCGGGCCTCATCCTGGGAATCAAAGAGCGCGCCCCAGTGGCCCTGCCCATCCTCTGGATCCTAGCCAACACCGCGGTCCACACGCTGGTCATCTCCCAGATGCGCTACCGCATCCCGGTGATGCCCATGGTCATCCTGCTGGCGGCCTATGCCGTTGCGCGCAAGGCGGGCCAGATGAGAGAATCAGCCTGATGGACGACTTGGCGCGCGACACAGTCCCCGAGTACTACAGCAAGAACCCCATCATCAGCGGGCTCTTCAAGCGCCGCCTGTCGCTGGCCTTCGAGCTGGGGCAGCTGGAAGGCAAGGAGCCGCTCGACGTTCTCGACCTGGGCTGCGGGACGGGGCTGCTGCTCGGGATGTTCTTGAAGGACTATCCCCAGCACCGCTACTCGGGCTGGGACGTCCACCCCGGCATCGATGACCTCCGCCCGAAGATGCCCGCCGTCGACTTCAAGCGCCTGGACTTCCGCGACCCCGCCCAGCTCCCCGCCAAGACCTTCGACCGGGTGTTCTGCTTGGACGTCCTCGAGCACTTCGAGAATCTGGAGCCCGTGCTCGTGTCGCTCAGGCGCCTGCTAAAGCCCGACGGCCTCTTCGTCATCTCCGAGCCGACGGAAAGCTGGCTCTACCAGCTGGGCCGCCTGGCCAGCAAGGGCACGACCTCGACGGTCGACGGCCCGACCGGGACCCCGCACTACTACAACGCCGCCGGAGTGCATGCCGTCATGCTCAAAGCCGGCTTCAAGTGCCGCGAACTGCGCAAAACCCCGCCGTGGCCGATCGACCTCTTCCACGTCACGGCATACGGACTATAATCGGTGTCAGTTGTTGAATAGTTGAATTGTTCGGTCCTCCTAGCACCCCCTTCCCCCAGGCACTTCATCTCCTCGACGGAAGAGGGAACTTTTTCGAGGCTTTTGCGTACTTGTGGGTATGGGGCGCAAAACTCGCGAACACAAGCCGGGTGCGGTTTATCACGCCTACTCCCGCGGCAACGGGGGTAGGAATATATTCTTCGACAGCGAAGACAGGGTCTTGTTCCTGGCGATACTTGCCGACGTATGTCTGCGCACCCGCTGCAGGGTGCTGGCATACTGCCTGATGAGCAATCACTTCCATCTCTTGCTCGAGCTTGGCCTAGCCTCGCTGGAGAGCATCATGCGCCGCGTCCTATGCCGCTACTCGCGCGCCACGAACCGGAAGAACGGGCGGCTCGGACACATCTTCCAAGCCCGCTACAAGTCCAAAATCTGCCGCGGGGATCGCTATTACCAGAAGCTCCTGCCATACCTGCACAAGAACCCCGTCGATGCCGAGATGGTCGAGAACGCGGTGGACTGGAAATGGAGCAGCGCGCATCAGTTCGAAGGAGCAATCCGCTCTTCCCTGGTCGATGTGGATAGGGCCCTATCTTATCTGTCTCCCGAGCCTGAGGAAGCCCGCAGAATCTATTCGGAGGCGATGTCCGCATCCTCCGATGGGTTCGAACCCGATTACGATGAGCGCCATTACTTCTGCTGGCGCGAGAACCCAAAGCCTCCCGTCCCAGAAGGACTAGATGTCTTGGCTATGCAAATAAAGACAGAACACGGCATCGACCTTCTTGGAGGGACCCCAGGACTCCGCTTCCAGCGCCTGAGCCAAGCGCGCAGGGATTTCGCCCTGCGCGCCATCGCCGAGGGGCATCGCGGCTCTACAATCGCGCAGTTCCTTGGAATCAGCCGTAGCGCCGTAAGCCACGCGCTTCGGTTCAAAGATGGATTTCCCGGAGCGTCTTAGGCCGGCTCGAAACAATTCAACTATTCAACAACTGACACCGAGAGGGCCGGCTAATCAGCTTCCGAGGACGATTTCCCGCCACAAACCGCGCAGGAAGATGAGGCCCGTCTTGATGGCCGGGGCGCCGCTGCTTCCGCCTAGGCGCTGGCCTTCATGGGTGGGGATCTCGACGATCTTGAGGCCGTGCTTCATGGCGCGGATGGAGAGCTGGTATTCGATGACGTAGCCCTGGGCGTCGGGCTTAAGGTCCTTCAAGACCGAGCGCTTCAAGCCGCGGAAGCCGTTGATCGTGTCGGTGACGTAAGACCCGCGGTTCCAGAGCAGGTTGGCGATCAGCGTGAACCCCTGGTTGGCCCACTTGCGGGGGCGCCACCAGTGGACGTCCTCCTCGTTGAACGCGCCTGCCATCATCCGCGAGGCGATGGCGATGTCGGCGCCCTTGTCGAGCTCGGCGAAGAGCTTGGCGATGTCCTCGGGGTCCTCGTTGCCGTCGGGGCTAAAAAAAACGATCTGCGAGCCCTGCGCCGCTTCGCCGGCCAGGATGAAGGCCTCGCCGCGGCCGCGTTTCTCTTGGACCAGGACCTTGACGCCCTTCGAGCGCAGGAAATCGGCGGTGCCGTCGGTGGACTGCCCGTCCACCGCGATGGTCTCGTCGGCGGCCGACAGCGGGATGCGGTCGAAGATCTTGGGCAGGGCCTCGATCTCGTTGCGGGCCAGGATGACCAGCGTGCGCTTCATTTCGTCTCCTGGGGCGCGGGCTTGCCGAGCAGGCGCGCGATGGCGTAGGCCGCGTAGACCACCATGACCGGCATCAGCGGCAGGCGGTAGCGGATGGTCGCCCAACTCACCATATAGACGAACATCACCGAGCCCATCATCACGTTGACGAGTGCCGTGTCCGGCCGCCGCCAGCCGACGAAGAAGAGACCCAGGAAGCCCAAGGGCACGAGCCAACCGTCGGACAAGAGGCTGACCCACTTCACCTTCGCATAGCCGCCGGGATAGTTCCGCGGGTACGGGTAGAGCCGCCAGAACTTCACGAAGCTGTCCCACATGACCTTCGCAAATCCCAGCGGGTGGGCGATGATCCAGTCGACCGCGGCCCGGTAGTAGAACCGGTCGCGCTCGAGCGGCGGCAGGGCGCTGGCCTGCTGGGAGATCGGGTCGTTGGCCAGGTAGACCGTGCCCTCGGGCAGGCCCTGCAGTTCGTTGGGGACGACGAACTGCACGTAGATGTGCTGGCCGCCTTCCTGCATGCCGGGCACGAAGCGCCCGAAGACCAAGGCGTTTCGCAGCGGCCAGAGCGACCACAGGGCCAGGGACGCCACGGTCAGTCCTATCGCCCAGCTGCGCCGCTCATGACCCAGGCGCTTGCCGGCCAGCCAGAGCGCCGGGCCGGCCAGGAACATCGCCGGCAGGAAGACCGTGTTCGTCAGCGGCAGGGCGCCCCAGGCGACGGCAGACGCGATGAGATTCCGGCGCGACGGAGCGCGCAGAAGCGCCAGCGTCGCCGCCAGCGCGGCCGCGAACAGGAAGGTCTGGAACGTCTCGCGCGCGGGATAGGCCGTGTAATAGAGGAACTGCGGGTAGCCCACCGCGAAGATGGCCGCCAGCCAGGCCTCGAAGGGGCCGAACAGCTGGCGCCCCAAGATGAAGACCAGCCAGACCGTGACTACGCCCAGCAGGCAGTGCAGGAGCCAGATGGCGTCGAAGCGCTCCCCGCCCAGAGTGTAGGTCGCCGCCAAGACCAATGGGAAGAGCGGCTCTCTTAGAGCGGTGGGCTGGCCCTGGTACTCATAGCGGCCCGTGGCGCGCAGGTTCTGCGCCAGATGCGTGTAATTGTCTACGTCCAAGACCGGCTGGGAGCGGTCATAGGGCGAAAGCCCCCAGCAGTAGAGCGCGCGGACAGCCAGCGCTCCGGCCAGCAGGACCCACAGCGCCCGGCGAGCGGTCACGTCACTTCCGCTTGCGGCCGGCGAAGAAGGCCTTGAAGACCCCGGCTACGTAGTCGACGTCGCCCTCGGAGAGCCCGTGGTGGCAGCCGATGTAGAAGCCGCTGCGATTGACCTTGGCCGCGTTCGGGAAGCGCCGCTCGAGGCCGGACCCGAAGAGCTTGTGCAGGTAGGGCTGGTTGGTCAGCGGCAGCATGTCGCGGGTCTCGATGCCGCGCCGCTCGAGGAAGTCGGTGATGGCTGTCTTGGTTTCCGAGCGCAGGACCAGCGGGAACATCATGAAGGCATGCTCGGAGTAATCCGGCCACCAGGGCAGCTGGAGCCACTCCTCGTAAGGGCGCAGAGCCTTCATCAGGGCCAGGGCGTTGCGCTTGCGCTTGACCATCAGCGCCGCGCGTTCCTCGAGCTGGGCGACACCGAGAGCGCCTTCCAGCTCGGTGAGCCGATAGGAGTAGCCCAACCGCACGAAGCGGAAGCGCCGCGCCATGACCTGCGCGCTGCGGCCCTGGTCGATGGAAAGGTAGATCGAATCGCGCCCGTGGTTGACCAAAGAGCGCAGGTGGGTGGCCAACGGAGCCGAGTTGGTCGTCACGAGCCCGCCCACGCCGGTGACCAACAGGTGCGCCGTGTAGGTCGAGAAGCAGGCCGCGTCGCCGAAGGAGCCCACCGAGCGGCCGCGCCAGCGCGAGAACATCGTCTCGCAGGAGTCCTCGACGACCTTCAGGCGCTTGCGCCGGGCCAGACCCATGAGCGGCCCCATCTCGCAGGGCTGGCCGAAGAGGTGCACCGGCATCATGAGCCGCGTGCGCCTGGTGAGCGCCGCCTCGGCGCGCTCCGGGTCGATGTTGTAGGTGCGCGGGTCTACGTCGACGAAAACCGGCTTGAGCCCCTGCACCAGGGCCATGTTCGCGGTGGCCACGAAGGTCAGGGCGGGGACTAAGACCTCGTCGCCCGGCTTCCAGCGGCCGCGCTCCTGAAGGGCCGCCACCGCCACGTGCAGGGCGCTAGTGCCCGAGTTGCAGCTTACCGCGAACTTGCAGTCGTGCTCGGCGGCGAAGCGCTCCTCGAACTTGCGCAGGAAGGGCCCGTAGGCCAGGCGGTCGTTGTCTAGCGCCTCGCGCACGTAGCGCTTGGCCCGAGGCGATATCCTGACCGTACCCACCGGCACGCGCCAGCGCTGGGTCTTCTCCGTCTTCATTCCGGCGGATTGTAACATTTGACGCGTGAGCGCTCGCGCGCCCGGAGCAGACCGGCGATCCGCGCCGCGGCCCAGAAGCCGACGAGCTGGATGCCCACCCCGGTCAAGACGCCGCCGACGATGGGGAGGGTCCAGTAGTCCCCGGATATCTGACCGGTGCGAGCGTAGGAGGCCAGCGCGGGGGCGTTGACGAGCACCCCTGCCGCAAACGACAGCGCCCCGCCCAGCGGCAGCCAGCGGACTAGGGCCCCCGCCGCGCCGGGCCCGGCGAGTTCCCCCCCACGGTCCCGGTGCACCACGCCGACCAACACCTGAGCCAAAAGGCCGAGCGCGGCGAGAAACGCCGCCGAGGAGGCGCAGACCGCGATCAGGATGAAGCGGAAGTGCATCCACGCCTCGGCGCGTCCCTCCCGAAGGAGATGCCCGAGCGGGGCGGCCGGCCCGCCCAAGCGCAGGACGAAGAGCGCCGCGGCCAGGAGGAAGAGTCCAGCCGCCGCCCAGCCGAACAGCCGGCCAGGACGGTAGACCAGCGCCGCCTCGAGGATGACGCGCGCGAAGCGCAGCCCGTCGCGCAGCGGGGCCAGCTTCGAGTCCCCGACCCGCTCGTCATACGGCACCGGCACCTCGCCGAGCCTAAGCGCGGGGTCGAGCAGGGCCCGCGCGCTCATGGCCGGCGTGAAGCTCATCCCCTCCGGCAGCGGGACCATGCGCTCGTAGGCCGTCCGGCGCAGGACGCGGATGCCGCTGGCCACGTCGAAGGAGCCGCGCGCGCCGAAGAGGCCGAGCAGGGTCCCGAAGAGCCGGTTGCCGAAGGCGCGGTAGCCGGGCATGCGGCTGCCGCCGTGCAGGCGCGCCCCGAGCACCACGTCGAGCTCGTCGGCCGCGGCCTTGGACATGAGCGCCGCGAAGGAGGCCGGGTCGCAGGTGCCGTCGCCGTCGAGGAAGGCCAGCCAGTCGCCGCGCGCCGCGGCAAATCCCGACATGATAGCCGCCCCGTAGCCGCGATTATCCACGTGGCGCACCAGGCGCACGCCGGGCACCTTGCCGGCCAAAGCCGCCGAGCCGTCGGATGAGCCGTCATCGACGGCTATGACCTCGACCTCGAGAAAGCCATGCGGGCCCTTCGCCAGAGCGTCGGCCGCCGCGCAACACCGCCCCAGCACGCCCGCGATCGCCGCCTCTTCGTTATAGAAGGGGACGACGATCGAGAGGATCAATCAGCGCTCCAGCCAGGACCAGAGCCGCTCCAGCCCTTCCGAGACCCCGACCCTGGGAGCCCAGCCCAGCTCTTTCTTGATGTGCCGGATGTCGGAGATATAGACCTTCTGGTCGCCCGGCCGCCACGCGCCCCACTTCGTCGGAAGCGGCCGCCCCTGACGCTTGGCGATCCAGGCCAAGAGCTCCCGGAGCGACAGCGTGCTGCGCGGCCCCCCGCCCACGTTGTAGATGCGCCCGCTGGCCTTGGCCTTGCGGCGGTGGGCGGTCTCGAATGCGTCGACCAAATCGTCGACGAAAAGCGCGTCGCGCACCTGGCGCCCGTCGCCGTAGACCGTCACGCCCTTGCCGGCCAGCGCCATCTTCATGAAGTGCGCCAGCCAGCCCTGGTCCTCGTTGCCCTGCTGGTGCGGGCCGTAGATGCAGGACTGGCGGAAGACCACCGTGGGCAGGCCGTAGATGCGCCAGTAGTCGCGGAAGTATTGGTCGGCCGCGCCCTTCGAACAGCCGTAGGGCGAGTGGAAGTCGATCGGCTCGGCCTCCGAGACGCCTTGGGGGAGGCCCACGTACGACCAGCGCCCGGCGCGCAGGGCCACCTTCACGCGCTCCATGCCGCCGTAGACCTTGTTGGTCGACGCGTAGAGCGTGAACGGCTTCTTGCCCGACTTGCGCACCGCCTCGAGCACGTTGAGGCTGGCCAGGGCGTTGCGCTCGAAGTCCGAGCGCGGGTCCTCCACCGAGGTCGTCACCGCCACCTGAGCCGCGAGGTGGAGCACGAGCTCCAGCCCGTCGCGGCGCGCGCCCACCCAGCGCTCGGCGGCCTTGGCGTCGCGCAGGTCGGCGCGCGTGAAGTCCACCTTGCCCTGGCGCTTGAGCCAGGCGATGTTCGTGTCGGTGCCTTTGCGCGAGAGGTCGTCTAGGACCGACACGCGCCAGCCGCGCGCGAGCCAGCGGTGCGCGGCGTTGACGCCGATGAAGCCCGCGCCGCCGGTGATGAGGACCCGAGGTTTCATGATGCTCTCCTGCGTCTTAGTATCTCGATGGGCGCGTTGCCGTCGAAGTCGCCCAGCGGGGGCCACAGCGCCGCCGGGCCCCAGAAATCGAAGCGTTTGACGAGCTCGTAGCGCGCGAGGAACTCCGCGCCGGCGTCCGGGCGGTCGTCGTAGCCCGGGTAGAGCAGCACCAGCCACTCGGGGCTGCGCTCGGCCGGCAACTCGCGCGCCGAGGCCGGGACGATGAGCGTCAGACGATAGCGGTTGAGGGCGAAGTAGGGGATGTTGAGCGGCTGGGGCGCGCGCAGGACTCCCAGCTCGGCGCCGGCCGGGACGTTCGCTTCGATCCAGGCCCCGGCCTCCCAGCGGTTGGAGACCGGGTCGCGGTCGCGGGCGAAATTCGCGCAATAGACCGTCGAGGCGGCCAACGCCGGCAGGAAGGCGAGGACGGCGGCCGCCGGCATCCAGAGCCGACCGGCTACGCGATGCTCCCACAGGGCGGCAACGGCCGTGCCGGCGAGGACGGGCAGGAGCCCCGCCCCGATGAAGTACTTGAAGCCCGTCAGAGGCCCCACGCTGGCGATCGAGACGCTCAAGCCCAGCATGACGAGAAGGCCGAGGAACGCCAGACGCCGGCCGTCGTCGGAGGCCCGCGCCGCCTGGAGCGCGCCGAGCACGGCCAGCGCGTAGACCCCGGGCGTGAGCGAGGCCGGGAACACCTCGAGCAGGGCCGCGAAAGTCTTGTGGAGCCCCACGCTGAGCATCCCCGAGACGATCTTCATGGCCGCCAGCGATTGGACGGGCTGGAGGATGAAGTATGGGTTTGTGACGAGGAAGGTCCCGATCGCGGCGAGGGCGGCCAGGAGCGTCCAGCGTACGGTCTGGGGGAAAGTGACCCATCCGCCTCGCCAGGCCAGGACCAGCCCCAAGGGGACGAACACGCAGGCCGCGCCCTGGTTGATGGCGCAGCCGGCGGCCAGCCCGCCGCAGACCCCCGCCCAGACGAACAGGCGCGGCTCGCGACGGTTGAGCGCCCGCGCGCAGCAGCCGAACGCCGCGACGACGCAAGCGGCGGCCATCAGATGCGGCTTGAGGATATGGGCCTGGGTGACCAAGGACGGCGAGGCCGCGCAGAACATCGCCGCCCACCAACCCGCCCGCGGGCCGGCCAGCTCGGCGGCCGTCAGCCCCACGACGGCGGTCAGCACCACGAACAGGAACACCATAAACGAGCGCGCCAAGAGGTAGAGCCAGGCGATGCGCGCCGGATCCTCCATGTAGAAGGCCACCGAGCGCACCAGTTCGGCCGGCGTCAGCGCCGCCCCCGCGACGATCCAGGCGCCCAGCGGATAGAGGTAGGCGGCCCCGTACCAATAGACGTTGGGGTTGAGTCCCTTGAGGCTGGGCTTGAGCTGGTAGAGGCCGTAGAGGATGTTGGGCTCGTCCCAGCTGCAGGAGCGCAGGTAGAACGAGCGCGCGGTGTTCTCGAGCGCGGCCGGGGGCTGGGTCCAGCCGGGCTCCACGGTCACGGCGCCCATGAAGCCGCCCGCCCAGCTCTGCGAGGAGAGGAGGATGGCGGGCCCCAGGGTCTCGCGCATCGCCGTCCAGCCCGAGGACAGGCGCGCGCGCAGCTCGGGGGAGTCCGCCCCGGGCATGACGCGCTCGAGCCGCGCTCGCGTGGGCAGGCCCCAGTCGAGTCCCCAGCCGCCCAGCACGGCGGCTAGGAGCAGCGGCGCAGCGAGCGTCCTCAGCGCGCCCCCGCAGCGGGGATCATCCGCGAAAGGAGCTCACTTAAGTCGAAACGCAGCTCGACGCCGAGGCCGCGGAGCTTGGAGACGTCGGCGCGAAGGTGGACGACGCCCTCGGCCTTCGGGACGATGACGAGGTCGTTCCGGCCCAGCCGCGCCGCGATCGCCGTGACGATGTCCTTGAGCGAGAGGGCGCTGCCCGTGCCGATGTTGTAGACGCCGACCGCGCGCTTCTCGATGAACGCGGCGATCGCACGGCAGATGAGCTCCGGGGTCAGGAAGTCGCGCGTGCCCTCGATGCCGGGGATCTCGAGGCGCGCGCCGCGCGGCGCGGCGGCGAGCTTGCGGATCATCGCCGGAACGAAATAGCTCTCGGGCTGGCGCTCCGAGCTGTAGCTGAAGATGCGCCCGACGCAGAGGTCCAGGGGGCGGCGCGCGGCGTAGAAGCGCGCGCACTCCTCGGCCTGGAGCTTCGTGCGGCCGTAGGCGTTGGCCGGCCCGAGCGGCGCCGTCTCGGCCAAAGGGCCCGGGGACGAGGCATAGACGTGCGAGGTCGAAGCCAGGAAGGTCCAGGGCGGCGTCCCGGCCGTTTTCGCGACGGCGTCGAAGACGCTGCAGGTCCCCTCGACGTTGACGCGCACCGCGTTGGGCAGGTCGGCCTCCACCTCGCGCAGCGGGACGACGGCGGCCAGGTGCAGAAGCCCGTCGAGACGCCCGGCCGAGGCGTACCAGTCCGAAACCTCCTTGGGCTCGCGGACGTCGCCCGTGAACTCGACCCATTCGACGTCCTTGAGGCGCGCGCGCAGGGCCGTGCCGAGGACGCCGCTGAGCCCCGTGGCGGCCAGCCTCAACCGGCCCTCTTATGCCCGAACGAGCGCAGGTCCTTGACCAGGTTCGTGAAGGCCCGCGCGCTCTTGTTGGAGGATTTCCCGGTGACGACGTCGCGCAGGAGGGTCAGGATGCGCCAGGGCCGGGTGGCGAAGTAGAAGAAGTAGAAGACCCCGAAGCCGACGAGGACCAGGAGCCGGATATCGCGGGCCGTGAAGCGGTCGTTGTAGGAGAACTTCGTCGCGCCCAGGTCCTGGAAACGGAACAGGTTGAGGAAGTAGTCGTCGTCGATCTCGCCGATCTTCCCGCTCCCCTTGAGGTCGCGGAAGGAGGCCGTGTTGGGCTGGGGCGAGTACGGATTCACGTTGACGCTGGCAAAGCCGTGGATCGCGCACCGGGCGATGGCCCAGTAGGTGTTGAGGATGCTGCCGTAGGTGTCCTCGGGAAAGCCGACGATGAAGAAGCCGCCGACGTTGATGCCGGCGTCCATGGCGCTCTTGGCGGACTTAAACAGCGCCGGCAGCTTCACCTGCTTCTTGATCGCCTTGAGCACGCGCTCGTCGCCGGACTCCGGGGCGAAGGAGAACTCGTGACAGCCCGCGCTCTTCATGGCCGCCGCGGTCTGGTCGTCGACCGCCTCGCTGCGCGTGCCGGAGGGCAGCTGGAAGGTGATCTTGAGCCCGCGCTTGGTGATCGTATCGCAGAAGCCGATGATCCAGTCCTTGCGCACGATGGCGGTCAGGTCCTCGAAGTGGAAGTCGGTGGCCTTGTAGCGCTCGATATAGCGCTCCATCTCGTCGACGACCAGGGCCGGGTTGCGGGGCAGCCAGGTCTGGGTCCACATCTGGGGGCTCGTGCAGAACGTGCACTTGAACGGGCAGCCGCGCGTGGCCAGCATCGGCATGAAGCGCCCCCGCGAGGCGCCGTGGGGCTGGTTGAAGGTGATGTACTCGTCGACCTTGAAGAGGTGCCAGGCCGGCAGCGGGATATCGTCGATGCCTTTGATGCGGTCGCGCCGCGGGTTCACCGTCGCGCCCGCGCTGGAGCGCGTCACGGTCCCTTTCAAGCCTTCGGCCGGCAGGCCCCGCTCGAGCCGGCCCGCCAGCTCGACGATGGTCTCCTCGCCCTCGCCGGTGACGATGTAGTCGATGGGCGCCTGCTCCATGGAGAGCTCGGGCATCCCGGTGCCGTGCTCGCCGCCGAGCACCAGCGGCACCTTCGGGAACCGGCGCTTGAGCTCGCTCAGGAGCTCGCGCACGATGAGCCACTGCGCCGAGAACATGCAGGTGACCCCGATGAGCTGGGTGTCGGCCGGCACCTGGTCGCAGATCTCGGAGACCGGCAGCCCCCTAAGGTAGACCGAGCGGTAGGGGGCGAAGCGGTCCATCCCCTGCGAGAGGGCGTCGACCACGGTGAGCTCGTGGCCGGCCGCCTCCAGGGTGCCCGCGATGTAGGCCAGCCCCAGCGGCGGGATGACCACCGTCGAGATCGGGCTGGTGGGGGAATAGTAGCGCGGGGGCTCAATGAGCGTGATCCGCATATTCCTCCTTGCGGCCGCCGCGGCCCGCGTATGAGAGCCTCACGCCCTCGCGCGCGCCCACCCAGGCCTTCGGGAAGACCCGCGCGAGCTTCGACGAGTCGCAGTAAAAGCCGTTGGAGATGATCAGCGACAGCCGCCAGGCGTTGGCGGCGGCGGACTCGGGCAGCCAGCGCCACAGCCAGGACTGGAACACCAGCCAACTCGCCGCCGTCACGAGCCAGCCGGGCAGGGCGAAGAGCCGGGCCTCCTTGCCGAGGGCCTCGTGCATGAGGCGCACCATCTCTCCGACCGTGACGTCCTCCTGGTTGGCGACCAAGAAGACGCCGCCGTGGAGCTTCGGCTCCTCGAGCGCCCCGACCATCACGTCCACCACGTCCTCGACATACACCAAGGATATCTTTCCCGGCCAGTCGATGCGGGCCTTCGGCGCCCCCGCCTCGACCCAGCGCGTGAAGTGGTCGAAGATGTGCTGCTCGCGGCAGTCGGGGCCGTACACGGTCCCCAGGCGCAGGATGCTGGTGCGGAAAGCGTGGCGGCGCGCAGCCTCGACGACGAGCTCCTCGCCGCGCAGCTTGGTCCGACCGTAGGCCGTCCGCGGCCGGCACGGCGAGTCCTCGGTGAGGCGGTCCAGCGCGTAGGAGGGACGGTCGACCACGCCGATCGAGCTGGCGTAGACGAACAGCTTGCCCGCCAGCGTCGGCCCTAGGCTTTTTAGGAGATTCTCCGTCCCGGTGTCGTTGACCCGGATGGGCGCGCCCGCGCCCTCGTCGCGCAGGTGCACGCCGAGCTCGGCGGCCAGGTGGAAGACGGCGTCGGCCGGCGCCGGCAGGCCCTCCAAGGCCTTGGGGTCCAAGAGGTCGGCGGCCAGCTGCCGGACCCCGAGCTCGCCCAAGCGCCGCCGGCGACGGTCCTGCTCGGGGGTCTTAAACGGGCTCGTCAGCGCGAGGACGCTCTCCGGGCCGAAGCGCCGCGCCAGGCGCGACACCAAGCGGCTGCCCGTCATCCCCGTGGCGCCCGTGACCAAAAACCGCATCACGCCCCGCGCATCCGGAATTGCACCGAGTATTTGAGCAGCTTGAGCAGGAACTTGGGCGCCTCGACGAAGAGGTTGAGCTTCGACTGCCCATGGATGCGGTCGACGAAGGAGACCGGCACCTCGGCGATCTTGAAGCCGCAGTACTTGACCTTGAGGATCATCTCGAGGAGCAGCGAGTTGGTGTTCTCTTCCGTCGATATCTTCTTCCACACCTCGCGGCGGATGGCGCGGAAGTTGGCCGAGTAGTCGTGCAGGTCGAGCCCCACCAGGGCCCGCACGACGGCGTTGCCCAGCCGGCTGACCATGAACTTGAGCTTGATCTTGAGGTTCGGGGCCTCGTAGGACCCCCCCCCGGCGTGGCGGCAGCCCAGGACCAGGTCGGCCCCCCCGTCGATGAGCTCGAGGAGCTTGAGCGCCTCGCGGGTGTCGAAGGACAGGTCCGCGTCGAGCGAGAAGAGCACGTCGTTCTTGCCGCGGTCGTAGCCGTAGCGCAGGGCCGCCCCGATCCCCTCGCGCCGCTCCTTGGTCAGGAGCTTGAGGCGCGGGTCGGTCTTGGCCATCGCCTCCACCACCTCCCCCGTACCGTCCGGGGAGCGGTCGTCGACCACCAGGATCTCGTGCTCGCGCGCCGCCAGCACCCCATGGAGTTGGGGGACGAGGATGGCGATGTTCTCCCGCTCGTTATAGGAGGGGATGATGACGGAAACGCTGAGCATTGATTTTTCGGGGATTCCCTAATGGTACATGACTAATATTAACCGCGCCATACCCGAAACAGGCCTCGGCGTCGCCTCGGTGCCCGCCTCGGTGCCAGTTGTTGACTTGTTGACTTTCCGGGGAAACTCAAAAAACGACGATATTTACGCGCCTCGGGCGCGTGGATCGAAGGATCGCCAACGACGGCGATCCTTCGATCTCGAGGCAGGAACGGCAGAATCCCCGGCGAGTCGCGTGCACGCTTCGCGCACGGATTCACATCGATGATTCGAAACACGATCGAACTGTCCACGCGGACAGGCGGGAGCTATCCCCGGGGATAGCTCTGTTCGCTGTTCATTGCTCCAGATCGAAGGATTGCGGCCGCATCGCAATCCTTCGATCCACGCGCCCGAGGCGCGTAAACTGTTCCGTAAACTGGGACTGGAAAGTCAACAAGTCAACAACTGGCACCGAGACGGAATATTAACCGCGCCATACCCGCAGGAGCAGGCGCAGGTAGCGGGGAAGCTCCCCCGCCGGCCGGAGTGAAGAGGCCCCGGGCTTCACGCCATAGTCGTAGACGAACGGCACCTCGCGGAACTCGCGGACGAAGGGGGCTAGACGCAGGAGGATCTCGGCGTTGCTGGCAAAACCCCCCACGCTCGTAAGGGCGTCGCCGTGTTCGGCAAGCGCCGCCTTGAGGGGGCCGACCCGATAGAGCCGGTAGAAGATGCTGTAGTCGCGCACCCCCGGCAGGCCGCAGACGGCACGCAAGACGGCGTTGGCGGCCACGCTCAGGCAATGCCTCTGGAACGGGAAGCGCCGGTAGCCGCCGCCCGGGACATGGCGCGAGGCGATGACGACGTCGCAGGGCGGGGTCAGCGCGGCGGCCATCGCCGGCAGGAGCGCCGGGTCGCTGGTCCCGTCGCCCTCTAGGACCGCCACGACCTCATCGTCGCCGGCGCCCTCGACGGCCGCTCGCAGGCCGGTCAGGAACGCCGCGGCAAGCCCGCGGTTGACGGGATGGCGTTTGAGGGTGAAGACCCTGCCTTTCGCCATCACCCGGGCGAGGACCCCCGCGGTGTCGTCGGTCGAGCCATCGTCCACGACGAATACCTTCCATGCGGGCTCGAGCCGCGCGAACAGGCCCTCGAGGCTGCGGCCTTCGTTGTAGGCGAGGATGACGAGCCGGAGCGCGGGACCGCTCACGCGGCGCGCGCCGGCCCGAAGCGCAGCCAGAGGGCGTGGGCGCCGCAGACCGCCAGCAGGGCCGTCAACGGGAAGGCCATCACGATGTAGCGCGGCAGGCCCATCGTGAAGATGTGGATGTTCATGTAGAACAGCTGGAAGCCGGCCAAGAGGCCCTCGGGACGGCCGCGCACCGAGAACCAGCCGAACAGCGCCAGGCAGAGCACGCAGAACTCGAGCAGCTTGAAGGCGGCCTTCACGGCCACGCGCCCCCACTCCCCGCGCGCGGCGTAGACGGAGACGCCTTCGATGAGGCCCGTCGTGCGCTCGGCCCAGGCGCCCCGGAACCACATCACCGGGATGCGCTTGAGGCAGTAGCCCGCGTAGCGCAGCGGATCAGCCTTGATGTTGGCCAGCGCCAGCTCCTTGGAGAGCGGGCCGATGCGCGGGTCCTTCGAGTAGAAGTAGGTGCGCAGCGGCTCGGGCAGGAGGTCGTCGGGCTGCACGCCCTCGACGGAGGTCGAGCCTTGCCAGAGCATGTGCGACCCCATGCCGTCCTCGAACGGGATCGCGCGTCCCACGACGGCCTTGTTGCGGACCATCCAGGCGGCCGTGAAAGCGTAGCAGCAGACCAGGAGCAGCGCGGCGCGGGCCCCGACGCCCGGGCCGCGGCGGACCCAGACCAGCCCCGCGGCCAAGACCGGCGGCCAGGCCAGCATCGTCGAGCGCGTCACCAAGCCCAGGCCGAGCACGGCCCCGCAGGCCGCCCAGCGTCCCGCGCGCTCCGGGGCCTCGAGCACCCGGAAGGCGGTCAACGCGGCCAGGATGTACTCCAGGATGAAGAGCGACTCGGGACCGGCCGTGGGGTCGAGCTCGGCCAACTCGGGGTTGAGGCCGAAGAGCACGGCGGCGGCGGCCGCCCACGGCACGGGCAAAAGACGCTTGCCGGCGAAGAAGACTCCCGCCGCCGCCAAGAGCGAGAACAGCGTGTTGAGCCCCACGATCGGCAGGTCCGACGGCGTCTGCCCGGCCAGCCGGAAGACGCCCGCGAGCAGGAGCGGATAGGCCGGCAAGCGGAAAGCCGTGGGGGTGACGCCGTCATAGGAATACGGCCGGCCCGCGGCGACGTTGCGGGCCAGCATCTCGAACTCGTTGGCGTCGTGCTGGTACTCGATCCAGGGCAGGGTGGCGCCCTGGAAGGCGCGGATGGCCAGGACCGCGGCGAAGGCCAGCCAGAGAGGCTTAGGTATCGGGTTCCGCAAGCCGCGATGCTACAAAACACCGTAGTTGCCGCTCCAGCGAGCCATTCGCTACACTGCCGTCGGACATGGGACGAAGATGAGGGTCGTCGTCGTCGGAGCCACGGGCCTGCTCGGCCATGCGTTATGGCGCGACTGGCGCGCCCGCCCGGGCTGGAGCGTGGTCGGTACGAGCCGCGCCGCGCGCGGCGACCTCGAGCGCCTCGACATGCAGGACGCCGCGCGCGCGGCCGCCTCCCTGGCCGCCTGGCGGCCCGATGCCGTGGTCATCGCCGCCTCCGAGCCCAACGTCGACTTCTGCGAGAGCGACCCCGACTCGACCCGGCGCGTGAACGTGGACGCCACGCTGGACCTGGCTCAAGCCGCGCGCGCCGGCGGCGCGCGGGTCGTGTTCTTCTCCTCGGACTACGTCTTCGACGGCTCGCGCGGCGCCTGGCGCGAAGACGACCCCCCCGCCCCGCTCAACGAATACGGCCGACAGAAGCTGGCCGTCGAGCGCGCCCTAGCCGGGTTCGGACCCGACGCACTGGTCCTGCGCGTCTCGGGCCTGTTCGGCTGGGAGTTCAAGCCGCGCAACTTCGTCCTCCGTGCGCGGGAGAACCTGGCGGCCGGCCGGCGCCTGACGCCGCCCGACGACCAAGTTTACTGCCCAAGCTACGTGGGCTTCCTCGGCGGGCCCGTGGCGGCCCTCATCGAGAAACGCGCCGCGGGACTCCTTCATCTGGCCGGCGCCGAGCCCTTCGCGCGCGACGCATGGGGCCGCGCCGTGGCGCGCGCCTTCGGCCTGGATGCCGGTCTCGTCGACGGCCGGCCCACCGCCTCCCTGCCCTCCGGGGCGGCCCCGCGGCCGCTGCGCTCGGACCTCGACTCGCGCCGGGCCGCCGAGCTCCTCGGGGCCGCCCTGCCCGGCGGGACGGCCGGACTCGAGCGGATGAAGGCCGACGCCGCGGCTTGGCTGCCCGAGCTCAAGGCCTGGGCCGGAGGCGACGTCGTTGCCTGAGGCTCCCGACGTCTCTTTCGTCATCCCGGCGCTCGATGAGGAGGCCGCGATCGGCCGTGTCGTCTCCGAGGCGCGCACGGCGGCGGCAAGCCTCGGCGCCACCTGCGAGCTCCTGGTCATGGACGGGGCCTCCACCGACGGCACGGTCAAGGCCGCCGAGGCCGCCGGCGCGCGCGTCGTCCTCGAGACCGGGGGCTTCGCCGCCTCGCTGCGGCGCGGCATCGCCGAGTCGCGCGGCGAGTTCGTGGTCATCCTTGACGGCGACGGCTCCCATCCCGTGGACCGCCTGGGCGCGCTCTGGGAACGCCGCGCCGACGCCGAGGTCGTGGTCGGCTCGCGGCTCATCGCCGAGGGCGGCATGGCCATCCCGGCCTACCGCCGCGCGCTGACCCGGCTCCTCAACCGCTTCTTCCAGGTCGTCCTCGGCGTGCCGGTGGCCGACTCCTCGAGCGGCTACCGGCTCTACCGCGCCTCGGCGGTACGGCACCTGAAGGGCCGCGCCCGCGGCTTCGAGTTCCAGCAGGAGATACTCCTCCAGGTCCTGCACGCCGGCGGCCGCGCCGTCGAGGTGCCGATCTACTACGTCTGGCGCGAGCACGGCGTCTCCAAGGCGCGCATCCTGCCCTTGGCGCTGGGCTACCTGCGCACCACCTGGGCCTTCCTCAGGCCCGGATGAGCGCGGCCCACAAAGACTCCGACGGCCGCTTCACGCGCTTCGCCGCCGGGGTGCGCTTCAACGTCTACGGCCAGGCCCTGCAGGCCGCCCTGCCGTTCTTGACCACCCCGCTCATCGTGGGCGGCCTGGGCCCCGAGCCCTACAGCCTCCTGGCCATGGTGAGTTCGCTGGTCTCCCAGCTCAACCTCCTGGGCTTCGGCGCGGCTCCGGCCGCGGTGAAATACCTGGCCGAGCTCGACCCCGAGCGCGACCGGGCGCGCGTCGACAAGGTTTTCGGCAACACGTTCCTCTTCTACGCCCTGACCGGCCTGGCCGGGACGCTCCTGCTCCTCTCCGTCGCGCCGCTGCTCTCCTCGCGCACCCTGCACCTGACGCCGGGCATGCAGATCGTGGCTGGCTTCCTGTTCTCCTGCGGCGCCGCCGCCTTCCTCCTGCAGTCGCTGACGGCCACCTTCCAGTCCGTGCCGCGCGCCCTACAGCGCTTCGACGTGGTCAACGCCGGCGAGACCGCGGCCTCCATCCTCTCCCAGCTCGGCGCCTGCGCGCTCCTGACCATGGGGTTCTGGGTCCGCGCGCTGGCGCTCTGGCAGGCGCTGATCGCGGCCGCGGGGCTGGCGTTCTTCGTGATCGCGTCGCGGCGCCTCCTGCCCAACGCGCGCCTGGTCCCCTCCCACGACCCCGAGGTCATGGGCCGCATCGTGCGCTTCGGCGGGCCGGTGTTCCTGGCCCAGGTCTCTTGGAGCGTGCTCAACCAGCTCGACAAGGTGGTCCTGGGCTTCTACGTGCCGATGGACCAGCTGGTGCACTATTTCATCCCCTTCAACCTGGCCCAGAAGCTCGTGCTGGTCCTGGGGCCGGTGCTGGCGGTGCTCCTGCCGCTCTCGAGCCAGCTCTCGAGCTCCGAGGACCTCCCCAACGCCCGCAAGCTCATGCTCAGCGGGACCAAGATCTCCTTTTTGCTCCTGGCCCCGCTCGTGATCCTGGGCAGCTGCTTCGGCCCGGCGTTCCTCGAGCTCTGGCTGGGCGGCAACTACTCCGAGCACGGAGGCTGGATCCTGCGCTGGCTCATCCTCGGCAACTTCGCGGCCTGCCTGTGCGGCTTCTCCAGCTTCATCGCCCAGGGCTTCGGCCGCTACAAGGTCCCCGCCGTCCTCGCCGCCGTGCTGACCGCGGCCGCGGCGCTGAGCTGGCCGGTGTTCCTGCCCCGCTACGGCCTCATCGCCGCGGCCGGGGCCTACTGCGCGGTCCAGACCCTCAACGCCGCGGGTCTGCTCTGGTGGGTCAGCCGGCGCCTCCTCCACCTGCCGCCCGGGTCCCTGGTCCGGGCGCTGTCTTGGCCGCTGGCCTGCACGGTGCCGCTCTTCATCCCCGCCGTCCTCCTGCGCAACACCCTGCGCAGCTGGCCGGAGCTCATCGGCTTCGGGGCCGCCGCCGGGCTCTATTGGGCTTGGGCGGCCTGGTCCTGGGGCCTCGATGACGCCGAGCGCGGCCGCCTGCGCCAGGCCGCGCGCCCCGTCCTAGGGGGCCTTGCGTGAGCTTTGCTAACATCGGCCTATGAAAGACGTGCCCTCCTACCGCTTCGAGGACGGTCGCCCGGCGCGCCATCCCTGGCTGGTCTACGTCTTCGCCTTCAACGAAGGGACCAAGCTGGCCGACCAGCTGGCCCGCATGCCGACCCCCGAGGCGCGCGGCTACGATATCATGCTCGGCGACGACGGCTCGAGCGACGGCTCCGCCCCCTCCTCCTTCATCGCGCGCTTCGGCTTGCGTGGCATCACCCGGCTCGAGCGCAACCTAGGGCTCTCGCCCAACATCAAGGCCGGGATGGACTGGACCCTCAAGCAGGGTTATAAGGGCGTCGTACTCATGAACGGCAACGGCCGCGACGGCGTGGAAGGCGTCCCGGACTTCCTCAAGAAGCTCGAGGAAGGCTACGGCTACGTCCAGGGCTCGCGCTTCCTGTCCGGCGGCCTGCACGAGAACACGCCGGGCTACCGCTTTTGGGCCATCCGCCTCGTCCACGCCCCGCTGTTCTCGCTGGCCGCCGGCAAGCGCTTCACCGACACGACCAACGGCTTCCGGGCCTTCTCGACCGCGGCCCTGCGCGCGATGGGCGACGGCCTGTTCTCGCCCGAGTTCCAGAAATACGAGGTCGAGCAGTACATGGCCTGGAAGACCGTGCGCCTGGGACTGCGCTCCTGCGAGATCCCCGTGGCCCGGCGCTACCCGGCCGACACCAAGACCCAGCAATTCTCGAAGATCCGACCCGGCATCGGCTGGTGGGAGATGATGAAGCCCCTGCTCATGCTGCTCACGAGGTCCTACCCTTGACCGATAAGAAAATCGTCCTCGTCACCGGCGGCGCCGGCTTCATCGCCTCGCACCTGGCCGACCACCTGCTGGCCCGCGGCTACAAGGTCCGCGCGCTCGACTCGCTGGAGCCCCAGGTCCATCCCGGCGGCAAGCGGCCGGGCTACCTCGACGCCCGCGTCGAGCTCCTGGTCGGGCGGGTCTCGGACCGCGGCCTCCTCGAGAAGGCCTTGGACGGCGTCTGGGGCGTGGCCCACCTGGCCAGCGCGGTCGGCGTCGGCCAGTCGATGTACGAGATCGCCCGCTATACCGAGCTCAACGTCCAGGACACCGCGGTCTTCCTCGAGGTCCTCTCGCGCCGCAGGGAGAAGCCCGCGCGCATGATGGTCGCCTCCTCGATGAGCCTCTACGGCGAGGGGCTCTACCGCTGCCCGGCCTGCGGCGCCGACGACGCGCCGCGCCTGCGCCCGGCCGAGCAGCTCAAGGCCCGGAAGTGGGAGCTGCTCTGCCCCGGCTGCTGGGGGCCGATGGAGCCGCGGCCCACGCCGGAGACCAAGCTCCCCTACCCGACCTCGGTCTACTCGATCAACAAGCGCGACCAGGAGGAGATGTGCCTGGCGCTCGGGCGGGCCTACAAGGTCCCGACCAACGCCCTGCGCTTCTTCAACGCCTTCGGCTCGCGCCAGGCACTGTCGAACCCCTACACCGGGGTCGCCGCCATCTTCGCGGGCCGGCTCATGAACGGCCGCGAGCCGCTGCTATTCGAGGACGGCCTGCAGAGCCGCGACTTCATACACATCTCCGAGCTGGTCGCGGGCATCCGGCTCTCCCTCGAGCGCGAGGACGTGTCCTACGAGACGCTGAACATGGGCTCCGGCCGCCCTACCAGCGTCCTGGCCGTCGCCGAGGCGCTGGCCGCGGCGTTCGGCAGCACGGTCGGCCCCAAGGTCCTCGGCGAGTTCCGCGAGGGCGACACCCGCCACTGCTTCGCCGACATGACCAAGACCGAACGCCTGCTGGGGTTCAAGACGAAGATGAGCTTCGCGGAGGGCTTGGCCGAGCTCCTGGCCTGGATGCGCACACAGAAGCCCGAGGACAAGGGCGACGCCGCCATCGAGGAGCTGCGGCGGCACAACCTGACCGGGTGATTTGCAAGTGATATACTCGAGATTATGAAGGAAACTCCGGCGATCCTCCTCATCGGGGCGGGACGGTGGGGCATGAACCACCTGCGCGCCTGGATGAAGCTCCAGGCCGCGGGGCTCTGCCGCCTGGTCGGGGTCCAAGACTCCGACGCCGACCGCCGCGACGAGGTGGCCAAGGAATACGGGATCAAGACCTTCGCCGACGACTCCGGCCTGGCCCAAGCCGACGCGGTCGACATCGTCGTCCCGACCTACGCCCATTTCGAGGTCGCCAAGAAGGCGCTCTCCGCCGGCAAGGACGTCATGGTCGAGAAGCCCGTGACGATGACCCTGGCCGAGGCCCGCGAGCTCGAGGCCCTAAAGAAAAAGACCGACCGGGTCTTCCTGGTCGGGCACCTGTTCCGCTACAACCCCGCGGCCGACTACGCGCGCAAGCTCATCGTCGAGGGCGAGATCGGCAAGGTGCGCTTCCTGCGCGGCCGCTTCATGGGCTTCCGCTTCCAGGAGCACGACGCCGGCATCCTGGCCACTACCGCGATCCACTTCCTCTACCTCTCGGACTTCTTCATGGGCCGGCCCGCCGACTCGGTGTGGGCCAAGACCGAGCACATGCTCGGCAACAAGCTCGACGACCTCGCCCTCATCCGGCTCGGCTACGACGCGCAGTTCTCCATCGTCGAGTCCGACTACTTCACCCCGGGCAAGTGGCGCACCTTCGACATCATCGGCACCCAAGGTTCGATCGCCGTCGACCTGCTCAACCAGCGCCTCGAGCTCCACCGCAAGCGCCACGTCCGCACCGGGGAGCGCTTCGAGGCCTACGACGGCGGCGTGATCCGCCCCGAGATCACCTTTCAGGAGCCCTTGGAGCTCGAGCTCCGCCATTTCTTGAAGTGCGTCGGAGACCGCTCGGAGCCGATGACCCCGATCTCCGACGGCCGCGACGCGGTCGCCGTCGTCGAGGCGGCCTACCAGTCCGCGGAGACGGGCAAGACGGTTCGGCTCAACTAGACTTCCGGAGGAATCATGCGCTGCCAATTCTGCAACAGCGAGAAGACCCAGCAGTTCCTGGACCTGGGCAACCACCCGCCCTGCATCTTCCTGACCCAGCCCGAGCTCAAGGACGAGAAAGCCTACCCGCTCAACGCCCACTACTGCCCGGACTGCGACCTCATCCAGCTGGGCACCTTGGTGCCTCAGGAGATCCTCTTCGGCGAGAACTACCACCACATCGCCGCCCTGTCCTCGAGCTTCAAGGTGCACTTGAGCGAACTGGCCGCCAACTGCGCCAAGCGCTTCAACCTCGGCCCTCAGGACCTCATCATCGACCTGGGCTCCAACGACGGCGCCCTGCTCGAGGCCTTCAAGGCCAAGGGCACCAAGGTCCTCGGCGTCGACCCCTCCGACGTGGCCCAGATGGCGATCGACCAGGGCCTGCCGACGCTCCGCGAGTTCTTCACCGAGGAGTCTGCGCCGCGCATCGTCAAGGAGTACGGCAAGGCCAAGGTCATGACCGCGCTCAACACCTTCGCCCACGTCTCGAACCTGGGCTCGTTCGTCAAAGGCATCAACGAGACCCTGACCGACGACGGGGTCTTCGTCAGCGAGAACCACTACGCGCTCGACCTGCTCCAGGGCCTGCAGTACGACTTCATCTACCACGAGCACTCGCGCTATTACACCGTGCGGCACCTGGTGTCGCTGTTCTCCAAGTTCGGGATGGAGGTCTTCGACGTCGAGCGCATCCCGACCCACAGCGGCTCGATCCGGGTCTTCGCCTGCAAGAAGGGCGCCTACCCGGTGTCGAAGGTCGTCACCGACCTCCTCAAGGCGGAGGACGACTTCGGCCTGGCCAAGGCCGACACCTACAAGGCCTTCGCCCAGAAGGTGACCGAGCACAAGAAGGCCTTCGTCGACCTCCTCAAGGGCATCAAGGCCAAGGGCCAGCGCATCATGGGCCTGACCTTCCCGGCGCGCGCGGTCACCCTGCTCAACTTCTGCGGCATCGGCCCCGAGACCTTCGACGCCATCACCGAGGGCAGCACGATCAAGATCGGACGCTACTCCCCCGGCACCCACATCAAGGTGGTCGACCAGGAGGTCCTCTTCGGCAAGGACGCTCCCGAGTACGGGGTCCTGCTCTCCTGGCACATCCAGAAGGAGATCGTCCCCAAGTTCCGCGCCAAGGGCTTCAAGGGCAAGTTCATCATCCCGCTGCCCACGCCCACCATAATTGACTGAGGCCCCGTTCTTCAGCATCAACATCCCGACCCGCAACCGGGCCGGGATGCTGCGCGCGGCGCTCAAGAGCCTGCTCTGGCAGACCTGCGGCGACTTCGAGTGCCGGGTGATGGACGACGGCTCGACGGACGCCACCCCCGAGGTCTTCAAGGAGTTCTCGGGCGACGCGCGCTTCATCTGGGAGCGCTTCAGCGAGCATAAGGGCGTCACCTTCGGCCGCAACCACGCGGCCCAACAGGCGCGCGGGCGCTTCATCACCTTCCTCGATGACGACGACATCTGGCTGCCCGAGCGCCTGGCGCGCTTCAAGGCCGAGGCTTTGGCCAAGCCCGAGGTGGGCTTCTGGTTCTCCAACGCCTACGTCTGGCGCTATGACCGCATCATCGGCCGCCTCTTTACGCCCGGCCGCCCCATCCCCGAGGGCGTGGTGCCCGGCTACTACGCCATCGGCGACCGCTACCTGCCCTACGTGAGCTCGCACATGGCCATCGCCCGCGCGGCCTTCGAGAAGGTCGGCTACTTCCGTCCCGAGCTCGACATCATGGTCGACACCGAACTGGCCGTGCGGGTCATGGCCGGGGGCTTCCCGGTCGGCGCCATCCACGAGCCGATGGCGATCCGGCGCCTGCACGACGCCCAGGTCACCCGCGACCACCAGAAGGCCCTGCGCGAGTGCATGAGGGTGCTCGAGACCGCCGCCGCCCCGCCCGAGGTCGACCGCGCCTACCGGAGGGAGCTCACCCTCGACGCCGCGGTCTACACGCTCAAGAACCTGGAGCCCGCGGTCGCCCGGCGGCTTCTGGCCGACTCGAGCATCCCGCGCGACCTCAAGTACCGCGCGTTGACCTTGGCCAGCTATCTGCCGGTCCCCGCGCTGGCCGCCCTGCGCCGGCTGCGCACCGCCGTCCTGCTGGGCGCGCCCCAGGAGCCTGAGCGGAAGGCCGAGTTCAAGGCCGTCGAGGACGCCGTCAGGAAGATCCTCTAGTTCAACCCCAGGATCGCAGTGTTGCGGTTCAGCGCTTTCCGGCCCGCCCCTTCGTCCACCTCTGAAGTTCCGCGTGCCCCATGAGGAAAGTGAATATGGTGGCCGGGACCTGGAACGCATCCTTCCCCCCGACCTTGACGGGTCCGAAGTCCGCTGCATTCTTGGTGACTATATAGGAGCGCTCCGGCGGCTTGTCGCCGGCCAACAGTACGCCGAGCCCTTCCTTGGCGCCGACAGCGGGCGACTGCCGGTATTTGGCCTCGAATGCGAAGCGACCTCCGCTGGGGAACATGAGGAGGAAGTCCACCTCCCGGCCCGTCTTCGGGTCGCGCCAGTATCCGAACCGCGGACGCTCAAGGTAGTAGTAGGCGTAGAGGTGCTTGAACACGCAGCCTTCGATGACGTCGCCCAGCTCCTTTTCATTCTCAAAGAGGTTTTCCCCGCGCAGGATGACGGCATTGCGCAAGGTCGGGTCGGCCACATAGACCTTTGGCCGCGGCTTGAGAGACTTCTTTCCCTCCAAGCTGTACGGCGGCAGCCGATAGATGAGGTGTGCGTCCTCAAGGCGGGCCAGATGATTCTCCACCGTCGCGGCGGCGACGCCGAGTTCCTTGGCCAGGTTGTTCTTCTCGACGATCCCGCCCGAGTTGAAGCATAGGTACACGAAGATCTGGTCGAGCTCTCCCAAACTTCGGGCGCCGTAGAGATGCGCCATGTCGCGCTTGAGGACTTTGTCGACGACGTCCTCGCGAATGAGGCGTTGAGCGAGCGGCAGGCTCATGTTCACCGCGGCCGGAAAGCCTCCCTGGAGCAGGTACCGGTTGAACTCGAGATTCAGCTCACCGCAGGCGCCCAGGATGTCGCTTCGCGCCTTGGCATCACTCTTGATCAGACGCCCGAGGCTCATATCCTGAGGTAGGGACGGAATCCGGCCATCCCTAAGCTGCATGTACTCGAAGAACGAGAGCGTCGGCACGTGAACCGAGACCCAGCGGCCGGCGGCGGATTCTGACTGCTCCACCGAACGGAGGAGGACGGCAGCCGACCCTGTCGCGATGATGCGCACTTTCGGATGCTCTCTGAGCAGCGTCATCAGCCAGCGCGCCCAATTCGCCGTGTAGTGCAGTTCATCGAGAAGAATCAGCGTTCCTTCGCCGACCGGGGCGATGTTCTTCTCATAAAGGCCTACGATCTCGCGCAGGTTGGCCTGGGTCAGCGTCGGGTCCTCGAAGGTCACATAGAGGATGCGCTTCGCATCCAACCCGTTTTCGATCGCATCCTCGGCGACCTGGTGCAGTAGGCAGGTCTTACCCACTCGGCGCGCGCCGCTCAGGATGATGGCGCGCTTCAAGTCGGGCTCCGCCATGAGGCTCTGAATCTCGTAATACGCGAGGCGCCTGAACCTGGGGGCGAAGTCCTCGGGAATTCGTCCAGTCTGCCACCAGGTGTTCTGGCGACGCAACACTTCTAGGATTTGGCTCTCGGAGGCGAGCATAATGTAAGGGTAACATGGATTCCGATTAAAAGCAATGTATACATTGCATTTATACTTTATCCTATTTTTTACTGCGAAATTCGATTTTCTGCGGGCTGGAGTATTACTTGCGAGAGCTTGTTTCCCGCCACCGGCGAAGAGGGGTCAAGGTCATATGAGGTAGAATCCCGCCAATGCGCGTCGCCGTCGAGGCCAGCACGGTTTTCGGCCAGCCCTGCGGGATGCGCACCTACACGCTCGAACTCCTGCGCGCGCTCTGCGCCCAAAACCCCGCCGACGAGTACCTCTTCTACGCCGCGCGCTGGGCGCCCTTCCCCGCCCCCGAGGCCGCCTGGCCGGGCCCGCGCCCGGCCAACCTCAAGCTACACCTAAAGAAATTCCCCTATACGCCGATGCTGAGCCTCGAGCACCATCTGCGCGTGCCCGTGGAAGAAGCCCTCCTGCTGCCCAAGCTCGACGTCTACCACGGCGCCGGACAGTTCCTACCCCGCCTGCGCAAGACGCCTTCCGTCCTGACCCTGCATCACTGGCAGGACCGCCGCTACCAGCGCGGGTCACTCAACACCTTCTACTACGAGACGGTCTACGAGCAGTCGATCAAGTGGGCCGACCGCATCATCACGGTCTCGAACTTCACCAAGGCCTTCCTGCTCGAGCGCTTCAAGTTCCCCGAGGAGCGCGTGCGCGTGGTCTACCACGGCATCTTCGACCCGCTGCCCGCGGTGACGCCCGAGGCCGTGGCGGCCCTGCGCGCCAAGTACGGCCTGCCCGAGCGCTTCGTGCTCTGCCTCTCGCGCCTCAACCGCGGCAAGAACAACCAGCGCCTCATCTCGGCCTTCCGCGGCGTCGTCGCCAAGGACCCGGACGTGGCCCTGGTCCTGGCCGGGCACTGCGACGAGGACTTCCTGCCCGAGGTCCGCGCCGCGGTGGCCGCGGCGGGCCTCGAGGGCAAGGTCCTCTTGACCGGCGCGGTGTGGGACGAGGAGGTGGCGGCCTTCTACGCGGCCTGCGACTCCTTCGTCTTCCCCTCCACCTCCGAGGGCTTCGGCATCCCGGTCATCGAGGCCATGTCGATGGGCAAGCCCGTGTCCGCCTCGACGGCCTGCTCGCTGCCCGAGGTGGTCGGCGACGCCGGCTTGCTCTTCGACCCCTTAGACGAGGAGGCCATGACGGCCGCCATGCTCGAGAACCTCGACGACGAGGGCACGCGCCGCCGGCTCGTCGCCCTGGGCTTGGCCCGCGCCGCGCGCTTTACCTGGACCGAGGCCGCGCGCGCCACGCGCGCGGTCTACGCGGAGCTGGCGTGAGACCCCTCCTGCTCGTCTGCGGCACGCGGCCCGAGGCCGTGAAGCTGGCCCCGGTGGCGCGCGCCTTGAGCGCCCGCGGCCTGCCCTGGCGCCTGCTCGCCGCGGGACAGCACGGAGCCCTGCTCGACCGCGCGCTGACGTCCATGGGCCTGCGCCCGCACCGCCGCCTGCGCCTCATGAGCTCCGGGCAGACGCCCAGCCGCGTCGCCTCCGAGGGCGTGCGCCGCATCGGCGCCGTCATCGCGGCCGAGCGCCCGCCTCTCGTCGTCGTGCAGGGCGACACCACGACCGCCGCCGCGGCGGCCTGGGCCGCCTGCTACGCCAAGGTCCCCCTCGCCCACGTCGAGGCCGGCCTGCGCACCGGCGACCTCCTGGACCCCCACCCCGAGGAAGTCAACCGGCTCGTCATCGACCGCCTCGCCTCCCTGCACTTGGCTCCCACAGAGGAGGGCGCCCGGAACCTGAGCCGAGAGGGGATCGCCGGCGCTGTCGTCACCGGCAACACCGCCGTCGACGCGGCGCGCTGGGCCGCCGGGCGCGCGGCCGCGGCGCGCCTTGCCGCCCCGACCGTATTGCTCACCCTACACCGGCGCGAGATCCTCGGCCTGCCCCTGACCGCCCTCCTGCGCGCCGTCTCCCGCGCGCTGACCTCCGCCCCCGGGACCAGGGCCGTCCTGCCCGTCCACCCCAACCCCGCCGTGCGCGCCGCGGTGCGCGCCGCCGAGCGCCTGCCGGGCATCGACGTCAGGGCGCCGCTCGACTATCTGCCCTGCATCGCCCTGCTGCGCGCTTGCCTGTTCGTCGTCACCGACTCCGGCAGCCTTCAAGAAGAGGCCTCGGCGCTCGGCAAGGCCGTGGTCGTGGCGCGCGAGAAGACCGAGCGCCCCGAGCTCTTGAAGGCCGGAGGGGCTCTGCTCGGCGGACGCTCGCCCGCCCCCCTCGAGGCCGCGGTGCGCCGCCTGCTCGGCGACGCGACGCTGCGCCGACGGCTCGAGCGCGCGCCCTGCCCGTTCGGTGACGGCCGCGCGGGCGAGCGCTGTGCCGCGGCTATCGCGCGTTTTCTGCGAGGAAGGAATTGAGCGCCCCCCTATTCTCGGTGGTCCTGCCGTCCTACAACCGCGCGAGGCTCCTGCGCACGGCGCTCAAAACCGTCGACTGGCAGACCGAGCGCGACTTCGAATGCTTCGTGGTCGACGACGGCTCGACGGACGGCACGGCCGAGGTCCTCGCGCGCTACGAGAGCCGCCCGGGCTTCACGGTCCTGCGCTCGGGCCACAACCAGGGCATGAACGCCTCGCGCAACCTGGCCATCCGGCAGGCCCGGGGGCGCTTCGTCACCTTCCTCGACTCCGACGACCTCTGGCTCCCCGACCGGCTGGCGGCCTTCCGGCGCCGCGCCGAAGAGGCCCCCGACGCGGGATTTTTTTTCTCAAACGCCTGGGTCCTGCGCTTCGGCCGGATCCTCGGTACGCTCTTCGACCCGTCCCGCCCCATCCCGGAAGGGCGCGTCCCGGGCTCCTACGCGGTGGGCGACGCCGAGCTGCCCTATGTGACGACCAACGTCGCCGTGGCGCGCGCGGCCTTCACGGCCCACGGCCTGTTCAAGACCGAGATGCGCACGCTCGACACCGAGCTCTTCGCGCGCGTCTTGGCCGCGGGGATACCGGTGGCGGTCCTGCGCTCCCCGCTCTCGGTGCGCCGCCTGCACGACGACCAGCTCACCGACCGCTACGAGGAGAACTTCCGCGAGTCGATGCTGGCCCTCGACTCCGCGGATGCCGCCCCCAAGGAGCGCGCCGCGCTGCGCCGGCGCACCGCGTCGGAGGTGGGGCTCTACCTGGTCAAGGCCGGCCGGCCCGCCGAGGCCCGGGCGTTTTTGTCCCGCGAATTGGGGACCGCGGCGCCGCGCTCGCAGGCGTGGCCCTTGACCACCCTGCCGGCAGGGGCGCTCAAGGCGCTCAAGGCCGCGCGCGCGGCCCTGCTCAAGGCCGGCGCCCATCCGCTCCTGGCCGGGCCCGGGGCCCGCGCGGCCTGGGAACTCGTCCGTCCGTTGTTAGCCGAGGAGGAATCGTGAAGATCTTCATCGAGGAGCCGCTCCATGGGTCTGGTCGCGGCGGCGTGACGGTCTACAAGCGCAAGATGGCCACGCTCATCTCGGGCATGGACCCCGCCAACGAGTACTTCCTCTTCACCTACTGCTTCCGCAAGCGCCCCGAGGTCTGGGCCCGCATCACCCCGGCGCAAGGTGCTAAGTATAAGCACGTCCATGCGCGCTGGCCCGAGTCGCTGGTGCGCAAGCTCGAGTGGGGCGCGCGCGTGCCGTTCATCGAGTCCTACCTCAAGGGCCGCGGCGCCGCGCTCTACCACGCCCACCGCCTGCCGGTGACCAAGAAAGTCCCGCTGGTCACGACGATCTACGACCTCTTCCCGGTCATCCACTCGAACCTCTCCCCTTGGCTCGGCCGCCTCTTCGAGGAGATCATCCGCCCCGGCCTCTCGCGCTGCGAGCGCATCATGGCGATCTCCACGCACACCAAGCGCGACATGATCGAGGTCTGGAAGGTCCCCGAGGAGCGCATCGACGTCGTCCTTTGGGGCGTCGACCGCGCGCTGTTCTCCCAGCTCCCGGCCGAGCGCCTGGCGGCGGTGCGCGCCCAATACAAGCTGCCCGAGCGCTTCCTGCTCATGGTCGGACCCTTCGACGCCTGGAGCGACCCGCGTCCCTCTATCGAAGCCTTCGCGGCGCTGCCGGCGGCGCTCAAGGACGTCCACCTCGTCATGGCGGGCCCGCGCGGCACCTGCGCCGACGCGGCGCAGAAGCGCGCCGAGGAGCTGGGCCTGGGCAAGCGGATGCGCTGGCTGGGCTTCGTTCCCCAGCCGGACCTGGCCGGCGTCTACAACCTGGCCCAAGCCCTGCTGTTCCCCTCGCGCTACGAGGGCTTCGGCCTGCCCGTGCTCGAGGCCATGGCCTGCGGCTCGCCGGTCATCACCTCTACGACGAGTTGCCTGCCCGAGGTGGCCGGCGGGGCGGCGCTCCTTAGCGACCCCGCCGACGTCGAAGCCCTGCGCGCCGCGATGATGACCGTGCTCGACGACCCGACCGCGCGCGCCGCCCTCAAGGAGAAGGGCCTCAAGCGCGCCGCCGAGATGACCTGGGAAGCCACCGCGCGCAAGACCTGGGAGATCTACAAGAGCGTGCTGGGCCGCTAGTGAAGGTCTTCCCGCGCCGCGCCGCGGCCGCGCTGTTTTTGCGCCGCCAGCACCTCGAGCGGCCGCGCGCCGTGCCCTTGAGCGCCCGCGCCCTCTCGCGCTTCGCCGAGGACGCCGGCGGCGTCCAGCTCGACTCGATCAACGTCGTCGAGCGCGCCCACCGGCTGACCCTGTGGAGCCGCTTCGGCGCCTACGACCGCGCCGCCCTCGACGCCCTGCTCTACGAGCGCCGTCTGCTCTTCGAGTACTGGGCCCATGCCGCCTGCCTCGTCCCGCGCGCCCACCTGCCGGCCTGGAAGCGCGCCATGCTCGACTACAAGACCAAGCACACCGGCTGGTCGGTCTGGCTCAAGAAGCATGGCAGGACCGTAAAGACGGTCGAGGCCGCCGTGCGCGAGAAGGGGCCCATCACCGGCGGGCATTTCGAGCGCCCGCTGGGTGCCAAGCCCGGCCAGGGCTGGTGGGATTGGAAGCCGGCCACCCATGCCCTGCACTACCTTTGGATGACGGGCCGCATCGGCGTCCACGGGCGGGTCAACTTTCAGAAGCACTGGGACCTTTCGGAACGGCTGCTGCCCGAGGTCGCCCCGCTATCCTCCGAGGAGTTCCGCCGCTGGCACCTCAGGGCCTCGTTGCGGGCCATGGGGGCGGCCAGCCAGAAAGACCTTTCGATGTATATGACTTTCCCGAAGCTCCCCCCCGCCGACCGGAAGCGGGCACTGAGCTCCCTTATAAAGGAGGGCACGGTCGTGGAGATCCGACTGGAAGGGTCCGCAGCGCCCTGGTACGCCCTCAGCGCCGACCTGCTCGAGCTCGAGGCGTTGGCCGCCGGCGTCACCCACGGCGGCACGACCTTCCTGTCCCCGTTCGACTCCCTGCTCTGGCACCGGGCTCGGGCCATCGAGCTCTTCGGCTTCGACTACAAGATCGAGGTATACACTCCCGGCCCCAAACGCCGCTACGGCTACTACGTCCTCCCTATCCTCCACGACGGGAAGCTGGTCGGCCGCCTCGACCCCAAGCTCCATCGCGAGGAAGGGCGGCTCGAGGTACGGCAATACCACCTCGAGAAGGGGACGGATGCCGAGGCCGTGGCCGCCGGCGGCGCGGAGGCCCTGGCCTCCCTGGCGAGATTTCTCGGCGCCAAGACCGTCGACGTCACCGCGCCCGGCGCCGCCGCCGCCAAGCTGAAGAAACGCAACATCAAGGCCTGACCCCTTGCGCAACAGAGGGACGCGCCCTACCCTAATGGCACCCCATGTTCACGCTACTCTCGTGGATCATACAGGCCGTGCTCGGCGGGGTCGTGGCGGTCGGGACGATGCAGCTCGTCAAGTCCAAGGTGGGCTGGCAGCGCGCGCTGGGCTGGTTCGTCGGCGTGCTGTTCTCCTGGTGGTGCCTCAAGTGCGTGTTCTGGGACATTCGGATGGTGCTCGCGGGCCAGCTCAGCCAGCTCGTCACGCTTGGAATCCACGGCTGGCTCGGCTCCGCAACCGTCGCCTGCCTGATCAAAGGCGCCCGGGAAGCCTCGGGAAGCCTGCCCTACAAGCCCGGCCAGCTGCGCAAGCTCAGGGACTGACGGCTTTGCTGCAGGCGGGCTCGAGCTCGTCCTTCTGCTCGCTGAGGCATTTCTTGACGGCCCGGACGCCGCGCACCGAGCGGCATAAGGCGGCGATCTCGTTGTAGCAGGCCTCGGCGACGGCGGCATCGGCGGCCGCCGCGTCTTGGGAGGCGGCGAGGTCTTCCGCGGCGGCCTTCGCGGCCGCGTCCGCTTGCGCTTTCGCCGCGGCCTCCGCCTTGGCCTGGACCTCGGCCTTGGCCTGGACCACGGCCTTGGCCTCGGCCTGGGCCTTGGCCTGGGCCGCCGCTTCCGCCTCGGCCTTCGCTGCGGCCTTCGCCGCGTAGAAGCGCCAGCCGCCAAAGCCGGCCAGGCCCACGACGGCGACGATGACCAGGGGCTTGATGAACTTCTTGGCGCCGCCGCCCGGCGCGGGCGCGGTGATCTTGAGGGGCGCGGTCGGCGTCGGCTGGTCTTCCGGCATATGGGCCTCCGTCAGAAGCCCTTGAAGTCGGGCTTGTACTGCTTGTGCCAGAGCTCGAGCATCATCAGCGCCCAGAGGCGGTAGCCGTTGTCGCGCTTGCCGGCCTGGTGCTGGTCCCACATCGCCCGCACGGCGTCCGGGTTGAAATAGTCGCGCCCCAGCGCCTCGGGGGAGAGCACGGTCTCCTCCCAGTACTTCTTGAGCTTGCCGCGGAACCAGGGTGCCAGCGGGATGCCGAAGCCCATCTTGGGGCGCTTGATGATGCTCGGAGGCAGTTTGTCGGCGAAGGCGCGCTTTAAGATCCACTTGTGCCCGCGCAGGCCCTTGAGCTTCCAGTCGCCGGGCATGCGAAAGGCCAGCTCCATGAGCTCGTGGTCCAGAAACGGCGAGCGGCCCTCCAGCGAGTTCGCCATCGAGGCGATGTCGATCTTGGCCATCAGGCACTCGGGCAGGTAGGTGACGACGTCGGTGTAGAGCATCTGGTTGACGAAGTCCTCGTCCTTGGCGCGCTCAAAGCCCTGCGCGAGGTAGAGCGCGGCGTCGGGGCGCTCGCCCACGCGGCGCTCCCCCATGGCCGAAAGCATGGCCGGGGAGTAGAGCCCAACCTTGTCCTCCTCGGAGAAGTAGCAGATGACCTTGAGGTGGCGCTGGGCGATGTCGGTCGCCATCATCGCGCGCAGGAAGCGCTTCGCGCGCCACAGCGTGCTAAACGGCGCGTCCCGGTCGGGCAGGCGCTCGGCGCCGGCCAGTATGGCGCGCTTGAGCGGGGTCGGCACGTTGTCGTAGAGCCGCGCGGCCTTCATCGCGAAGTAGCGCACGTAGCCCGCGAAGTCCTCGTCGCCCCCGTCGCCGTTGAGGGCCACCGTCACGTGCTTGCGGGTCTCGCGCGAGACGTAATAGGACGGCAGGGCGCTGGAGTCGGCGTAGGGCTCGCCGTAATGCCAGGCCAGCTTTGGCAGGACATCGGTCATCTCGGCCTTGACGACGAACTCGCGGTGCTCGGTGCCGTAGCGCTCGGCTACCTCGCGCGCGAAGGGCAGTTCGGTGAACTGCTCGTGGTCGAAACCGATCGAGAAGGTCTTGACCGGCCGGGACGTGAGCTCGGCCATGGCCGCCACGACGATCGAGGAGTCGACGCCGCCCGAGAGGAAAGCCCCCAGCGGCACGTCCGAGATGAGGCGGACCCTCACCGCCTCCATGACCTTGGCGCGCAGACGCTCGGTGGCCTCGCCCAGGTCGGTGAGCTTGGGGCCGGCGTCGAGCAGGTCCCAGTAGCGCTCCACCGTCGCCCGCCCGTCCTCGTAGGTCAAGGTGTGGGCCGGCGGCAGCTTCTGGACGCCTTTGTAGATCGAGCGCGGGCTGGGGATGTACTGCAAGGACAAGTACAGGTCCACGGCCTTCGCGTTGACCGCGGTGTCGACCCCGTCCCAGACCAAGAGCGAGCGCAGCTCCGAGGCGAAAGCCAGACCGCCGGGCAGGAGCGCGTAGACCAGGGGCTTCTTGCCGACGCGGTCGCGGGCGATGAAGAGCCGGCGGCGGCGGTTGTCCCAGACCGCGAAGGCGAACATCCCGCGCAGGCGTTTGACGCAGGAGGCACCTTCCTTCTCGTAGAGCGCCAGGACCACCTCGGTGTCGGTCCGGGTCTTGAAGGGGTAGCCCTCTTTCTCGAGCCCGGCGCGCAGCTCGGGGAAGTTGTAGACCTCGCCGTTAAAGACGATGACGAGGCTGCCGTCGCGGCTCTCGATGGGCTGATGCCCGCCGGCCACGTCGATGATCGAGAGACGGCGCATGGCCAGGCCGACGCGCTCGTCGACGTAGGAGCCGCCCTCGTCGGGCCCGCGGTGGCGCAGGAGCTCGTTGGCGCGCTCGAGGCGCGCCTTGTCTACCTTGCCGTCCGAGGAGAATACTATGCCGGTGATGCCGCACATGGCTGGGTCTAACGATTATAGAGCTTGAGCGCCCGCTCGGCCACCGCGTCGAGCGAGTAGCGCGCGAGGGCGCGCGCGCGCCCGGCCTCGCCCAGACTCCGGCGCAGGTCGGGGTCGGTCATGAGACGCCCGAGAGGGCCCTCGGCGGCCGCCACGTCCTCGGGCGAGAAGAGCAGACCGCTGACCCCGTCCGACACCGCCTCGGCGGTGCCGCCCACCCGGCTGCCGAGCACCGGCAGGCCCGAGGCCATGGCCTCGAGCAGGGCGTTCGAAAGCCCCTCCGAAACCGAGGGCAGGACAAAGGCGTCGCAGGCCTTGTATAGCGGGGCCGGGTCGCCCTGGGGTCCCACCAGCCGCAGGTCCGTCCCCGCGGCGCGCGCCGCCGCCTCGAGCTCGTGGCGCAGCGGCCCGTCGCCGGCCACCACGAGTGCCGCCTTGCAGCCCGCCGTGCCCGCCGCGCGCGCGAACACCGCCGCGAAGGCGGGCAGGCGCTTCTCGATGGCGATTCGTCCGGTATAAAGGAAGGCCGGGCCGGGGCCCAGACCATAGCGCGCGCGCAGGGCCTCCTTCTCGTTGGGAGCCGCGGGCGCAAAGCGCACGGCGTCGACGCCGTTGGGGACGACCTCGGCGGGGCCGAGCCCGTGCTCGGCGAGCTCGGCGGCCAGGTCCGCGGTGACGGCGATGAAGCGCGGCTCGAGCATGCCCAGCAGGGTGAGCTTCAGCCGCCCCGACCAGGTGCGCGCGGACAGCGCGATCTCGCCGATCCCGCGCCCCCCGCCGACCTTGACCACGACGGCCTTGCCGGTGAGCCGGCCCACCGCCGCCGCGGCCAGCGCCGGCGAGCTGGCCAGATGGGCGTGGATGGCGTCGTACTCGCGGGCGTGGAGCAGGAGCCAGGCGGTGCTCGCGGCGAGAAACGACGCCGCGTTGAGCAGGCCCGACCCCCAGGCCGGCAGGCGGCGCACCGGGATCCCGTCGACGAGCCCGCGCGCCGCGGTCCCCGGCAGGCGGCGGGTCAGCACGCGCACCGACGCGCCGCGCCGCGCCAGCGCCTTCGAGAGCTCGAGCGCCTGGTTCTCGGCCCCGCCCACGTGCGGGTGGAAGCTGGCGCTGAGCATCAGCACCGACGGCCCGGCGCTCATCGCCGGCGGCCGAGGAAGCCTATCTTCGGGACGACCCCGTGCGGCAGTTGGGAGAGCGGCTCGTAGCCGGCGGCCGTAAACCAAGGCCGCACCTCTTCCTTCGTGTGCTTAGTCTGGAACGGCGGCGCCAGCCAGTCGAAGTTCTCGATCAGGCGCACCTTGAACTGCGGGTCGACCGAGTAGGTCAGGAACTTGACGAGCGGCAGCGCCCCCAGCACGGTCAGCGGCCAGCACAGCGCGTAGAGCAGCCAGACCGGAAGGCGCGTCGTCACCACCCGCAGGGAGTCCGAGACGATCTGCCGGGCCCAGACCACCAGCCAGACCAGCCACAGGACGTCCTTGAGCCAGGCGCGCGTCGAGCGCAGGGGGTTGGTCTTGAAGCTAGACCACGGCCCCGGCGTGCCGTAGACCCAGACCGAGAGCAGGCCCCCGCGCTTGACTAGCTTCGCCACCGCGTCGAAGGCGCCCTTGGTGTCGGCGGTGTGGTGGATCACGCCATGGCTGAACACCAGGTCGAAGACGCCGGGCTTGAAGGGCGGGTGGAGCAGGTCGCCCTGGACGACGTGCAGGCGCGGGTCCGCCTTCATCGCCCCGATGAGCCGGGTCAGCGCCTCGGAGAGGTCCATCGCCACGACCTCGGCGCCCAAGCCGCGGGCCGCGGTCGTAAAGCGCCCCATCCCGCAGCCGGCGTCAAGCGTCAGCTTGCCCTTGAGCGCCTCGGGAGGCAGCTGGACCTCTTCCAGGAAGATCGCTTCGTCGACCGGGCGCGAGCCCGGGTAGCGGTGCCACTCGAAGCCGAAGCTCTCGGCCGTGCGCGCCACGCGGCCGTCGGCCAGCGCGTCGCCGGGGCGCAGACGCGGGATGCCGTCGACGATCGGGAAACTCTTGCCGCAGCCGACACAGCGCAGGGAGCCCGAGTCGAGGTCGACGTCCTCGCGCGGGTGCTCGCGCAGGGCGGCGAACTCCAAGGCCGCGGCGCAGCCGGGGCAGGCCAGCAAGGGGAGCAGCGTCAGCTTCATGGGCGCAGCCTCGGACGGCGCACGGCCCTGAGGCGCTCGACCGCCTTCTTGAGACCCTCGATCGTATGTCCGAGGCGATAGAGGAAGACGACCCCCAGGACGGTGACGATCGTGTACATCACAAGATGCGTGAAGGCCGCGAAGGCGAAGGCCTCGGCGGGCGCGGCGCCGAAGCGCACCAGCACCCATTTGACCGCGGCCTCGAAGTTCCCGAAGCCGCCCGGCGCGGTGGGGAAAGCGGTGGCGGCCGACGCGATGGTGACGACGGCCACGGCCTGGCCGAAGCTCAAGAGCGGCTCCAAGTCGATGGCGCGCGCGGCCGACCAGAAGACCAGGGCATCGATCGTCCACAAAGCGTAGCTAAGGAGCGCGACGCGCCACCAGGCGCCCGGCGCGCGCAGGCCTCGGGTGCCGGCGGCCAGATCCTCGGCCAGATGGGCCAGGCGCGGCCAGGGCCTGAGCCTCTCCTGCGCCAGCCTCACGAGGAACTTCTCCGAGTAGGCCGCCGCGACGAGGACGACGACGATCCCGGCCGAGAGTCCCGCGGCGGCCAGGCGCACGACCGGGTCGACCGGCACCCCGGTCAGCGTGGTCACGACCGCGAACAGCGAGAACAGGGCGCAGGCGTCGCAGAGCCGCTCGACGACGATCGTGGCCAGGACGGCGAAGGCGTGGACCTCGAGCTCGAGCCCGCAGAGTACCGCCCGCGCGAACTCGCCCAGGCGCATGAAGAGCACGTTGTTGAGCGCCAGGCCCACGGACTCGAGCTGGAACAGCTTCGTCACCCGGGCCGACGAGATCGCTTGGAGCAGGAGCTTCCAGCGCATGGCCCGCGTGCAGATGTCCAAGACCGGTAAAAGGAGCAGGACCGGCGCCCACCGCGGGTCGAAGCCCTTCACCGCGGCGAGGACCTCGGCGGGATGGGTCCCGCGCAGGGCGAACCACAGGAGCAGGGCCCCGAAGGCCAGACCGGCGGCCGCCGAGAGCTTCGCCTTCATGCCGTCAGCGCCTCCCGGCCCAAGGCGCCCCATGCCGCCCAGGACAGGACGGCCGCGGCGCACAGCCAGCCCCAGCACGGCGGCTCGTAGCGCAGCCGCGCCGCGGCGACGCCGCGCGGCAGGTCGAGGACCATGAGGACGCCGTCGGGCGCCGTCACCGGGACCGCCGCGCCATCGGCCCAGGCCCGCCAGCCCGGGTCGGCCGCCACGGCCAGCGTCAATACGCCCTTCCCGGCTCCGTCGAGCCGCCACAGCTCGGGCCGCGGGCTGGCGGCGGAAGGCGCCCCACCGCCTGAAAAGCGCGCCAACGGCTCGGCGCCGGGCACGGCCCCGAAGGGCGCCCCGCCGGGGCCGGGCAGGATGGCGGAGACGCCCAGCGCCTTGGCCCCGGCCGAGTCCGGCGTTGCGAAGTAGACCCGGCTGGGGTCGGCCGCCGGGCGGCCCTCGGCGCGCGCGGCGTAGGCCGCGTAGCTCTGGGGATAGAAGGCCTCGTAGCCGTTCACGTTCATGATCCGGTAGAGCATGGTCTTGTCGGCGTTGGGCAGCTCGGGGGCGGTCAGCGCGCGGCTCAGGCGTCCGCCCAGCGCGGCCGCCACCGCGCGGTTTGGGGCGAGATACGGCCCGGCCGCCTCGACACGCAAGGACGCCGCGCCGTAGAACGCCGACTGGATGAGGATGACGACGGCCGCCGCGCCGCGGGCCAAGCGCAGGCGCCCGCCCGAGAACCGCGCCCAGCCCACCGCCGCCGCCAGCCACAGGCCCCAGAGCGTCCACAAGCCCCAGCGCGCCGGCACGCGCGAGAGGGCGGCCAACGGTGAACGCCGCCACAGCGGCCACCACGGGGCATGCCGCCCGGCAGCCAGCGCCGCGCCGGCCGCGGCCAGCCCCAGGCCCAGGCGTGCCGCCGGCATGGCGGCGGCGCCGACCGCCGCCAGGACCAGCGGCCCGGCCCCGAGCTGCAGGGTATACTCCTCGAACCATTCCGACGGGTCGCCCGCGAAGGTCCCGGCCGCCGGCGTGCCGAACGCGCCCGGGACGAGCAACGAGACCAGGGCCTTGGGCGGCATCGAGTAGGCGGCCGTGAAGGCCTCGGGCAGGCCCGCGCGGCTCGAGCGCGCCAGGAGCGCCGCCGCGGGGACCGCCTGAATGAGGGCCAGCGCGACGGCGGCGGCCGCCGCCGCGGCGAACGTCCGGCCGCGCCCGCGGGGCTCCGCCGCGGCCCAGAGCGCCATGGCCGCGGCGTTGACCGCGGCGAACTGCGGATGCCCGCTCAGGCCCTGCAGGGCCCAGGTCCCGGCCAGGAGCCAGGCCCGGCGGTCGTGGAGCGCCAGCCAGCACCACGGCACCCAGGCCAGCGAGGCGAGCAGGGTCGGCACGCCCTGGAGGACGCGGCCCGCGACGAACGGCGAGAGCGTGTAGGCGGCCGCCAGCGCCGCCGCCCCGGCGGGACCCGCCCCAAGCCGACGGGCCAGGAGGTGCGCGCCCGCGCCGGCCAACGCCAGGTGCAGGACCAGGTAGAGCGAGAACGCCCAGGCCAGCGGGAAGAGTCGCAGGAGCGCGGCGGGCGGGTAGAACAGCGCGGTCTGCGGGTTCGCGAGGTGCGGCATGCCCGAAAAGATGTAGGGGTTCCAGAACGGCAGCTCGCCGGACTCGAGGCGCGCCGCCGCCAGGTGCTGGAGCGGGATGTGGTAGGCGTAGAGGTCGCCGAAGTTCGCCAAGGCATTCCCCGGGCGCAGCAGGGCCGGCGCCACCCAGAGCAGCAGGGCCGCCGCCAGCGCCGTCAGAAGCCAAGCGTCTTTTCGGCCGATCACCACGTTCTCCGTCGGAGGCGGCTATGGTACCACACGGCGACGGCGGCCAGCGACGCCAGGGTCAGGGCCAGGCCGAGGGTGAACGAGCCGGGCTCATAGCGGAACCCGGCCGTGAAGGGCCCGGCCGGGACGCGCCGCTTCCAGAAGGCGCTCAGCGCGGGCTCGAGGCCGGGCTCGGCGGGGCTGGCCCGCCACCCGGGACCGAGCGGCTCGGCCAGGTAGAGCCACCCCGGGCGCTCGAACGAACCGCTCACCGAGAAGCTCCCCGGGCCGCGGCGCTTGAGGGTCAGCGGCCGCGCGCGCGCCGAGTTAGGCAGGTGGGCACCCAAGGCGGAAGGCAGAGCCGCGCCGTCTGCCTCGGAGAGCCAGGCGGCGCGAAGGGCCGGCGCTTGGACGGCGTGGACCGCCCAGATCGCCGTGCCCGCCGGCACGAGGCCCGCGGCCGTCACTGGTTCCGGCGTCACAAGCGCGGCCGCTCCGGCCCAGGGCAGCAGAGCTGCAGCCTCGGCGACGCTGCGCCGGCTGAACAGATGGTCCATGAAGGCGTACTGCCGGTCGGGCACCAGCGGCTCGCCGAAGCCGCCGACCTCCTCGAGCCGATACGGAGAGTTCGAAAGCCCGTAGAGCCGCCGCTTGACGTCGTAGGCCGCCGCGTCGGGACCGCCGCGGGCGTCGGCGCGCTGCCAATGGAGCGCGCGCGGCGAGATCGCGAAACGCTCGGTCCCCACCGCCCGCAGGGCGTCCACAACCGGCCCCGTGTCGGTCCATAGCGCGCGCGGCGCGGTAAGGTGCGCGCCCGGCGCGTAGCAGGCCAACTCGACGAACACCGCCAGCGCGGCCCAGGGAGCCCAGCGCTTTCGGTGCAGGCCGGCGGCGACCAACAGGGCGGCCAGCGGCAGGAGCAGGTACGCCATGTTGCCGGGATAGCGCACGTAGCGCAGCGGGGGCAGGTGCGTCCAGAGCGCGGTCGAGACCGGGTTCGTCCCGCCGAGGATGACCAGCACCGTCCCCGCCGCGTAGGCCGCGGCGCCCGCCGCCGCGGCCGGAGCCAGGCCGGCCGCGCCCAGCGCGGCGGCCGCGCAGGGGATCAGCCCCAGGTAGGAGGTCTTGGTCCAATGCACGCCGGGGTCGTAGTCGGCCTTCGGGATGAGCAGGGGCGAGGTGAACTGCACCAGGTCGCGCGGGGCGAAGCTCCAGGTCAGCGTCTCCTCGGCCGCCATGCCGCCGCCGCGCTTGGAATCCCTGAGCAGCTCGAGGGCGGGCAGCAGCAGGACGGCCGAGAACCCGGCGGCAAGCAGCCCGGCCCACGCCCAGCGGCGCAGGGCGGCCCCGACGTCGCCCGAGCGGGCGGTCGCGATGACGAAGGCCGCCGCCGCCGCGCCGACCGTCATCGTCGGGTAGCCGCCGAGAAAAGACAGCGCCAGCGACAGCGCCAACAGCCCCGGTGCCTCGGCAAAGAGCAGGAAGGCGGGCATGAAAGCCAGCGCCGTCATGTGGTTGAGGAACAACAGCCGGCTGACCGCCAGCCCGCCCAAGGACGCCGTCACGGCGCCGGCCGCCGAAGCCGAACGTCCGAAGCCCCAGCGCCGCAGGACCAGGAACCAGAGCGCCGCGGTCAGCGCGACGTGCCCGGCTTGGAAGGCCGCCAACCCCGAAGCGAAGCCGGCCAGGTGGAACGGCAGGGTCGTCGGGTGCCAGGCCGCGCACTGCATCTCGGCGGCCAGCGGCATGCCGAGATAGTTGAACGGGTTCCAGAGCGGCAGGCGCCCGGCAACCGCCTCCTGGGCCGTGAGGACGCGCCAGGGGAAATGGAGGTAGAGCAGGTCGCCCCAAAAGAAAGTCCGACCCGCCGCCCAGAGCGCCGCGAACGCCGCGGCGGGAAAGGCGGCCGCCCCGGCAAGGACGGCGGCGTCGCGCCGCCCGAGGCCGGCGGGGCTCACGGTGCGCCGCCGGAACCGCGCAGCGACGGGCAGGCGCGCGCGCCGCGCGCCAGCGCCTCCGCCGAGCGCGCGTCGTCGCCCAAGCGCCGGTAGACGCCGGAGAGCTCCCGCCAGGCGCGCGGGCGATAGGGGTTGAGCGCCAGCGAGGCCTCGAGCGCGCCCGCCGCGCCCGCCAGCGACCGATCGGGCTCGAGTCCGGCGGCCGCGCGAGCCAGGTCGGCGTGGGCCAGTATGAGCGGCGCCTCGGAGTCGTCCGGCCGGCGCCGCCGCGCCGTGACGGCCAGGGCCTCGGCTTCGTCGAGCCGCCCCTCGCCCAGCAAGGCCCGCGCCTGGGCCTTGTCGCGGTCGGCCGCCCACAACCCGCCGACGGACAGCACCGCCCAGGCCCCCGCGCTCAGCGCCGCGGCGGCCAGCGGCAGCTTCCAGCGCAGGCGCACGCCGGCGCCCTCGCCGGACTCCGGCGTCGCCGAGCCGGCCAGCCAGCAGAACAGCCAGAGGTTGGCCGGCAAGGACAGCGGCCAGTCCCAGAGCGACTGCAGGAGGACGGCCAGCGCGCCAAAGCGCTTGTAGGTCCGCGCGCGTAAGAGTTGGCGCCAGAGCCCGCCGAACCACAGCACCGCGAAGACCACGCCGTACTCGGCGGCGGCCTGCAGGGGATACTGGTGCGCGTAGACCGTGCCGAGGCCTTCGGCCTGAAATCCCGGCAGGGCCGCGGCGAAGGAGCCCGGGCCGAAACCCGTCCAGGGCCGCTCGAGCGCCATCGCCGCGGCCGAGCGCCACCAGGCCATGCGGTCGAGTACCTCGGGGGACTGGAACTTGTCGTAGACCGCCACGAGGCAGGCCAGCGTGCCGGCCAGCGCCAGCCAGGCCTTGAGCTCGCCGCGCCAGCGCGTGACGAGCAGCGTGGCGGCCGAGAGCGCCAGCCAGGCGCCGACGCTCTTGGTCCACCACAGGCAGACGAGCAGGCCTCCGGCCAGGAGCCAGTCGCGTCGGTCGACGGCCAGCGGCAGGAGCATGAGGATGGTGCCGGCCCAGACGTTGGCGTTGACGAGCGCGCTCTCGGGACGGTCGTCGGCCAGGGCCCAGCGCTGGTAGAAGGCCAGCGCCATCAGCACCCAGGCCGCGGCGCGTACGCCTTGGTCGACGAGCTCGCGCTGGTCCTTGGGCATGACCGCCACGGCCATGAAGATCCACAAGCCCACGAGGTGCGCCGGCCACTCGAGCGGCAGCTCGCCGGAGAGCGGCGCGGCCAACGCGGAGAAGGAGCCCGCCGCCGCCACCGCGGCGGCCCAAGCCAGCGCGCGGCGCGAGGGGAGAGGGACGTAGCCGGCCGAGACCCGCAGGGCCAGCCAGAGCGCCGCGCCGGCCGCCGAGGCGGCGGCCACCAAGGCCTGGGCCCAGGGGTCCCAGGCCCCGCGCAGGAGCGGCCCCGCGACGACGGGCAGGGCCACCAGCGCGGACAGGAGCATCAGGCCGTCCCGGTCAGGACGGCACGATCTTCGTGGTGACGAAGATCAGCAGCTCCACGCGCTTGCGGTCGACGAACTTGTTGCGGAAGAGGTAGCCGATTATCGGGATGTCGCCCAAGAGCGGCACCTTCGACACCCTCTCCTGCACCGAGTCGGTGATCAGACCGCCGATGACGACCGTCCCGCCGTCCTGCACGATGACGGTGGTGTCGGCTTCACGGGTGTCGACCGAGATCGCCCCGGTCGTCCCGGCAGCCGCGGCGATGGCCGAGGGCTGTTTGACGCTGGGCTTGATCTCGACGGTGATGCGGCCGTCGGCGTTGACCGTCGGCGTCACCTCCAGCGTGATGCCGGTCTTCTGTTCCAGGACCCTCTGGGAGATGGTCTGCACGCCGGCCGAGGGAGTGATCTCGGTGGTGACGAAGGGGATCGTCGTCGTGATGTCGATCTTGGCCTTCTTGCCGTTGAGGGTGGTGACCTTCGGGTCGGAGAGCACCTTGGCCTTGCCCTGCGAGGCGGCGGCCGTCAGCGTGGCCGAGAGGAAGTAGTTGTTGGCCACGCGCCCGAACGTGAAGGCGCCCACGGTCCGCGCGGCGGGCGCGAACACGCCGGTGCCGCGGCCTCCCGCGGCCGCCCCCACGCCGACCGTTGCCGCGGCGTTCTGGTCGAGCGGCGCCAGGACCGGGCTGGCCGCCACGGCTGGGTTTTGGGTCGTGCCGATCATCGTCCGGCCCTGGTCGCCGAACATCCGGGACTGGTCCGTGCTGAGGTAGTCCCATTGGATGCCCAGCGACAGGTCCTTGGTGAGCTGCACCTCGACGAGCTTGGCTTCGATGAGGACCTGCTGGGGGCGGATGTCCAGCTCGCTGAGCAGGCGCTCGGCCGCCGCTATGCCATCCAGCGTGTCGGTGATGATGATGGAATTGGAGTTCTCATCGATGACGAAGGTGGCCTTGCGGCCCTCGGCGGCGGCGACGGCCGCGACCGACGCGGCCACCTTATCGGCTTTGGAGTATTTCAGCTTGATGACCCGGGTGCGGTTGACGGCGACGCTGCGCTCGGCCGTCAGCGAACCGGGGGTCATCACGCGGAGTATGTTCTCGCCCGACTGGCTGGCCACCAGCCCGCGCATCGAGAGCACGGTCAGGAAGGCCTCGTTGAACGGCACGTCGCGGAGGTTCAGGCTCAGGCTGCCGTTGACGTCCGCGCCGTAGACGATGTTGATGTTGGCCTTCTGAGCCAGCAGGGCGAGGATGTCGTGGATGTCCATGTCGTCGAACTCGAGGGTGATCGGGTCGGTGGGCAGGTTGGAGAGGATGTCGCGGCGCTGGCGGCTGGCGGGCGGGCCGCCGGCGGAAGCCGGGGCGGCGGCGGAGGCCGCCGGCCGGGTGGGCGAGGCCTTCGGGACGCCGGCCATGCGGGACAGCTCCGCGGAGGCGTCGGTCGTCATCGTCTTGGGGAGCTTGGCGTCGGAGACCTCCGACGCCTCGGCCGTCACCGCCATCGCGGCGGGCGCGGCCCGGACGGGCGCCGGGACCGGCACCGGGATGGGCTTGGGCGCGGGCTTCGGGGCAGGTTTGGGCTCGGGTTCCGGCTCCGCCTTGGCGGCGGCCGCGGCCTGCGAGGCCGCCGCGGCGGCCTGGGCGGCCGCGGAGACGCCGGCCACTTCGAGGCGCAGGACGGGACCGTCCCAGCGCGCCTTGTAGGCGGCCATCGACTTCAAGGAGAGGACGACCCGGGTCACCGGATTCGGGGCGGGCTTGAACTGGACCGCGCGCACGCGCGAGAGCACCGCGCCTTTGGCGGCCTGGGCGCGCGGTACGCCGCGGCCGAGCTCCACGGCGTCGAACTCGATGATGAGCCTGGGCGGCTTCTCGGTCGTGGAGATCACGAAGCGCGCCTCGCGGGTGAGGCGCATCGCCGCGGAGTCGGGGCCGGTCTCGACCGCCTCGAGCTTATTGGCGGCCGGCTTCTTCTCGGCCACCGCCGCGGGGGCATCGGTGACCGTCTCTGGGGTCTTGGCCGCGGGGACGGGGCTGGCGGGCGCCTCGGCGGCCTTCGCGGAGCCGTCGGCGGCCGCGAGCAGCTCGACGTCGAGCCGCGGGCCGTCCCATCGGGCGCGGTAGGTGACCATCTTCTTGAGATAGAGCACGACCCGGGCGATCGGCGAGGGCTCGCGCTGGTACTGACCGGCGCGGACTTTATCGAGGAAGGTCCCCTTGCCGCTCAGGACCTGCGACGGCCCCTCATACTCGGTGTCGAGCAGCTCGACGACCAGGCGCGGCGGCTCGGCGGTCGTGAATGCGTTGAACTGCGTGGGCCGGGAGAGGTTGATTGCGACCTTGTCGGAGCCTGCCTCGACGCCCTCGAGCACGGCCTTCTGCGCCTCCTGGGCCAGGAGCGGGGAGGGGGCCAGCAAGGCCGCCGCCGCCGTCAGGGCCACGACGCGCCGCAGGACCGCCCTCAGGTTCATCATCATAGGGGTCATTCCTCCGCCTCCGAGGCGGACTCACCGAGCCGCAGGGTCTGGACGTCCTTGTCGGCCGTCATCAAAGTGACCGTCTTCTGTCCGATCTTGACCGACCCGGTGACGCCGGGGACCGGCTTGCGCTTGCCGTCGAAGAGCTTCCCGCCGCGCAGGATGAAGCTCATGTTGGTGCCGGGGTCGATGAGGAGGGCCATGGGGCCCGACTTGTCGCGCAAGACGCCCTTGAGCTCGAGGGTGTGTATGCTGAACTCCTCGGGGTCATACTCCTTGATGGCCTTGGTCGGGGCGACGATGCCGGCACCCATGAGCTTCATGAACGGGTCGCGCAGGCGGGCGGCGCCGTAGATCTCCTCGACCGAAAGGGACTTGGTCGAGGCGGCGACGGCGGGGGCGGCCGCCGGGGCGGCCGGCGGGTTCGCCGCGGCGGACGCGGCGCAGAGCGCCAAGAGCAGGGAGAGGGCGGTCATCCTTTATATTGGTACGAGACGAGCTGGAACGTGATCCCCATCTTGCCCTCGCTGTCGGGCGTTCCGTAGGTGATGCCGCGGACGTTGAAGATGCGCTCCTCCACCGAGATCGCGGCGAGGAAGCGCCCGAGCTCGTGGAAACTGGCCTTCCCGGTCAGGCTGTAGGAGGTCTCGATGAAATGGGCCTGCGGTCGCGGGCTGCCGGCGGAGAAGGTCTGGATCTTGAAACTGTAGCGCCGCGCGATCGCGGTGATGACGTCGATGACGCCGGCCAGGTCGTTGACCTTGGGCAGGCGCTTCTCGGCCTCGAGGGCCTCGGTGTTGAGGCGCTCCAGGTCCTTCTGGATCTTGTTTAGCCTCACGGCCTGGCTCTTGGCCTTGTTGATCTTCCCCTCGGTCTCCTCGATCTGCTTCTTGGTCTCGGAGATCTTCTCGGAGATAGGCAGCCAGAAATACTTGACGTAGGCGAAGCCGCCGCCGAAGAGCACGAGCACGCCCACCGCCAGGTACTTCTGCTGGTCGGGGGTGAGCTTGATGTTCACCGCCACGGCAGGCCCCCCGCGCTCATTTCGCCGCCGCCGGCGCGTCCGGCTTGTACTTGAGCGACATCGAGAAAGTGACCAGGCCGTCGGCGGCGATGACGAGCCCGCCCATCGACGGCTCCTTGAAGCTGGCCGAAGTCTGCAGGGCGCGCAGCCACCGGGTGACGGCTTCGACGCCGGTGGCCTGGCAGCTCATGTTCACGGTGATGTTCGGCGCGCTGCCGGAGACGTTGAGCGCGCTCAGCCAGATGCCGTCGCCTAGCGCCTCGAGGAGCCGGGTCATGAAGCGCGGGTAGAACGGGCGCGCCATCAGGAGGTCCCCGATGACGTCGAGCCGGGCCTTGACCGCCTTGGCCTTGGCCTCGAGCTCCTCGACCTGCTTGACGATGACCTCGAGGCGCTTGAATTCGGCCTCGGCCTCGACTAAGCGGTCGGCCAGGGTGACGCTCTTGTAGTAGTGCGAGAAAGAGACCGCGAGGAAGAATACCCCGATGAAGGCGGCCGCCACGGAGACCTGGGCCAGGCGCTGCTTCTGCAGCTCCTTGTCGAGGATCTCCTGGGGGACTAGGTTTACCTTGATCATGCCCAGTCCCTGTTGCGCCGCAGCGCGAGACCGGCGACGACCCCCAAGGCGGGCAGGAGGTCGGGCGGCAGGTCGGGCGGCAGCGCGGGCACGAAGGCCAGCGGGTTCATGACCGTGACCGGGACCTTGAGCTCGCCCGCCAGCGCCTTGGCGAGGTTCTTGAGCCGCGCCGAGCCGCCGGCCAGGACGATGCGCCCGATCGAGCGTTCCGGGCCCTGCGAGAGATAGAAGTCGACCGAGCGGTGCAGCTCGCCGACGAGGTCCTTGAGGACGCCGGAGACGGCCTGCGACACCCCCAGGGCGTCGCGGTTGCCGTCGGCCAAGGCCTTCTCCTTCTCCTCGGCGTCGATGAGCAGGCCATGCGCCTTCTTGGCCTCCTCGGCCTTGGCGGGGTCGTACTGCAGCGCCTTGGCGATGGCCTTGGTGAAGGTGTTGCCGGCGATGAAGACGTCGCGCACGACGCGCGTGACGCCGCCCTCGAGGATCGAGAGGTTGGTGACGGTGTGGCCGATGTTGAGGTAGAGGGTAGAGCCCATCTTGTCGCCGGCGCCGATGGCCTCATGGACGCTCTCCAGCGCGAAGGAGTCGACGTCGATGACGGTGGGCTTGAGGCCGACGCCGTCTAAGATCTCGACGCGGCTCAAGATGACGTCCTTCTTGGCGGCGACGAGGACGGTCTCCATCTTCTTCTGGCCTTCCTCGACGAGGTCGCCCAGGATGTGGAAGCCGAGCTGGACGTCGTTGATGTCGAAGGGGATGAAGGGCTCGGCCTCGGTGGCCAAGGTGGCGCGCAGCTCGCCCTTGGTCAGCTTGGGGAACTTGACGTAGCGCACGATGACGGCGTTGCCCGAGATGGCCGTGGCGGCGTGCTTGACTTGGGCGCCCTTCTCGATCAAGAGGGCCTTCAAGCGGTTGATGACCTGCTGTTTCTTCTCGTCCGGGGAGGCCTCGGCCTTGGCGTCGATCGGCGCGTAGCCCCAGGCCGCGACCTTCCAGACCAAGCCCTCCTTCTTGAGCTGGAGGATCTTGATGGAAAAGCTGCCCACGTCGACCCCGATGACGTCGGTGGGGCCGAACAGGAACGAAGCCTTGCCCTGAAGGGCTTTGAGATCTATGGCCGCGAATTTGGCCTTGATCGCTTCCAGACCCGCCATTGCTCTCCTTTACTAGGTCCGTAGACGGCAACGCGCGCCTGCGGGCACCCACCCGCAAACTTTCCGACCAAAAAAATACGCCGATGCCCCTTGGGGCCCTCGGCGCACTGCTACGACTCTCAGCTTTTAACAGGATTGGTGGCTATTGTCAAGGCCTTTTTGGTTACACGACCCCCACCTTCCTTTATAGTAGAATGCTCGCTCTCCGCTCCGCATGGCTCCCACGACGACGCTCTTGTTCGATTACGGCGGCACGCTCGACGACGACGGCCGCCCCTGGCTCGACCGCTTCGAGCCGCTCTGGCGCGCGGCCGGCGCCGCCCAGCCGCATGAGACTTTGGTCAGGGCGTTCTATGACGCGGACGACAATCTTGCCAAACTGCACGATCTCTCCACGCTGGGCCTCGAGGAAACCGTGCGCCTGCAGTGCGCCGATGCCGGAAAGGTCCTCTTGCCGGGCAACGACCAGGCCGCCCGGCAGGTAGCCGACCGCTTCACCGCGGACTGCCGCGCCGCCCTGAAGAAGAACCGCCCCCTCCTGCAGCGGCTCGCCGCCCGCTACAAGCTGGGCATCGTGTCGAACTTCTATGGGAACCTCGAGGCCATCCTCCGGTCGGAAGGACTCCTCGAGCTCTTCGACGCCGTGGCCGACTCGGCCAAGGTGGGAAGGGAAAAGCCCGACCCCGCGATCTTCAACTGGGCCCTGGAGCGTCTGAAGGCCAAGCCCGAGGAAGCGCTGATGGTCGGCGACTCGCTTAAGCGCGACATGGCCGGCGCAGAGGCGGCGGGCATCCCCCACGCCTGGCTGGCCGGCGACAAGGCGGAAGCGCGGGCCTGCTGTCCCGGCACCCCGGTCCTGCGCAGCTTCGCGGACCTCGAGCCCCTGCTCCTCGGGGTGCCTGCGCGATGAAGGCCGCGGGCATCATAGCGGCGGGCCTGGGGGAACGGCTGGCCGGCCTGCATCCCGGCCTGCCCAAGCCCCTGGTCCCGGTGGGCGGCAAGCCGCTGGTCCACTGGGTCGTCTCGGGCCTGCTCGACGCCGGCATCGAGCGCCTCGTCATCCTATTCAACAGCAAGGGCGACGCGGCTCGGGACGCGCTCAAGAAAGACTTCCCCGACGCCCCCATCGAGTTCCTAAGGGCCGACACCCCGACCAGCTTCGCCAGCTTCCGGCTGGTCGCGGCGACTTTGGCCCGGAAGCACGACGCCTTCCTCATGAGCACGGTGGACGCGCTCATCCCCCCCGCCGAGGTCCGACGCTTCGCCTACGAGGCCCTGGTCCCTTTCCCGGGGATGACCGAGCCGGCCGCCGCGGTGGCGCTGACCCACTTCGTCGAAGACGAGAAGCCGCTCTGGGCCGACACCGACGCCGACGGCCGGGTCACCGCATTCGGCGACGCGGCCATAAAGCAGGCTGCCGTGACCTGCGGCCTCTACGCGATGACAAAAGAGTCGGCCCGGCACCTCCGAGAGTCCCCCGAGGCCCCGCGTCTCAGGGACTGGTGGACCGGGCTCTCCAAGTCCCATCCCATCCGGGGCGTGACGCTCTCCGACACAGTCGACGTCGACCGCCCCGAGGACCTGCCGGCCGCCGAGAGGATCACCCGATGCTTCGCTGCCTAGGCGTGTTCCGCGAGCTCCAGAACTCTCCCGGCCGGGAGACCGACGACGCCCTCATCCTCAAGGCCGTCCTGGAACAGCTCGAGGTGCTGGGAGTCAAGACCACGGCCGTCACGCCGGAAGAACTCGATGAGCTGCCGAATTTCGACTACGACCTCATCATCCCGATGTGCGAGGCGCCGGAACGCATCGCGCGGCTCGACGGCGCCGAGAAGCGCTCGCCCGGAACGCTTTGGGTGAACCGTCCATCCTCGGTCCTGGCCTGCTACCGCACGAGCATGGTGCCGGTCCTCCAGGCCGAGCCGGGCCTGCGGCTCCCGCCCTCCGAGCTGCGCTCGGTGACCGGCGGCCCAGGCGAGCCGCCCAAGTTCCCGGCGCCCGAGGGCTGGTGGGCCAAGCGCGGCGACGTCCACAACACCTGCGACCACGACGTGGTGCGCATCGCGCGCTGGTCCGACGCCTCGGCGATCTTGGGCGACTTCGAGCGCCGCGAGATCGTCCGCTGGGTGGTGCAGGCGCACCAGCCCGGGGACCTCGTCAAGTTCTACGGCGTGGGGCCGGGGCATTGGTTCACGTGGTTCTATCACGATCCCGTGCGCGCCAAAAGGATCCAATTCGACCTCGATACCCTCGCCGGCCAGGCCGCCGCGGGCGCGAAGGCGTTGGGCTTGGAAGTGTTCGGCGGCGACGCCATCATCTCCGAGAGCGGGCAGATTTCGATCATCGACCTCAACTCCTGGCCGAGCTTCGCGTTGGTGAGACACGGAGCCGCCGTTCAGATTTCCTGGCATCTCCAGCGCCGCCTCAAGGCCGTCCTGACCGGAAGGAACAAATGACCAAGGTCCAAGAAGCCCCTATCGCCGGCCCCAAGTCCGTGGCCCTGTTTGAAGAAGAGCAGGGCTACCTGACCCCCGGCCTCCAGCAGATCGCCGTCTTCTCGAAGCTGGCGATGGCCAAGGGCAAGGGTGCCGTCCTCACCGACGAAGACGGCAAGGAGTACCTCGACCTGGTCGCCGGCGTCTGCGTGGCCTCGATCGGCCATGGCCATCCCGAGTACGCGAAGGCCCTGGCCGAGCAGGCCGCCAATATCACCGTGGGCAGCTTCACGACCAAGGCACGGGTCTCTTTCTGCCGAAGACTCATGCCCCTGCTCCCCAAAGGCCTCGACCGCGTCCAGCTCTACTCGAGCGGCGCCGAAGCCGTCGAGGCGGCGTTCAGACTGGCCAAGTCCCGCACCGGCCACTTCGAGTTTTTGGCCTTTTGGGGCGGCTTCCACGGGAAGACGGGCGGCGTGCTCCCTCTCTTGGGCGACACCTCCTTCAAGGCCGGCCTTGGACCGCTGATGCCGGGCACCTACTCGGCGCCTTATCCGAACCCCTACCGCTGTCCGTTCAAGAACGAGGCCCCGCACGACTGCGCGGCGCATTGTCTCGAGTTCGCGCGGGAGTACCTCAAGCGCTCGACGACGGGCTCGTTGGCCGCTGTCATCTGCGAGCCGATCCAGGGCACCGCCGGGAACGTCATCCCGCCCGCGGGCTGGCTCAAGGGCCTCAAGGAGATCGCCCACGAGTCCGGTGCTTTGCTCATCGCCGACGAGATGATCACCGGCTTCGGCAGGACCGGCAAATGGTTCGGCGTCGACCACGACAACCTCTCCCCCGACGTGATGACGGTGGGCAAAGGCGTGGCCGGCGGCTTCCCGGTCAGCGGCGTCATCACATCGGCGGCGATAGCCGACTCCAAACCCTTCGCGAACCCCTCGGGCTCCTCGTCGAGCTACGGCGGCAATCCCCTGGCCGCCGCCGCCTGCGATGCCACTCTCAAGATCCTCTCCGAAGAGGACCTCGTCGAGAACAGCCGGAAGGTGGGTGCCAAGATGCTCGAGCGCCTGCAGGGCATGAAGGACAAGTTCCCCTTCATCGGCGATGTCAGAGGCCGGGGCCTCATGATCGGCGTGGAACTCGTCGCCGACAAGAAGACCAAGGAGCCGCTCTCCAAGGATAAGTGCCGCGCCCTCTTCGAGGAAGGCCTGCGCCGCGGCATCGTGACGATGGCCTACTCCCCGGTCATCCGCATCAACCCGCCGCTCAACATCACGGCTGCCCAGGCCGACGAGGCACTCGACCGCCTCGAGGCCTGCTTTGTCTGGCTGGCGGCGCGCGGGTGAGCCTTAAGGGCGCCCTGGTGGGCTTCGGCAAGGTCGCCGAGGCCGCGCACCTGGGCCCCTTGCGAGCCGCGAAAGGCTTCTCTATCGCAGCCGTCGTCGAGGCGGATGCCGATAGACGCCACGCCGCCGCGAAAGCGCTTCCCGGCGCCAAACTCTACCCGTCCATCGAGGCCCTGCTCTCCAAAGAGAAAGGCCTCGACTTCGCCGACATAGCCACCCCGCCGTGGCTGCATGCGCCGTTGGCGAAGACTTGTCTCGAGGCGGGACTCAACGTCCTGTGCGAAAAGCCCCTGGCGATGACGGAAACGGAGTTGGATTCTTTAGCCCTTGCCGCCAAGACCTCGGGCAAGACGCTGTTCTGCGTCCACAACTGGAAGAAGGCCCCGCTCATCGCCAAGCTCAAGGAGCTCCTCGACGAGGGCGCCATCGGCGAGCCGCGCTTCGTGCAATGGGAAGTCCTGAGGACCAAGCCCGCCGCCGATGTGGGAGGCGGGTGGCGCAGCGACCCCGCTCGAGCCGGCGGCGGCATCGTGATGGACCACGGCTGGCATGCCTTCTATCTCCTGCGTTGGCTGTTGGGCAAGAAGCCGACCAGCGCTTCGGCCAAGCTGATCCCAGCCGCTCCCAAAGAAGTCGAGGCTACCGTGCTGGCCGACTTCGGGGGCGTCCCCGCCGTCGTCCATCTGAGCTGGCGCGCTCCCGAACGCTCCCATGCCGGGGTCTTCAGAGGCTCGAAGGGCTCGATCGAGATAAGCGACGCGGCCCTGGTCCTCAAGACCCAGGACAAGATGGAGACGCGCTACGTCTTCGCGGAGCCGCTCTCGCACGGCTCGGCCCATCCCGATTGGTTCGCGCAGATCCTCCCCGACTTCGCCGCGGCGGTAGCCGACAAGTCCTTGGGCGCCGAAGCCTTGGAAGAGGCCCGAGACGCGATGAAGCTGGTGACGCTCTGCTACTCCAAGAAGAGATGAGCATGACCCAGGCCGTGCTCTGGATGCCGCACTCCGCCCTCATGATGGCCAGGGTCGGCGGCCTCGCCGTCATCGAGCGCCAGTTCTTCCTCCTAAGGCGCGCCGGCATCACGAAGGTCTGGGTCGGCACCAATCCGCCGAACGCGACGCTAAGGATCCCGGAAGGCCTCGAGGTCCTCTGGGCCGGGAACTCGCCTATCCGCCCGCCCTATTTGGCTTTCTCGGGCGACCATTTCGTCAGACTGCCGACGCTCAAGCGCGTCCTTGCCGAAGATTCCAACGTGCCGGTCTCCTGGCAGGACGACGCGGGCAAGGGCGTCCTCCAGCTCGTCCCCGTCGACGCGGGCGACCCGATCCATTTCGAGAAGAAGCGCCTCCCGGACGGCGAGTGGGTGATGCTGACGCATCCTCCTCTGCCGGCGCTGAGCTGGCTGACACACGAAGCGACCAAGAGCACCGACGGCTTCATGGCCAAGCACTTCGACCGGAAGATCTCCTTGGCGGTCACAAAGCGTCTGCTCGACACCTTCGTGACGCCGAACATGATGACGTTCATCAGCGTGGCCATCGGCCTGGCGGGGGCCGCTCTCTTAGCGTTCGGGCAGGAACTGCCTGGGGCGTTGCTGATCTGGCTGCACTCGACGTTGGACGGCTGCGACGGGGAATTAGCACGGCTCAAGTTCATGGAAAGCCCGCTCGGCGGGATCTTGGATTTTTGGGGCGACAACGTCGTCCATGCGGCGCTCTTCGTCGGCCTGGGGCTGGGGCTCTCGCGGGCGCAGGGCATGGCGCTTCCGCTGGTCCTCGGGGTGGTGGCGGCGCTCAGCGCCACGGCTTCGGCGGGTCTGGCGTTCGCGCATTCGCGACGCAAGGCCGCCGCGCGCGGCGGCGCGGGGCCGTTTTTCTCCGGCGTGGCGGACGTTTCGGGGGCGGCGACGGCGGAGAAGAGGTTGGCGGCGGTGGAGGACGCGCTGGCGCAGAGGGACTTCGTGTATCTGCTGGTGGCGCTGGCGGCGTTTGGGCGGCTGGAGTGGTTTTTGTGGGCGTCGGCGGTGGGTTCACCGCTCTTCCTCGTCGTGCTGTTGTGGCTGCAGCGGCCGCGGACAGCGACAGGGCAGGCGTCGCCGACCATCTGACGGAGCCGGATGCCCGACTCAATCTTCGCCGACAAGGAGGTCCGCTTCTCCCGCGCCGACGGCCGGACCCTGACCCTGCCCTGGCCCGACCCCTTCTACCCCGACATCGCCGCCGTCCTCTCCAAGGTCAAGCCGCTGGCCTACACCTATCTCCCGCCGATGACCCCGCGCCCGTTCGCGGACCACGCCGACTTCTTCGGCCTCGAATGGGGGCTGGGCGGCGAGGACTGCCTCTTCTTCAGCCTCGACCGGAAGGTCCTCAAGCGGGCCCTGGCCCTCCATGACGACGCCTCCACCGACTCGGAAGCCGCCCTCCAGGCCCTCCTCGGCTACCCCGCGTGCTGCGTCGACTTCCACTCCCGGCACGCCGACCCCCTGGCCCGGCGCGACCTCATCGGGCGGATCTTCGAAGGGACCAAACCCAGCTTCTTGATGAACACCGTCCTGAACACCACCGGCCGCTCCGAACGGCTCGAGGTCTTCCGGGGCAACATCAAGAAACTCCACGTCCTCCCCTGGCATCCCTGCTCCGCCGACTGCGGACCCAGCAAGACCGCCGCCGCGCGGATCTGGCGCACCATGCGGACCCTCCACCCCGGCCTGGCCGCCCGCATGAAAGACGCGCTCGCGAAGCCCGTCCTCTACTACAACGACCGCGAGTGCGCCTTTCTCGACGGGAACCCGTACTCCCGGATCCTCTACGACGACATGATACTGGAGGAGTCCGCCAAGCGGCTCCTAAGGGACGGCGACGCCCTTGCCCTCGGGAAGGACGAGATCGTCGTCAGCGCCGGCGGACGCCGCCTTGGGACCATCGCCTGTCGAGATCCCCTGCTCATATACTTTCAGACCGCGGTCGACTAGTCAGGCAAAGTGATGCGGCCGATCATCGTCGTCTTACTCGTCCTGACTCTAGTGGTCGCGTATCTATCGACCCTCGGTGAAAAATCGGGAGGCTCACAGCGCGTTCCCGAGACGCCGGTCACGCCGGAGGAGAAGCTCATCGCGCGCGCCTCTCAGAAACCCGGGGACCCCGAACTGGGCGCCGCATACAAGGACATCAACGCCCGTCACTTCGGCGGTCGACTTCCTGAAATACCGGTGCTTTGGGAACCCGGGCTCGATGGCTTGGGGGAGCCGGCCTCGAAGGGTTTCAGGATGGACGGGCTTTGGGGCCACTACGGCTCCAGGACGCTCATCCTCCTCAATCCGCGCCTCCAAGGGGACCGCGAGGCGCTCCGCAGGGTCCTGTGTCATGAGATGGTCCACCAGCATCTCCACGCGGTCGGCGATTCAAAGACCAAACACGGCCAGGCCTTTCAGAAGACCCTTCGCCGCTTGTCCGACGAGGGCGCGTTCACCGGGATCGCCGCCGTCGAAGGCGAGAAGAAGGCGCTTCAGTCTTGGCTCGATGCGAAGGAGTCGCAACTGAGCCGGATCGAGAGCCTGCTCGCCGCTCAGCGCGTTGGAGTGGAGGTGGCCGAAGCCGGCATGGCCGACCTCAACGCCAGGATCGAAGCCGCCAACGCCCAGGGACACGGCTGGCCGTCCGCCCCCGAGATGCGGGCCGTGGAGTCGACGCGCAACGAGCGCGTGGCCGCGTACAATTCTCTGATGCGGGGTTATAACGCGGACATCGACGTCTTCAACGACGAGGCACGACGCTATAACCTCATGACGGCTTACCCGGACGGGCTCGATGAGGAGGCCCTGGTCCAGCCGAGGGTCGCGGCGGTGCCGCCGAGCGCCGGAGAGGGGAGATGATCAGCGACATGCCAAGAATCCCGCTGCGCTCCCTCCTCCTCACCCTCGCCGTCTGCATCCTCTCCCACCTCTCGTTCTCCGCCCAGGCGCTTTCCCTCTTCGTCCTCGTCATCGCCGTCCCCGTCATGGCCATGCTCCTGCTCATCTACGGCATACACCTCCTGCGCAAGACGACCCCCGAGCGCATTCTCAAGTTCAAGACCACCGTGATCCAAGCCCTCCTCGTCGCCGTCTCCCTGGCCGGCACCCTCCACGGCCAAAGACACCTATACCGAAAAGTGGAAACCACCATGCAGCCCCTCATCGACGCCGCCGAGGCGTTCCATGCCAAGACCGGGAAATACCCCGATGACTCCGACCGCCTCGTCCCCCAGCATCTGGCGGAAATCCCCGCCTGCCCCGTCAACGGCCGGCTCCCCCACTACATGAAGAAGCAGCCCAACTCCTTCATCCCATTCCCCGGCCCCGCCGTCGGTGACGACGGCTTCATCGTCACCTGCTACACCATGATGTTCTGGAAATACACCTACGACTCCCAGACCCATAAGTGGTTCGGCTGGGACTGATGAATCTCCTCCTAGCCCTCGCTCTCTTTATCCCATGCACGGTGATCGGACAGGCCGCTTCCCAACCGCCTACTTCGCCCCGCCACGAGAAGTGGCTCAAGTTCAAACAAGAGCACAACGCGCTGGCCGGCGGACCTGCGGGGATGTTGTCCATCCTGGACATGATCCAGCTCGTCCCCGGACAATCCGCATACCTAAGGCCGTCCAAGAGCCCGGCGGCTGCCCGCTGGTCGAGAGAGGATCAAGGCGGCGTCAAAGTCGAGTATGACGGCTCCAAAGCCCACCTGAGCGGACCCGGGCTCGAGAAGACCGACATCCTATCCTCGCCCGGCCCAAAAGCCGCGCTGCCCAACGGCCTCCTCGTCCGCGCCTCCTTTCTCAAGGAAAAGGTACTCAAAGTCTGGCTCCACGACCCCGAGAGCCCGCGCCGCAAAGCCTTCACCGGACTTCCGTTCTTTCCCTATGACCCCGAAGGCGTCGTCACGGCGACCTTCAAAAAAGACCGCGTCCCGAAAGCCGTGCCTTACCTGGATTCCCGCAACGAGAAGGGGACGATGTATCTTGCCGGTACGGTAGGGCTGAAGCTGAAGGGCCAGCAATACCACATCCCCGCCTACAGCTACGAATCAACATGGTCCGATATCGACGGCGTCATGATTTTTCTGCTCGACAAGACTTCGGGGAAGACCACCTACGGCGGCGGCCGGGTCTACTACGCCGAGTTCGCCAAAGGGGAGCCCCCTGCTGAGCTGCTATTCGACTTGAACGCGGGACACAGCTTCCTCTGCGCCCATTCGAGGTTCTATAACTGCCCGCTCTCCCTCACTACCGCGATCCGAGCGGAATTGACGTACGGCGAGAAGCATCCCCCCAAGAAATGAGCCTCCTCCTAGCCCTGACTCTCCTCGCCCCCTCCCACCTCCACGCCTGCGCCCAGGCCGTCAACAGCGGCGAGCTCATGGACGTCGTAAAGGAGGAAGCCATCATCGTCTGGGACCCTCAGACCGAGACCGAGCACTTCATCCGCAAGGCCGCCTTCGCCGGCGCCCAGAAGGACTTCGGCTTCCTGGTCCCCACCCCCACGCGCCCCACACTGAGCGAGACCGACGACGCCGTCTTCGCCCAAGCGGCCGAGGCCGCCCGACCGACGCGCATCCCCATCCCCTACAGCGCCTGGTGGGCCGTCATCGGCCGCGGCTTCGACTATTTCATGGCGATGGTCTCCGGCGGCGCGGCCTCCATGGGAAGCGACGACGGCGGCGTCGAATTGGTTGAGACCAAGACCGTCGCCGACCTCGAGGCGGCCATCCTGAAGGCCGACGATCACAGCGCCCTCGTCGACTGGCTCAAAGAGCACCAGTACCAGTCGAGACCGGCCTTGGCCGAGTGGCTCAGGTACTACACCGAGCACGGCTGGTACATCACCGCGTTCAAGATCAGCCCCATCGCGAATACGCTCGCCGAGACCAAGGCCGTCAGGCTCTCGTTTAAGACCCCGCAGCCGTTCTTCCCCTATCGAGAGCCCGCCGACCAGCGGGATGTCAACCGCGGCGGACGTCTGCTCAACCTCTACGTCATAGCCCCCGGCAAGGCTCGGGCTTCCTTGGGGACGCGGCGCTGGCACGGCACGGTCGAATACTCCGCCCCCCTGCGCCGGCGCATAGACGGCATCGACGTCCCCGAGCAGGCCTGGCTCACCGCCTTCAGCGACCGCTCGGAACCGCGCCCCGGGATCGACGAAGTCTTCATCAACACCGAGCGATGGAGCCTCCCGGTCAACGTGGTTATGTACGACCCCGTGGCCGTCCTCATGCCGCTCGAGCTCATCCCCCTAGCGGCCCTCGCCGTCGTCTTGTACCGGCGCAGGAAGAGGAAAGCGGGCTAGCGGGACGCCGCAAACGCCTTGAGGGAATCCGCCGAACGCGTCTCGGCCCCGCAATCGGAGCACTCCTTCCGCTCCACCGTGAAGAGCTGCTTGCAGACCGGGCAGACCACCCTGACCGACTTGTCGAGGAAACTCAGCAGCTTGGGCAGGGTCAAGATCGCCCCGCAAGAACACGTGTCGCCCGTCGCCTCGGCCTCGCACTTCGGGCAGGGCAGCGGCTCGTGGGACTTTTCGAAGTTCAAGAGGCAGCCCTTGCAGCGCTTGCCCGCGTTCTCGGTCCCGCAGACCGGGCAGGGAGTCTTCTCGCCGGTCTCCGGCTCCTGAGCGGCCGGCTTCGGCTCGGCGTGCTCCTGATGAGCTCCGCCCGGCCCCGTCTCCCCGAGCGGGATGCCGCAGTCCTGGCACATCGACAGCACGCTCGGGACCTCCTTGATCGCGCCCCCGCAGGCGGGACAGGGGTCCGCGTGGACCTCGCCCGGGACGTCCGGCGAGACCGCCGTCCGGCACTGGTCGCAGTATAACGCGTCATCGGCATTCGGGCGGGAGCACTTCGGGCAGTCGATCATGGGTAAGAGTCTAGCTTACCTGGTAGAATCCGCCCATGTCCTGCCATACCGGGCCGTCGGACGAGCTGGGACGGCGTCTCAGCAAAGGCGACACCGTCCTCATCGTGGGGAAACCCGAGCTCGGGCCCTGCGAGGTGCTCGGCTTCGACCAGACCGGCAAAGCCGAGATACGCGTGGCCGCCAGCGAGACCGTGGCCGTCGTCACCAACCTCCTCGAGTGGCGGCCGGGACCGACGATAGAGACGCTCAGGGAGAAGAAGCTCGTCGGCATGCATCTGACCATGTCGCTCGCCCAGGACAAGACCGGCGAGCTCTGGAAGCGCTTCATGCCGCGCCGTGCGGAGATCAAGCACCGCGTCGACGACAACTTCATCTCGATGGAGTTCTATACCCCTGACGCTCCGTTCGAGAAATGGGCCGTCGTCGAAGTCTCGGCCCACGCAGATATCCCCGACGGCATGGAGCCCTACACCCTGCGCGGCGGCCAGTACGTTGTCTTCAAGCACAAAGGCCCCGCCCGCGCCGCCCCCAACCTCTTCAGCCACCTCTTCTCCGGCTGGCTCCCAAAATCCGGCCACGCCTTAGAGGACCGCGAGCACTTCGAGCTTCTCCCGAAAGACTATCGCCCCGACGACCCGAACGCGCAAGAAGAGATTTGGATTCCCATCAAATGACACCGCCGAGGCGAAGGACTTCAACCGCGAGCTCGGGCGCCGAAACCCTTGCAATCCAGGATATCATCTGTATACTGATGTATACGCTCGTATACTAATGTATACACTCACATGCTTACCTCCCTCCTAGACGACATCCTCGGCCCCAGCGCGAAGCTGTCCGTCCTGCGCATCTTGTTCAGACAAGACGACCTGACCGGCCGCGAGGTCGCGCGGCGCGCGGACCTCAGCCCGCGCGCCGCCTCCCAAGCCCTGACCCGCCTCGTCGAAGCCGGGGTCGTCCGCCGCAAGCCCGCCGGGCAGGCCCATCTGTTCTCGGTCAATCGCCGGCGCCGCGGCGCGTTCTCCGCCCTAGGGGAGCTTTTCGCGGCGGAACAGGGCCTCTCGGGCTCGATCGGCCGCTACGTCGCGAAGACCGCCGGCGGCTCCTGCGTCGCCGTCGCGGTCTTCGGGAGCTATGCCCGCGGGACGGCGGTTTCGCAGAGCGACCTCGACGTCATGGTCCTGCTCGACGACGCCCGCGTCGCGCCGAAGGTCTCGGAGCTCTTCGCCGAGCGCGCCGGCGCCTTCCATGATGAGTTCGGCCTCCGCCTCTCTCCCTACGTCATAAGCACCGCCGAGTTCGCCGCCCGCTTCAAGCGCAACGACGCGCTGATAAAGGCGGTCGTGCGGGAAGGCCGCGTCGTCGCCGGCAAGCCGTTGGCCGAGGTATTGGCGGATGAGTCCCAAGAAAAGAGGCGTTAGACCCGTCGGCGAATCCGAGGCGCGCTCCTATCTCAAGAAAGCCGAAGATTTCTACCTGACCATGACCGAGTCTTTCCAAAACGCGCGCTGGAACTCGGTCGGCTTGGCCGGCGTCCACTGCGCCATCTCGGCCACCGACGCCGTCTTGGGGCTGAAGGCCCGGCTCCGCTCGGCCGGCGAGAGCCACCATGAAGCGGTCGAGCTCCTCAGGCAGCACGTACAGGACTCGAATACCGCCGCCCAGGCCCAACGTCTTAGTAGGATTCTCGGGGCCAAGAACCGGGTCGAATACGACAGCCGGGACTTCCGTCGGGACGAGGCCGCCGACATGGTAAAGGACGTCGGCCGCTACCTCGAATGGGTGAAGAGCTTTTTCCCCCTTTAGCCCCGCCCGCGAATTAATATAATCCCGCCAGTGGAAATCATCATCCGCTCCGAGCTCCCCGCGGAGCGCGGCGCCTCCGACGAGATCCTCCGCAAGGCCTACGGCGGCGACGCCGAAGCCAACCTGGCCAGCGCCCTGCGCGCGGCCTCCGAGTTCAACGCCAACCTCTCCTTGGTGGCGGCCAACGGCTCCGAGATCCTGGGCTACGCGCTCTACACCCGCGTCATGGTCACCGGCTCCTCCATCATGCCGGCCGCCGCCCTCTCGGTCATGGCCGTGCGCGAGGACCGGCGCAAGCTGGGGGTCGCGGAGCGCCTCGTGCGCCACGGGCTCGAGCGCTGCCGGGGGCTTAAGATCGACCTAGTCTTCGCCTCGGCCATACCGGCCTACTTCGCCCGCATCGGTTTCCGGCCCGCCGCCCCCAACATCAAGCCCAATTGGGACCTGTCTCCGGACCAGTTCTCGGTCTTCGACCTCAGCGGCTCCCACCTCGCCAAGCTGACCGGCGTCGTCACCTATCCCGCCTCCTACCACGCCCGTTAAATACGGGCGCCCGCGCGCGTTCTGAGAAGTTGCCCCCGCGACGGCTATTTTCCTATACTCAAGGCCTCTGTGCGACCCGTCCTAAATCTATATTTTATGCTGATTTTATCAGCTCTTTGCTCGTCAGCCCGGGCCCAAGAGCCCCCTCCCGAGGCCTCACCCACTATTTCTTCCGAGACCGCGCCGTCTCCGACCCCTGTCGTCCCGGTCGTCGCCCAGATCCAATTTTACGGCCTGAAGACCGTCTCCGAGGACCGCGCCAAAGCCCTCGTGGCGGTCCGCCTCTGGGAGCCCTACACCCCCGAGCTCCAGGCCCGCGACCTGGCCACCCTCCTGGGGTCGGGACTCTTCCTCGCCGTCACGATCAAGGAGGTCCCGCTCTCCGCGGGCGCCATCCGGGTCGACTACGACGTCAAGGAAGGGGTGCCCGAGACCCCCAAGCCCCTCTTGGCCCCCGACACCTCCTCGGCCCCCGCCCCCCCGTGGGTGCTGGGCGAGCTCGAGATCTCCGGCCAGAAGCACGTCAAGCGCGCCACCATCCGGACCCAGGTCAAGGGCCGCAAAGGGGACCTCTACGACCGGCCCGACCTCGACCGCGACATCCAGGCCGTCCTGGGGCTGGGGGGCTTCGAGCGCGTGGCGGCCGACGTCACCCCCCTGCCCGAGCGCCCCGTCCCGGCGCATTTTAGCGGCGCCTCCCCCTCGCCCTGGCAGGTCAAGCTCACTTTCCTGGTCGAGGAGAAGCCCCTGGTCCGCAAGATCGACTTCAACGGCCGGGTCAAGATGGGGAAGGGGACCCTGCTCGAGGCCATGTCGCTCAAGAAAGGCGACCCCTTCGACCGCGCCAAGCTCCGCGACGACGGCGAGAAACTGCTCGAGACCTACCGCAAGAAGGGCTATCTGCGCGCGTCGGTCGAGCCCTCCGTCGCCATCGACACGACCGCCCTGCAGGCCGACGTGGCCATGGCCATCACCGAGGGCCCGCGCTCCAAGCTCATGGCCGTGGTCTTCAAGGGCAATACCGCGCTCAAGCCCAAGAAGATCCTCAAGACCATGGTCAACAAGCCGGGCTGGCTCTTCGACAAGCCGCTCTCCGAGAAGGACCTCCCCGAGGACATGAAGAAGGTGGAGGCGGCCTTCAAGAACCAGGGCTACCTCGACTTCAAGATCAACGAGACCTCCGTCACCTTCAACGCCGAGGCCACCGAGGCCACGATCACCGTCGACCTCGACCAGGGTCCCCAGTACCGCTACGGCGACACCACCTTCTCGGGCTATACGCTCTACGCCGCCACCGACCTGGCCAAGGCGCTCGACTACCGCAAGGGCAAGCTCTTCAGCCAGGAGCGCTTCGACGCCACCATCCGCTCGCTCCAGGAGCTCTTCGCCGAGAAGGGCCGCCTGCGCGCCCTCATCACGCCCGAGCGGAGCTTCAACGCCGTCACCGGCCTCATGGACGTCAAGTTCCTGGTCGAGGAAGGCCCGCCGGTCTACATCGACCACGTCGACGTCGAGGGCTACAAGACCACCAAGCCCTGGGTGTTCAAGCGCGAGATCCTGCTCAAGCCCGGGAACCTGTTCCAGGTCTCCAAGCTCCGCAAGAGCCAGGAGAAGATCATGAACCTGGGCTTCATCGACGACGTCCAGCCCGACGTCCAGAGCCCCTACGACCCGGAGAAGGTCGACCTCTCCTTCGAGATCCTCGAAGGCAAGCCCGGCATGCTGACCGCCGGGGCCGGCTTCTCCTCGCTCGACGGCCTGCTGGGCACCCTCTCGCTCCAGCACTTGAACCTCTTCGGGCGCGCCTGGCGCTCCTCGGTGCAGTGGTCCTTCGGCGCGCGCGTCAACGACTTCCAGGTCTCCTGGCTGACCCCCTGGGTCAAGGACAAGCCCATCAGCCTCGGCCTCGACGCCTACAACACCCGGCGCGTCTCGCCGTTCGCGGGCTCCTCCTCGGCCTACACCAACAAGCGCGTCGGCGGCGCCGTGCGCGTCGGCCCGCGATTTGCCGACGACATGTACCGGCTCGACACCTACTACTCCTTCACCCAGATCTCGCTGACCGGCATCGACACCCAGTTCCTCGGCCAGCTCTCCGAGGGCACCAGCGTCCAGTCGATGATCGGCGCCACCTTCGCGCGAGACACCCGCGACAACATCTGGGACCCCGCGCGCGGCGGGCGCCACGCGCTCAGCCTGGACCTGGCCGGCGGCCCGGTCTACGGCGACATCAACTTCCTGCGCCCGGCGCTGGCCAACGCCCAACACTTCACCCTGGCCCAGGTCAACGAGTATCCGCTGGTCCTGACCCTGTCGAACCGCCTCGGCTACGTCACCCAGTTCGGCAACACCCGCCAGGTCCCCGTCTTCGAGCGCTTCTTCATCGGCGGCCAGGACACCCTGCGCGGCTACTCGGCCGCCGGCGAGGCCGGCTACCGCGACGGCGGACGCATCCACGACGTCTTCAACATCGAGCTGGGCTTCCCGCTGGCCCGCGAGCGCCGCAAGACCATCGTCAAGTTCGTCACCTTCTTCGACGCCGGGGCGAGCTGGGATTCCCCGCGCACCGTCCAGCTCAAGGTCGGCCAGGACCAGCAGCACATCAAGACCGACGTCGGCTTCGGCATCCGCTTCGTGACGCCCGCGTTCCCGATCCGCCTCGACTGGGGTTACGGCTTCCAGCACCGCCCCGGCGAGGCGAAATACCAGATCAACTTCGGCATAGGAAACCTATTCTGATGAAACCCTCCCACCTGCTGTTTGCCGTCCTGGCCGCCGCGGCGCCGCTCTGCGCCCTCGAGATCAGCCTCGAGGAGAACCGCGGCGAGCGCGGCTCGATCGGCTACGTCGACCTCCAGGCCGTGTTCCGGCGCTACCCCGAGACCCAGCGCGCCAAGCAGAGCTACTCCGAGATCGTGCGCCAAGCCGAGGAGCAGCTCAACTTGAAGAAGGCGGAGGTGATCCGCCTGCGCGCCCAGCTCGTCGAGCTCAAGGCCGAACGCGAGAAGGCCGCCGCGGTGCCCATCTTCGTCCCGCCCCCGGTCCCGGAACCGACCGCGGCTCCCGAGGTCGTCCCCACGCCGGCCCCGCTCACCGACGGCCCGCCGGCCGTCCCCGAGGCCGTCCCGCCGGCGCCCGCGGCATCCGACGAGCTCACCGCCCTGCTCGCCAAGCCCGTCCCCGGCCGCGAAGCGGCGCCGCCCATGGAGGCGCCGGCCGCCAAGACCGAGGCACCGACGGCCAGCCAGCCGGAGCCGACCCCGCTGCCCGGAATGTCCGGCCTGCCCGGCATGAGCCCGTTGCCTGCCGAGACGGCGCCGGCCCGGCCCGAACCTCTCACCATCAACATCCCGGGCATGCCCGAGGAGCAGCTGGCCGCCGCCCCGGAACCCGCGGTCCCGGCCGCCGCCGCCCCCGCGGCTGTCCCCGAAGCTCCCGCCGTCCCGGAAGTCGCCCCCGTCCCGGCGTCCCCGCCGGCCCCCGCCGGGCCCACCCAGGCCGAGCTCCAGGCCCGCGCCGAGGCGGAGCTCCACCGCCGCGACGCCCGGGTCAAGGAGCTCGACGCCGCCGTGGCCGCCAAGACCCAGGAGATAGCCGACAAGGAGCTGGGCTTGAAGGACTACCAGGTCCAGGTCGAGAAGAACCTAGTCGACATCGAGTCCAAGCGCTCCGAGGTCCTGCTCGGCAAGATCTACAAGGCCGTGCGCGAGGCCGCCGTCGAGAACGCGGTCAGCGTCGTCATCGACAAGAGCGCCATCCTCTTCGGCCAGGGCTCGGTCGACCTCACCGACAAGGTGCTCAAGAAGCTCGAGGGGGTCCTCCAGTGAGGATCACGCTGGGGGAATTGGCCAGCCGCACCGGCGCCCGCCTCGAGGGCGACCCGGCCGTCGAGGTCACCGGCGCCGCCGGCCTGCTCGAGGCCGGGCCCGGCGACGTCTCATTCCTCGAGAACCCCAAGTACGCCGACCGCGTGGCGGCCTCGAAGGCCGCCGCGGTCTTCCTACCCGCCACGGCCAAGCTCGCCGCCGGAGGACCCGCCAACCGGCTCCTGTCCGAGCGCCCGCGCTGGGGCTACTCCCAGGTCCTCCAGATGATCCACGAGGACAAGTGGAAGCCCGAGCCGGCGGGGCTCTCGCCCAAGGCCGAGATCCACTTCGAGGCCAAGCTCGGCAAGGACGTGGCGGTCGGCCCGTTCACGGTCGTGCGCGGCCGCACGCTCGTCGGCGACCGGACCCGGATCGGCCCCAACTGCCACGTCGGCCACAACGCACGCATCGGCAAGGACTGCATCCTCCATCCCGGCGCCTACGTCGGCGACTACTGCGAACTCGGCGACCGGGTCATCCTCCAGCCCGGCGCCGTGATCGGCTCCGACGGCTACGGCTACGACACCGACATGAAGACCGGCCGCCACGAGAAGATCCCCCAGGTCGGCCGGGTCGTGCTCGAGGACGACGTCGAGGTCGGCGCCAACTCGACGATCGACCGCGCGGCCACCGGCGAGACCCGGATCGGGGCCGGCACCAAGATCGACAACCTGGTCCAGATCGGCCACAACGTCGTCACCGGGCGCAATTGCCTCATCATCTCGCAGGTGGGCCTGGCCGGCTCGACTAAGGTCGGCCACCAGGTCATCCTGGCCGGCCAGGTCGGCGTGGCCGGCCACCTGTCGATCGGCGACGGTGCCGTCATCGGGGCCCAGAGCGGCATCATGAGCGACGTGCCGCCCAAGGCCGTCCTGTTCGGCTCCCCGGCCCGCCCGCACCGCGAGGCCATGAAGCTGCAGGCGATATTCTCCAAGCTCCCCGAGCTCTACGGCGCCCTGAAGAAGTCGGGCCTCCTGAGGAACCTGACATGAGAAAAGACGACCACGAAGCCCAGACCACCGTCGAAAGCGAGGTCGCCCTCGAGGGCGTCGGCCTGCACACCGGCAACCCCTCGACGCTGGCCTTCCGCCCGGCCCCGGCCAACGCCGGCATCCGCTTCTTCCGCACCGACCTGCCCGGCACGCCGATGATCCCCGCGCGCCTGGGTTTCGTCGTGGCCACCGTGCGCGGCACGAATCTCGGCCTCGGCGAAGCCAAGGTCCACACCGTCGAGCACGTGCTCTCGGCCTTGACCGGCCTCGGCATCGACAACTGCGACATCCTGGTCTCGGCCAACGAGCCGCCGGCCATGGACGGCTCGGCCCTGCCGTTCTTCAAGGCCCTGCTCAAGGCCGGCATCCGGCGCTTCCCCGAGCATCCCAAGCGCTACCTCTACATCCCGACCGAGCCGGTGGTCTACGAGAACCGCGGCTCGTCCTACCGCGCGACCCCGTGCGACCATTTCGAGCTCAAGGCCACTCTGCTCCACGACCATCCGCTCTTGCCCGAGCTCACCCTCTCGATGCGCATCGACCCCGAGAGCTACGTCGCCGAGCTGGCCTCGGCGCGCACCTTCTGCTTCGAACACGAGGTGGCTTACCTCAAGTCCCAGGGCCTGGCCCAGGGCGGCACGCTCGAGAACGCCATCGTCATCGGCAAGGACAAGATCCACACCACCCCCGACGGCCTGCGCTTCCCCGACGAGTTCGTGCGCCACAAGATGCTCGACCTGCTGGGCGACCTGACGCTCATCGGACGCTCGCTGTTTAAGGTCCGCATCGAGGCCGTGCGCCCCGGCCACGCCCATAACATCGAGTTCGCGAAGCTCCTCAATTCCGCCGCGGTCAAGATGCGCGGCAAGACCGGGGCCAAGACCCGCTAGGAGAGACCATGACCACCGAGACCGCCGCCGCGCCCGTGCGCACCATCGGGATCGCCGAGATCCTGAAGCTCATCCCGCACCGCTACCCGTTCCTCCTCGTCGACAAGGTCGACGTGCTTGAAGAGGGCAAACTCGCCGTCGGCACCAAGTGCGTGACGATGAACGAGGAGTTCTTCCAGGGCCACTTCCCCGGCCAGCCCATCATGCCGGGCGTGCTCATCGTCGAGGCCCTGGCCCAGACCGCCTGCGTGATGCTGATGGCCAAGGGCGGCTTCGAGAACAAGATCGCCTTCTTCCTCGGCATCGAGGAGGCCAAGTTCCGCAACGCCGTCACGCCGGGCACCGTGCTCTCGCTCAAGGTCGAAGTCTTGAAGCTAGGCGGGCGCGCCGGCCGCTTCCAAGGCACGGCGCTCCTGGGCGAGAAGGTGGCCTGCGAGGCGACGATGTCGTTCGTGCTCACCGACAAGAAGGCCTAGGATGCCCGACATCCACCCGACCGCCGTCATCGACCCGGGGGCTTCGCTTGCCGCCGGGGTCAAGGTCGGCCCCTACGCCGTCATCGGCGAAGACGTCGTCATCGGCGAGGGCACGTCCATCGGCGCCCACGCCCACGTCGAGTTCACCCACATGGGCAAAGAGAACCGCCTCCTGCCCGGCTGCTTCGTGGGCGGGCCGCCTCAGGACTTGAAGTACGCCGGCGAGCGCACCCGGCTCGTCATGGGCGAGCGGAACACCGTGCGCGAGTGCGTGACGCTCAACCGCGGCACCAACGCCTCGGGCGAGACCCGCATAGGATCCAACTGCCTGTTCATGGCCTACTCCCACGTGGCCCACGACTGCCGCATCGGCGACGGCGTCATCGTCGTCAACTCGGTCGGCATCGCCGGCCACGTCGAGATCGGCGACTACACGGTCGTCGGCGGCATCGTCGGCGTCCACCAGTTCGTGCGCATCGGCAAGTACTGCATGGTGGGCGGCGGCTCGATGGTGGGCAAGGACCTGCCCTCGTTCTGCGTCTGCCAGGGCGACCGCGCCACCCTGCGCGGCCTCAACATGGTCGGCATGCGCCGCGCCGGGCTCTCGCGCGACGCCCAGACGGCGGTCAAGGCCGCCTACAAGGCCATCTTCCTCTCGGGCACGCCGCTCGAGGCCGCCCTGGCCGAGCTCAAGGCCGCCGGTCCCACGGCCGAGGTCTTCGAGATGATCGAGTTCATCGAGCGCTCCCAGCGCGGGACCTTGCGCCCCGCCACCGGCGCCCTGGCCGAGGAAGAGGTCACGCTCTGAGCGCGGAGCCCATCGGCCTCATCGCCGGCTCCGGCCGGTTCCCCGTGCTGTTCGCCCAGGAGGCGCGCCGCCGGGGCAGCCGCGTGGTCGCCGTGGCGCTCAAAGGGGTCACCGACGTCCCCGCGCTCGAGGCCGCGGCCGATGAGGTGCGCGGCTTCGCCCTGGGCCAGGTCACCGGGCCCCTGGACTTCCTCAAGGGCGCCGGGGTCAAGCGCGTGGTCATGGCCGGCAAGGTCCAGCACGTCTCGCTCTTCGGCGGCGTCATCCCGGACTTCCGCGCGGTCAAGATCCTGGCCGGCCTCAAGGACCGGCGCACCGACACGATCCTCTCGGCCATCGCCGACGAGTTCAAGAAGGAGGGGCTCGAGGTCCTCTCCTCGGCCACCTACCTCTCCCACCTCATCGCCGCCGCGGGGCCGCTGAGCAAGCGCCGGCCCTCCGCCGCCGAGGAGGCCGACGCGGCGCTCGGCTGGAAGGCCGCCAAGGCCCTGGCCGGGCTGGACGTGGGCCAGAGCGTCGTCGTCCAGGGCAAGGCCGTCGTCGCCGTCGAGGCGATGGAGGGCACCGACGCCACCGTGCGCCGCGCCGCGGAGCTCGTGCGCTCCAACGGCGACGCGCCCAAGCTCGTCGTCGTCAAGGTCGCCAAGCCGCGCCAGGATTTCCGCTTCGACCTGCCGGTCGTGGGCCTCGAGACCCTGGCCGTCCTCAAGGAGGCCGGCGCCACCGCCCTGGCCCTCGAGGCCGGCAAGACCTTGATATTCGACCGTGAAGCGTTCGCGCGCGGGGCCGACGCCCAGGACCTGGCGGTGTGGGCCATCTCCGGGGAGGACGTGTGAGCAAGCGCCTCAAGATCGGCGTCGTCGGCGGGGGGCGGATGGGCTCCCTGCACGCCCGCATCCTCGGCAAACACCCGGGCTTCGAGCTCGTCGGCGTGGCCGACACCGACCGCTGGCGCGCCCAGCTCGTGGCCTGGCGGGCCGGGACCTCGCCCTACAAGGACTACGAGGACCTCATCGCCAAGGTCGACGCCGTCATCGTGGCCGTCCCCACCGAGTTCCACTTCAAGGTCGGCATGGCCGCGCTCGAGGCCGGCAAGCACGTCTTGATCGAGAAGCCCATCGCCGCCACCGTGGCCGAGGCCAAAGCCCTGCTCGACAAGGCCGCCGAGCGCAAGGTCCAGCTCCAGGTCGGCCACATCGAGCGCTTCAATCCCGCGGTCCTGGCCGCCATCCCCCACATCCGCGAGCCGCGCTTCATCACCGTCGAGCGCCTCGGCCCCTACGACCCTCGGGTCTCGGGGATCGGGGTCGTGCTCGACCTCATGATCCACGACCTCGACATCCTCCTGACCCTGGTCGGCTCGGAGGTCGTCGACCTCGAGGCCCTGGGCGCGTCGCTGTTCGGCAAGCACGAGGACATCGCCAACGTCCGGGTGCGCTTCAAGAACGGCTGCGTGGCCGACCTCACGGCCAGCCGCATGTCGATCAAGCGTTGCCGCAAGATCCGCATCTTCCAGGCCTCGAGCTACATCTCGCTCGACTACCTCAACGCCGACCTGCGGGTCTACAAGCGCAAGAAACCCGAGATCGAGAGTTTAAAAGACGTCGAGATCCTCGCCCCGAAGCTGGGCAAGACCGAGCCCCTGCGCTCCGAGCTCGACCACTTCCTCGACTGCATCGTCCACGACCGTAAGCCCTGGACCTCGGGCGAGCACGGCCTGGAGGCCCTGGCCCTGGCCCTGCAGGTGATCGACGAGCTCGAGAAGTACGAGCTCTCGCACCACACGCGCTCCACCGCCTTCCTGCCGCGCTGGGCCGGCGGCCTCAAGCGTCTGGCCGGCGCGGTCGGCCGCGCCGTGAGGAGCCCCGAGGAGTGAAGCGCGTCCTCATCGCCGCCGGCGACCCCTCCGGCGACCTCTACGCCTCGATGCTCGTCGCCGAGCTGCGCCGCCGCTCGCCCGGGATCACGTTCGCCGCGGTGGCGGGGCCGCTGACCCGTTCGGCGCTGGGCCCGGGTGACGAGTTCCTCGAGGACCTGGCCTCGTTGGGCGTCACGGGCTTCGTCGAGCCGGTGCGCCGCCTGCCGCGCTTCGCGCGCCTTCGCGGCCGGCTCGACGCCCTGCTGGCCCGCGGCGGGGCCGACGCGGTCCTCTGCATCGACTTCTGGGGCTTTAATTCCACCATCCTCGAGGCCGCCCGCGCGCGCAAGGTCCCCGCCTACTATTTCATCAGCCCCCAGGTATGGGCCAGCCGGCCCGGCCGCGTGGCGCGCATAAAGAAGTGCGTCAGGAAGATGCTCGTCATCTTCCCGTTCGAGGAGACGCTCTACCGCCAGAAGGGCGTCCCGGTCAAATGGGTGGGCCATCCCCTGCTGGACCTCTTGCCCACGCCGCGCCGCGAACGCCCGCTGACCGACCCCCTGCGCCTGGGGCTTTTGCCTGGCTCGCGGCTCAGCGAGCTGCGCCGCCATCTGCCCTTGTTTCTGAGCGCCCTCGGGCGCATCGCGCGCGACTACCCCAGCCTCGAGGTCACCGTCTTCGCGGCCCAGCCGCTGCCCGACCTGCACTACCGGCGCCTCCTGGCCGGCTTCCGCCTGCCCGGCGGCGGCCGACCGCGCATCGTCCGCGAGACCGACTACGCCGAGCGCGCCCGCCAGGACCTCGTGCTGTCCTCCTCGGGGACGGCCACGCTCGAGAACGCCCTGCTGGGCCTGCCGATGGTCGTGGTCTACAAGCTCTCCTGGCCGACCTACCTCCTGGCCCGGGCCCTCATCAAGGTCCGCCACATCGCCATGCCGAACCTGCTGGCCGGCAAGGCCCTGGTCCCCGAGCTCATCCAGCACGAGGCCACGCCCGCCGGCGTCGCCGCCGCGGCGCTGGGCCTGCTCGAGGATCCGCGCCGCCTGTACGCCCTGCGCGCCGAGCTCTTGGCCCTGCGCGAGCTGCTCGGCGGGCCGGGTGCGATCGCCCGCGCGGCCGAGACCCTGCTGGCCGAGCCCGCGCTCAAAAGCCCGCTCGAGGCCTTAAGATGATCGAGAAGAGCGCCTGGGACCGCTTCGCCCCGTACCTGCGCCCCTACCGCCTGCGCTTCGCGCAGGCGGGGGTGGCGATGGTCATCGTCGCCGCCTCCAACGGCGCGGTGGCCTGGATCCTCAAGCCCGTCATCGACGGCCTCTTCCTGCAAAAGGACATCCTGACCTCGAAAGGGGTCCTGACGCCTTACCTGCGCCCGCTGACCGAAGCCTTCGAGCTGGGGGCCATGTCGAACCTGGTGCTCATCACCGCGGCGGTGCCGGCCCTCATGCTGGTCAAGTCGGTGGCGGCCTACGCCCAGAACTACCTAATGAGCTGGATCGGCCAGCGCGTCACCCAGGAGCTCAGGGAGGATCTGTTCCGCCACCTGCACCGGCTCTCGCTCGACTACTACACGGCCAACCGCTCGGCCGAGATCCTGGCCCGGGTCACCAACGATCTGGCGATGGTCCAGTCCACCCTGCAGTTCTTGCCGCTCTACCTCATCCGCGACCTGCTGACCGTGGTGTCGCTGATGTTCGTCCTCTTCTACCGCCACTGGCGCTTCGCGTCGATGGCCATCGCCGTACTGCCGATCGCGGCCGTCGTGCTCTTCGTCCTGGGCCGCAAGATGCGCGACGCCTCGCGCTCGAGCCAGGAGATCATGGGTACGCTCTACCACCGCTTCCAGGAGAGCCTGCAGGGCATGATGCTCATCAAAGCCTTCAACTACGAGGAAGGCGCCATCGCGCGCTTCCGCGAGGAGAACGCCAGCTTCTTCGTCGAGATGATGCGCTACCTGCGCGCCACCGCGCTCTCGGGCCCGCTCATGGAGTTCTTCGGCTCGATCGTCATAGCGGGCCTGCTCTACATCGGCGGCCGCGAGATCCTCTTGGGCCGCATGACGCCGGGCGACTTCTCGGTGTTCTTGGCCGCCTTCTTCATGGCCTACGCGCCGACCAAGAACCTGGGGCGGCTCAACTCCGAGCTGCAGCGCGGCCTGGCCTCGGGCGAGCGCATCTTCCAGATCCTAGACGAGCGTCCGCGCGTCGTCGACAAGCCCGGCGCGGTCCGCTTCGACAGCCTCAAGGCCTCCGTCGGCCTGGAGAACGTCACCTTCCGCTACCCCTCGCGCGAGGTCCCCGCGCTCGACGACGTCACCCTCGAGGTCCGCCGCGGCCAGACCGTGGCCGTGGTCGGCCCCTCGGGCTCGGGCAAGAGCACCCTGGCCCAGCTGCTCTTGCGCCTCTACGACCCCGCGGCGGGCCGGGTGGCCGTCGACGGCCTCGCCCTCGCGGACCTCGACATCCGCTCGTTCCGCGACCGGGTCGGCATCGTCACTCAAGAGACCGTGCTCTTCAACGACACCGTGGCCGCCAACATCATCATCGGCCGCCCCGGGGTCTCGCCCGACGACGTGCGCCGCGCCGCCGTCATCGCCGACGCGGCGCGCTTCATCGACGCCCTGCCCCAGGGCTTCGACACCCCGCTGGGCGACCGCGGCCTGCGCCTCTCGGGCGGCCAGCGCCAGCGCCTGGCCATCGCCCGCGCCGTGCTCAAGAACCCCGACCTCCTCATCTTAGACGAGGCCACCTCCAACCTCGACTCGACCTCCGAGGCCGAGATCCAGGGTGCTATGGAGCGCGTGATGACCGGCCGCACCGTGCTCGTCATCGCCCACCGGCTCTCCACGGTCCAGCACGCCGACCGGATCTTCGCGCTGGAGTCCGGACGGGTCGTCGAGGCCGGTACACACCGCGAACTGCTCATCGCGGGCGGGCTCTACCGCAGGCTCTGGGAGATGCAGCAGGGCGCCGAGAAGGAGGCCAAGGCATGAGCGCGGAGCTCTTGGCCTTCAACGCGGCGGCGACGGGATTTACGATGCTGGGCGGGGTCATCCCCCTCTCCCCCGGCGCGCTCTCGCCGCGCTGGCTGTGGCGCCTGTTCTCGCTGCGCTCGGGCGTGCTCCTGGCCGTGGCCTTCGTCGAGGTCCTCCCCCATGCCTGGAAGGTCAGCCCGGTCGGGGCGGGTTGGGGCGCGGCGGGGGCGTTCGGCCTGCTCTACGCGATGGGGACCTTGGTCATGAGCGACGCCTGCCCCGAGTTCCTCGAGGGCTGTTCGGTGCACCTGCTCAGCGCCTCGGCCCTGGCCGCGCTGTTCATGCACTCCTTCATCGACGGTTTGAACCTGACCGCCGCCTTCGGCGCCGGAGGCTTGGCCGGCGCGGCGGTGGGGACGGCGATGGCCCTGCACAAGCTGCTCGACGGATTCACGATGACATCGCTCTTGTCGAAGAGCGGCTACGGCCGCGGGGCCTCGCTGGCGGCCCTGGCCGCGGTGGCCGCGGCGACCCCGCTGGGCAGCTTCCTCTCGGTGGCCGGCCTTCAGACCCTGGCTCCCGCCTTCGAGGCGGGCGTGCTGGGCTTTGCGGCCGGGTCCTTCATCTACATCGCGGCCGGCGACGTCCTGCCGCGCCTGCACCGTTCCGAGGACCGCTCGTCCTTGGGCTATTTCGCCGGCGGCATGGCGCTGATCGCCGCGCTCAGAGGACACCCGTGACCGAGCCTAGCGCGACACCCACCCCGGAGGGAAGGCTCAACGAGATGCTCGACAAGGTGCGCGCCTATTCCCCGCACGCCGACCTGGCCCCTCTCGAGAAGGCCTACGCCTACTCGCTCAAGGCCCACGAGCACCAGGCCCGGGCCTCGGGCGAACACTACTTCGTCCACTGCGCCGCGGTGGCCGACAGCCTGATCGACTTCAAGCTCGACCTCCCCACCGTCTGCGCGGGCCTGCTCCACGACGTCCTGGAAGACACCCCGGTGACCCGCGACCAGCTGGCCGCCGAGTTCGGCCAGGAGGTGGCGCTCCTCGTCGAAGGCGTGACCAAGCTCGACACTCTGCAGTTCGTCTCGCGCGACGAGGCCCAGGCCGAGAACTGGCGCAAGATGATGCTGGCCACCGCCCAGGACATCCGCGTCATCCTCATCAAACTGGCCGACCGCCTCCATAACATGAAGACGCTCAACTATCTGGCGCGCGAGCGCCAGGAGCGCATCGCCCACGAGACGGTCTCGCTCTACGCCCCGCTGGCCCACCGCCTCGGGATGTTCCGCTTAAAGAGCGAGCTGGAAGACCTGGCGTTCATGTACACGCACCCCGAGGAGCATGCCCGGCTCGACGCCGAGATGAAGGCGATCTCGGTCGGGCGCGACGCGGCGCTGGAGAGGTTCAAGGCCGCCTTGGAGAAGAAGCTGGCCGACACCAGGATCCCCCACCGCGTGCTGGCGCGGTCCAAGAGCCTTTGGTCCATCTACCAGAAGATGGAGCGCCAGAAGAAGCCCTTCAGCGAGATCCAAGACGGCATGGGCGTGCGCCTGATCACCGACACCATCGCCAACTGCTACGCGCTGTTAGGCTTGGTCCACACCGAGTTCAAGCCGGTGGCCGGCTCGTTCACTGATTACATCTCGGTGCCCAAGCTCAACCTCTACCAATCTCTCCACACGACGGTGATGTCCGCCCAGGGCGACTTGATCGAGATCCAGCTGCGCACCGAGGAGATGCACCGCACCGCCGAGTTCGGCATCGCCGCGCACTGGCGCTACAAACTGGGCGCGGCGACCCCCGACGCCCACCTGGAAGAGAAACTCAACTGGCTGCGCCAGTGGATCGAATGGCTGCAGGACCTAAAGAGCCCCAGAGAGTTCCTGGAAAGCCTCAAGACCGACCTGGAGCTCCACCAGGTCTTCATCTTCACCCCGGCCGGCGAGGTCAAGGTCCTGCCCGCCGGCGCCACGCCCTTGGACTTCGCTTTCGCCGTCCACACCGAGGTCGGGATGACCTGCGTGGGGGCCAAGGTCAACAACAAGATGGTCAAGCTCGACTACCAGTTCCTCTCCGGCGACATCTGCGAGATCATCACCAAGCGCGCCTCGGCCCCGAAGAAAGACTGGCTCAATCATGTCCGCACCGCGCGGGCGCGCTCCAAGATAAGGCATTATCTCCGCGAAAAGGGGATCGTGGCATGACCGTCACCGAGTTCCTGCACAAGCACGTGGCCTTCCTGGCCGGCATCACCGAGGCCCAGGCCAAGACCCTGGCCACCAAGGCCGAGCAGAAGCGCTACAAGAAGGGCCAGACCATCCTTTTCAAGGGCGTCAGCGTCGAGGGCCTGCACGTCATCGCGGTGGGCAAGGTCTCGGTGCACGCCAAGCCCGATAAGGCCAAGGAATGGATGAAGGTGGCCGAACTCGGCCCCGGCGACGTGTTCGGCGAGATGTCGATCGTCGAGTTCGCGATGGCTGGGGCGACGATCAAGTGCGAGGTCGACGAGACCCTGCTCTTCGTCATCCCGCAGGACCTGTTCACCGATCTGATGGAGCAGGACGCGGCGTTTAAACAGAGGGTGGTGGCGCTCATCGAGTCGCGACGGCCGAAGGTGGTCGAGAAGAAACCAGCGACCCCCGCCGCGCCGACCCCCGCCCCCGCCGTCCCTCCCACCGAGCAGAAGCCTCCGGCGTGAAGGTCCTTCTCGTCGGAGCGGCTTTCCTGCTCCTCACCGCTACGGCCCGCGCCCAGAACGCCATGCCGTCGTTCTATTACGACAACCTGAAGGCCGAATGCGACCCGCGCGGCGGAGGCGCCTGCTGCAAGAGCGCCATCGACGAGATGAAGCTCGCCCAGGCCACGCCGGCCACCGAGAACGGCATGTGTCTCCCCGGCCACACCGTCGTCCGCCCGGCCTGCCGCTGGGCCATCGCCTGGTGCAAGCCCGAGGCCGGCACCGCCAAGTCCGTCGACAAGCGCCAGACGGCGATGAAGCGCGGCGAGGCCAGCCCCTGGACATCCGGCGGCTCGTTTGACGCCAAGGTCGTAGCGGTGAAGGGTCCCACCGAGCTCGTCGTCCTGCAGAACGGCCGCCATCGCCACCGCATCATCCTGCGCGGGGTCGTCGCCCCGAAGCCCGGCTCCAAGCACTACAAGGGCGCGCTGAACCTGGCCCGTAAGCTGGCGCTGGGAAAGGCGGTCAACGTCGAGATGTTCCACAGCGAGACCACCGACCAACGCCGCCAGATCGTCGTGGTCGGCGGCGAGTTCTCCCTCGCCAACGCCCTGGCGGCCGAGGGCCTGGTCCGCTGGGACGCGCAGGCGGACCCCATCAACCGCCAGCTCCAAGGGGCCGAAGCGGCGGCGAAGCGGGCCGGAAAGGGGCTCTGGGCGAAGAAGTAGATGGACTTAGAGCGGGAACTCGACGCTCGGCCGCTCGGCGGCATGTAACGCCGCCTCAGCCGCCAAACCCATCTCATCGATGAGCCCGAGGCGCCGAGCCTCGGCCAGCGCCTTCCCGTCCCGGGGCTTGAGCCAGCGAAATTCCCGCGTCCCCATCGGCAGCATGTCCCGCCGCACGAAGACCAGCGCCGCGTCATCGAACCAGACCAGCGCCCAATCCTCGCGCGGCATGTAGGCGACGTAATAGGGCCGCTGCACCGGGATGCTAGTCCCATCCGGAGCCTTTAGCGTCGTATCCCGCATCAGCGGCCCATTCTCGAGCAACACCAGCCCCGCCCCCTTCTTATAAAGGAAGGCTTGCCAAGCCTCCGGCGACTTCACCGCCTCCGCCTGCTCCGCCAAGAGACCATGAAACAGGTAGCGCCCATCCTGAAACACCGGCACCTTGAGCCGGTCCGCCAGATACCCGCCCCAGCTCCACGGGTTGTACATCGGCAGCGCCAGGAGGTCCTTCCTAGGAGCCAGCCAGGCCGCGGCCTCCACAGGCACCAGCACCGGATCATAGGCGCCGTAGACCAACCGCCACGGCTTGGCCGCCGATAAGCAGATCCAAAACGCCGCCCCACATAGAGCCGCCGCCGCCAGCCGAGGCCGTGCCCGTTCCCAGAGCCCGTGCGAAAGCCGCGCCGCCGCCGCGGCCAAGAGCGGCGCGACGACAGCGGCATAACCGGCTAGCCTCACGTGCCTGACCGTCGACGCCGCCAACGCCAACGCGAACAACTCGGGCAGAGCCGGGGCCTTCCCGCGCAACGCCGCCAATGCCACGACACCCGTGGCCGCCAAGACCGTCAGCCAGGCGCCGTAATGGCCGGCCTGGGAGAAGCCCAAAGGGCTCCATTCCGAGATCAACGGGCTCAGCCCCCCGGCATCGCGCCCATGGCCCAGCACCACCGACCACAGCCCGAATCCATACGGGTTGATCAAGGTCCCCGCCGCCGCCGCGACCAGCGCCAACAGCCAGCTCGGATGACGCCGCGCCGGCGCCAACAGATAGGAACCCAAGAGGACCAGCCCCAACGGGAAACCCCCATGGAGATTGGCCCAGCCCGCGAACAAACAGGCGCACCCGATGACCAGCGACTTGAAGCTCTTACGCGGCCAATCCGCCGCGCGCAGACACTCGAGCCAATACATGAGCCAGGCAAACAGCGCCAACGAGCAGAGCTCCGTCCTAAGGTCCGCCCGCGGCAAAACCCCCGCCGCAAAGAGCGCCAGCGCCGCGGCCCGTCCCGGCGCCGCCAACGCCGCCGCGCGCGCCGTGGCCAAAACCCCGCCCGCGGCCGCCGCCAACAAGAGCCCCTTGAGCAGCCAAAGCCCCCAAGCCCCCCCGACCAGACGCACCGCCGCGAACTGCGCCTGCGCCAGCCACTCGAAATCGGTCCACGGCGCTCCGCGCAGGGTCCACGACGCCAGCTCGACGCGCGGCCAGGCGCCGCCGTCGAGGAAGGCGCGGCCCGCCGAGAGATGCCACCAGAGGTCGGTGTCCGCCATCGGGGCCAGGACAGCCGCGGCCAAGGCCGCCGCCCCCGCCAACTCCCAAGTCCGCGCCGCGGACTTCACGGCGCCCGCGCCACGTCGGCCAGCCAGCCCTTCGCCGTGCGCGCCATGTCGGGCTGGGCCGAAGCCGCCCACCGGTTGACCTCGCCGGCCAGCTCGGAAAACGCCGCGTCCTTCTCGGAGACCGCCAGCGCCGCGGCGCTCAGGTCGTCGGGCCTAAACCAGCGGAACTCCCGCGCCTTGATCCAGTCTTCGCCAAGAGCGTCGCGCCGAACGAATATCAAAGCCTTCTCGTCCCAATAGACCAGCGCCCAGTCCGTCCGCGGGTAGTAGAACACGTAGAACGGGCGCAAAAGCTGGCGCTCTTCGCCGGACTTGAGCGTCACCGGCATCGCCGTGAACTGCGGCTGGCGCTGGATGATGGACGCCTCGATGCGGTGCGAGGAGAGGAAGGCCCCGTAGGCCTGCGCCGAGTTCGGCGCGGCGTAGATGCCTTTGAGCAGGTCGTGGAAGATGTAGCGCCCGTCGACGAAGACCGGCACCGCGCCGTCCAGACGCCAGCCGAGGTAGCCGCCCCAGTGCCAGGGGTTGTAGAGCCGCTTGCCGGTGAACGCATCGCGCTCCTTAGTCAGGAAGTCCGCAGCCCGCTCGGGCACGTACATCGGGTCGAATCCTCCCACGCCGCCGGCGAACTCCGAGCCGTATTGGGAGACCGTGAAGGCGACAGCAGCGATGGCGCCGAGCCAGACCCCCGCGCGCCGGGCCTTGGGCGGCAGGGCGACGACGCAAGCCGAGGCGATGACCGGCACCGCGGCGGCCGAGAAGTACGGGGACGTGCGTATGTGCGAGGCCGCCGACCAAGCCAAGACGCCCAAAAGCCCGGCGTGCTCGATCGGCGCTTCCTTGGTACGGAACCGCCGGACGCCAAGCGCGACGAAGGCCGTCACCATCGTGGCCCAGAACGGCGCCAGCCAGGGGCTCAAGACCGAGGCCTCCTGCCACTCGAGGATGTAGGTCTTGAGCTCGGCGATCTCGCGCCAGTGCTGCCACGGCACCGCGTAGACGCCGGGACCGTAAGGGTTCACCAGGACGGCAAGCGCCGCTGCCGCCAAGGGGACAAGCGGGCGAACCTGCCGCGCGCGATGGGCCGCCGCCGTCCCGTAGAGCGCCAGCAGCCCCAGCCCGTACACGAAGCCGGCATGGAGGTTCGCCCAGAGGATGAAGAGTCCCGCGATCGATGCCAGCGCGCGCGGCGTAACCTCGGGAGCGTCCCCCGCGCGCCGCTCCTCGAGCCGCCGCACCAGAAGGAAGAAGAACAACATCGAGAAGTTCTCGGGCCGCAGGTCGTTAGCCGTCGGGCTGACCAAGAGCCAGGCGAGGACACCCAGACCCCTTCCGAGCAGCCCGGCCCCGCAGACGGCCAAGAGCCGCCACAGCGCCCAGCCCGAGGCGCCCACGAGAATCCCCTTAAGGAGCCAGAGCGCGTCGAGGCCGCCCGAGCGATAGACGCCGTAATGCAGGAGCTGGGCCAGCCACTCGAAGTCGGCCCACGGCATGCCGGCCTTGGTATGCGAGAGCCAGTCGGCCCGCGGCCAGGCGCCGTGCGACACCATCCAGCGTGCCGCGCTCAGATGCCAGAAGATATCGGGATTGGCCAGCGGCAGGAGCAGGAGCCCGGCCGCCGCGGCGAGACAGACGAAGGACCCTCCCCTCTCGACGGCGGAGGAGGTCTCGTTCATGCCCTCGGGGTCTCCCGAGGGACTAGCGCGCGGGTCGGACGGCCTTCCGGGACTTGATGCAGGAGGTGCAGACGTACGCGGAAACGGTGCGTCCGTCGAGCACGATCTTCTGCTTTTGGAGGTTGGGTCGGAAGACGCGCTTAGTGGCCCGATGGGAGTGGCTGTATGAGAAGCCGGCCTTCGGGCCCTTTTCGCAGAGAGTGCAGCGATACGCCATAGCCCGGGAATCTTACTAAACCGGGGGGACGCCCGCAACTGCGACGCCGGCTACGCTTCCGGCGGCGGCTCGTTGAGCGAGAGCCAATAGAGGCTCAGATGGCGCATGGCCGCGGCGAAATCGGCGAAGTTCACCGGCTTGCGGATATAGCTGTTGACCCCGAGCCTGTAGCTCTTTATCAGGTCCTTCTCTTCCCTCGACGAGGTCAGGGCGACGACCGGGATGAAGCGGGTCCGGTCGTCGGAGCGGATGCGCCGCAGGACCTCCAGGCCGTCGACCTTGGGAAGATGGATGTCGAGGAGGATCAGGCCGGGCGGCTCGGCCCCCTCGGCGAACAAGAACGCGATCGCCTCCGCGCCGTCGCGCGCCACCCTCACTGGGTTGGGGCTCTCGGTCTTCTTGAAGGCCCGCAGGGTCAATTCCACGTCGTCGGGATCGTCCTCGACGAGGAGGATGAGCGCTTTGTCGCGCGCCGGGCGCGTCATGCGGCGTCCTCCTGCAGCGTGAAATGGAACGTCGCTCCCTTTCCCGGCCGTCCCTCGGCCCAGACCCGGCCGCCGTGCTTCTCGACGATGCGCTTGACGATGCTCAGCCCGATGCCGCTGCCCTCGAACTCGCCGCGCCCATGCAGGCGCTGGAAGGGGATGAAGAGCTTGTCGGTGTATTCCGGGTCGAACCCCGCGCCGTCGTCGCGGACGAAATAGGCCGGCGAGCCGCCCGGCCCGGCCTCGGCGCCGAACTCGATGAGGGCCCCGGGCTTTCCGCGGGTGAACTTCCAGGCGTTGCCCAACAGGTTCTCCATGGCGATCTCCATCAGGCCCGCGTCGGCGCCCTCGGCGACGAGCGGGGCGGCGATCCTGAAGGCCGTGTCGCGTCCCGGGGAGCCCCGGCTCAACCGCTCCGCGATCCGGCCGGCCAGCTCGCCCAGGTCCGCCCGGCCGCGCGAGAGCTCGGCGCGGCTCACCTTGGACAGGTTCAGGAGGTCGTCTATGATCTGGGCCATCCGGTCGACCGCGGCCTGGATCCGGTCGAGATGCCCCTTCCCGACGTCGTCTAGACGCTCCGCGCAGTCCTCCCGGAGGGAATGTCCGAAGCCTGCCACGCTCCGCAATGGGGCCCTGAGGTCATGGGCCACCGCGTAGCTGAAGGCCTCCAAGTCCTTGTTGGTCGCGTCGACCTGGGCCGCGTGGACCCGGACGGCCTCCTCGATCCGCCGGCGTTCGGTCACGTCCCGCCAGATGACGACCACCTGCTCCATCGCCTTGCCGTCCTCGGCCGTCCAATCGAACACGTTGGCGAGGATGTCCACATAGCGCGGAGCCTCGGCGGATACGCTCAGATAGGTATGGCCCCCCTGCTGGCCGCGGCGCCGCGGCGGCGCCCAAGGCAGGTCCGCCGGGGCCAAGGGCGCGCCCGAAGCGGAGGCCAGGCTGAGGACGTCCTCCAGACGCTTTCCCAGCAGGAATATCCGCTCGCCGCCGACCATCCGGGCGAAAGGCTCGTTGACGAACAGCACCTCGTGGGACCGCGCGTCCAAGAGGACGACGCCCTCGCCCAGCGCGGCCAGGGCGGCGTCCATCCAGGCCACCGTCCGCCGCAGCCTGAGATTCAGCGACGAATCAGAGCCGCCAGGCGCCACGTCCCCCCCTGCTTCTCCGCCATGATGAAATGCTCGGCGGGAAGCTCCCGGCCGTCCTTGAACAAGACCGGCAGCCGCAGGGAACGGCCCAACAGTCGGGGCTTCTCCGTGGCCAGGAACCTCGAGAAGCCCACGGAATGGGTCTCCCGCATGGCCGGGGGGATGATCGTCGTGAGGGGCTTGCCGACCAGCTCGGCCCGGCTCCAGCCGTACTCGCGCGTGAAGCAGCCGTTGACGGACGTGACGTCGCCCTTGTCGTCCACCCCGATGGCGGGGATGGCCTCTTGAGCCAGGATCTTATCGACCGACATGTCGGCGTTGTCGAGCATGGGTGTCTCCCGCTCCATTCTCGACAATTGTCGCGGGCGCCGCAAGACGCGCGACAGACGCGCGGGGCCGCCGCAACAATCTGGGTCCACCGGCCTTGGAGGGCCTAAGCCCTCGGCCTCAAGAACGTGGAAGGCGGCGGCGCGCATACTGTCCTCTCGATGACGCCCCCGCTCCCCGGACAAGCCCCCCTCCTCGCCCCCGAGTTCGACCTGCGCGCCTCGCTCGCGCGCCTGGCCGCCGAGCTCGAGCATCTAGAGCGCGCCGGGGCGGCCGCCGGCGACAAGTGGACCGGCCGCGTCCTGCTCGAGCTCTGCGCCTTCATCCGCGACCGCAAGGCCCAGCAGGCCTTCGCGGCTCTCCCCCCCGACCCCGCCGTCGAAGAGCGGTGCCGGGCCATCCAGGCCTTGGCGTTGCGCCTCTACGCCGCCTTCGAGTGCCGCCGCGCGGGCGTCCCCCGCGAGTGCGCCCAGCCCTTCGACGCCTTCCTCGAGAGCGTCTCCGAGTTCGCCGATTCGGAGATCCACGCCGCGCGGATCACCCGGAACTCGCTGGTGGTCTTCATCGGCTCGGGCGCCTACCCGGCCACGGCAATCAAGCTCGCGCGCTTCAAGCGCTGCCGCGTGCTCTGCCTCTACCGGGACGCCCGCGCGGCCGAGGCCGCCCGCGCCTTGTTCGCGGCCCTTGAGCTCGGCGAGCGGCTCACGGCCGCCTGCCTGCCGCTGGCGGCGGGCGACCTCTCGGAGGCCACCCACTTCTTCATCGCCTCGCAGGTCGACGGCAAGGAGCGCCTGCTCGACGAGGTCTACGCGGCCTCGGGACCGCAGGTCAAGGCCGTGGTCCGCTACGGCAACGGCCTCAAGCGGCTCTTCAACCACGAGCTGGCGCGCATCCCCGACGGCCGCTGGACCCTGCTGTCCCACCTCGACACGGCCGGCCACATCCACGACACGGCGATATTGGGGAAAAGGCCCAGCGCGGCCTGAGGCCTAGGGCCTAGGTCCAATGCCGGTCCGGCTTGCCCCCGGGGCCCAAGGAGCGGGCGCCGGGACCCGCTAGAATCTACGCTATGGTCCTTTCCTTATTACTGCTCTTATCCGCACCGGCCGGCGCCCAGATGCCGCTCGAGGCCGCCTTCGGCCAACTGCGCCCCGCGGCCGCCCGATTCGCCGCCAAGGAGCGCAAGCCCTACAAGCCCGTCAAGGACGAGGAAGAAGACTGGCTGCCCGAGAAGGACGAGCTCTGCGAGGAAACCCGGGCTTTGAACGCCTGGGCGCCCACGATGACCGTGGCTTCCGACGGAAACAGCACCGTTCTCAAGCTCAAGCTCAAGGCCTGCCACACCGTGGACCGGCCGGCCGGCGAGTCGACTGTCCCCGTCGCCCTGCGCCTCTACTCTTCCGGGAATGGCCGCTGGGGCCTCATCGTCGCCACCGTGAAGGGCGCCGAGAAGTCCTCGGTGACCCTGGTCCAATACGACAACCGGCAGGCTTGGCGCACTTCGGCCCACCTCGGCGAGAAGTCGATCAAAGACCTCTTGAGCAAGTGCACCGACTGCGGCACGATAACGATCGAGAAGTTCCCCAGCGGCGTAGGCATCCAGACCTCGGCCCGCCTGCGCATCGTTCCCGAAGGCGCGGAAAGCAACTAGCCGAAGAGCGCCGCGCCCAGGTGCAGGGCCAGCCCCATCAGGCCCCCGACCAGGGTCCCGTTGAGGCGCACGAACTGCAGGTCCGAGCCGACCTCGGCCTCGAGCTTGCCGCCCAACTCCTCACCGTCCCAGCGCGCCACGGTCTCTTGGATGATGCGCGAGGCCTGCTCGGCGTTGCCGGCGACTATGTCGGCGGCGGCCGCGCGCAGCGAGGCGTTGAACTTGGCCCGCAGGGGCTCGTCGGCCTTGACCTGGGCCGCGACGCGGCGCAGGGCGGCCTCGAGACGGCGGCGGATCTCGCCGTCGGGGCGCGCGGCGTCGGCGACGAGGGAGTCCTTGAGCTCCGACCAGACCTTGGACGCCCAGGCCGCCACGTTGGGGTTGGCGAGAAAATCCTGCTTGAGCTCCTCGCCGCGGGCCAAGAACTCGGGCGACTCGCGCAGCTCGACGGCCAGCCGCCCCACGCGCTCGCGGATGCGCGCGCGCAGCTCGTGGGCGGGGTCGGCGCGCACCTCCTCCACGGCCCGCTGGAAGCGCTTGACCGCCTCGCGGGCCACGTAGCCCGCCAGCTTGTCCTTGACGACCCCCAGCATGTCGGGGATCGGCATCTCCTTGGCGATGAGGCGCTCGAGCACGTCGTGGTTGTCGGCCAGGGCGTCGCCGCCGGCCTTGAGCAGGTCGTCGACCACGCGCTCAGCCTTGTCGCCCGAGGTGACGAGCTCGAGCAGGCGCCCGGCCACGGGTGCCACCTGCACGGCGCGCAGGCGGGCGGCGAACTGCGCCTCCAGGAAGCGGCTGATGTCCTGGTCATCGAGCGCGGCCAGGAGGCGCGGCAGGAGCTCGGCCGCGCCGGCGGCGATGGCGCCGGCCTTGAGCTCGAGGTGCTCGGCCGCCTTGGCCGAGAGGTCGACGCGCTCCAGCTCCCGGGCCACCACCTCGCGGTTGAGGAAGTTCCCGACCACGAAGCGCGACAGCGAGGCGCCGATGCGATCCTTGTTCTCGGGCAGGATGCGGGTATGGGGGATGGGCAGGCCCAGCGGGCGCCTAAACAGCGCGGTGACCGCGAACCAGTCGGCCAGCCCGCCGACGACGGCGGCCTCGCAGAACGCCTTGAGGCAGCGCGCCCAAACGGTATCGGGCAGGAAAGCGGCGGCGACGCGCAGCGCGAAGGCCGCAAACAAGACGCCGGTGGCCAGGCGGCGCAGGAAGACCGCCCGCTCGTTCACGCGCGCCGCCTAGACGGCGCCACGGCCAAAGTGGCGTTGACGCCGACGTTTTTCGCGTCGCGGGCCAGGGCGGCCGGCGTGGTCGGCGTGACGACGTCGCCGCCGTCGGCGCATTCGACGAGCCAGAGCCGCCCCGCGCGCTCGCGGGCCAGGCGGCGCGCCACGCCTTCCGCGACGCGCGGACGCAGGCGCGCCATGCCGCCGAGATTAAAGAGCAGGGTCAGCGCGTCGGGGTCGCAGAGCCGGGTCCGCGGGGGGCAGGCCGCGAGGTTGAGCGCGCGCACCCCCGAGGCGGCCAGGTCGCCGGCCTCGGCGCGCAGGGCCACCAAGGATTGGTCGAACGCGCTGAGCGCGGCGTAGCGCTTGGCCGGCGGCAGGGCGTCGGCCACCGAGAACAGCGCCGGGTTGCCGTCGACGACGACCGCCGTGCGCCCGCCGCGGGCGAGCTCCTTGCGGGCCCGCGCGGCCAAGGCCTTGGTGCCCAGCCCGCCCGCGGCCTCGCCGCTCCAGGGCAGGCGGACGCAGCGCACCTTGAGGCCGCGGCAGAGGTGCTGAAGCTCGGGGCCGCGGACGGCGGCCAGGACCAGGCGGCAGGACTTGAGGGCCTCGAGGGACTCCAGCGTCAGCTGGCCCAGGCCGCGCGGGCCGACGCCGACGATGATGAGTTCTCCCGACATGCCCGCCGATTCTATAATACGCTACCCCATGCCCGACGCGTCGGTCTTAGGCAAGCCCGCCCAGTATTTGACCGGCGTCGGTCCCAAGCGCGCCGAGCTCCTCGCGCGCCTGGAGCTCCATACCGTCGGCGACCTCGTCAACCACCTGCCGCGCAGCTGGGAGGACCGCGCCCCGACGCCGCCCGGCCGCGGGGTGCCCGCCGACGCGCCGCTCGTCCTGCGCGGGCGGGTGGTCGACTCCTTCGAGCGCCGCGCGGGGCCGCATCTTTTGCTGATGGTCGCGCGCATGGCGGTGCCCGAGCACGGCGAGGTCGAGGCGGTCTGGTTCAAGCGCCCGAGCCGGAGCTACGACGTGCTGCTGGGGCTCAAGAAGGACCTGGCCCGGGGCACCGACCTGTGGCTGGTGGGGCGCGGCGAGCCCGGCCTGCTCAAGGCCCGGCGCATCGACGTCGACGAGCACTACCGGGTCGACGACCCGCGCTCGGTCTGGCACGTGGGGGGCCTGGTCGGCCGCTACGCCACCACCGAGGGACTGACCGAGCGCTGGCTGCGCGAGACGATCGGCCGCGCGCTGGAAGAGGCCGCCGACGCCGTCGTCGAGGACCTGCCGCCGGACCTGCTGGCCAGGCGCGAGCTCCTGGCCCGGCCGCAGGCCCTGCGCGCCGTCCACCGGCCGCGCTCGGCCGCCGAGCTCGAGGAGGGCCGCCGGCGGCTGGCCTACGACGAACTCCTCCTGCTCGGCCTGGCCTGGGCGCTCAAGCACCGCCAGATCCGCCGGGTCGACAAGGGCTACGGCTACGAAGTGCGTCGTTCGCTGCTCACGCCCTTCAAGGCCGCGCTGGGTTTCGAGATGACGCGCGCCCAGAAGCGCGTCGTCAACGAGATCTTCGAGGACATGCGCCGCCCCGCGCCGATGACCCGGCTCCTGCAGGGCGACGTGGGCTCGGGCAAGACCGTGGTGGCCCTGGCCGCCCTGCTCTTGGCCGCCGAGAACGGCCGCCAGGGGGCCTTCATGGCCCCGACCGAGATCCTGGCCGACCAGCACTTCTGGACCTTCAAGCGCTTTTTGGCCGACCTGCCGGTGCGCGTCGAGCTCTTGACCTCGAGCGTGCCGAAGGCGCGGCGGACCCGCATCCTCGAGCGCGTCGCGGCCGGCGAGGTCGACATCGTCCTGGGCACCCACGCCCTCCTCGAGGGCGCGGTCAAGTTCAAGAGCCTGGCCCTGGCCGTCATCGACGAACAGCACCGCTTCGGCGTGCGCCAGCGCACCACCCTGCGCCAGAAAGGCCCGGCGATGGACCTCCTGCTCATGACGGCCACGCCCATCCCGCGCACCCTGGCCCTGGCCCTCTACGGCGACCTCGACGCCTCGACCGTAGACGAGATGCCGCCCGGCCGCGCGGCGGTGAGCACGCTGCACTGCGCCGAGGAGCGCGCGCTCGAGGCCGTACGCCTCGAAGCCGCGCGCGGGCGCCAATCCTACATCGTCTATCCCATCATCGAGGAGTCGGCGCGCCTCGACCTCAAGGCCGCCACCGCCGAGTTCGACCGCTTAAAGAAGGGGGCGCTCTCCGGCCTGCGCGCGGCGCTTGTCCACGGCCGCCTGCCCGGACCCAAGAAGGTGGCCGTGATGGACGAGTTCGCCGCGGGCCGCGTCGACGTCCTGGTCACCACCCCGGTCATCGAGGTCGGCGTCGACGTCCCCAACGCGGCGGTGATGGTCATCCAGAACGCCGACCGCTTCGGCCTGGCCAGCCTGCACCAGCTGCGCGGGCGCATCGGCCGCGGGAAGGACCCGGGCAAGTGCTTCCTGGTCTGCGACCCCAAGAGCGACGCCGCGCGGCGGCGGATTCAGGTGCTCTGCGAGACGACGGATGGTTTCCGCATCGGCGAGGAAGACCTCAAGCTGCGCGGGCCCGGCGAGGCGCTGGGGACGGCGCAGCACGGGGAGTTGGGGCTGGCCGCGGCGGATCTGGCGCGGGATGCGGATCTGCTCGCGGCGTCGCGGGAAGACGCCGAGGGGTTGCTTGCGGCGGACGCGGATCTGGCGAAGGCGGAGAACGCGGGGCTTAGACGGCGGCTGGTCGAGCGCTATCAAGAGCGCTGGAAGTCGATAGATTTGGCATAACGGCGATGGCCCCCAACGTGGGGCTCATTCCGTTCGTTCTTTAGCCGCCTCGGCCTTCCGATACTCCCTTCCCACGCGCCAAGCCGCCCAGACCCAGACCAGCCCAAACGGCACCGCCGCCCACGCCACAGCCGCCGGCCCCCAAGCCAGGAACGCGGGCCCGGTCAAGAATAGCAGCAAGAGCCCGGCGATCCCGCGCGCGAACCGGTACACGAACATCTCGATGTACGCCTTCACGCGGTAAAGCACGTCCTTGTCCGCCGTCGTGTAAGTCGCCTCTTTAGCCGCCTTGAACACCGTATACCGCGGCAGTCCCTCGGCGAGATTGGCGCCGACGGTGACAGGCAAAGTGGGCGCAACCCCCATCGCGGCAAACCCCAGGATGCTCATGAGCGGGGCGCTGAGCAGGGTCTTGCCGACGCCGAGCCGCGTGAGCATCCAGCGCGTCAGCGCGGCGCCGGCGACCAGCGAGAGAACACCGGCGATGATCCCGAAGCCGGCCATGAAGGCGGCCATCGATTCCTTGGTGGTGTAGACCTGCTGGGCCTGCAGGTTGAAGAGGTACTGCATGAAGTCGGGCACCAGGCGCTCGAGGAAGACCAGGACGGCCAGAGCCAGGAGATAGGGCGAGGCGGCGATGGTCTTCGCGGTAGCCCAGGCCCCGGCGCCGCCCTCCGTCGCCGGAGGCGCGGGCTTGGCGGACGCGGCGGCCAGCTCCGGGATCCGCTCCATGGCCCAGAAGACCAAGCCGATGGCGGCGAAGACGACGGCGGCGATGAGCAGCATCGCCGGAGCGCCGAGCGCGGCGACCATGTAGCGCGTAAGGCCCGAGCCCACGATGCTGCCCAAAGCGCCCGCCGCCGCGAAGAAGCCGAACCAGCGTTTGACCGACTCACCCTTGAAGCGGTCGGCCGCGTAGGTCCAGAACAGCGTCGCCGACATGATGGTGAAGGCGTCGGTCCACATCGAGAACGCGAACGCGGTCGGGGCCGAGGCCATGGCGAGGGGGGCGGCCGCCCACCAGCCGACCAGGCCGGTCGCCAAAACGGCCAAGGTTCCGCCGATGAGCTGGGCGCGCGGCCGGTCCGAGAAGCGTCCGTAGACCCAGGCCGCTGCGCCGGTGAACGCCGCCGACGCCATGAAGACCCAGGGCAGGACATCGGGGCCGTGCTGGGTCAATAGGAAGGCCGAGCGCACCGGCATCACGATGTACATCGACGAGATGGCAAGGAAGCTCCACAGCATCCCCAGCATCGCCAGCTTGCGCTCGCCGGGGACCGGGACCGCTTTGGCGGCGGGAGCGTCGGTGACGCCGGAACGGGCCTGGAGCCCAGGGCCGAACCAGGCGGCGGCACGCCCTGTTACGGCATCGGCAACGGAGCCGCGGACGGCGCCCGCGTCGAAGAAGCGGTTTAGGAGAGGCGCCGTGCCTGAGCTATTGGAGCGCTTCGTCTCGGCAAGCTGGGCCGTGACGGCGCGCAGGGTGTCGGCAGAGGTCTGGGGCGCGGCAGCCTGGGCCTTGGCGGCGACGGCGGGTTTCGCGAGAGCGACTGCAGGAACGGCAGCCGAGACAGCGACGGCCGCGGCGGGAGCGGCGACGACGGCAGCCCGGACCGCCGGCAAAGACGGCGATACCGTCGGCAGGACGGAGAGGCTAGGCAGACCGGCCGGAGAAGAGAGCGGCGCGCGCAAGCTCAGGCCAGGCACCACGACGACGACCCGCGGCGCCACGACGGGAGCGACGACGCGCTGGGCGGCGGCGGGTACGGACTGGAGGACGACGGCTAGCGCGAGCAGGGCCGCCAGCGGCCGGGTCGATATCACGAGATAAGAATACGCGCAAACACTCTGCCGCGATAGCGGCCGGAGACCTACTTCAGGGGCCCCCCCGGCCCATCTTCTTTTGGGTCCAAATCCCGCCCATTAACGCCCGCAAGGCCCATCCTAGGTTCTCACCCCCCCTGCTATCCTAAGGACATGAAGCGGACGAGCTCCATCCTCTGGATCCTCTTCCTTCTGGCCGCCCTGTTCCTGGGGCCGGCCGTCATCCTGCGCCACCCCGCCGAGGCCTTGTCGCTGCGCGACGAGGTCGCCCAGGAAGAACTGCTCGACGCCGTGGCCCCGCTCAAGACGCCGTAAATCGCTATACTTCGACGGTGACGTCCGCGCTTCTGTTGGCGTTCTCCCTGGCCGCCCCCGCCTCGGCGGCCCGGACCCCCGTCCTCGTGGCCGTGGGCACGGCCACGCGCACCGGCTACGAGGAGTTCTCGGTCCTGGGCTGGGGGGACGCATGCTCGGTGGCGGTACGCTACATGCGCTTCCCGCCCGAGGGAGCCGGCCTGCGCGGCGTGCCAGACGCGTTCCGGGCCGGACTCATGAGCCTGCCCCCGGACGGCGACGCCCAAGTCGAGGACTGGATCTACTCCTCCGACAAGGGCACGGGCTACGCTTCCGAGAACATGTCCCGCGTCGTCGAAGACTTGCGCGGGGAGCGCCGCCACGACCGGCCCGGGACAGCGGAGCGCCTACGCTCGGCCCACGTGGCCGACCAGCCGGGCCTGGAGACGCTCCTCAACTCGACGACTGTCTTCAAGAGCGACCCGCCCCTGGGGGGCTTCCCCGAGCGCTTCCGCTTCGCGGCGGTCCACTACGCCCCGCTGGGCTCCTGCGCGCTCTTCGAGTTCGTCGACCCAGCCACCCCGCGCGACGGCCTGCGCACCAAGCTCGTGCGCCTGCCCGAGCCAGGCGTGCGCCGCGCCCGGGCGCGCGCCCATGTCACCAACGCCCTGCTCCTCTATCGCAACGAGACCGACCTGACCGCCGCCGAGGCCGAATTGGCGGTGGCCTCGGCCATGGACCCGCAGTACCCGCTGGCACGCTACAACCACGCCATCCTGCTCACCCTCCATGGACGCTTCAACGCGGCCATCGAGAGCCTCAAGGCCGCGGTCAAGCACGACGGGGCCTGGGCCGAGGAGGCCTCCCGGGCCTCCGAGTTCGAGCCGCTGCGCGAGGACCCTCGCTTTAAGGCCGTGCTGGCCGGGGCCCCCCCGCCGCGGCGGCGGCCCGAGCCCAAGCGTCCGCCCGCCGCCTCGACCGACGCCGAGGGTGAGAAGCTCGCCGTCCCCCGCCCTATCCGCCGTCACTATTGAACCGCCGGCGGAAAACGGCTAAAATGAGGTGTTCCAGCGAGGATTTCCACCTTTTGCCCCGGCTGACAGGGCGCTAAGAGGTTCTCTCGAAGCCGCGCTGGGCGCGGCTTTTTATTTAAATGAGCGAACTGCCCCGCCTCCTGCGCGAGCGCATCCTTATATTGGATGGCGCCATGGGCACCCAGCTCCAGAACATGAACCTGGGGCCGGACGACTTCGGCGGGGCCGACCTCGAAGGCTGCAACGAGAACCTGGTCCTGACCCGCCCCGAGGCCATCGCCTCGGTCCACGCCGCCTACTTCGAGGCCGGCGCCGACATCGTCGAGACCAACTCCTTCGGCGCGGTCCGCCACGTCCTGGCCGAGTACGGCCTCGAGGATAAGACCCTCGAGATCGCCCGCGCCTCGGCGCGCCTGGCCGTGGCAGAGGCGCGCCGCTTCTCGACGCCCGACAAGCCCCGCTTCGCCGCTGGAGCCCTCGGCCCGGGCACCAAGACCATCTCGGTGACCGGCGGAATCACCTTCGACGAGGTCCGGCGCAACTACGCCGAGGCCTCGCAGGGCCTGCTCGAGGGCGGCGTCGACCTCCTCCTGCTCGAGACCCAGCAGGACACCCTCAACATCAAGGCCTCCCTGCTCGGCTTCTCGGACAGCTTCGACAAGCTCGGCCGCAAGGTCCCGGTCATCCTGTCGGTGTCGATCGAGACCATGGGCACGATGCTGGGCGGCCAGACCGCCGAGGCGCTGTGGACCTCGGTGGAGAACTTCGGCCTGGCGGCCGTCGGCCTAAACTGCGCCACCGGCCCGGACTTCATGACCGACCACCTGCGCACTTTGGCCGAGCTGTCCGGCACCTCCGTCATCTGCTATCCCAACGCCGGCCTGCCCGACGAGCACGGCCGCTACAACGAGTCGCCCGAGATGGTGGCCGGCAAGCTGGCCCGCTTCGCCGACCACGGCTGGCTGAACCTGGCCGGCGGCTGCTGCGGCACCACCCCCGAGCACGTGCGCGCGATGGTCGCGGCGCTGGCCTCCAAGCCCGCGCGCACGCCGTCCTCGGCGCGCCGCTCGGCGGTCAGCGGCCTCGAGCCCCTTAACATTGAAGACGACCGCCGCCCGGTCTTAGTCGGCGAGCGCACCAACGTCATCGGCTCCAAGAAGTTCCGCGACCTCATCGTCGCCGGCGAGTTCGAGACCGCCGCCGAGATCGGCCGCAAGCAGGCCCGCTCCGGCGCCCACATCATCGACGTCTGCCTGGCCAACCCCGACCGCGACGAGAAGGCCGACATGTCGACCTTCCTCGACATCCTGACCAAGAAGGTCAAGGCGCCTCTCATGATCGACACGACCGACGCCGCCGTCCTCGAGGAGGCGCTCAAGCGCTGTCCCGGCAAGTGCGTCATCAACTCGATAAACCTGGAAGACGGCGAGGAACGCTTCGAGGCCGTCGTCCCGCTGGCCCGCCGCTACGGGGCCTCCCTCGTCGTGGGCACGATCGACGAGGACAAGCTGGCCGGCATGGGCGTGACCCGCGGCCGGAAGCTCGCCATCGCTTCGCGCAGCTACAGCCTGCTCACCGAGAAGTACGGCGTGCCGCCCGAGGACATCGTCTTCGACCCGCTGGTCTTCCCCTGCGCCACCGGCGACAAGAACTACTACGGCTCGGCCGAGGAGACCATCGAGGGCGTGCGGCTCATCAAGGCTGCCTTCCCGCGCGCCAAGACCATCCTCGGGGTCTCCAACGTCTCCTTCGGCCTGCCCGCCGCCGGCCGCGAGGTCATGAACGCGGTATTCCTGCACCACTGCGTGTCGGCGGGCCTCGACATGGCCATCGTCAACACCGAGAAGCTGGCCCGCTACGCCACCCTCGACGAGGAAGAGAAGCGTCTCACCGAGGCCGTCCTATTCTGGAAGGGGCCGGGCGACCCGTCCTTGCCGGCCGGCGCCGACCCGGTGGCCGAGTTCGCCGCGCATTTCCGCCACGCCCGGCCCGACGCCGCCGCGGCGGCGCGCGAGGCGCGCATGGCCCTGCCCATCGAGGAGCGCTTGGCGCGCATGGTCGTCGAGGGCTCCAAGGAAGGGCTGGTGCCCGACTTAGAAGAGCTCCTGGGGCGCATGAAGCCGCTCGAGATCATCAACGGCCCGCTCATGAAGGGCATGGACGAGGTCGGCCGGCTCTTTGGCGACAACCGCATGATCGTGGCCGAGGTCCTGCAGTCGGCCGAGGTCATGAAGGCCGCCGTCGCCCACCTCGAGCCCAAGATGGACCACGCCGACGTCGTCTCGCGCGGGCGCATGGTGCTGGCCACGGTCAAGGGCGACGTCCACGACATCGGCAAGAACCTGGTCCACATCATCCTCAAGAACAACGGCTTCGAGATCCACGACCTCGGCATCAAGGTGGCCCCGGCCGCCCTCATCGAGGCCGTCTTGCGCCTGAAGCCCGACCTGATCGGACTCTCGGGCCTGCTCGTTAAGTCCGCCCAGCAGATGGTGGTCACGGCTGAAGACCTCAAGACCGCCGGCGTCACGCCCCCCATCCTGGTCGGCGGGGCGGCGCTGTCGGCGCGCTTCACCGCCTCGCGCATCGCCCCGCAGTACGGCGCCCCGGTCTTCTACGCGAAAGACGCGATGATGGGCTTGGAACTCGCCAACCAACTCCAGGACCCGGCGCGCCGCGCGGGCACGCTGGCCGCCAACCAGACCAAGCAGACCGAGCTGCGCGAGGCCGCCGCCGTTTCGGCCGCAGCGCCTCAGCCCGCCCCCGTACCCCTGCCGGCGGCGTCGCTCAGCCATGAGCACCCCATCCCCTCGCCGCCCGACCTCAAGCGCCACGTGCTCGAGGATTTCGACTTGGAGCGCATCTTCGCCTACATCAACCCGGTCATGCTCTACGGCCGCCACCTGGGCCTCAAGGGAGACTTGGCGGCGCTCTTGACCAAGGGCGACCCCAAGGCTCTGGAGCTGACCTCGCACATCAAGGCGCTCCAAGACGAGGTGCTCGACAGGAAGCTCATCCGCCCGCGCGCCGTGGTGCGCTTCTTCCCGGCCCAGGCCCACGGCGACGACGTCGTGCTCTACGATTCGCCGCGCGAGCGCCGCGAGGTCGAGCGCTTCCGCTTCCCGCGCCAGCCCGACGGGGCCCGGCTCTGCCTCTCCGACTTCGTCCGCCCGGCGTCCACCGGCGAGATCGACTATGTCGCCCTGTTCGTGGTGACCTGCGGGGCCGGCATCCGCCCGCTCTCCGAGGCGCTGCGCGACAAGGGCGAGTATCTCAAGTCGCACGCCCTGCAGGCGCTGGCCATCGAGTCGGCCGAGGGTTTCGCCGAGCTTCTCCACGAGCGCCTGCGCTCGATGTGGGGCCTGCCCGACGACCCCAAGATGACGGTCAAGGAGAAGTTCCAGGCCCGCTACCGCGGCATCCGCGTCAGCCCCGGCTACCCGGCCTGCCCGGACTTGGAAGACCAGGCCAAATTCTGGAAGCTCCTCCACCCCGACGACATCGGCGTCGAGCTCACCGAAGGCTTCATGATGGACCCCGAGGCCAGCGTCTCGGCGCTGGTCTTCCACCACCCCAAGGCGCGCTACTTCGCCGTCGGGCCCATGTCGGCCGAGGCCGCGGTCCGCGGCCTGGCGTGCTAAGCGGCACGCTAGCCATCCTCTTGGCCGCCGGCGCGGCGGCAAGCGAGCGCGCCCCGTCCCGCCCCCTCCCCGTCCCCAGCCAGCCCACCGCCCAGTCCCTGGTCGGCGAGATGGAGCTCATCGTCAAGGCCGCGGAAGGCCTGCACCCGCTGGCCGCGCGCGACTTAGACGCCCGGTTGGCGCCCTACCTCGGGCGCCTGCGTGCGCTGGGGCCCAGGGCCCTGCCGCTACTCACCTGGTACCTCCGCCAGGACGACCGCCCGCGCAAGGTGCGCCTGCACGCCGCGGCGGCGCTGGGCCTCATCGCCGACCCCGGCGCCCTGCCCGCCTTGCGCGCCACGGCCGAGGACAAGAAGGCCGACCCCGGCCTGCGCTCGGCCTGCGTGCAGTCGCTCGGCGGCCTGCGCCTGGCCGCGCACGAGAAGCGCGGTGCGCTCGACCGTTTCCTCGCCGAGGGCCTGCCGGAGACGGTGACGCGCGAGGCCCTGGTCCAGCTGGCCGGCGTCGGCACCGACCGCGTGGCCCGGGCCGCCGCGCTGGCCCGCGCGCTGGGTGCGGCGCCCGAGGGCGCCGCCGCGCTGACGGCCGGCGCCGCGGCCGAGGCCTTAGGACGCTCCCCCGACCCGTCGGCCGACGGGGCCCTCATCGCCCTGCTCGCCTTCTGGAGGACGGGGGCCGCGCCGCGCGGACCCGCCCTGGCCGCGCTAGCGCGGCGGCGCGTAGAGAAGCGTACCTTCAACCCCAGCCGCGCCCAGCTCGACGTCATCCTCGCGGCGCTGGCGCAGGAGAGCGGGGCCAACGCGCTGAGCGCCGCGCGGCTCTTGGGTCTCATCGGCGACCGCCGCGCGGTGGGGTCGCTCATCCGCCTGCTCAAGGCCGCGCCGGAGGCGGCGGTGGCCGCCGAGGCGGCGGCGGCGCTGGCCGCCATCGGCGACCCCGCGGCGCGAAAGCCCGTGGGGGAGCTGGCCGCCGGGTTGGCGACCGACGCGCGCTTCGGCGCGGAGCCTGGCGGGGCGACCTCGGGACCCTTGGCGGCGACCATCGAGGCCGCTTCGAGCTCGCTCGGCGGCGCGGCGCCGAAGACGCCGCCCGTCGTAGCGGCCGTCGTGGAACATTACCTCCCCGCCCCGGCTCCCACCGGCTTCGTCTACGACGGTTGGCCGGGCTCGGGCCGTCCGCGCCCGGTGGCCTCGGCCGAGCGCACCCTCATTCTTTATGCGACGCCCGAAGTGGCGGCGAGGGTCGTCTTGAGCATCCCCGCGCGAGCCGGCGCGCCGATCGAACTGGCAGGCTCCAAGCTCATCTCACGACGCTCGGGCTGGGCGCGCGCCCGCGCGCCGATGACGCTCGAGGCACGGACGTTCGGCGCCGTCTCGCGCCTGAGCCGCACCGAGGCCGACGGGCCGGTTCCGCGCGCGGAACTGACGCTGGCCGAGGGAGAACTGCTCGAGGTCCTGGCCCCGCGCGCCGAGGGCGACTGCTTCGTGCGCCGGGGCGGGGCGGTCCATGAGGCCGCCTGCCCGCACCTCGACCGCGAGCGGTTCGAGGTCATCGAGGAGCCGTTCGCGGAATGGTGGCTCGAGCTCAAGACGGCCTCTGGCTCGGGCTGGGTCAACGCCGAGGACCCGGCGCTGACGATCCTGCGCGACTAAATCCCCACCTCGTTCCACAAAGCCCAGAGAATCAAAAGGTTTTTCAGGTATCTGGTGGAGATTTCGGGTTATTGATCTGCTTCGCGGATAGGATTCATCGTCGATAGCATCGGGTGTTTATCGCGCACGAACGGCCAACGCCTCGGCAGCCTCATAGAGGTCGTAGCGGGCCTGCAAGTTCATCCAGAATTCGGGACTGTTCTTGAAGCAACGCGACAGAAGAATCGCGGTCTCGGCCGTGATGCCGCGCTTCCCGTTGATGAGCGTGTTGAGGCGCTGGATGGGAACACCCATCGCCGCCGCCAACCGCGTCTGGGTCATGCCCGACGGCTCCAGGAACTCCTTGAGCAGGATTTCTCCCGGATGCGTCGGCCGTCTGTTCGTCGGTCCCATGGTCGCTCTCAGTGATAGTCGATGATGCGTGCGTCTTGAGGACCTTTGTCGGTCCATTCAAAGACGAGACGCCATTGATCGTTGATCCGGATGCTGAACAGTCCCGCCAAATCCCCGGAAAGCTTCAAAGGACAGTATCATTAATAGTTTAACGGTATCTGTTAAAACGTCAAGGGAATTCCACGCCCTTCCGTTAATACGCTGAACCCCAGGAAAAGGTTCCCTCAGGAGAAGGATAGGAGGACTGAAGACGCGAACTGTCCGCGCGGACAGTTCAGCGCATCATCTGCATGCGTCCGATGTTCGGGCGCGGGAGGATGGCCTTGGAGATCGAGCTGACGCCCTCCCCGACGAACATCGAGACGATGAGGATGAAGCTCGACAGGATGACGCCGACGGCCACGTTGCCGCGCTCGAGCTCCTTGCCCGGGCGGGTCTCCTTGGTGCGGGTCAGGCGGCCGAACAGGCGCAGGCTGAAGGACAGCGTGAAGACGACGATGACGAAGGCGAGGACGAGGTTCCCCAGCGCGTAGAGCGCCAGCGGGCCGACCGCCGAGCCGCCGCCGGCCCCTCCGGCCAGCGTGACGTGGATGGTGTCCGACACCGGCAGGAAGGCCTGGTGCATGATGTTGGCCGAGGAAAGCAGCAGGGCGGCCACCAGGATGCCGACGCCCATGTTGCCCTTGATGATCTCCTTGTCCTCGTCGAAGTCGGTGTTGGCGCGGATGAGCGCGCGGTAGGTGACGAAGACCACCAGCACGGCCATGATGACCGTGATGAGCAGCTCGCAGATGGAGATCGTCACCTTGAGGAGGTCCATGTGGGCTATTCTAGCATGGCCTCCAAGAGCACGGCGACGCCGAGCCCGCCGCCCACACAGACCGCCGTGCCGGCGCGGCGCAGGCCGCGGCGGCGCAGCTCCAGGGCCGCGCCGAGAAGGAGCCGGGCGCCGCTGGCCGCGAAAGGGTGTCCCAGGGCGACGGCTCCGCCGTTGACGTTGACGCGCCCGAGGTCGAGGTCCAGCTCCTGGGCGTCAAGCAGGAGCTGGGCCGCGAAGGTCTCGTTGATCTCCCAAAGGTCAACGTCCGAGGCCTTCCAGCTTGCCTTAGCCAGAGCGGCCCGGACCGCGGGCACCGAGGCCACGCCCATCCGGGCCGGCGCTACCCCGGCATAAGCGCCGGCGACGACGCGGGCCAGGGGCTTGAGGCCGCGGCTCTTGGCCCAGCCCGCCTCGGCCAGATAGACCGCCGCGCCTCCGTCGGCCAGGGCGTGGGTGTTGCGCGCGGTGACGAGGCCGAAGGGATGGACGGCCTTCGCCGCGGCCAAGTCCGCCGGCGTCAGGTTCTCCGAGGCGATGTCGTCGGCCGCAACGCCTCCGGCGGCGACGACCTCCTCGGCCAGACGCGCGCGCGCCGCCAAGGCCCGGCGGTGGCTCTCCAGAGCCCAGCGGTCCTGGTCGGCGCGTGAAATCTCGGCTTCCTTGGCCAGCCCCTCGACGGCGGCGGCGATCGGGGAAGAGCAGGAGACGTCGGTGAACGACGGCGCGAAGATCTCCTTGGAGACCCGGCTCGGACAGTCCGCCCCGCCGGCGAGGACGGCGGCGGCGTCGCCGGTGGCGATGTCCTGCGCGGCCTCGATGACGGCGCTCAAGCCCCCGCCGCAGGCGAAGTTCACGGTCAGAGCCGGGACCTTGGGCGGCAGGCCGGCCTTCCAGGCCGCGTAGCGCGCGCCGTAGCAGCCGTGCGGGCCGTCTTGATAGGCGTTGGCCCAGACCACGCGGTCGGGGACGTGCCCGGCCCGGTCCCAGGCCCCGCGCAGGGCCGCGCCGCCCAGCTCGAAGGGGTCCAAGGCCGCCAGCGCCCCTCCTCGCGAGCCGTCGCCCTTGCGCCCGCGCGCCCAGGCGCAGAACGGGGTACGGGCGCCGGCCAGGAGGACGGTCTCCATGTGCCGGACACTATAGGAAAATTGGTACAGTCGGCCCGTAATGCCGCGCATCGCCGTCTATCCCGGCAGCTTCGACCCCATCACCAACGGGCATATGGACATCGTCCGCCGGGCCCGGCGCCTCTTCGACAAGGTCATCTTGACCGTGGCGGTCAACAGGTCCAAGAATTCGACCTTCACCCTCAAGGAACGCGTGGCGATGGCCAAGGCCTGCGTCCGCGGTCTCTCCGGCGTCGAGGTCGACACCTTCGAGGGGCTCCTGGTCGACTACCTCAAGAAACGCGGCTCGCGGGTCATCATCCGCGGCGTGCGCGCGGTCAGCGACATGGAGTACGAGTTCCAGATGGCCTCGATGAACCGCGCCATCTCGCCCGAGGTGGAGTCGGTCTTCCTGATGCCCGACGAGCGCTACACCTACCTCTCCTCCTCGATCATCAAGGAGGTGGCCCGCATGGGCGCGCGGGTCGGCGATTACCTTCCCGCGCCGGCCGTCGAGGCCGTGCGCAAGCGCTTCTCCCGGAGGACCCGTCCATGACCACCCACGCCAAGAACCGCCGCGGCCGGTTCTTCATCGAGCCCAACTTCCAGCGACGCTTCATGGCCCGCCTGGCCGGCTGGACCGCGGTCTCGACCCTGATAACGGGCACCGTCGTCTACGCGCTCCTGCTCCAGGCCGACGCGCGCTCCGCCGGGGAGTTCTTCTACGTGGTCCAAGAGGCCGGCTCGCACCCCGAGATGCTCTCGCATACCGCCATCGTCCTTCCCGCCCTGGCGCTGTCGTTGGCGCTCAACCTCGCGCTGTCGCTCGTCTTCGCGCTGGTCTACTCCCAACGCCTGGCCGGCCCCATCCACCGCTTCAAGACCGACATCGAGCGGCTCGAGAAGGGCGAGCCGGTCAAGCCGGTCTTCCACCTGCGCGGCAAGGACGAGTTCCAGGACCTCGGCCACGCCTTCGACGCCCTGCTCAAGCGCCTGGCCGAGAAAGGGTTCCTCAAGCAGCCATGAGCCGCGCCGCCCTCCTGCTGGCGCTCTCCGCCGCCGCATGGGCGGGCGGCAGCCCCTCAGGCGCGGGGCGCGGGCTCAGCGGCCCGGCCGACGCCGCCTTCGACCCCGTCCTGCGGCGCCTCGAGCGGCGCATGGAGGCCTACGAGACCATCGAGACCGCCTCGATCCAGGTCCCGGCCCGCACCATCGAGCTCGGCCTCAACGTCAAACTCTACCGCTGCTGGAAGCTCAAGCTCACCGGCGACCACGGCCGGCAGACCCTGGCCGTCTTCGAGCGCCTGCGCTCGGCGCAGGACGCGCTCAAGGACTTAAAGGAGCGTCTCGCCAAGGACCTGGTGGCCTACGCCGCCGCGCCCAAGCCCGAGACCGAGCTCCAGAAGCGCATCGTCGAGTCCCAGAAGGGCCTCGACGCCTTAGTCGACGCCTTCGACAACGCCCTCGAGGCCGCCGAGCGCAACGGCCTGCTCAAGTCCGCCGACAAGGCGCTGGCCGGCGGCCGGCGCGTGATCTCACCGAAGATGACCAAGGACGACTACACGATGGCGCGCGACGAGGAGAGCCCGGAGTGCCGCAAGTAGCTGGAACCCCCGGCCCCGACCCGGTGTCACAAAGGATGAGCGAGGACGAGTTCCTCAAGGCCGCGGCCCAGCCCGTCTACAACCTGGCCCTGCGGCTGACCGGGAACCCGTCCGACGCCGAGGACCTCTCGCAGGACGCCCTGCTGCGCTGTCTCAAGGCGCTGCCCGGCTTCCGGGGAGACTCGGCGCCGACGAGTTGGGCTTACCGGGTGACGATGAACACCTGGAAGAACCGGGTCCGCTCCGAGAAGCGGCGCGGCTTCTGGAAGACCCTGCCGCTGGCCGCGCTCTTCGGGGCCTCGGAGGACGGGGAGGAGTCGCCTACGGCGGAGCCGGCGGCCAAGGACGCTCCGCTCGACGCGGGGCTGGCGACGGTCGAGGTGGGCACGGCGGTGCAGGAAGCTTTGATGACGCTCGACGAGGAGAGCCGCGCGGTGGTGGTCTTGAGGGAGATTTCGGGGATGGCCTACGACGAGATCGCGAGGACGCTGGACCTGCCCGAGGGGACGGTCAAGTCGCGCCTGTTTAGGGCGCGGGCCGCTCTGAAGGGTCGTCTCGCGCGCTTCATGGAGGGAGCATGACCGACCCCATCCACCCCCGCCAGGAGCTGCTCGCCGCGCACGCCGACGGCGCGGCCCCCGACGCCGAGCGCCCCGGGCTCGAGACGCACCTGGCCGCCTGCGCCGACTGCCGGCGCGCGGTGACCGAGTACGGCGCGGTATCGAAGCTGGTCAAGGACCTGCCGCGCGCCGAGCTGCCGACGGGCTTCATGGCCCGCCTCGAGCGCCGCCGCCTCGGAGAGGAGAGCCCCGCCGCCAGGCCGCGCATGGGCCTCTCGCCGCTGCGCCTAGCCGCCTTCGCGGCCACGGGCCTCCTCGTCGGCCTCATTTTCTTTCGCGAGGTGCGCTACGGCATGGCGCCGCGGATGCTCGGCCTGTCCGACTCGGGGATCGAGTCCGGCGGGCTCAGCGTAAGCCAGGACGACGCCCGCGGCGCCGAGATGGACGCCGGCGCCGCCTTGCAGTCGGCCGGAGGCGTCGAGCAGGCCCGCCGCGAGATGGCCCTGCGCGGCAGTTGGAGCGGCGGCGAAGGCGACGCGCCGTCGCGCCCGGGCGCGGCGGGCGCCGCCGGACCGCTCAAGTTCTCCCAGCTCTCCCGCGCGCGCATCGCCAAGAACGGCGCGCCGCTCGAGGCCAAGCCCTCCGCCTCCAACGAGGAGCTCCACGCCTTCCTGGAGCAGGAGAAGTCGCGGATGGGGATCCAGGAGATCGTCCCGCCCAGCGCCCCTGCCGCCCCGGCCGACGGCATCCCGGACCGTCCGCTCTCGAAGGACGAGGCGATGGACGTCATGCGCCGGATGACCAGCCAGCTCACCAGCATAAACCGCCAGGCGGCCGACAGGCGCAACCCCAGCGTGTCGCTGGGCCAGGGCTCCACGCCGCGCATCATCGGCTCGAAGGAAGGCTCCCTGCCGATGGCCGACGACGCCCCCAAGGCGAAGAAGGACGCCAAGCTCGCCGCCGCCTCCGCGGGCAGCCTGGCCATGGTGCGCGGCGCCGACATCCGGGTCGACGAACCGGCCACCTTCGAGCCGTCGGCCCTCCCGTTCCGGCGCCCCGAGCCCGAGATGTTCGTCAAGAAGGGCAAGGTCGCGGAAGAGTCCCAAGCGGCCCCCGCGTCGCCCGCGCCGGCGGGCCCGCCGAGAGCCCTCAACCCGCGCGGCTCCTGGTCGGCCACCGTCGGGGGGGTCGGCAAGGCCGGCGGGGCCGTCTTCACCAACGCCGCCGACTGGGCCGACCTCTGGAAGCGCGTCGGCCGCGCCGACCCCCTGCCGGCGGTGGACTTCGACGCCGAGATGGCGGTGGCCGTCTTCGGTGAACGCAGCGAGACGGCCCAGAGCTCGGTCCTGCTCCTGTCCTTCAACGAAGAGGAGGGAGCGCTCGTCGTGCGCTACGCCGTCAAGGCCGAGGCCGGCGCCGGCCCGTCGGCGCCCTACTCCGTCGCCGTGCTGCCCAAGTCCGCCCTGCCCGTCACCTTCCGCGCCGTCCAATAGCCAGCACGCTCTCGCCGAGCACCGCGTAGTCCGCCCCGCAAGCGCCGGCCGCGGCCGCGGCTTGGAGGGGGTCGGTCCACTCGGGGATCCCGCCCGCCGCGGCGGCCCGGCGGTTGCGCAAGAGCGCCCGGTCCCACTCCGCCAGCGCCGCGGCGCGCTCGGCCGGAAGGCGCCGCCAATCGGCCCCCGCCGACTCCATGCGCGCGCGCCAGGCGCGCGCCGCCTCGGCGTCGAAGAGCGCGAGGTTGAAGTCGGTCCACTCCGCGCAGACCGGACGGCGCGCGCGCAGGCGGAAGCCCGAGACCGCGGGCGCCACGGCGAAGCGCGACCCGGGCGGCGTGGCGCGCGCCGCCGACTCGGCCGACGAAGGGACCTCGAGCGGCTCCGGTGGCCGCACGGCTCCGGATAGCCCCACGGCCAGCCACAGCGCCAGCACCGCTCCGGAGAGCGGCTTGGTCCACACCGGCCAGGCCCCGCGCTCCTCGGGGGCCAGGGCCGCGGCCAGGCCGAGCGCCGCGGCCGCCAGGGCCGCCGAGAACGGCGCGCCGGCCCAGGTCTCGGGGCTGAGGAACGGCGCTCCCAGGCCGTAGGCCGCGCCGGCCAGCGCCGCGGCGCGCCGCGACAGGGGACCTTGGAAGACCACCAGGGCCGCCGTCCAGAGCGCCAGTGGCGTGCCGGCGAAAGGCGCGGCCAACCCGACCGCGGCGGCCAGCGCCGTCATCCAGACGGCCGGACGCGGGTCGGCCAGCCGCGCGGCCAGGACGCCGGCCGCCGCGACGAGGCCCAGCCAGCAGAGCGGCGCGTCGATGCGTAGCGGCTGAGCGAGAGCCAGGGGCCCCAGCGCCGGCGCCGCCAGTCCGGCCGCGCCGAGACCCAGGCCGGCCAAGAGCAGGGGCAGCAGGCGGCGGCGCTCGGGGTGGACCCAGGCCGCCGCCAGCCAGACCAGCGCCCACGCCCCCGCGTGGAGCCAGCGCTCCCAGGGCCAGACCCAGGGCGAATAGGTGTTGGGGGTGGCGGCGCTCAAGAGCGCCAGATCGGGCCGCGCGCCGCGGCCGATGGCGGAGAGGAAGACGGCGGCCCCCAGCGCGGCCAGGACGCCGCCGGCCTGGTCGGCGGGGGACGGCGCGGCGCGGCGCTCAAGCGCCTCCGCACCGAGCAGCCAGGCCGCGCCCAGGCCGGCCGCCAGCGGGTTGAGAAAGCCCGCGGCGAGCACAAGAACCCAGCCCGCGCTCCGCCGCTCGCCCATGCGCAGGACGCAGGCCGCCAGCACCAGCGGCCAGGCGGCCGTGGAATGGTCGGCGAACGGCTTGATGAGCGGGTCGCCGGCCCAAGGGGACGCCGTACGCAGGCCGCCTGAGAGGGACGTGAAGAGGACGGCTAGCCCGGCCGCGCCGGTCCCGCCCCCCAAGGCCCGCGCGGCGGCCCAGGCCAAGGCGCCTACGGCGCCGGCAGAGGCCGCCCAGGCCAAGGCCGCGGCGCCGGGAAGGCCGAGCGGCCGGGCCAGCGCCGCCAGCGCGTCGTAGAAGAGCGTCGGCCCGCGCATGGCGGCGGCCACGGCGGGGTCGCCGGCGTATAGCCCGGGGGACAGGCGCTCCAGGACGCCGGGCAGCCAGAAGGCGTGGTTCGAGGAGGCGGCGAAGCTGTAGCCGAAGAGCGCGGCAGCCGAGATCGAGACGCCCGCGGCCGCAGCCGCTCCCGCCATGTCGCGCGTCCGCACACCGCATCTTACCAATCCGGCCGATGTCCCGCGTTGGCCGGGCGGACGGGGTTTTTGATATCATCAGCCCGCCACATAATCGTCGACGGAGGAACATACACGTGACATCGCTCAAGAAGCCCCTCGCTGGCGCCCTAGCCTTCTCGCTGGCCGGCTGCGGCATGCTCAACAAGACCGCCAAGCTCCCGACCTACGACGCCAATGCCACGCCGCAGAGCCAGGCGTCCGTCTTCATCGGCGCACAGAACACCAACCTGCTCACCAATAAGAAGGCCTTCGTCAGCGAGTGCAACGTGATCGTCGGCTTCCAGACCGGCGCCAGCGCCGGGACGACGGCCGGCCTGCTCAGCAACCAGGGCGGACGGGCCGACTCGAAAGTCATCTCGATGTATTATCTCAAGGGCATCACGGACGAACAGCTCCAGGCCCTCACCGACGCGGTCTGCGCCGACGCCGAGGCGCGCCTGGGCTCGTCGGGCTACAGCGTCGTGCCGCAGGCGCAGCTCCAGGCCAACCCGCTGTTCCAGAAGCTCAACGCCAACGGCAAAGCCAGCCCGTTCGACTGGGGCGTGGGGAAGAACAAGTACAAGGTCTACGCGGCCAAGGGCTCCACCGTCTACAACCCCAAGTACCTGGGCGCGGGCGGCGGCCTGGCCATGGCCATGAAGCAGGCCAGCGGCAACGCCCCGGCGTTCATGGAAGCCAACCTGGTCGACGAGCTGGGCGCCGACGCCGTGCGCCTAAACGTCGTGCTGGACTTCAGCTCGGTCCAGGGCGACGGCCACGGAAAGTGGATCAAGAAAGATTCGGCCTCGGTCAAGGGCAAGGTGCTCTTCGCCGTCAGCGGGTCGGTGACCGTCGTACCCAAGGACGGGGTCACCTGCAGCAAGCGCTTCGGCAACCGGGAGTGCTACACGCCCAAGAAGCTCGCCGCGCTAAACCTCAAGTACCCGGTCACCACCGAGGACAAGTTCTACACCGAGATCAAGGATGCCACGACCACCGGCGACAAGGTCGCGGCCGTGGCGACCAAGGCCATCGCGCTCCTGGGCGCCCTGGCCGGCTCGACCGGCTCGTCCTCGAGCACGAAACGCACGGACGTCAACATCGACGCGCCGGCGTACGACTCCGTCGCCAAGAAGCAGGTCGGCAACTTCATCGACATGGCGCTGGCCGCGGCCAAGGGCTCATAAGCCCCAAGCCGTCTTTATAAGAAGAAGCCCCCGCCTCCGGGCGGGGGCTTCTTCTTTTCCGGAACTTCCGGGAACCGCCGGTGTCCCATCCCCAGGGCTTAGCCCCGGAGGACTCATGGACACCAAAACCCGCATCCTGACCTTGGCCGCCTTCGGGGCCCTGGCTTGCGTTTCGGCCCCCATCCCCGCCTCAGCGCAGCAGTTGATCGCTTGGCCCATCGGGATGCCCAATCCCTTCCGGATACTGATGCCGGGCGGCCCGGTCCGGCCGATGCCGCTCCCGCCCCGCCCCCTGCCGCCGACGCGACCCGGCACCGTGACCCCCGTCCGGCCCGAGGACGGCCTGCCGCTCGAGCTCTCCGGCTACAAGGTCGAGGGCACGGTGGCCCCCGGCGGGGCCGAGCTGACCTACGACATCGCCTTCCGCAACCCCACCGACAGACGCCTCGAAGGGGTCCTGCTCATCCCGATCCCGGCCGACACGGTGCTCAGCGGGTTCACGATGACGGCCGGCGGAAAGACCATGAAGGGCGAGCTGCTCGACGCGACCCAAGCCCGCACCATCTACGAGAACATCGTCCGCGCCTCGCGCGACCCCGGATTGCTCGAGCTCGTCGGCGAGCGCCTGGTCCGGGCCAGCGTCTTCCCGATCGAGCCGCGCGCCACGGTCACCGTCCGCATGGTCGCCAGCCAGGCGGTGCGCTCGAGCGGCGGGCTCTATCAGCTCACCGTCCCGATGCGCTCGGCCACGATGACGGGCAGCGTGACGCGCGGGGCCTCGGTGCGCCTGCGTCTCTCGGGGGAAGAGGTCCTGCGCTCGGTCTATTCGCCGCAGGCCGGCGTCGAGATCAAGCGCGAGGGCGAGAAGGCCGCCGAGGTGACCTATAAGGCCGACGGGACGCTGAGCGACCTCGACCTGTTCTTCTCGACGGCCCGCGACCCGCTGGCCGCCGGGATCCTCACCCACCGGCCCGAGGGCGAAGAGGGCACCGTCATGCTCTCGCTCACCCCCAAGCGCGAGGCCGAGGGCACGGGCATCCCCAAGGACCTTCTCTTCATCGTCGACCGCTCGGGCTCCATGGAAGAGGGCGGCAAGATGACCCAGGCCAAGGCGGCGCTGAGCTCCACCCTCAAGCGCCTGGGGCCGAAGGACCGCTTCGGCATCGTCGACTTCGCCACCGGGGTGGGCGTCTTCGAGCGCTCGCTCGTGGCCGCCTCCAAGGAGAACGTCGCCCGGGCGCTGCGCTACGTGGAGGCGCTCGAGGCCGCCGGCGGCACCAACATCGAGGGCGCTCTCTCCGAGGGCCTGCCGATGCTGGCAGGGGGCGGCGAGAACGTGCCGATGGTGTTCTTCCTGACCGACGGCCTGCCCACCGTGGGCTCGACCGACGTCCAGGCCATCCTGCGCTCGGCGCAAGAGCGCAACAGGGACCTCAAGGCCCGGCTCTTCGCCTTCGGGGTGGGCGACGACGTGAACACCCTGCTGCTCGACAAGCTGGCCGAGGCCAACCGCGGCTCGCGCGACTACGTGCGGCCCGGCGAGGACATCGAGCACAAGGTGTCGACGCTCTACCAGAAGGTGGCGCGCCCGGCGCTGACCGACGTCCGGCTCGAGTGGGACGGCGTGTCGGTCTCGCAGGTCACGCCGCGCCAAGGCGGGGACCTGTTCTACGGCTCCGAGCTCCTGGTCATGGGCCGCTTCAAGGCCGCCGGGAAGGGGAAGCTCACTGTCACCGGCAAGAGCGCGGGCAAGACCCTGCGCTTCGAGTACCCGGTGAAGCTGCCGGAGCGCGCTGAGCGCAACGCCTTCCTGCCCCGTCTCTGGGCCAACCTCAAGGTGGCCGAGGAGCTTGACGGCATCCGCCTCTCGGGGCGGGCAGACCCCGAGGTGGTCGAGACGATCACCCGCATCGCCAAGCGCTACGGGATCGTCACGCCCTACACCTCGTACCTGGTCCTCGAGGAGGGGATGGCGATGCCGGCGGCCGCGCAGGCGATGCGCCGCGAGGCCGCGCGGATGGCCGACGACGCCCGTTCGAGCGGCTTTTCCGGCGGGGCTGGCGTGGCCCTGCGGGCCCAGAACGCCTCGCGCCTGCTGGGCGGCAAGGACGCCGAGGCGGAGGAAGCGGCGATGGCCGCGGCCCCGGGCGCCGGAGGCGGACTCCGGTTCGCTCCCTCGAAGATGAGCGCGACGCGCGGCGCCTTCGCGAAGGCGGAGAAGAGAACGCGCGACGAGCTCAAGGCCAAGGGCGAGCGTATCGTCGAGACGCGCGAGGCCGGCGGGAAGTCGTTCTACCTGCGCGGCGGGGTCTGGGTCGACGGCGCCATCGAGGCCGACGCCGCGGCCGCCTCGCGCAAGACCGTGACGGTCAAGGCGATGTCGGATGAGTACTTCGCCCTGCTCGCCAAGGAGCCGGTCCTGGGGCGCTTCTTCGCCCTGGGCGGCAAGGTGAAGGTGCTGCACGGCGGGACGGTCTACAGCGTGGACTGACCCGGCCGCATCGGACGCACCGGCGCCCCGGCGGCAACGCCGGGGCGCCGCTTTTTGAGGAGGACGAGGAAGAGGGACAGGGCGGCCAAGGACAGGGCGGCCCCGAGGCGCCGGAACGGCGGTTCGTAGCGCAGACCGACCTCGTGGACGCCCGCCTCGAGCGGGACGCCGAAGAAGCCGAAATCTACGCGCCGCAGCTCGGCGGGCCGGCCGTCGACCGACGCCGACCAGCCGGCGTCCCAAGGAATCGTGAAGAGCAGCAGCTTCGGGCTCCTCAGCGCCACGCTCCCCTCGAGGGCGTTGTGCGACCACCGCCGGATGGACAACGCCTCCGGCGCGGCGGCGGGCCCGGGCGCGGGACGCGGGAAGCCCCCGCAGTCCTCGACGACGAACGCGTCGAGGAGGGCCGCGTCCATCGACCGTGGGTCGAGGGCTCGGAACTCCCGCGCCGTGAGGCAGCGGTCCAGGGCGAATCCCAGCGGCCGGGCCGAGCGGTCCTGGAACGCACGCACCGCGCCGAAGGTCCCGACCAGGTCGGCCGCGAAGGCCGGCGGCACGTCGCCGCCCTTGGACAGGAAGAATTTGACGCCGACCAGCCGCATGAGCCCCGGACGCCGGCTCAGGCCGCGCAGCCAGATGGAGTCCACGGAGACCGCCGGATCGATGACGCCCGTCTGGGCCAGGAACTCGACATAGGAACGCTGGTTGAACTGGGCGTAGGACGTCGTGCCGAGATACCCCTGCGCCTTGGCGTCGTTATAGCTGGCATGGCCGGTGGGCCCGGAACGGTAGTCCTTCTCGATGCGGTAGAACGACGGGTCGGCCGCCTTGAGGTAAGCGACCGCGTCCAGCGTATCGTCGCCGTAGCCCTTCTTCTCACGCAGTTCCGCGGCCGTCAGCGCGTCGCGGCCGCTCGACACCGTCACCGAGGTGAACCAGGCCGCCTCCACGCACAGCGACGCCAGGAGCAGGACCCCCGCCGCCCGGCGCCGGGAGGCGACCCGCATCGCGAAAAGGAGGGCCGCGTCGACGCAGAGGAACGCCGCGCAGCCGGCGCGCAGCGACGGATCGAGCGTTCCGGCAGCGGCTAGCGGCACCAGCAGCAGCGCCAAGCTGGCGAACAGCGCGGCCGGGCCGGACTCGCCGCGCTCGTGGAGCCCGTCGAGGGCCCGCGCCGTCAAGTAGACCAGGAACGCCGCGACGAACAAGGAATAGCTTCGGTAGTAATCGCCCGAAAAAGCCCACAAGGCCTGCCGGAAGTAGGGGAACACCGCGGGAAGCGCCGCGCAGGCGGCCAGGACGCCGTAGACCCGGCGCTGGCGCGCACTCATCGCGCAGAAAGCCTGCGGCGCGAGCAGCAGCGAGCTCAGGCCGCAGTAGAAAGCCGGGGCCTCGAGATAGTTCTTCCAGCCGGTGAACGCGGAGCCCGCGCCGAGCAGGTCGCTCGAATAGAGACGCAGAAGGGCGGTGACGTAGTGCTCGGCCCCTTCCAGCCGCAGGGGCGGGGTCGACGCCAGAGCGCGGACGAGCGAGGCGCCGCCGCCCACGCGAGGGCTGTCAGCCAGCTGGAAGAGCGCGTCGAGGAGCGAGAAGCCGCTCATCAGGGCCCCGAGCGCGGCCCAGCCGGCGCAGCGCGCCAGGAAGGCCAGGCCCGCTCGCAAGCCCCCACCGTTCTCGTCGGCGAAGCGCGCCGCTCCGTAGGCGGAGAAGGCCAGGGCGTAGGGCCATAGGAGCGCGGGCTGGCGCAGGGTAAGCAACGCGAAGGCCGGCGGCAGCAGCGCCGGAGAGCCGCGGACGAGGGTCCGCTCGAAGGCCCAGAGCCCCAGCGCGCAGTTAACGGCCTCGGTCGAGAATACGCTCCAACCGCTTCCCACCGCCATGAAGCCCGTGAAGGCGTAGAGCAGCCCACCCGCGACGGCAGCGAAGCGCGAGAGCCGCGCCTCGCGCAGAAAGAGGTGGAAGAAGGCCGCCGCGCAGAGGACCTTGGCCAGCTCCATGTAGGCGAAGCCGAACGCGGCTCCGTCGCGCCCGAACGGGAGCAGGATGAGGAAGAAGGGATCGCTCAAGGCCGAGGGATAGAGGTTCTGCCCTAGTCCTTGGGCGAAGGACCAGCCCGGAAAGCCCTCGGCGCGGAGGTAGTCGAACAGATGGAGGACCTGCGGGTAAGTGATGTTGAGCGAGTCGCTGCCGATATCCTTGAAGAGGTAGGCGGCCTGAAACGACAGGTAGCGGCGGAACGCGACCGCGCCGACCAGGACGGTCAGCAGCAAGCAGGCCGCGAGTCCGGGCACGGCGGAAGTCTATCAAACACCGTGCTATAATCAGGCCGTGGTGGCGAAAATCGTCTTCCTCATCGGCCTCACCTCCGGCCTCTAGCCCCGCCGTTTCCCCCCGCCGCCGCCCCCGATCCCAAGCCCCTTATAAGAGGAAAACCATGCCCGTGCCAACGCCCTTCCATCCGCGAACCTCGGCCCTCTGCACCAGCTACCGCTGGAAGCAGTGGTCGGGCTACCACGCCGTCTGCTCCTACGAGACCTGCCACGAGCGCGAGTACAACGCGTTCCGCCAGGGCGCCGGCCTCTTGGACGTCACGCCGCTCTTCAAGTACGAGGTGCGCGGCAAGGGCGCGGCGGACTTCCTCTCCCATGTGCTGACCAAGGACGCCCGCAAGGTCAAGGTCGGCCAGGTCTCCTACGTCTCCTGGACCGACGACAAGGGCAAGATGCTCGACGACGGCACCATCACCCGCATCGCCGACGACCATTTCCGCATGACGGCCGCCCTGCCCACCTACTACTGGCTCGAGAAGAACCGCCGCGGCTACGACGTGACCGTGTCGGACGTCTCCGACCAGATCGCCACCCTGGCCCTGCAGGGCCCCACCTCGCGCGCCATCCTCAAGAAGGCCTGCGACGCCGACTTAGACAAGCTCGGCTTCTTCAAGACCACGGCCTGCCGCATGGACGGCTTCGAGGCCCGCATCACGCGCACCGGCTACACCGGCGACCTCGGCTACGAGGTCTGGGTCAAGAACGCCGACGCCCTGAAGCTATGGGACCACCTGATGGACGCCGGCAAGGACCACGGCATCGAGGCCGCGGGCTTGGACGCCCTCGACATCACCCGCATCGAGGCCGGCTTCATCCTGCTCGACGTCGACTACTTCAGCGCCAAGGACTGCCTCATCGAGGCGCGCAAGTCCACCCCCTACGAGATCGGCCTGGGCTGGACCGTGAACCTCGACCGCGAGCCCTTCATCGGCCAGGCCGCGCTCAAGGCCGAGAAGGCCAAGGGCTCCAAGTGGGCGTTCGTGGGCTTGGACATCGACTGGCTCGAGCTCGAGGCCCTCTACCTCGCCCAGGACCTGCCGCCCTCGGTGCCCGGCGCCGCCTGGCGCACGGCGGTACCGGTCTTCGACCAGGACATGGGCCAGGTCGGCCAGGCCACCAGCGGCGCCTGGTCGCCCATCCTAAAGAAGAACCTGGCCCTGGCTACCGTGCTCAATGAGCACTCCAAGCCCGGGACCAAGCTCCGCATAGAGACCACAGTCGAGTTCAAGCGCCAGAGCGTCACCGCCACCGTCGTCGAGAAGCCCTTCTTCAACCCCGAGAGGAAACGAGCATGACCACCACGACCGCCGTCCCGTTGGTGACCGAGCAGGTGGCCTCCAAGTACAAGGACGCCAAGCCCACCGGCGAGTACGACGCCATCGTCGTGGGCGGGGGCCATAACGGCCTCATCTGCGCCGCCTACATGGCCAAGGCCGGCAAGAAGGTCCTGCTCCTCGAGCGCCGCCACGTCCTGGGCGGGGCCGCGGTGACCGAGGAGGTCTTCCCGGGATTTAAGTTCTCGGTCTGCTCCTACGTGGTCAGCCTGTTTAGGCCCCACATCATCCGCGACCTGGAGCTCCCCAAGTTCGGCTACCAGGTCCTGCCGCTGGACTGCTCCTTCCTGCCGCTGCCCAACGGCGACTCGCTGGCCCGCTGGGGCGACGGCGAGCGCACCCGCCGCGAGATCGCGCGCTTCTCGAAGAAGGATTCCGAGGTCTACCCCGAGTTCGGCAAGGCCATGATGCAGATGGCGCGCTTCGCCAAGCCCCTGATCGACTCGCCGGCCCCGGCGCCCGAGTCGCTCAACCCGCTCGAGCTCCTCGACATCCTCCAGGTCGGCGAGCGCTTCAAGAACCTCGGCAAGGACAACCAGACCCGCTTGGTCAAGATGATGACCATGAGCGCGGCCGACTTCCTCGACGAGTGGTTCGAGTCGGACACCTTGAAGGGTCCGATGTCGGTCTCCGGCATCATCGGCACCTTCCAGGGCGTGCGCTCCCCGGGCACCGCCTACGTCCTCCTGCACCACTACATGGGCGAGATCGACGGCGCCTTCCGCTCCTGGGGGTTCGCCAAGGGCGGGACCGGGGCCATCAGCATGGCCTGCGCCGGCGCCGCCAAGCACCTGGGCGTGGAGATCCGCACCGAGGCCGCGGTGGCCAAGATCCTCATGAAGGGCAACTCGGCCCGCGGCGTGGTCATGGCCAACGGCGACGAGATCCGCGCCAAGATCGTGGTCAGCGGCGTGGACCCCCGGCTCACCTTCATGGGGCTCGTGGGTGAGGAGCACCTCGACGGCGAGTTCGCCACCCAGATCAAGCGCTACAAGTTCCGCGGCAGCTCGGGGAAGGTCAACCTGGCCCTCGACCGCTTCCCGAACTTCACCTGCCGCCCGGGCGACGGCAACCACCTGCGCGGCGACATCGCCATCGTGCCGTCGATGGACTACGTCGAGAAGGCCTTCGACGAGGCCAAGTACGGCGACTTCTCACGCCGGCCCTACATCAACATCGTCATCCCGTCCTTGACCGACCCGAGCGTGGCGCCTCCCGGCAAGCACGTCATGTCCTGCTTCGTCCAGTACGCCCCGTACAACATCAAGGAAGGGCCGTCGCACTGGCCGCAGCGCCGCGAGGCCTTCGGCGAGACCGTCATCGACACGATCGAGGAGTACGTGCCGAACATCCGCCAGACCATCCTGCACAAGCAGGTCCTGAGCCCGTGGGACCTGGAGAAGGATTTCGGCCTCACGGAAGGCAACATCTTCCACGGCGAGCTCAGCCTCGAGCAGCTGGCCTTCCAGCGCCCCACCGCGAAGTGGTCGCGCTACCGGACTCCGGTGGACAATCTCTACCTCTGCGGCTCCGGCGCGCATCCGGGCGGCGGCATCATGGGCGCCCCCGGCGAGCTGGCGTCCAAGGAAATCCTGAAGTCGGGCGCGATCTAAGAGGACACATGGCCAACAACTTCGACGTCATCGTCATCGGGGCCGGGCACAACGGCCTGGCCGCCGCGGCCGCGCTGGCCAAGGGCGGGCGCAAGGTCGTCGTGCTCGAGCGCCGCGCCCACGTCGGCGGACTGGCCGCAGGCGAGGAGTTCGCGCCCGGCTACAAGACCCTGGGCCTCTTGCTCGACACCCACGGGGTGCGCCGCGAGGCCGTCGACTCGCTGGACCTGGCCGACCACGGCCTCAAGCTCCAGGACGCCGAGACTCCGGTCTACGCGGCCCAGGAGAAGGGTCCGGGCCTGCTTCTCTACCGCGACTCCGCCAAGGCCGCGCCCGAGATCGCCAAGCATTCGGAGAAGGACGCCAAGAGCTACGTCGAGTTCCGCGCCTTCGTGGAGCGCATAACGCCGTTTGTCGCCGGGGTGCTGGCCTGTCAACCGCCCAGCATCGTCCCCACCGCCTGCGACTTGGTCAAGCTGGCCAAGACCGGCCTGTCTTTGCGCCTGCTCGGCGAGAAGGACATGCTCGAGCTCCTGCGCATCGGCCCGATGTGCATCGCCGACTGGCTGGGCGACTGGTTCGAGTCCGACCTGCTCAAGACCGCCCTGGCCGCCCCGGCGTTCCCCGGCACCTTCATGGGCCCGTGGTCGGCGGGCAGCGTGGCCACCTGGCTCTTGGGCGAGTGCTCGGCCCACAACGGCGTCGCCGGCGGCCCCGCCGCCCTGACCAAGGCCCTCGAGGCCGCGGCGAAGGCCCACGGGGCCGAGGTCCGCCTCAACACCCCCGTGCGCTCCATCCGCCTCAAGGCCGGCACGGTGACCGGCGTGACCCTGGAGGACGGCTCCGAGCTCCACGCCCCGGTCGTGCTGTCCTCGCTCGACCCCAAGCGCACCTTCCTGGGGCTCGTGCCGCCCACCGAGCTCTCCATGGAGCTCGAGCGCCAGGTACGCGTGTTCAAGACCCGCGGCACCGCGGCCAAGCTCTCGCTGGCCCTCAAGGCCCCGCTCGAGTTCGCCGGCCGCAAGGGCGAGCGCTTCGCCGCCGCGCGCGTCTGCGGCGAGCGCATCGACGACCTCGAGAAGTCCTTCGACGCGGTCAAGTACCGGCGCTTCTCCGAGAAGCCCTATCTGGAGATCCGCGTCCCCAGCGTGTCGGACGCGTCGCTGGCCCCCGCCGGCGGACACGTGGTCGAGGTCCTCGTGCATTTCGCCCCCCACAACCTGGAGGGCGGCTGGACGCCGGAGAGCGCCAAGGCCCTGGCCGAGGCGGCCCTGAACGTCCTCGAGCGTGTCGCGCCCGGGACCCGCGCCAACGTCGTGGGCCAGGAGCTGCTCACCCCGGTCGACCTCGAGTCCCGCTACGGGCTGACCGGCGGACACATCTACCACGGCGAGCATGCCTTGGATCAGGTCTACTCGCTGCGCCCCTCGGTGGACCTGTCGCGCTACGCCACGCCCTTCCCGGGCCTCTTCATCGGCGGCAGCGGCAGCCATCCGGGCGGCGGCCTGACCTGCGCGCCGGGGACTTTGGCGGCCGCCGCGGTCTTGAAGGCTTCTTGAGCGCCGAGAACCGGCGCTTCCTGCTGGCGGCCAGGCCCGTAGGCCTGCCCAAGGCCGGCGACTGGAAATTCGACACCTGCGCGCGGCCAGAGCCCGGCGAAGGACAGCTGCTCGTCAAAGTCCTTCACATCTCGCTCGACCCGGCCATGCGCGGCTGGATGAACGACGGCAAGTCCTACTTGCCGCCGGTAGGCCTGGGCGAGGTCATGCGCGCCGGCGCCGTCGGCCGCGTCCTGGCCTCGAAGAACCCCGCCTTCGCCGTGGGCGAGCACGTCGTCGGGATGTTCGGCGTGCAGGAATACGCCCTCAGCGACGGCAAGGGTATCGCCAAAGTCGACCCCGAACGCGCCCCCCTGCCGACCTACTTGAGCGCCCTGGGCATGACGGGCATGACGGCCTACTTCGGCCTGCTCGACGTAGGCCAGCCCAAGCCCGGGGAGACCGTCGTCGTCTCCGGCGCGGCCGGCGCGGTAGGCTCCTTGGTCGGCCAGATCGCCAAGCTCAAGGGCTGTCGCGTCGTCGGCATCGCCGGCGGGGCCGAGAAGTGCCGCTATCTCACCGACGAGCTGGGCTTCGACGCCGCCATCGACTACAAGGCCGAGGACGTGAGGGCGGCCCTGCGCCGGCACTGCCCGCGCGGCATCGACGTCTTTTTCGACAACGTCGGCGGCGACATCCTCGACGCCGCGCTATCGCAGATCGCCATGCGGGCCCGCATCGTCATCTGCGGCGCCATCTCCCAGTACAACAACACCACGCCCATAAAAGGCCCCTCCAACTACCTGGCGCTCCTGGTGAACCGGGCGCGCATGGAAGGGATGATCGTGTTCGACTACGCCCCGCGCTACGGCGAGGCAGCCGTCGAGCTGGCCGGCTGGCTGGCGGCCGGCAAGCTCAAGAGCCGCGAGGACGTCGTCGCCGGCCTCGAGACCTTCCCCCAGACCTTGCTCAAGCTGTTTAAGGGCGAGAACGCAGGGAAGCTGGTCCTCAAGGTAGCCGACTCCTGAAAACCTAGAGCAAACCGACGGCTTCTTCGACGCGCTGGACGCAGATGAAGCCGTTGCCGGGGCGATCGAGGCCGAGCGCGTCCTTCACCGCCTTGACGATCTTCGGCGCGGTCTCGGCGGGGACGGTCGTGAGCAGCACGGTCTTCTCGATCTGGATGAGTCGGCCGACGCGCTCGAACTTTTGGCGCACACCGGTCCCGCTGGCGGGGTGAAAAGTGACCCCGGTCGCGCCCGCGTCGCGCATGCACCCGATCACGAGTTCCTCATCCTTACGCTGGGCGACGATCGTGATCAAGCGAAGATTCCTAACCTTAGCCATGCGCTTGAGCATAGCGGTAGCCGCCGGAAATGTCAACACCGAGGGAACTTTGCGGCAGCCCCGGTGTCCCACCCCCATGCCGCAAGGGGGAGAAATGGGCAAGGTTCTAGGGCTGTTCCTGACGGGTCTTTTGACGGGCGCGGCGCAGGCCGCGGAGAGCAAGCCGCGCGCCGCCGTCGACGTCGTCTTCGTCATCGACACCACGAGCTCGATGGGCGGGCTCCTCGAGGCGGCCAAGACCAAGGTCTGGGCCATCGCCAACGAGATCGCCAAGGGCAAGCCCACCCCCGAGATCCGCATGGGCCTCGTGGCCTTCCGCGACCGCGGCGACGCCTACCTGACCCAGGTCACCGACCTCACCAAGGACTTAGACAAGATGTACGGCCGGCTCCTGGCCCTGCGCCCGGAAGGCGGCGGGGACGGCCCCGAGCATGTCCTGCAGGGCCTGGCCGACGCCTCCGAGAAGATCTCCTGGTCGAAGGACCCCAAGACCTTCAAGGTCCTCTATCTGGTCGGCGACGCGCCGGCCCACGAGGACTACAACGACACCAAGCCCCTGGCCGGGCTGGTGCAGGACCTGGTCAAGAAGGGGGTCGTGCTCAACACCATCCAGTGCGGTTCGGGCGGCAGCACCCAGGAGCAATGGTCGCGCATCGCCAGCCTCGGAGAGGGCCGCTACGCGGCGATCTCGCACGACGGCGGCGTGGCCGCGTCCGACACGCCCTTCGACGCCCGGCTCTCGGAGCTCAGCGGCCGCCTCGACGGCACCGCGCTGGCCTTCGGCGAGCGCCGCCGCGAGGCCGAGGAGTCGGCCTCCGCCGTGCGCGGGATGCTGGCCTTCGCCGCCCCGGCCGCCAAGGCCGACCGCGCGGCCTTCCGGATGAGCGCCGGAGCGGGAGGCAAGGGCGCCTTTCCCGCCGAGAGCGACCTCCTGGCGGCGGTCGAGGACAAGCGCGTCGACCTCGGCAAGGTCAAGGATGAGGAGCTGCCGCCCGCCCTGCGCGGCAAGGACGCCGAGGGGCGCCGCAAGGCGCTCGACAAGGTGCGCGCCGAGCGCGAGACGCTCAAGAAGGAGATCGCCCAGGTGGCCAAGGAGCGCGAGGCCTGGCGGGCCAAGAACGCGGGGACCAAGAAGGACGCCTTCGACGCGAAGCTCGTCGAGGCCCTCAAGGCGCAGGCCGGCCGCAAGGGGATCGCGTACTGAGCCGTCGTATGGGCCCAAAGACCCATCTTGAGCCTAGGGCCTAGCAGGGTTGCGCGAGGGCCGATAGGGAGCCATCCTCTAGGCATGAGGACCTCCCCCGGCCCCCGCGCCGCTCTCGTCCTGGCAGTCCTGTCTCTGGTGGTCGCCGGACACGCCGAGGAGCCCGCGCAGCCCGCCGAACCCGAGAAGACCCCCTTCGAGACGACCTACGACGGCCTGTTTGAGGGCCGGACCGGAGTACAGCACTCGGCCGTCCTGCCCGCCGACTCACGCGCTCGGGTCGAGTACGACACCTTGGCGCGCCTGGCCCGCGACGGCCGCATCGCCGACGTGCGGCCGTTCTCCTTCGGGCACGGCGTCACGGTGCCCAACTCCCTGCTCTTCGAGATGGAAGTCGACGGGCAGCGCCGTCTGTTCATCTACAGCCCCCAGGTCGGCCCCGACGGCGCGCTCCAGTCTACCCCCTTCATCCGCGAGCTCAAGCCGAAGTCGGGCGAGCTGTCCGCGGGCGACCACCGCATCTGGCCCGACCAGATCAACGAACTGCTCGTCACGGCCTCGGGAGGGATCGAGTACGGCGCGTTCCTCGGGACGAAGAAGGAACTCAGACCCAGCGACTTCAGACAGATAAAGTCGCTGCTCGCCCGCTTCGCCGGACCCAGGGCTCAGCCTCCGACGGACACCGACCCTCTCGCCGCCTCCCCGGCCCCCGCCCGCCAGGCCTTCGGCGCGGCCGGCGAGCGCATGGACGGCGACTTCCTCGTCGACGCCGGAGGCGGGCGGATCGGCTACAGCGTCAAGGGCGTGCCGGGCCTCGTGTTTCGCTACGGCGCGAACCCGCCGCAGGGGCTCAGCCGCGAGGGCTGGGCCTACTTCGCGCCGGATGGACGCCGCTTCGGGACCTTTAGCGAGGTCGACCTCAAGCGCGCCGGGACCTTCTCGATCGGCGGCCGGGAGGTCTGGGCCGCGCCGGTCTCCGGCTCGATGCGCTACCGGGACCTCGAGGGCAACGAGTACACCGGACAGAAGACCGTCCGCGCCGTTCAGACCGAGGCCGTCTGCAGCCGGCGCGGCCGTTGCCAGCCGACGACGACCTATGAGAACGTGGTGACGCTCGTGCCCTTTGCCGCTACCGCGGCCCCCGCCAAGCCGGTGACCGCCGCGAGGATGCGGCCGGCCACCGTAGTCCCGAGGCCCGGCGCGGCGCGCGAGCCGGCAGGAGTCGACCCCTTCGCCGCCCAGCCCGCGCCGGGCACCAAAATGCGCATCCTAAGCAACGGCCGCTACTTCGAGGCCACCTACAGCATCGCCGCCGACGGCCGCCTGATGGCCGACCAAGGCCGGGGCGCCGCGCCCTCGAGCCGCAAGCTCCTCTACCGCGACCCGGTCAGCGGGCGGCTCTTCTCGGCCGACGGGCGGGCCCTGGGCCTCATGGGCGTGTCCAAGAGCGGGACCCAGGGCGGCGATTACGTCCAGACCAACGCCACCCTCCAGGGCGCCGACGGGCGCCTGACGCATTTCAACCCGTTCGAGATGACCCTGGGCGGCGAGAACGTCATCATCAGGAGCGGCCTGCCGCCGGGGCTGGGCTACGAGTACAAGGCCGAGTCACGCGAGGTGCTCTTCGACCGCGGCCGTCATTTCGAGGCCAAGACCACGCGCGGCTGGCAGGTCAGCGTCGTGTCGGGCGGCAACACCCAGACCTTCAAGGTCTCCGACGACGGCCAGAGCGTGGAAGGCGGCGAGTTCAAGCGCCGGCCCGACGGCAGCTTCGTCTCGGCTGACGGGACGGTCTATCTTACGCGCTCGGCCGACGGCCAGTGGTCCGCCAAGCGCTGGATCCACGCCCCGCTCAACTGGAGGGAGCAATCCCGTTCCGGCGAGCGCCTGACCTACGAGGGCCGCTGGGTGGCCGACCCCTCGGTCGTCGTGCGGCCGCCCTACTACGAGGAGCCCGTGACGGTCACGGGCGCGCCGCGGCGCGGCAGACTGGCGGTCTCGATGCAGCGCGGCAACGACGTCCTGCTCGGCAACTCGGGCAGCGAGACCCCGTGGCTGGGTGTGACGCGCCGGAGCCTGCTCCAGACGACCGATCCGGTCAGCGACCTCGGCCTCGATCACGCCGCGCTCAAGCCGATGGAGGAACAGGTGGCTTGGACCTGGGGGGCGCTCGACCAGCTCGACCAGACCTCGGCCCGCGCGTTCTACGACGGCGTGCTGGCGACCTACGGTCAATGGAGCGCCTACGACAAGCAACGGCGGCCCGCCGCCGAATTCCGCGCCGACCTCGACAGCGGCCTGGCCGACCGGATCCGCACGCGCCACGTGGGAGAGGACTACGCCGGCCTCGTGGAAATGGAGGACGACCAGGTCGTTTCGTGGTACCTCGGCGCCGCTGCGGCGCGGCCCGTATCGGGCGCCTTCGCACCAGCCGGCACCGCCGAACCCGGCACCCTGCTCGGCGTGCACCTAGACCGCGGGCCGGGCCGGCGTTACGCCGCTTTCGGCTCGATGTCCACAGGCCATCCCTACCCCGGCATCCAGTACGAGCCGCTCTACCCCGACTCCGCGGGCTACCAGCTCGGGCAGTTCGCGCACTGGCTCGGCGAGGACCGCGAAACCTCCTCCTGGCGTTACGTCGACGCCCACGCCCGGCGCTTCGCGGAGCTGGCGGCCAAGGTCCCCGACGCCCAACTTCCCGCCTTCTTCCGCGACTACGTCGGCGGGGTCCCCAACCCCTACAACACCTCGATCGACGACGACGGCAACACCGTCTACCGCTCCAACGTCGCCGACAGGGCCGGGAACTTCACGGCCGACTTCGAAGGGGCGCTGCGCACCCTCCTCGCCGAGTCCGATTCCAAGGTCCTCCAGCGCCTCTCCCCCGCTGCGCGCTAGCAATTGACTCTGCCGTACCAACGGGCCTATACTGGACCCCTGTCCTGTGGTCCCAAGTCCCGGAGGACGCATGCCCCGTCTCCTAGCCCTAGCCGTCCTGGCGTCGGTCCTGGCCGCCTCGGCGGGCGCTAGCGACCTATGGGAGTCCCTGTTCGACGGCCGCGACGACTCGGCGGCCTCCGGCCTCAACGCCTTCATCGCCAAGGTGCGCTCCGAGGCCCCCAAGCCCGGCCCGCGCCCGCACGACGACCGCTACTGGGTGACGGTGCGCGTCGACGGCGGCCCCGCGCGCACCCGCGCGGCGGCGATGGGCCTCTCGATCGAGATGGTGGAGGGCGGCACGGTCAGCGGCGTGGCCGACTCGGGGACCCTCACGCGCCTCCTTCAGGCCGGTCTCGTCATCGAGTCGCGCCGTCCCCTGACCGGCTTCTCGGCCAAGGACTTCCCCCCCGCCGACGGGATCTACCACAACTACGGCGAGATCGTCTCGGAGCTAAACGGCCTGGCCCAGGCCGCCGAGGGCTTCGGCGCCGGCTTCTCGATCGGCACGAGCGTGCAGGGCCGCGCCATCCCGGGCATCCGCCTGGGCTACCCGGCCAAGGACGGCAAGCCCAAGCCCGCCGCGGCCTTCCTCGGCACGCACCACGCCCGCGAGCACCTCTCCACCGAGGTGCCCCTGCTCCTGGCGCGCTGGCTCGTCGAGCACGCCCGCGAGCCGCGCGTCAAGAAGCTCCTAGAGACCCGCGACGTCTATATCCTGCCCGTCATCAACCCCGACGGCGTCGAGTACGACATCGCTACCGGGTCCTACAAGTGGCAGCGCAAGAACATGCGCGACAACGGCGACGGGACGACCGGCGTCGACCTCAACCGCAACTACGACTTCCGCTTCGGCGGCGGCGGCTCCTCGGACTACCCGGGCTCGGACACCTACCACGGGAAGTCGGCGTTCTCGGAGCCCGAGTCGCGCGCGGTGCGCGACTTCGTCGAGGGCCTGCCCGCCCTCAAGATGATGGTGAGCTTCCACACCTTCTCGGAGCTCGTCATGTACCCCTGGGGCGGGGCCGACGAGCCGATCTCCGACGGGCGCGCCCTGGCGGCCTACAAGGCCATGGCGGGGAAGGTCTCGCAGTGGAACGGCTACCGGGCCATGCAGTCGAGCGAGCTCTACGTGGCCACCGGCGACACCTGCGACTGGGCCTGGGCCTCCAAGGGCGTGTTCTGCCTGACCTTCGAGCTGACGCCGAAGTCGCAGTGGGACGGCGGCTTCTACCCCGGCGCGGGAGCCGTGGCGGGGACCTTCCAGAAGAACCTGGAGCCCGCGCTCTACCTCATCGACCTGGCCGACGACCCCTACCGGGCCGGCAACGCCGCGGCCTCGGCCGGCGGCGCCGCGGCCGCCGGCTCTTCGGGCCGCTGACCTACTTCACTTCTTCTTTCGGCTGGGTCAGGGTCTTCGGCAGGCCCGGCAGGTGCTTGGGCGCCTGCGAGAAGAGCGCCCCGCCCGCCAGGTAGGCCGCGCCGATGACGGCCAGGGTGGCCGGGAAGACCGGGGAGAAGAGCCCCGCCGCCATCGCCAGCATCCCGTAGCCCATCGAGATCGCCGCGTTGAAGAACGAGCCCTGGACGCCGACCATCTTGCCGACGTTGGCCTGGGCCGCGTTCGACGAGAAGTAGGTGTTGAGCGCCACCGACCCCGGACCGTAGAACATGCCGATGGCGAGCAGGCTCAGCAGCATGGCCACCGGCACCGAGAGGAACGGCAGGACCCCGGTCCAGGCCAAGTAAGGCAGCCAGATCGCCGAGAAGCCCACCCCGAAGAGCTGGATCCAGCCGCGGTTGGTCAGCTGGGAGGCGAGATACATGAGCCCCGCCGCCGCCAGGGCCGCCGCGCCGGCGGCGAGCAGACTGCCGGGCATGAGGCCCGTGTAGACCCAGACCGAGGCCAGGGCCGCCACGCCGGCCTGGATGAGGCGCGCCGCGGGGAGGCTGCCGATGAACGGCAGGCGCACCTCGGGGAGCTTGGTCTGCGCCGCGTTGGCGATCATGTTCCCGAAGAACAAGGCACCCAGGAACTGGCCGGTCAAGAGGTGCTTGTCGGCCGCCCCGCCCAGCGCCTCGGCGATGCGCGGGATGCCGAAGTACTGCAGGGGATACATGAGAAGGGCGGCCAGGGCGACGTAGAGCATGGCCATGCCGAGCTTGCGCTTGCTGGCGCCGAGCTCCGAGCTCGCGGCCTCGCTGGCCTCCTCCAGCTCGTTGACCTTCGCCTCCCAACCTTCGGCCTTCTCGGCGCTCAGGCGCTCGATCTCGGTCATGTTGGCCGCGGCCTTGGCTTCCAGCCCCTTCTCGGACGCCGAGAGCTCGCGCGCGCCCCACAGGCCGCGGAAGCTGTCGGTCTGGGCGATCCACCAGAGCAGGGCCAGGGTGATCGGGATCGGCGAGCCGAGAAACGGATACGAAGCGACGGCCCCGGCCACCAGCGCCGCTTCCTTCCAATAGCTCCTGATGAAGCTGACGGCGGCCCAGGGCTGGGCGGCCAGCTTCTCGGCCGCGGGACCCGCGGGCTCGAGCTCGACCTGGGCCTCGAGGACGGCCTGGGTGTGCGCGTCGAGCTCCCGCCGCAGGCTGGCGGTCTGGGCGCGCATCCGCCAGCCGTTCCAGGACAGCAGGCCCTCCGCGGCGATCTGGGCCTCGAGGGTCTCGAGCGCGGTCTGCGCCTTGCGCGCGGCCTGCTCTTCGGCGCCGATCGTCTTGGCGAGGTCCTTGGCGCGCTTGTCCATGTCGGCGGCCAAGCTCGCCCGCTCCTTGGCGGAGGCCGCGTCGGTCTTGCCCTCGAGCTCGGCGACGCGCTCACGCATGGCGTCGAGGGTCTTGGGCAGCGGCGAGACGTTCGGCACCGTGAAGTAGATGATCGGCAGGATCAGGAAGACGTGCAGGGCCGCGGAGATGTAGAACGGCGCGAAGATCCAGCCGGCCGACGCCCAGCCGCCCACGTAGGCCCCGACGCCGAGGATGAGGTTGAGGCCCACCTGGAGCGCCAGGTAGTTCATCCAGGCCAGGCCGTTGAAGGTGCCCAGATGCTTGCCGGCCATGCGCCGGATGAAGGCGCCCTCGGTGGTCATGATCGAGGACAAAAGCCAGCCGTTGCCGATCGAGCCGAGCAGCAGGGTCCAGAAGTTCATGACGCCGAAGAACGCGAAGAGCGGCATGTCGAAGGCCAGGACGGCCTTGATGACGGTGTTGAGGATCATCGCGTTGCGCGGCGAGAGCCGGTCGACGATGAGGCCGTTGAGCGGCCCGGTGGCGATCGCGGCGAGGGGGCCGAGCGCCATGAGCGCGCCGAGGGTGGCCCAACCGACGACCGGGGCGGCCACGAAGGGATAGGCCACCGAGGTCAGGATGAAGCCGGTGATCGAGATGGTGCGCGAGGAGAAGAGCCCGACCGCGGCCTTCTTGTCGAAGCCGCTCGGGAGCTCCTTGGCCAGCGCGGCCTGGATCTCCATCGACGCGGTCTCGCCCTGGCTCGGCCAGACGAAGATGTTCTGGATGCGCGGGTCGGCCTTGCCGCCCACGGCCAGCGCCAGGGCGCCGGGGGCGCCCTTGGCAAAGCCCATGTCGGCGTTGTGCGAGTCGAAGAACTGGTCGCCGACCAAGAGGGTCTTGGCCGAGGGGATGGGCCGCGCGGGCAGGAGCTGGAGGATGCCCCAGACCTTTTGCGCCCAGCTGGCCGGCAGGCCCCAGGCCAGGAGGTCGCGCATCTGCTCGAAGGCGCGGCGGTTGGCGCGCACGGGCTTGACCCCGATCGACTTGTCGATCTTCGAGAGCATGATGTAGGGCGCGTCGGTGGGGGACTTCGGGGTGCGGCCTAGGACGTCGATCTTAAGGCCGCGCTTGGCTAGCTCGGCCTGCATCAGGGCGGCGGCCTCCTTGGCCTGGGCCAGGGTCAGCCCGATGGGCAGGAACTTCGCGTAGCCGTAGGCGGAGAGGTCCTCGAGCTTGCCGTTGAACTCCTGTGAACCGTATCTTTCCGCGACGACGGCCTTGGCCTCGTTGATGGCGGCCTTCTCGGCGTCGGTCCAGGACACCTTCTCCTCGTAGACGAGGTGGAGCTGGCCGTCGCGGCCGGACATCTGGATGCGCGTGCCGCGGTCGGAGACCACGGTGATGGCGGACTTCTCCTCGGCGGTCATCTCCGCGATCGAGCGCGTGACGGTGTCGTCCTCCTTCTTGCCCTCGGCCAAAAGCGCGGGGCGGTCGGTGTGGATGACGGTCTCGATGCCGGCGTCGGCCACCGCCTTGAGGCTGGCGGCGTTCGCGCGGCTCAAGGGCTTCTTGTAGCCCTGGAGCGTGTCGTCGTAGTCGGTGATGTAGAGCTCGGGCTTGTCGGCGGCGAGCTTGGAGAGCACCTGGTCGGCGTGGGCGCGGCTCATCGCGCGCAGGGAGCGGACCTCGCCGAAGGTCTCGGCCAGGGCCTTGAGGCCGGCGCGGTGGACCTCGTAGTCGGCGGCGCCGCCCTCGGGGTTGGCCTCGGAGATGCGGATGAGCGCGGCCTTGGCTTCATCGCCGCCCTGCTTGGCGACGGCCGACACGGCCTGGACGCGCTCGGCCTCGGACTTCGCGGAGTCCTTGGCGATCCCCTCGTAGTCGACGGCGACCGGGGCGCTGAGGCCGGAGGACTGCGGGGCGGGGCGCGATGAGTCGTCGGAGGTGACGCCGTTGAGGAAGCCGGCGGCGATGTTGCGGCTGCCGGTGAAGAAGGAATCGAGGAAAGACGCGGCGCCGGAGCGGCCCGCGCTCTGGAGGCCCTTCGCGCCGGCCTCGAGCGTGCCCTTCGCGGTGATCGGGGCGGCGGGCTTGGATTCTGAGGCGAAAACGTTCAGGACCGCGGCCTTATTAGAGGAAGCGGGGGCGGCAGCCGGCGCTGCAGGCGCGGCCCCGGCGGCGAAAGCGTTGGGCGCGACAGGGGCGGCGGCGGGCGCGACGCCGACGGCAATCGCGTTGGGGACGGCGGCGGGAACCACGGCGTTCACGGTCGGCAGGGCGGTCGTGGGCAGGGCCGAACCCAGCGTCAGCAAGGACGGTCCGGAGAGCCGCGGGGCGACGGACGGGGCCAGGGCCGGGACGACGCCGACGGGAGAGGTGGGGACGACGCGCCCGGCGGCGGCATTGCCGGCGATGACCTGGGCGACAGCGTTGGTGGCCAGCGGGCCCGGGGAGACTAGCAGCAGCGCGGCCGAGAGGCCGGCGGCGACGGGTCTAGTCAGTTTTTCGCGGGTCGATAAGGTCATGCCACCTCCAGAGTGGTGCCTCATTGTAGCCGCGGCCATGACTTTTAACTTGGGTCCGGGGGGGCCCCGGTGCCAGGGATTAAGACCTGCCCGGGCTGGGACTTTTCGGAACGGGTGCCGGACTTAAGGTCCTAGATTGCCGGTCGGAGCCCGGTCGATAGGTCGCTCGCCGGCTAACGCGGCCCGACGACGGGAATGGACTTGCCTTTCGCGCCGAGGAACGTCACCGTCCCGCTATCCGGACGCCAATACCGGCGGTCGGCCAGCACGGCTACAGCCAGGCCCCCGTCGGTGAGCGACAGCGCCTCGGCGTAGAGGGTCGAAGCGCGCAGCAGGAAGAGTTCCCGACCGCGCCGGATGAGATGGGCGCCGTCCATGACCAGCGGGAAGCCTCCGTCCGCGTAGCCGGTGCGCACGGCCAACAGGGCTATGGAGCCGGTCCGCGGGTCCCAGACCATGTCGAATCGCCCGTTCGTGTTGCGTACGGAGCCGGCGTAATGGCGCCCATCCTCCGCGGCGGGACCTCCGACCACGGCTGGGCTGGGCGAAAACGGGGCGCCGTCCGCGGCGCGCTCGAACGGGACGATGCGGGGCGCGGCGTCCTCCGCGGGCGCCCGCGCCGCGAAGACGGCGCCCGGTACCTCCTCGGCGAACTCGAGCTCGACCTGATACGGCCCGTCCACGGCCCGCACCAGAAAGAGGACGGCCTCGGGCCGCATGCGCGCGGCGCCCTCCTCGCCTACCGCCCACCACGGTCCGTCGAGAAAGGCCGGCTCGTCGCCGCGCAGCTCGCCTGCCGGCACCCGGACCGGAGCGAGCCAAGAACCGAGCGCGCCCCGCGGCGACGGCGGCGGACGGCCGTGCTCGGCTTGCGACTTGAGCTCCTTGAACCTGACGCGCACGGGTCCGGGAAGGGCGAGGAAGAGCGGCTCGTCCATGGTCCGAAAAGAGGCCAGCGTGACCCGCTTAGGGGCCGAGAAAGGATGGAGCGGCGGAGGCGAGGACATCGTCGCTGACGCCAGGCTCCCGCGGGGCCGGACCAGCGCCCGACAGCATGAGCCGTTCTCGCCCGTGCAGCCTTCCTCCTCGTGCAGGTCGACGTCCCAGGCGCCCGCCCCCGCGCTCCAGCGCAGACGCTCGCAGACCTCGTTGTAGCGCCCGTCGACGAGCCCCGCCGCCAGGCTATGGAGCAGGTCCGCGGACGCGCCATCGACGGGCCGCACGAGGCGATGCGCCTCCGCCACGCTGGAAGGGAACCGGGCGACCGCCTTCTCCTTGGGCGGAGACTCGTGGCGGCCGCAGGCGGCCGACAGGCAGCCCAGGAGCAGGACCCCCTTCAGCGTTTGAGCAATGCCTTGGCCCAAAGCCCACCCACCCCCAAGAACGGCAGCATGTAGAACCACATCCCCGCCTTGCCCAGGTCCGGGGGCGTCACGTCGACGTCCTCGCGGAGTTCCCCCGCTCCGCGCGAGCCCTTGAGCGCCACGCGGACCTTCCAGCGCTCCTCGGCGTCGAACTCGGGCCGCGCCACGAAGCGCAGGCCGTCCTTGGTCGTCTCGCTCCACCCCTCCCAGCGCGCCTCGGGCAGGCGCCCCGAGGCCGGCTGGACGAAGAGCTCGACCGTCGTGTCGTCGGCGGGGCCGGCCTTGTCGACCAAGATGAAGAAGGTGCCCGTCCCCACGTCGGGGTCGCCCCAGAGCGAGACCGTGTAAGGCCCCGCCTTCTGATCGACCAGGATGGCGTACGGCGGGCCTTCATGCGCGGCGGCGGCCGAAGACAGCAGGAGCGTCAGGAGCAGGGCCCTCATCCCACCGCCACGCCGCGCATCGCCATCGGCTGGGACAGCACCCAGGCCCCGGCCCCCCACAAGACGGCGCAGACCAGCAGCCAGGGCCAGGAGGCCTTGAGCCCCTGACCCTGCCGCCAGGCCGCCGCCAGGGAACCGACCAGCCCCAGCGCCAGAACGCCCTGCCCGATCCCCTGCGCCGCCATCGGCGAGAGCCCGCCCAGCCCCCAGAGCGGCCGGCCCAGGAACTCGAAGCCGGACAGGTCCTCGACCACGGCTTGCACGGCCGGGACCAAGGTGCCCGCCCCGGTCAGGAAGTGGAAGCCATAGTGCGCCGTCCAGACCCCGAGACCCAGCGGTATGAGCGCGGGCGAAAAGCGCAGCGCCGTCTTCACCAAGGGCTCGGAGCCGCGCGAGAGGGCCGCCGCGCCCAGGAGCACGGCCGCCGGAAGCAGGACCAGGCCGACGGTGAACATCACCGTCAGCGTCAGAGTCTCGGACCTCAGCCCGAACGACAGGCGCTCGGCCAGCGCGAAGGCCGGGGCCGTCATCGCGTAGGCGTTGAGCAAGGCGCCGAACAGGAACACGACCGAGAGCGCCGCCAGGTCGGGCCGCTCGGACGGCCGTCCCACCCCCGAGCGCCAGCGGTCGTCGACGAGTTCGGCCCCCGGCATGCGCAGGACGAGGCCGGCGTTGTCCTCCGGGCAGGCCGCCACGCAGTCCATGCAGAAGGTGCAGTCCATATTGCCGACCTTGCGCGGCAGGAACAGCCCGGTCTCGCAGCCGCGCAAGGTGACGTTCCCCCCCTCATCGCGCCGGCCGCGCAGGCAGTCCTTGGTCCGGCAGGAGGCGCAGACCGAGAGGTCCTTGGCGGCCACCTCAAAGGGCGAGAGCGCCGCGCCCGCGAAGTTGAACTGGCCCAAGGGACAGAGCCATTTGCAGAACGGCGCGCCCTTGAAGTTGACGTCGACGAGGATCGCCCCGGCGAAATAGGCCAGGATGAGCCCCGCGGTGGCCGGCGGCGAGGACCACAGGGCGCAGCGCTCATAGACGAATAGCACCAAGGCGAAGAGCAGGAGCGCCGGGGCCTTGCTCCTCCAGGCCCGCGGCCAGCGCCGGACCGGCGCGGACAGCTTCCGCGCTAAGTCCCGCGCCAGCGTGAACGGGCAGGCCAGGCAGAAGGCGTTCCCGAAGGCCAAAAGCGCCAGCACCAGAAGCCCCCGGGTATGCACCCAGACCGCCAAGGTCGCCAGGTTCCGAGGCGCGAAGTCGGGGCCGAAAAAACCATGAAGGACGAGCACCCCGGCCAGGAGCAGGCTGCCCGCCTGCAGAAAGCGCCGCCAGGTCACGGGACGCTGACCCGGTCTTGACGCTCGGCGCGCCGGCCGTCGTCCCAGCGCGCGTCGAAGAACACCGTCCATTCGCCCGACATCGTCCAGGTCAGGCTGGCCTCATAGCGGCCGGGCGCGGTCTCGGAGGCCTTGGCCACCAGGGGATCCATGCCGGGATGCGACATATCGGCCGTGAAGACCGCCTCGGCGCCGGGGGGTGCCGTCACCGCCACGACGCTGGGCTTGTTGTACCCCGGCGTCCCCTGGAGCGCGAAGCGGGTGTCGACCCCCGCGCCGGACCGCTTGCAGGCCGCGGCGGCCAGGACGAGCGCCGCCGCCGCTAGGCGTGCTGCGCCGCGTGGGAATGGTGCCAGGCGCAGGAGCATGTCTGGGCCGAGGCGTCGGCTGGCTCGGGGAACATGTGCCAATACATCGCCACGAGCATCGGGACGAAGACCACGGCGTTGTAGAAGAGGTGCAGCTCGACGCGCGGGATCCAGAGCTGGAGCACGCTGAGAGGCACCGGGGAGCCCAACAGGTTCTGGCCCGCGATCGCCTGGCCTTGGAGCAGGCCGTGCTCGATGTGATGCCAGAACTGGATATAGAGCGCCGCCGTCCACCACGCCTTGGACCGCCCGGTGAATCCCGGCTTGAGCAGCCACAGCCCGGCCAGCATGACCAGGGCGTAGCCGTAGTGCAGGACCTCGGACGTGATCATCCAGGGGAACCAGAGCCCCAGCATCCCCCCGGCCTTCGGCCGCGGCCAGTGCAGGGCGTAGACCTGCCAGGCCTGGGTCAGGTGCTCGGCCCAGTGCGCCAGGACGATGAACATGAAGGCCTGGTTGGCGGGCTTGTGGAGGGGGCCGTTGAGGCGGTCCCGGAAGGAAATGGCGCAGGCACCCTGGCTCATGCTTTGAGTTTAGCGTCCGAGGCTCCGGCTGTCAACGGCCGGCCGCTTAGGCGTCCCCGAGCGCCTTCACGGCCGGGGCGATCTGGTCGACGGCGATAAGGATCCGCGAGACCTGGTGTCCGAAGGCCGTGCCGTAGACGGTGGTGATGTTGACGCCGGCATCTGCCAGCTTCCGGGTGATGACGGCCAAGGCGCCGGGCTTGTCGTCGACCTCTACCGAGAGGAGACGCGTCTCCACCGAGGCGAAGCCGGCCTTGGAGAGGACGGCCGAGTGATCGCCGGCGCCTTCCAAGGCCACGCGCACGAGGCCCGAATCGTCGCGCACCTCGGAGGCGATCCCCACCATGTTGACCCCGGCTTCCGCGAACAGCTGAGCCAGGTCGGCCAAGGCGCCGGGCCGGTTGGGGAGGAAGATCGAGTACTGGGTGATGACGCTGACCTTCATGATGGCCTCCGGGGCCTGAGCCAGCCCTTCTTGAGCAGGGCCTCGGCGGTCTGGATCGAGTTGAGGGCCGCGCCCTTGAGCAGGTTGTCGGTGACTACCCAGACCGCCAGCTCCTTGGGGGCCGCTCCGCGCCGCCAGCGCGCGGCATGGACCGCGTCCCCCCCGCCGGCCTGGAGCGGCGTGGGGTAGGCCCCGTCCTTCCAGACCGTCACTCCGGGCGCGTTCGCGGCCAGCGCCGCCGCGGCGCGCGGGGTCAGCGGGCGCGAGAGCTCCAGCCAGGCCGCCACGCTGTGGCCGCGCGCCACCGGCACGCGCACGGTGGTGGCGCTCAAGGCCAACCCGGGCGCGCCCCAGAGCTTGCGCAGCTCGTTGCGGACCTTGACCTCCTCCGAGCATTCCCCGTCGGCGTTGAAACGCCCCACCTGCGGGAAGACGTTGAAGGCGATGGTCGCCGGCAGGGCGCTGGCCTTTCCGGGGACGGGAGCGCGCAGCATGTCTGCGTCGGAAAGCGAACGAGCGCCGCGCCGCGCCTGGGCGTAGAACTCGAGCAAAGCCTCGCGGCCCGCCCCGGAGACAGCCTGATAGGACGCCATCCGCACGCGCTTGACCCCGGAGCGCCGGTGCAGGGCCGCGGCCGCCACGGCCAGGCCGGTGATCGTGCAGTTGGGCCCCGCCACGAGCCGCTTGTCCGCCCGGAGCGCCGCGGCGTTGACCTCGGGGATGACCAGCGGCACCGCGGGGTCGAGGCGGAACGCCGCCGAGTCGTCGAGCACCCAGACGCCGCGCGCGGCCAGATCCTTGCCCCAGGCCAGGGCCACCTCGTCGGAGGAGACCAGGAAGGCCACGTCGGCCGAGCGCAGGGCCGCAGCGTCGGCGGCCGGCGCCGGGATGGCCCGGCCCTTGAAGCGCACAGCGGCGCGGGCCCGGCCCGAGCTGAAGGGCAGGAGGGCGGCGACCGGGAAACGCCGGCGCTCGAGGCGCTCGAGCAGGACCCGTCCCACCATCCCAGTGGCCCCGACGACGGCGACGCGCAGGCCCTTCATCGCTCCTCCGGCCCGGGCACCCAAAGCGCCGCGCTCGAGCCCTCGGCGCCCCACAGGTCGCGCGCCCGGGCGCGTAAGTAGGAGCCCCTGCCGGAGACGGCCTCGAGCGACAGGGAGAACAGATAGGGCGGCGAGCGGCGGTAGGTCGAGATCCGGTTCCATTCGAGCTGGTCCTCGGAGGACTCGACCCAGGCCAGTTCCACATCACGGCCCTCGGCCGAGAAGCGGGCCAGGACGCGGTCGGCGACGGGCTCGGCCGAGAAGGCCGAGAGGCTGACGCGGGTCGTGACGCTCGGCACGAGCTTGATGGCCATCGCGGGCTTGAGCGTGAGAGGCACGGCCAGCGCGCCCTCCTCCTGGCGCGGCGGCACGCCCTGGATCTGGTGGTTGTTCCAGGCCCGCGGCTCTCCGCCCGCCGGCGAGGAATCCGCCGCGGCCAAGATGGGGGCGTTGTCGGCGGAGCGGAACTCACGGGTCGGCGACCAGACGATCAGGTAGTTTGGCCGCTCGCCGGAGACCAGCGACTTAGGGACCTCGGCCCAGAACCATTCCGACTTGCCGGCTCCGGGGAGATAGAGGCTTTCGTGAGGCTCGACGGGGATGTCCGAGGTATCGGCCAAGAAGAAGCTCTGATCCGACGAGAACGCCGGACGCTGGGACACGCCGATGTAGACCTTGCCGGGCAAGATACGGTGCTCCCAGGGCTTATCGCGGCGCGGCACGGTCTTGGCTCGGCCGAGCTTCGCCCCGACGAAGACCCGCGACCAGCGGCCCTCGGGGATCGGCGGCAGCTTCACGACCCAGGCGTTATCGAAGCCCACATACCAGTTGGAGTCCGAGCCGCCGTCGGCGAAGCGACCGAAATCGTGGAGGCTGTCTGCCAAGGAGAGAAACACCGGCTGACCGGCGTCGCTGCCGTAGAGCTCGCGCGTGCGCTGGCCGTGCGCCGTCGGTGTTTCGGCGGCCGGTTCTTCGTCCGGGTCGTCGGAGTAATTCTGCGCCCAGGCCCCCCCCACGCCGAGCAAGGCGGCCAGGCCGACATGTCTTAAAATTATCATTATTTTTTCAATGCTTTTAGTATATTGTCAAAGTCGTCCAAGCTGAAGAAGTGGATCATGATCCGGCCGCTCTTCGAGTCCTGACGCAGACGGATCTCCACGCGCGTGCCGAAGGCCTTCTCAAGCGACTGCTCCATCGCCTTGATGTCGGCAGGCTTGGGCGCCTTGGGTTCGGCCTTGCGCGCCGAGGGCTCGGGCAGGGGATCTCCGGCCTCGATCTTCTGCGCTAGCCTCTCGGTGTCGCGGACCGAGAGATGGTTCTCCGTGACCAGCTTGAAGAGCTTCGAACGCTCCATCGGGTCGGAGACCATGAGGATGGCCCGGCCATGCCCTTCGTCCATGCGCTCGAACTGGATGGCCTTCTGCATCTCATCGGGCAGCTCGAGGAGACGCAAGGTGTTCGAGACCGTCGACTTCGACTTGCCGACCACATGGGCCAGTTCCGACTGCGTGACGGCCTGCTCGTTCATCAACTTCTTGTATGCCAGCGCCGTATCGATGGCGTTGAGGGCGTCGCGCTGGATGTTCTCGATGAGGGCCAAGACCAGTCGCTCCTTGTCGGACTGCGGCGTGCGCACCAGGGCCTCGATGGTCTTGAGGCCGGCCAGTTGGCTGGCCCGCAGGCGGCGCTCGCCCGCGATCAACTCGTAGCTATTGCTGATGGCATCGTAGGAGACCACGATAGGCTGGGCTAGGCCATGTTCCTTGATGGTCATGGCCAGCTCGCTGAGGCGCTCAGGGTCGAAGTTCTTACGCGGCTGGACGCGGTTGGGCCGGATGGCGTCGACCGGAATGCGGCGGACCTCGCGCCCTTCCCCTTCACCGGCCACGGCGGGAGCGGGCGCCGGAGCGGCGGCGGGCTTGACCGGCGCCGGGGGCAACAGGGCTTCGATTCCACGACCTAACGCTTTCCTCATGTTCGCTCCCTAGTTCAACTTCATGCCGCGCCAACCGCGGCGGGCCAGCAACTCACCTGCCAGCGCCAGATACGTCTCACTGCCCTTAGACTTCGGGTCGTACTGAAAAATGGTTTTGCCGAAGCTGGGTGCCTCGGCCAAGCGCACCGAGCGCGGGATGGCCGTAGCATAGAGGCTCTCCCCAAAGTACTTCGCCAGTTCCCCCCGCACCTGCTGCGCCAGCGTGTAGCGCGGATCATACATGGTCAGGACAGCGCCCTCGATACCTAAGGCAGGGTTAAGACGTTCTTGGCAGATGCGCACTGTTTGCAGAAAAGCGGTGAGACCTTCCAGAGCGTAGTATTCACCTTGAATGGGGACCAAGACCTTGTCGGCCGCAGCCAAGGCATTAAGAGTCAAAAGACCAAGAGAAGGCGGACAATCGATGATAATGAACGCATAGGCGTCCCGAATGGATTTCAAACTGGCGCGGAGGCGGTTTTCACGTGAAACACCCCCCGCCAAAGCCAGTTCGGCCGAAACCAGGTCGGAGCTAGAGCACAAAATGTCCAACAATTCGATCCCGGTAGCTCTGATGGTTTTTTCGGCGGGGACCATTTCCACTAAGTTTTCGTAGGCCCCCCCCTCGATGGTATTCTTGTCGATTCCAAGGCCGGAGGTGGCATTGGCTTGAGGATCGAGGTCGACGATCAGGGTGTCCTGACCTAGACAAGCTAGGCCGGCAGCCAGATTGATGGCTGTAGTGGTCTTTCCGACGCCGCCTTTTTGATTCGCTAAAGCGATTATTTCTGCCATGGTGTTTTCACGTGAAACTTTTAGGTTTTAGGCTTGATATAGCCAGCATTGTAGTACGCATCCAGCATCCTGTCAATTCCCAAGCTATAATTCGCCCGGTTAAACATTATATTATATTGTTTAGACTCTTTTAGTATCTTTTATTATCTTATTTTATCTTATATAGCCATTGCCGCCGAAAGGCTTAATCAGTACAATCGCGGCCATGGAGAATATCATCAGCCTCTTCGGCACCTTCGTCCTCATCGGCATCGCGGTGGCCTGCTCGTCAAACCGCAAGGCCATCAACTGGAAGACGGTGGGGTTGGGAATGCTCCTGCAATTCCTTTTCGCCATCATCGTGCTGTGGGCGCCGCCGGGCCGCGCTTTCTTCGCCTTCATGAACGATGCCATCGTCAAGCTTTTGAGCTTCCAGGAAGAGGGGGGGAGGTTCATCTTCAACGCCCTTGCCATCCCGCCGTGGAAGGAAGGAACGCTGGGCTTCTTCTTCGCCTTCCAGGTGCTGACCACCATCATCTTCTTCTCGTCGCTGATGTCGATCCTCTACTACCTGGGAGTCCTGCAGGTCGTGGTGGTGTTCTTCGCCCGGATCATGGCCAAGACCATGAACACCTCGGGGGCCGAGTCGCTCTCCGCCTCGGCCAACATCTTCGTGGGACAGACCGAGGCGCCGCTCCTTATTAAGCCCTACGTGGAGACCATGACGGACTCCGAGCTCTTGACCGTCATGGTGGGCGGCATGGCGACGGTGGCGGGTGGGGTCATGGCGGCCTATGTGGGGATGCTGCAGCCCTACTTCCCGGATATCGCCGGGCACCTGCTGGCGGCCAGCGTCATGTCCGCGCCGGCGGCGCTGGTCATGGCCAAGATCCTATTGCCCGAGACCTCCAAGCCGAAGACCCTGGGCATGGTCAAGCTGGACTACGAGGACCCATCGCTCAACGTCATCGAAGCGGCGGCCAACGGGGCCACGACCGGCCTGCACCTGGCTCTCAACGTCGGCACGATGCTCATCGCCTTCATGGCGCTCATGGCCATGGCCAACTGGATGGTGTCCGCCTCCGCGAACCTGGTGGGCTTTAGCGGCGTCACGCTGGAGAGCATCCTGGGCCGGCTTTTCGCCCCCTTGGCTTGGATCATGGGCGTGCCCTGGGTCGACTGCCGGCAGATCGGGTTTTTGATGGGCGAGAAGACCGTGCTAAACGAGTTCGTCGCCTACACCCATCTGGCCGAGTTCCTCAAGAACAACCCCGGCGGGCTCCAAGAGCGCTCCGTCATCATCGCCACCTACGCGCTCTGCGGCTTCTCGAACTTCCTTTCCATCGGCATCCAGATCGGCGGCATCGGGGTCATCGCCCCCAACCGCCGCCAAGACCTGGCCCGTCTCGGCATCAAAGCGCTGATCGGGGGGACGTTGGCCTGCTTCATGACCGCCACCCTGGCGGGCATCCTCGTCAAGTAGGGGGCGGGGGAACGGCGCCGCTAACGGTCTTTGACCAGTCCGCGGCTGCGCAAGGTCCAGGCCGCCAGGCGGTAGAGCAGGCGCATCCCCACGTTGGCGTCCCATTCGTCCTTGCCCCCGGGGGAGGGGGAGACCTCGACTAAGTCGAAGCCCAGGATCGTGCGGCCGGAGCGGGCCAGGAGCCCGAGAATGTGGTCGGCCTCGTCGAACTCGAGGCCGCCCGGCACGGGCGTACCGGTGCCCGGGCAGAGCTTGGGGTCGAGCCCGTCGATGTCGAAGGTGACCCAGACCTTCTCGGGCAGGGCCGCCACGGCCTCGGCCGCGGCCTCGCCGAAGGGCTTCCCCGCGAAGCGCCGGCTGGAGAGCTCGCGGGCCGTGAACATCCGCGCCCGCGGCCCCAGACCCCGGACGTAGTCGTCCTCCTCGCGGCAGAAGTCCCGGATGCCGACCTGGACGATCTTCGAGATCTGCGGGATGTCGCGCAGGGCGTTGCGCATGATGGAGGCGTGCGACCAGAGGAAGCCCTCATAGGCCTCGCGGGTGTCGGAGTGGGCGTCGAAATGGAGCAGGCCGAAGGAGCCATGGCGCTCGGCGGCGGCCTGGAACGCGCCGTAGGGGACGGAATGGTCCCCGCCGACGACGCCGACGACCTTGCCGGCCGCCATCAGCCTGGCGCACTCGGACCGGACCCAGCCGTTGAGCTCGCCGCCCAGCTGGTTGGCCTCGGCCAGCGCCTTGCGCAGGGCGGGTGTATTCGCCTCCCCGCCGGCGCGGATGACCTTCTGGGCGGCCGCCTTGGCTTTATTGTTCCAGGCCCGGACCCGGGGGGACTCCGCGAGCATGTGGATGCCCGGGCGCCAGGGGTCCCCCACCTGGGGGTCGAAGAGGTCGATCTGGGCGCTGGCCGCGAGGATGGCCGCGGGCCCGCGCGAAGTCCCGCCGCCGTAGGAGGTGGTGGCCTCCCAGGGCACCGGCAGGAGGACCAGGGCGGCGTCGGCCTCCCCGTGGGGCAAGCCGAAGACGCCGTCCCCGCCGGCCGGGCCGTCCGGGTCGAAGTCCGTCATCGCCGGCTTACGCCAGAGCGTTCGGGATCTTGACCTTGTTGTCGTCGAGGAACGCCGACCACTTGTTGCCTTTGCGGGCCTTCCAGCTGCCCTTGTGGTAGGCGTAGGACGCCAGGAGCGGGAAGGACATCGTCGCCTCGGAGAACACCATCTGCTCCCAGACCACGTCGACCTTGCCCCACGAGCAGGCCTCGCGCAAAGTCGAGCCCGAGAGCGCCCCGTCGCGCTCGTCGGCCACGCTGATCTGCACGGCGTACTTGTGCATCTTGACGTCGAGGCCGATCATCTCGGCGCCGACGGTGATGTCCTGGGCGAAGTTCTTGGGGACGCCGCCGCCGATCATGAGGAGGCCGGTGTCCTTGGCCGCCAGCTTCACGCGCACCAGCTCGCGGAAGTCGCGGGCCGAGTCGATCATGACGTGGGACTCGGGGTTGTGCCACTGGTGGTGCAGGAGCCCGAAGCCCGCCGAGCAGTCCGAGAAGGCGGGGACGAAGATCGGGACCTTCTTCTTGAAGCACTCCAGCACGATCGAGTCGGTGACCTTGGCGTTCTTGACCAGGTACTTGCCCATCTCGTCGATGAACTGGCGCGAGGAGTAGGCGCGCGGCTCGAGCGAGCCGGCGATCTTGGAGATCGTGTTGTCGCACTTGCCGAGCTCGTCCTCGTCGATGAAGGTGTCGTAGATGCGGTCGACGCGCAGGTCGCGGAGCTGCTTGTCGTCGACCCACTTCGAGCCCAGGTAGTGCTTGAAGCCGAGGGCCTCGAAGAAGTCCTGGTCGATGATGTTGGCGCCGGTGGAGACGATGGCGTCGACCATGTTATGGCGCACCAAGTCGTAGACCACGCGCTTGAGGCCGGCCGAGATGAGCGAACCCGCCAGGCACAGGACGACCGAGCAGTCCTTGTCGGCCAGCATGCGGTCGTAGATGTCCGATGCCCGCGCCAAGTCCTTGGCCGAGAAGGCCATCTTCGAATAGGCCTGCATGAGGGGGACGGCATCGAACTCGGTGATGTCCAGGTGCTCGACGGTCTCTTTGAGAAGATCAGACTTCTTTGGCATCTCACGGCCTCCGGGTTTCCGGGCGGCCGTCGGTCCGCGGGGACTTTCCCGGCGGCGCGTCGGGCGCGCGGAGTCTTTTCGAACCGAAATGATATCAAATCATCGTCGGGAACCGAACGATTTTCCGTCGATGCGAGAGGATTTTTGTAGACTCGCGGCGTGAAAGCGGCGCTGCTGCTCGCCCTGATGGCGCTCCTCTCGTCGACGGCGGAGGCCGCCGCGGCCAAGCGCCCGGCACGTCCCAAGCGGCCGGCGCGCCACCGCGTCAAGGTCGAAGCCCCGCGGCTGACCGACCCCACCGCCGTGAGTTGGCCGCGGCGCCTCAAGCCCGGACGCTGGACGCCGGCCGCGGCCGACGCGCTCGAGCGCCTGCTCCAACACCTCGGCGAGGGCGCCACCGGCTACTCGCGCGCCGACCCGCCGGCCGCCGTCTTCGTACTCGATGACGCGGCGTTGAGCGGCTCGCCCGGCGACGCGCTCCTGGCCCGCCTCACGGCGGAGGCCGCGTTCAGTTTCGACGAGTCGTTCTGGAAGCAACTGCCGCCGCACTACGGTGCCGCCCGCGCGCGCGCCGGCTGGCAGAGCTTCCAAGGGCAGCCGCGGACGGTGTGGGCGCGCGACCCGCACTACCTCATGTACCGCAAGGCCCTGCACGCGGCCTACGCGTCCTTGTGCCGCGACGCAGGCCGGAAGACCTGCGCGCGCTGGCGCGCGGCGCTTCTCACGGGCCTCGACGAGAGCGCCCTCCAACGCATGGCGCGCCAGGTCGTCGCCGAGGCGCTGCGCGTGCCGGTGACGCCGGAGCGGGTCGGCGACTCGCCCGAGGACCCCGCCCCCACGGCCGTCACGGCGGCCCTGCGGGTCGTGCCCGAGATGCTCGACCTCGTGCGCGTCCTGCAGGACAGGGGCTTCGACGTCTGGGTCATGAGCGCCTCGAGCCAGTACGCGGCGCTCGAGGCCGCGCGCCTCTACGGCGTCCATCCGACCCGAGTGGTGGGCCTGCGCCAGAAGGTCACCAACGGGCAAATCACGCCCGACATCCTCCAACCCGTGCCGGAGGGCGCTGGACTGGCCGAGGCGCTGACCTTGTTCCTGGGCCGGCCCCCGGCCCTCGCGGTGGGACGCCTCGAGGACGGCCCGCTGCTCGACTATGGCGATGGCAGCGGCCTGAGCCTGCTCCTGGCCGAGCCGTCGACGGCGCCTCCCGAGGCGGCCCGCAACGGCTGGCTCGTCCAGCCGCCCTTCAGCCCGGTGCGCGAGCCGCAGGCGGCGGTCTACCCGCCGCCGCCGGGCACCCGGCCGCCGGCCGAGCCGGCCCCGCCCGCGCCGGACGCCGCGGGAGGGCCTTGACGCCGCACGAACTTCATGATAGATTTAAGGGCTGTCCCCGCCGAGAAGAACGCCACCATAATCGTTGGAGCCAAATGAAGCGACCGCAAGAGGAAGTCGGCGATCTGTTCGTGACTGAGTCTCTCCTGACCCTCAAGCTGCTTCCCAGCGGCAAGAGCGGGTCGCGCACGATCCGCTGGTTCGTCAACGGCGAGGTGCGCAACCACTCCGCCGCCGCCAAGGACATCGTCGCGCTGGTCAACAAGCTGCGGGGACGCTCGCGCGTCGTCCGCAACTTGACGCTGATGACCGACCGCGGCGCCCAGCACGACCTCGCCGGCACCGGCCTCAACGAGGCCGTGGCGAAAGCCGGCTTCAACGCCCTGAACTAGACGGGCAGCCCGTAGAGCGACCGCGCGTTGGCGGTCGTGGCGGCGGCCAAGGCCTCGGCGTCCACGCCGAAGGCCTCGGCCAGCCTCGCCGCCACGGCCGCCACATCGGCGGGCTCACAGCGCTTGCCGCGCTTGGACTGGGGGGGGAGATAGGGACTGTCGGTCTCGAGGACGACGGCCGAGAGCCCCGCCGCGACCAGCGCGCGCCGCAGAGGCTCGTTTTTGGGGTATGTCACCGGCCCGTCGGCGCCCAGCGCGAACCCCAGGGCCGCGCACTCCTTCGCCTCGTCCTCCGTCCCCGAGAAGCAGTGCACCACGCCATGGTAGCGTCGCGCCGGACTTTTCCCGCCATAGCGCTCGCGCAGGACCGGCAGGAGGTCGGCGAATGCATCGCGGCAGTGCACGACGACGGGCCGGTCCGCGGCCTTTGCGGCGGCCAGCATCCCGCGGAACGCCTCGAGCTGGACGGGACGCGGCACGCTGCAGCGCGCGTAGTCGAGCCCCACCTCGCCCACCGCCACCACCTCGGGCGCCATGGCGGCCAAGAGCTCGGCCTCCAGCCCCGGCCGCCACTGGGCGGCGTGGTAGGGATGGAGCCCCAGCGTACAGTAGACCCGGCCGGGGCGCAGGCGGCAGAGCGCCTTGGCCCGCCCCCAGTCCGCCGGAGCGTCGGCGATCTCGACTAAGGTCCCCACTCCCGAGGCCAGGGCGCGGTCGATGACGGCCTCGCGGTCCTCGTCGAAGCGAGCGTCGTTTAAATGGGCGTGGGTGTCGATGAGCACGTCGGACTCATCCTACAAAACGGGACCGCCCCCCGAGCGGGGGGCGGTCTTTGCGGGTGGCGTCGGGCGGCCTACTTCCCGAAGAACTTCCAGCGGCGCTCGTGGTCCTCCCGGACCGCGTGCCGCACCAAGAGGTGCTCCTTGACCTCCACCCAAGTGTCGCCCTCCTCGGCGACCGGGGCGGTCATCTCGTGCCAGAGCTTCTCGCTGCGCTCCTCGGCCTGCAGGCGGTCGAAGAGGAACGCGACTTCCTCGGAATCGAGCTTGTCCACCGGTTTACGCGCGCGGCGGACCGTCTTCTTGAGCTTGGCTGCCTTCCTGACCGGCGTCTTGCGACGAGCCATCGACACCTCCGCGACAAGGTTTGGAACGTCCGTTAGTATTGGCCGCGAGGCTCCGGATTTCAAGGGGGGCCTACTCGTGGTGGCTCTGGCCGCCGGTCTCGGCCAAGGTGGCCAAGACCTCGTCGAAGACCGGGTTCTCGTGCCCGCCGATGAGCGTATAGCGCATCTTCTCGCCGACCACGTAGGCCTTGCGGAACTGGAAGGGCTTGGTGACCGTGACGATGAAGGCCGACATCCCGTTGACGACCGTGAGGCGCGACTCGTAGCGCGCCTTCTCGCCGTCGAGCTGGCGGATGACCCACTCCTGGAGGGTGTCGATCCCGATGAGCCCCTGCGGCACGCGCCGCGGCAGGATCTCGAGGCGGAGTATGCCGAGATGCTCGTAGAGGCCGTCGTTGATGAAATGCTGGGCGTCGGTGCCTTTACGGTACGCGTAGACGACCTCCATCGTCTTCTCCGCGTCCCGGAAAGAGCTGCGCGCCTCGTAGCCCGGCGGCAGCTTGAGGATGAACTCGTTCTGGCCGTGGAACACCGAGCCCTCGGAGGGCAGTTCGGACGGGGCGGCTGCGGGCGTAGTCCCGTCCTTGGGCTTTTGCCGACCCATGAAGACCGAGAGCCCCATGAGGGCGAGTCCTCCGAGCAGCGCCCCGATGACCACGCCGCGGCGCGAGCGCTTGGTCTTCGAGAGCGGCACGGTCGGCGGCAGGGCGCCTGGCGGCGGCGGGGCCGGCACCGCCATGAGCGGCGGCATGACCGGCAGGGCCTCCTTCATCGCCGCGTCGACGTCGGCGTCGGCCACCCCCTGCTGGCGCAGGTGCTGGCGCAGGACGTCGGGCCCGTAGGCGCTCAAGTGCTGGCGGATGTAATCGACGACCTTCGGGTCGGCCATCCTATCGAGGATAGCCCGCCGACTTCGCCTTGTCCAGCTTGAGAGCGGCGGCGCTCTCGCGGGCGGCCTCGGGACCGCGGCCCAACTCGGCCAAGACCTCGGCGAGCCGTCGGCGGGTCTCGGCGTCGTCGGGGTCGAGCGCCGCGGCGCGCTCGAGGGCCTCCCGCGCGGCGGCCGTCCGGCCGCGGCCGCGCCGGCAGAGGCCCAGGTAAAACCAGGCGCGGGCGTCCTGGGGTTCGAGCGCCGCGGCCTTCTCGAGCGCCGCCTCGGCCTCGGGCCAGCGCTTTTCTGCGGCATAGGCCTTGCCGAGGTTCATCCAGGCCAGGCCCAGGCCGGGCTTGAGACGCACGGCGCGCTCGAGGGTCTCGGCGCAGCGCCGCGTCTCGCCCTTGTCGCAAAGGATCAGCCCGCGCAGGAACTGGTTGTACGGCGAGACGTCCGGCAGGCGCTTGAGATAGCCCAGCGCGCGGATCGGATCGCTCTCCCGGTAGAGGTCGGCCGCCGACAGGAGGGCCAGGGCCCCGGCCTCGTGCATGACCGCGTCCTTGGCGCCGAAGCCCGGGGAGGCCCCCTCGCGTACGGCGTCGGAGTCCATGTTGGCCCACATGCGCCGCTCGTCGGCCAACGTGACGAAGGAGCGCAGGCGAGTCTCCCCGCCCGAGGCGGCGATCTCGCCCCAGAGCATCATATGGGCCCCGGCGCGCTTGAGGATGGCGCGTGCCTCGGCGTGGGTGCGTGGCAGCTCGGCGTCGGGGAGCTTGAGGCTCATGACGGCCGCGTCCTCCTCCATGAGCTCCTCTAGCTTGTGGGCCAACAACGACTGCAGGACCAGCCCGTCCTTGGCGGCCTCGCCCGCGCCGAGAAAGGGTGCCACGACGACGTTGAGGCGGGTGCCGGTCATTTCAAGCGGGGAGGAAGGTGTGCCCTGCCGGAAGGCGCTCCGGACCGCGAGGAGGGTCATTATAAGGAGCAGGGCGGCAAGCCAGGGCGCCGCGCGGCGCAGGCGCCTGGCCGGGGACTCCGCCCCGCCGCCGATCGCGAAGAGCCGGTGCCGGCCGGCGATGTTCTTGAGTCGGTGCTCGCCCATGTCGGCAATCTCGACGTCGAGCTGGGGGGCGACCATGTCGCGCACGGCGCTCGAGAGGCAGATGCCGCCCGGCGGGGCCAGGGCCTGCAGGCGGGCCGCGATGTTGACCCCCGAGCCGAAGGCGTCGCCGTCCTTCTCGGTGACGTCGCCCACGTGGAGCCCGATTCGCACGACGAGGGGCTTGTCCCCCGGCCGCGCGGCGTTGCGGGCTTCCAGCGCCTCCTGCGTGGCGATGGCGCAGCGCGTCGCGTCGACCGCGCTGGGGTACACCGAGAGGATGGCGTCGCCGACGAACTTTAGCGCCCGCCCGCCGTGGCGCGTGATGATCGGCACGAGCAGGGAGTTGTGCTCATCGAGGAGACCGAGCGTCGCCGGCTCGTCCTCGGCCATCATCTTCGAGTAGCCGAAGATGTCCGAGAACATCACGGCGGCCAGGCGCTGCGTCGCGGCCATGGTCCCATCGTAGCAAAGGGCCGTCCCGGAGGCCGCGCAGTGTCGTAGAATCGAGGAGACGCCCTCGTAGCTCAGTGGTTAGAGCGGCCCGCTCATAACGGGTTGGTCGCAGGTTCGAACCCTGCCGGGGGCATTTCCTTAGGAAGAAGCGGCCGCTGGCCGCCGTAAATAAAGGAGAGCGTATGCGCACCCGCGCCCTGATCTGCGTCTTGTTGCTCTCGCCCGCCGCCGCCCTCGCCGAGGGACCGGCCGGCTTAGACGCAAAGACGCGCCGCGCGCTGATCGAGGCGGTTTGCGAGGGCGAGAGCAAGCGGCCCGAGTATGGCGACGGCATCGCGGCCTGCCATCGGCCCTCCTACGCCGGCGGCGAGGAAGGCTCCGACGACGACGTCAACCTCGGGCCGGTGCGCCTGGGCAGCTTCACGCGGCCCGGCTCCAAGCAGGCCCTCGTGAACCTCGACGGCTGCGGCACAAGCAGCAGCAACTCCTGCGGGACCGTCCTGCTCGAGAGGGACGGTCCCGGCTGGAAGCGCGTCTACTTGGACAAGAGCGGCACCTTCTCCTGCCCGCAGACGTTCCGGGTCCCGAACGGCCGCGACCTCCTCATCTGCGAGCACTGGACCCTGTCCGGGTATGCAGCCATGTGGTGGGTGTCGTTCGGGCCGAAGGCCGCCGAGACGCACGACCTCTTCGAGCCCCTGTTCAGCAACAAGGTCTACGACGGCTGCGCGCCGGGGAAACTCATGTTTTCCCTGGAGCCCGGCAAGCCGCTCCGCAAAGACGTCGACAGCGACGGTAGGCCCGACTTGGCTCTGCGGGTCGAAGGCCGGCGGTGGACGCCGGCGCGCGCCTCGGATTGCCCAGAACAGTTGTCTGATTCGGACGCGCGGCTCAAGAAGCACTCCAGACCCGAGGTCTTCGAGCTCGAGTTCATCGTCGGCGCGCCCGGCCTTCAGCCGACGCCCGCCACGGTCAAAGCCCTGGCGGCCATCGAAGCCCTGCAGGCCAGGAACTACGCCGACCGGTAGGTCGGGTCTAGCTCAGGACGGCGCGCAGGGACGACCCGCGCCCCACGGCGCGCTCGGCCAAGGCCGGCAGCTCGAAAAACGGCAACGTCAGCAGCGCCGGCCAACCCACCCCGCCGGCGTTCGGCCCGCCGCCCGCGCGCAGGGCGTTCTGCAGGGAGAGCGACCACGACGAGGAGTCCGGCGTGGTGTCCACGGCCACCGACACGAAGCCCGCGCGCCGCGCCAGGGCCTCCAGCGCCGGCGGCGTGAAGACGTATAGGTGGCGCGGGGCGTGCAGGCCCGACCAATGCGCGCCGAAGACGGAACGGCCGACGGCGTCGGCGTTCGGCGTCCGGATGAAGACCCGGCCGCCGGGGGCCAGGGCGCCCTTGAGCCGGGCCAGGAAGGCCCCGGGGTCGAGCAGGTGCTCCAAGACGTTGTTGGCGAGGACCCCGTCGTAGGGGCCGCCGAGCGGAGCCGACTCGAGGTCGCCGGCTGTAAAGGGGATCCCGTCGCGTTTTAGGAGCGGCGGCTCGTGCCAGTCAAAGCCCGCTATGTTCCGGTAGCCGAGCGCTTTGAGCCCGCGCAGGAGATGGCCGGCGCCGCAGCCGAGCTCGACGAGCCGGGTCCCGCGGTCGGGGAACTCCTTGGCGAGGTCCTTGGCCAGGCGGCGGCCCTGGATCCCCTTGAGCCGCGCGACGAAGCCCTCGGAGAGATACGGGCCGTAGTCGGCGGGGTAAAACGAGCGGACCGCCTCGGGGGTGGGGGCCGGGACCTGGGCCAGCGCCCGGCAGACGGGACACTCGGAAAAGTCGGCGCGCGCCTGTACGCCGTGCTCGAGGTCCGCTACTCCTTTATAGAGGGGGCGCAGCTCCGCCTTACGGCAGAGGGGGCATTCCATAACCGACTTCGACACTCTCACCGAAGGGGCGCTCGTAGCCCTCGCGGCATACGCTGGTCGACTTGGGCACCGGCAGTTCGATGGGATAGGGCCGCTCGGCGGGAAGGCCGGCGGGCTTCGGGGTCTTGTCGTTGATAAAGCCGATGCCCTCGAAGTTCTTGAAGCCCAGCTTCCAGACCTTGAGGCGCCGCAGGCGCATCGGCACGTCCTCGTCCCAGGTGGCATAGAACCACTTGCGGGTCATCTCGTAGAAGAAGGGCTGGAGGAGGCCCAGGGGCCACGGCACCTCCATCCGGCTCTCCAGCGTGACCAGGCATTTCTCGCCCGGCAGGTCGCGGAAGGTGTACTCCTGCACCAGGGTGGCGAGCTTGCCGATGTGGATCGACTTCATCGTGTGGGGCGAGGTCAGGTGCGAGAAGTTCTTCGAGACCACCATGAAGGGGATGTAGGAGATGTTGAAGTGCCGCTCCGCGAAGCACCAGTTGTCCTTCTCGTCGTAGACGCGGATCTTCTTGTAGCTCTTGTAGTGCGTGCCGACCACGTGCTCGTGGTCGAAGTAGTTCCAGATGACGATCTCGCGCGGGCACTCCATCTCCTGCTCGATCTTGGAATGGAGGGTGGCCATGGGTTCGGTCCTAGGCGGACGCGCGCTCGACGAGTTGGACCATGATCGCGTCGCCCTCGACCTTGATAGTGTACTCGCGCAGCGAAAGTCCGCCAGGGCTGAGGCAGGCGCCGTCCTTGGCCGAGAACTTGAAGTTGTGCCACAGGCAGGTGAAGCAGCCGTCCTTCATCTTGTGGTAGCCCACCGGCCCGCCGAAATGGGTGCAGATGTTGCTCAGGGCCCTGATCTTCCCGTCGAGGCGGTACACGAGGACGTCGTGGTCGTCGAGCCAGCGCGAGAACTGGCCGTGGGGCTCGAGGTCGCTAAGAACCCCGATTTTCTTGAATTCCATCCTTCTCGATTGTATCAAAACGCCGCGCGGCAACCGCCGCCGCGGCCCCGACGGCCAAGAGCGGCACGCAGGGGATGCGGTAGCGATAGTAGCCCTGCGAGCTCGAGAAGGCCAGGAAGTAGCCCAGGATCAGGCCGAGGAAGGCGGCCTCGGCGCGGCGCCGCTCTCGCCAGAACCTGAGCAGCCCCGCCGCGCAGAGGAGGTAGAGGGCGGCCAAAGCGGCCATGTAACCCAGCTGCAGGGGGATGAGCCACGGGTAGCGGCGCAGCAGGGCCACCGTCCCGCGCCCCGAGGCCTTGACCCGGTACTCCGCGTCGATGCCCTCGGGCCGGCCGGCCCACTGCGGCAGCATCTCCAGGCCGGTGCCGGCCAGGGTCTTGAGCAGGCCCCAGGAACAGTAGCGCACGAGCAGGAACGGATGGGCGCCGATGACGCGGGCGCCGACCCGGCCGTAGACCTGGCTGCGCTCGGCATCGCTAGCGTAGCCCCCGGGATGCTCGGCGTCGGCGACGGCCTGGAGCTCGAGGTCGCGTTCCTTGACCGTACCGCCCAGGCGCAGAGACTCGATCCCCGCGGCCATGTAGCTCAGCATCGCCACGCCGCCCACCCCCGAGAACGCCGACACGCCGGTCGCCCTAAAATTACGTGCCATCCAGGCCCCGGGCAGGAGGTAGGCCGCGAGCAGGAAACAGGCCGCCGCCTTGCGGTCGCGCCGCCAGACCCAGACCAGGGCCACGGGCAGATGGAAGCTCAGCGGGCGGACCAGAGCGCCGACGCCCCAGAGCAGGCCGCAGAGCGCCGCGCCCTTGAGGCCGGGCCGCTCGATCTGGTCCCAGGTGCGGACGAAAGCCGCGACGACCAAGAAGACGAACACGGTCTCGCTGAGGAGCATGGGGGTGTGGAATATGGTCACGAGGTCCAGCGCCACGGCCAAGGCGCCCACAGCCGCGGCCAGTCGCCCCCAACGGGGCTCGAGCCAGCGCCACAACAGGACCGCCGTCGCCGCTCCGATCAGGCACTGCGCCAAGGCGGCCGGCAGTACCGGCGCGTCAAAGAGCGCCACGAAAGGCGCCAGGAAGAGCGGATAGCCGGGAGTGCGGAACGTGTTGGGCACAAACGGCTCCGGCCCGGTCGAGAAGACGCCGTGGTCCAGCATGTTGCCGGCCAGCGCCAGATAGCCCACGCCGTCGATGGGGACGAAGCGCGCGGGGTCGCCCGCGGCCAGAAGCCAGAGCCCCAGGCGCGGGGCCAGCGCCGCGGCCCAGAGCCACCAGGGAGCGCCCAAAAGCATCCCTTTGCGCATCGGCTAGCCTACAAAATCGGGAGGATTTGGTATCCTCGGCCCATGGCGCTCAGCGTGACGGCGGTCCTTCCGGCGTACAACGAGGAAGGCGCGGTGGCCAAGGTGGCCGCGGCGGTGAAGGCCGCCCTGGCCGGCGCCGGGCTCGAGGCCTACGAGGTCCTCGTAGTCGACGACGGCTCGAGCGACGGCACCGCCGCCGCCGCCGAGGCCGCGGGGGCGCGCGTCGTGCGCCACCCCGTCAACAGCGGCTACGGCCGGGCGCTCCTGACGGGCGCCTCCGAGGCCAAGCATCCCTGGCTCCTTTACCTCGACGCCGACGGTTCCTATCGGGCCGAAGACGCGGTGCGTCTCCTGGCCGACGCTCCGGCCTGCGACATGGTGGTCGGCGCCCGGCAGGGAAGCCTGTTCTGGGGCAACCCGGGCAAGGCCTTCCTGCGCTTTCTCCAACTCAAGCTCTCGGCCTTCGTCGCGGGGATGCCGATCCCCGACACCAACTCCGGCCTGCGCCTGGTGCGCAAGGCCGCCCTCGAGCACAACCTGCCGGTACGCTGCTACGGCTTCTCGCTTTCGACGACGATGACGCTGTCCTTCATCCAGCAGCGCCTGTTCGTGAAGTTCGTCCCCGTGGCCTACGACCCGCGCAAGGGCAAGTCCAAGGTGAAGCTCCTGCGCGACTCGCTGAGGACCCTCCAGCTCATGCTCGAGATCATCCTCTTCTTTAACCCGCTCAAGTTCGCGGTCACGGTCGCCGGACTGCTCCTGCTCTTAGCCGCCGCCCTGGCGGCCTCCTCGTCGTGCTCGGGCTCGGCGCTCCAGGCGCTGAGCGCCGTGCTGGCCGCCTTCGCGGCCCTGCCCGTGCTGATCGCCGGCTGCGTGCTCGACGCCCTGCGCCTGCACGGGCAGGCCGACCGGCACTGGAAGATATAAGGGAAGGCTACGTCAGGGGGACGGTGTCCGACTCGGCGGGCGCCGTCAGACCGACGGCCGCGCGCGGCCCGTGGTCGATGTACGTGTACTGCCGCAGCACCGCCTCGTAGTAGTCGAGGAGCTCGACGCCTTCGCGCGGCTTCAAAGCACCGGCTCGGACCTGGGTGTCCAGCGCAGTCTTGACCATCTTCACGAGCTCGTATTCGCTGTACTGCGTGTCGTCTAGGACGTCGCGCACGGTCTGGCCGCGGATGACTTCCTCGACATAGTAGCCCGACGGCTCCTGGTCGTCCTCGAAAACGTGGACCTCGTTGACGCGGCCGAAGAGGTTGTGGATGTCGCCCATCGTGGCCTGGTAGGCACCCATGAGGAAGATGCCGAGGTAGTAGGGCTCGCCGTTGAGCGGGTGCACGGGCAGGGTGTCGCGCGGCCGGTCCCCGCAGACGTACTGGTCGACCTTGCCGTCGGAGTCGCAGGTGATGTCGACGAGGCCGGCCTCGCGGCTGGGCTCTTCGTCTAGCCGGTGCAGGGGGACGATCGGGAACATATGGTTGATCGCCCAGCTGTCGGGCAGCGACTGGAACAGCGAGAAGTTGACGAGGTACTGGTCGTGCAGGGTCCGCGTCATGCGCTGGACGTCCTCGGGGACGCTCTCGGCCTGGGGCAGGAGCTTGCGAATCTCGAGGCAGAGGCGCCAGAACAGGGTCTCGGCCTTGGCCTTCTCCTCCAGGTCGATGTAGCCCAAGCGGAAGAGCGAGTTGGCCTCTTCGAGCCAGCGCAGGCCGTCGTGGTAGCTCTCGCCGATCCCCTCGAGGGTCAGGTCCTTGAGGGCGTCGCGGATCTCGCGCACGACGACGTGGTCGTCGGGCGTCTCGTCGACCGGGATGACGGAGGCGCCGGTCTCGATGGAGCCGAAGATGTTGACGACCAGCATCGCGTGGTGGGCCGTCGTGGAGCGGCCCGACTCGGTGACGATGTTGGGCTCGGGGACCTTCTCCTGGGCGCAGACGGTCTGGATCGAGTAGACCAGGCCGCGCGCGTACTCGTCGAGCGTGTAGTTGATCGAGTGGTCGTTGGAGGTCTTGGTGCCGTCGTAATCGACGCCGAGGCCGCCGCCGCAGTCGAGGTACTCGAGCGGCACGCCCATCTTGCGCATCTTGGCGTAGATGCGGGTGGCTTCCTTGACCCCGTCCTGGATGGCCTGGATCTCGGTGATCTGGGAGCCGATGTGGAAGTGGAGCATCTTGAGGTGCTCGATGGCGCCCTCGGCCTTGAGGGTGCGCACCGCGGCCACGAGCTCGGGCGTCGACAGCCCGAACTTGGCGGCGTGCCCGCCGGAGGTCTTCCACTTGCCCGAGCCCTCGGTGGAGAGCTTGGCGCGCAGGCCGATGAGGGGCTGGACGCCGGTCTCGCGGGCCGCGCGCAGCAGGAGGTCGAGCTCGCCGGGCTTTTCGATGACGACGACGACCTGCTTGCCCAGCTTGACGCCCAGGCAGGAGAGGCGCATCATCTCCTCGTCCTTGTAGCCGTTGACGATGGTGAGGCCGTCGGCGCGGTTCATCGCGAGGACGGCCATCAACTCCGGCTTCGAGCCCGCTTCCAGGCCCATGCGGTAGGGCTTGCCGGCCTCGAGCACTTCCTCGACGACCTCGCGCAGCTGGTTGACCTTGATCGGGAAGACGCCCTGGTACTTGCCCTGGTAGTTGTGCTCCTCGATCGCGCGCCGGAAGGTGCGGTTGAGGAGGTTCACCCGGTCGTGGAGGATGTCCTGGAAGCGGATGAGGACCGGGAGCTTGATGCCTCGCGCGGCCACGTCGTCTACGACGGCCTTGATGTCGATGATCTGGCGGGCGCTGCGCTTGGGCTGGTAGATGAGGTGGCCGTTGTCGGCCACCGCGAAGTAGTTCTGTCCCCAACCCTTGATATTGTAGAGCTTCGCGGCGTCTTTGACCGACCAAGTCATCGAAAGAGATTATCCGACATTCCCGCCCGCGATTCAACCGGCAGGAACGTTGCTTTCAAGCTTCCGCCCGGTGACACGATGCAGCCTCGACAACCCGAATGGGCCTGGCAATGGAGCGAGTTCGACGACCCCGTCGAATGGCTGTTCGCCGATTGGATCGCCCCGAACCACCTCGCCGACTTCGCCGGTAAGCTCGTGCTCGACGCCGGCTGCGGCCACGGACGGCACGCGGCGCTCGTCGCGCGCCGCGCGGCGCGCGTCGTCGCCGTCGACCTCAACACCGCCGCGGTAGCGCGCAGGCGCGCAGGCGCGGCCGCCAACATCGAGTTCCTCGCCGGCGACGTCGCCGGTTTTGACGACGGACGCCGGTTCGACGCGATCTACAGCGTGGGAGTGGTCCACCACACAGACGACCCCGACGTCACGGTGGCCCACTTGCGTGCGCTGCTAAAGCCCGGCGGCCGGCTTATCCTCTGGGTCTACTCGCGCGAGGGTAACGCTCTAAACCGGCTGTTCCTCGAGCCGTTAAAGGCGGCGATACTGAGCGCGCTGCCGCGTCCGGTCCTGGACATCTTCTCGCACGCGCTGACGGCTTGGCTCTATCCTCTTATCTGGAGCGTCTACCTCCTACCCATGTCCGCGCTCCCTTACTACGAGTATTTCGCCAACTGGCGCCGCCTCCCCTATTGGCGCAACCGCCTCAACGTCTTCGACAAGCTCAACGCCCCGGTCACCCACTTTATCACGCGGGAGCGCGCCCTGAGCTGGATGAGCGGTCTCGTCGACGTCCACCTAAGTCCCTACCTGGGTGCGAGTTGGCGCATCTCGGGCACCGCTCCGCGCTGACCCCCTTTCCCGCCGGCGGACCGGCGGTTATACTTCCGGCATGAGACGCCTTTTGCTGCTTGCCTGCCTGGCCCTGGCACCCGCGACCGCTCGCGCGGCCGGCGGGATGTCCGCCGACGGCCGTCTGAGCTGGGACCCCGGCGACGCCGCGGTGACGATAAACAAGCGCTCGGGCTTCTCGGCGCGCGGCCAGAAGATAGCGCTGCCCGCGCTGGCTAAGGACGCCAAGCGCCGCGTGGTCTTTCCCATCCGCGGCGACCGCTTCGCGGTGCTCGACGCGGCCGATGACGCCGTCGGCCTGCACCAGAACTCCCCGCGCGGGGCGCGCGGGGCGCTGGCCGTGGTGACCGGCGCGACGCTGCGGCTCCTCAACTTGCGCGGCCGCGTGCTCTGGACCAAGCGCCTGCCCGAGACCCACACGGTTGGCGGCGAGGCCGGCGTCGAGCCGCTGACCGTCGGCGCCGACGGCAGCTCGGCTTTGCTCCTGCAAGACGTCGACCCCTACTCGAAAGCCAAGCCGTTCATCCTCGTCTTGGACCCCAAGGGCAAGGACGTACTGCGCCTCGACTACACCTCATGGAGCCGGGTCGACGAGATGCTGCTCTCCGACGACGGCAAGTGGCTCATCGTGCGCGGGATCGGCCGCATACCGGCCGACGACGCCTGGGGCACGGCGCTGGGCCACTACCGCCTGGAGGACGGCGACGCGGCGGTCTTCCCGACGCCGAAGGCCTCGGGGGCGAAATCCCTGCGCGCGGTCGACGCGAAGGGCTGGGCCTGCTGCCTGCTCGAGGGCAAGATATTGAGCGCGGTCGACCACGACGGCGGGCGCGACCCGGTGCCCTTCGGCGAACTGGGCAAGCGCTTCGGTGTGAAGCAGTGAACGCCTTATCCCTCTTCCTGGCTCTGGCTTTCCCAGCCGCGGCTTCCGGTCCCATCGACGTGGAGATGGCGCGCTTGGCCGCCCAAGGCTTCCGCCCTTCGGGCGGGGCCACCGCCCGCACGCGCAAGGGCGAGGTCTGGGCCGCGATGCTCAGGCGCGAGGACGGCACGCAGAGGCTCTATCTCTACATCCACGACTCCCGGAAGGTGAAGACCTTGCACATGGAGCTGGGCGGCTCCCAGAAGCTCGAGCTCGACTCCATCCACGACGGCGGCGATCTCCCCGACCTCGAGGGCGACGGCGGGCGCATCGTGGCGCTGCGGACCATCATGCCCGGCCTAGACCAGGAGACGCTGGTCGTCCTGCGCGTGATAAACGGCGGCGTCGAGAAGCTCGGCCGCGTGTCGGGTGGGAGATTCAAGGACATAGACGGCGACGGCCGGCTGGAGATCGTCGGCCGCGAGCGTCCTCTGGGCGCCTTGTTCTCCATGTCGTGCCGGTCCTTCCACACGATGGCGCAGGCGGCTTGGCGCACGACGGTGCACATCCTCGAGCGCGGCAAGCTCGTGAAGGCGTCGGAGCGCTTCACGCCGTTCTACGACAAGCGCATCGCCGCGGAGAGGCGCGAGCTCTCGGGCATCGACGCCCGGGCCACCGACGACTACGGGGGCTTTCTGGGCCTGACGTTGTCGCTCTATTTCGACTATGAGCAGAGCGGCCGGAGCCGCCAGGGCTGGGGGGAGTTCCGCAGGCTCTTCCCCGTTAAGGATTCCGACCCCGCGCCGGTCAAGCGCTGCATGCAGCAGATGGAAGGGGTCATCAAGGACAAGCTGGACATCCCCGCGGACTGGTAGTCTTTACGGCTCGACGCCGGCCACTTCGCGGCACCAGGTCTTAAAGCCGGCGGCGATGCGGACGGCGCGCTCCCCGGGCGGCAGGACCTCCGAAGACGACTTCTCGCCGGCCAGGTCGGCCAGGTCGCGCTGGAGGCGATGGATGCCGTTAAAGTCGGAGGCGTCCTTAGGCAGGAAGGTCGTCAACGCCAGGATCGTGCCCTTCGACCCATCGAGCGTGAGCGTGAGCTTCGCCCACTGCCAGTTGAGGCGACACTTCCCGCAATCCCAATCGCCGACGGCGACCTCGAGGGGGGCGCGGCCGTCCCAAGGATAGAGGGGGATGAATTCCTCGATGCCGTCGACCTCCGCCCCTTCGCCTACGCGGTAGACCTCGCCGGCGTTCTCGGCGGTGGTCTTGAAGAGATAGGTCTGGATGAGGGCGTCGGTGTCGGCGCCGCAGCGCAGACAGCGAAAGACGCCGCCCAGGTTGGTGAACATCTAGGCTCCCTTCAGCGTCGCGATGACCGCCCGGAGCTCGCGCAGCAGCCCGTGGTCCGAGTGCTTCCCGCCGTCGAGGACGGCCTGGAGCTTCCTCGCGCTCTTCTTCGACGCGAGGCGGCCGAGCGTGAAGACGGCCGAATTGGCCTTGCGGACGTCGTCCCCGGCGGCCAGCTCTTCCAGTTGGCCGACGAGCTTAGAGGCCATGAACTCGGCCTTGAACGGCCCCACGGCGTCGCGGATGAAGTTGCAGACGCTGACGCACTGCTCCTCGTCGCAGGCCGACAGGGCTTCCGACATGGCCTTGAGCAGCTCCTTGGGCGGATGGGCTTCGTGGATCCGCGCCCAATATTCATCGGTATTGCTGTCGGAGCGATATCCGGCGATTTCCTCGCGCAGGGTCTTCATCCGGGCTCGAGCATGCGCTCGTCGATCTCCGCGCCCCCGCCTAGGTTGGTGAACATGGCGCCGCCTCCGTCGCGAAAGCGAGCACGTGGCCGTCCGGGTCCATGGAATAGGCCGCGTGGTGTCCCCAGTCCCTGGGAAGCATCGGGCTCAACTCGCGCGCGCCGTTCGCGAGCGCCCGGCGGTGGCACGAGGCGGCATCCTGGGTGATGAGGTAGAGCTCGGCGCGCGGGACGCCGCGCCCCGCCGCCGGGTCGGGCAATGCGTCGCCCAAAAGGCGCTTGATCCCGGCCTCCGGCATGAGGCCGAGGACGGCGCCGTCGCCGAGCCGGAACTCCGTCATCCCGGGCATGTCGAGCTCGGGGCGCCGCGCCAGCACGGCGGCGTAGAAGTCCGCGCTCCTGCGCTGGTCGGAGACGTAGAGGATGAGGTGGGCGCGCATGACGCGATCCTGGTCGGCGACGGCAATCTTATTCCTCAGGGAGGTCAGCGTTAGTATCCCTCGTTCGCCTTCGTCTTCGCCGGCCCGATGACGTCCTTGCCGACGTACTTGCGCAAACGCGAGGGGACCTCGACCGACCCGTCGGCGCGCTGGAAGTTCTCGAGGATGGCGGCGAAGACCCGCCCCACGGCCAGGCCCGAGCCGTTGAGGGTATGGACCAGCTCGGGGGCCGCCTTCGGACCGCGGCGGAAGCGCGCGTTCATGCGCCGGGCCTGGAAGTCCCCGCAGTTCGAGCACGACGACGTCTCGCGCCAGCGCCGCTCGGCGGGGAACCAGACCTCGAGGTCGTAGGTCTTGCAGGAGGCGAACCCCAGGTCCGCGGTGCAGAGCTCGAGCATCCGGTAGGGCAGGTGCAGCTCGCGCAGGATGCCGGCCGCGTGCTCGGTCAGCTGCTCGAGCGCCGACAACGAGTCCTCGGGCTTGGTGATCCAGACCAGCTCCACCTTGTCGAACTGGTGCTGCCGGATGAGGCCCTTCACGTCCTTGCCGTAGGAGCCGGCCTCTTGGCGGAAGCAAGGCGTCAGCGCCGTGAGCTTCATCGGAAGGGCGGCTTCTTCGAGTATGGTCTCGCGCACCAGGTTCGTCAGCGGCACCTCGGAGGTGGGGATCAGATAGAGTGGGAGCGCCGCCTCCGTGCCGGCGGGGCCGGTGGCGGTCTTGTAGAGGTCCTCCTCGAACTTGGGCAGCTGGCCGGTCCCCTGCAGGACCTCGCTGCGCACGAGATACGGCACCCAGGCCTCGGTGTAGCCGTTCTGGCCCGTGTGGGTGTCGAGCATGAACTGCGCCAGCGCCCGGTGCAGGCGCGCGAGGTCCCCTTTGAGGACCGAGAAGCGCGAGCCACCGAGCTTGGCCCCGGCGCCGAAGTCCATCAGCCCCAGCGCCTCGCCCAGCGCCGCGTGGTCCTTGAGCGGGAACGGGGGCGGAGTGGGCTCGGGGTCGGAGCGCACCAGGCGGTTGTCGGCCTCGGACCTGCCCACCGGCACCGACTCGTGGGGGAAATGGGGGATCCCGAGCAGGAGGTCCGAGAGCTCCTTATCGAGAGCGGCCAGCTCGGCTTCCTTCTCTGGCATCGCGGCTTTGACCTGGGCGACCTCGTCCATCAGCGCCTGGGCCTTGGCCTCGTCCTTGGCCGCCTTGGCCGCGCCGATGGCCTTCGAGGCCTCGTTGCGCTTGGAGCGCAGGGTCTCGACCTCCTGCAGGAGGACGCGGTGGCGGTCGCCCAGCGCTAGGGCACTCTCCAGCGCGGGGAGAGAACGCCGCCCTCTGTCCACCGCTCCCTTTCGGGCGCGGGCAGGGTCGGAGCGCAGTATCTTCGGGTCGTTCACCGCGGCTTCCAGTTGACGGAGATGGTCTTGGTCCCCGTCCGGCCGCTCAGCGACTCGGTGCCGGCGCGCGGCTCGATGGCCGCCTCGACGCGCAGGGCGTCCGGCCAGAAGCCGGCGGCCTTCAGGCGCGTAAGATGAGTCTGGACGGCCACCCGGTTGATGGGGAGGATGACCTCGATGCCATGGCCGCGCTTGATCTGAGGCACGTGGCGGTCCTCCAAGAGGAACGGGATGCTCCAGGTCCCCTCGCCGGTCGTACCGAGGCGGCGCAGGCGGGCGCTCAGCGAGAAGCGGATGCGCGCGCCGCTCTCGACGCGGGTACCCTCGTTGTCGACGGTGAGGACGGCGCGCAGGAGCGCGGCGGGCTTGCCCTCGGGGGGCAGGAGCAGGTTCTCGACCGAATGGTACACCGGCCGGCCCTTCTGCCCGGGAATGGCCACCTGGAGCGTGGTCGACGACACCATCAGGCCCGCCGAGGCGGGGATGGAGTAGAAGATGAGCGACAAGAGCGCGGCCAGCATTCTCCGATTCTACCCTTTCAAGACCCCGAATGGCTTCAGGCGGACCACCTTCTTGGCCAAGCCGGCCTGCACGCAGACCTCCACCACCTCGGCCACATCCTTGTACGCCTCGGGAGCCTCCTCGGCGAAGCCCTTCCAGGAGTCGGTGCGCGCCGTGACGCCGTATCTATCGAGCCGGGCTTTCAACTCGGCGGGACGTACGCGCTTGGAGGCCTCGGTGCGGCTCATGACCCGCCCCGCCCCGTGGCAGAGCGAGGCGAAGGTGTCTCTCAGCGCGCCGTCAGTGCCGACCAGCACGTAGGAAGCCGTCCCCATCGTCCCGGGCACCAGGACGGGCTGGCCCGCCGCGCGATAGGCCGGGGTCACAGACGGATGCCCCGCAGGGAAGGCGCGCGTCGCCCCTTTGCGATGGACGCAGAGCTTCCGCCCGCCGTGCTCCTCCATCGTGGCCAGGTTGTGGCTCAGGTCGTAGACCACGCACAGGCGGGCGTCCTCGGGAAGCGCCGCCGCGCAGGCCTTGCGCGCGGCATGGGTGATCTCCTGCCTGTTGGCGCGCGCGAAATTCGCCGCCGCCGCCATCGCCCCGAGGTAGTCGCGCCCCTCGCGGGAATCGAGCGGCGCGCAGGCCAACTGGCGGTCGGGGAGGCTGATCTGCGCCCGGCGCATAGCCGCCGGCATCGCCGTGAGCGCGTCGGTACAGACCTGGTAGCCCAGGCCGCGCGAGCCGGTGTGGATCATAAGGACGAACTGCCCGCGGCGCAGGCCGAAGGCCGCCGCGGCCGTCTCGTCGTAGACCTCGTCGACCTCCTGGAGCTCCAAGAAGTGGTTGCCGCTGCCCAAGGTGCCGAGCTGGCCGCCGCCGCGCTCGAGCGCCCGCGCGCTGACTTTGCCGGGATCGGCCCCCGCCGCCAGCCCGCCGTCCTCCAAGACCTCGAGGTCCTTGGGCTCCCCGCGCCCGCGCTCGACGACCCAGCGCGCGCCTTGGGCCAGGACGGTCTCAAGCTCCCGGGCGCCGAGCCGGATGGCGCCGCCCTTGCCTACGCCCGAGGCCACCCCCGCGTGCAGTGCGTCCATCAAGGCGCCCGCGTTCGGCCTCACCGCGGCGGCGTCGAGCCCCGAGGCCAAGAGCCGCATCCCGCAGGAGATATCGTAGCCGACCAAGCCCGGCGAGACCACGCCGGTGCGCGCGTCGGTGGCCGCCACGCCGCCCACCGGAGCCCCGTAGCCCCAATGGCAGTCGGGCATGGCCAGCGACGCGCCCACGATCCCCGGCAGGCAGGCCACGTTGGCCACCTGCTCGGCCACGCGCTCGCGCTCGATGCGGCCGATCATGTCCTGGGAGGCGAAGATGCGCCCCGGCACGCGCATCGCGCCGGACTTGGGGATCTCCCAGACGAAATCGCCGACTTTATGCGCCTTCATAGCCTAGACGTCGAGGATGACGGTGGCCGAGTAGCGGCCGGCGCGGCGCAGGACCTTGAGCCCGTGGTAGGTGGCGGCCTTCACTTCGAGGCGCGGGCGCTCGCCTTTGGCGAGCGGACGCCAGCGCGCCGTCCCGCGGAGGGCCTTGGCCGAGGCCTCCGAGAAGCGCGCCTCGGTCAGGAGCTCCCCGCGCGCCGAGAGCCGGAAGATGGCCTCTTCCAGCCACATGACGAGCAGGGACTCCCGGTCCTCGGCCTCGAAACCGAACGGCTCCGACCTTCCACCCTTGCCGGCCGGCAGGGCCCAGAGCGACCGCAACCCGCGCGCCGCGTTAAGAAAAAGCTCGCCCTGCGAGCGGCCCTCCGCTCGCAGGGCGACCTCGGCCGTGTGGCCGAGTATCTCGAAGCCTTCCTTACTCAGGCTTCGGGAGGTCGAGCTGTGCGACGCCCTCGCCCGTCTCCTTGACGACGGGGGCGACGCGCGCCACCTTGTCCCCTTCCTTGAGGCGCACCAGGCGCACGCCCTGGGTGTTGCGCGAGATGGTCTTGATGGCCTTGCACTCCATGCGGATGGTCATCCCGCCCTCGGTCATCACCATCAGGTCGTTGTCGTCGGTGACGAGCTTGATCCCGATCACCGAGCCGTTGCGGTCGGTGGACTTGATCGTGATGACGCCGCCGCCGCCGCGGTGCTGGTCGCGGTACTCGGAGAGGTCGGTGCGCTTGCCGTAGCCGTTCTCGCAGACCGTCAGCAGGGTCTTCTTGACCTTCGGCGCGCAGGCTTCCATTCCGACGACCTGGTCGGTCTTGTCGAGCCGGATGCCGCGCACGCCCATCGCCTGGCGGCCCATCTCGCGGATGTCGGCCTCGGGGAAGCGGATGGCCATCCCTTCCTTGGTGCCGATGAGGATCTCGTTGTCGCCGGTCGTGTGCTGGACCTCGACGAGGACGTCGCCATCCTCGAGGCTGATGGCGGCGATGCCGGAGCGCCGGATGTTGGCGAAGTCGGAGAGCGCGCTGCGCTTGACGGTGCCATTTCGCGTGCACATCGTGAGGTAGGTCTCCTTGCCCTTCTTCTCCTCGAAGGAGCGGATGGCGATCACCGAGGTGATCTTCTCCTCGCCGGTGATCTGCAGGAGGTTGACCGCCGCCTTGCCGCGGCCGGTGCGGTTGCCCTCCGGCACCTCGAAGGCGCGCAGGGCGTAGACCTTGCCGCGGTTGGTGAACATGAGAAGCGTGGCGTGCGAGTCGGTCACGAAGAGGTGCTCGATGAAGTCCTCTTCCTTGACCTCCTGACCGGTGACGCCCTTGCCGCCGCGGCCCTGCACCCGGTAGGTGTCGACCGGGATGCGCTTGACGTAGCCGCCGTTGGAGAGGGTGATGATGACCTCTTCCTTCTGGATGAGGTCCTCGAGCGTCATCTCGGCCGCCTCGGTGGTGATCTGGGTCTGGCGGGGCTTGCCGAACTTCTCCTTGACCTCCTCGAGCTCCTTGATGACGATGGACAGGACCTTCTTCACGTCGGCCAGGATGCTCTTGAGCTCGGCGATGAGCTTGACCAAGCCGTCGTACTCCTCCTGGAGCTCGTCGACCGAGAGGCGGGTGAGGTTGGCCAGGCGCATGTCGAGGATGGCCTGGGCCTGGATCTTGGAGAGCTCGAACTCGGCGATGAGCTTGGTGCGCGCCTCCTCGGTGTCCTTGGCGCCGCGGATGATCTTGATGACCCGGTCGATATTCTTGACCGCGACGATGAGGCCTTCCAGGATGTGGGCGCGGTCGAGCGCCTTCTTGAGCTGGAACTTCGTGCGCCGCACCACGACGGTCTTGCGGTGCTGGATGAAGTGGCCGAGCATCTCGCGCACCGGCAGCACGCGCGGGCGCCCGTCGACCAAGGACAGCATGATGACGCCGAAGCTGGTCTCGAGCTGGGTGTGCTTGTAGAGCTGGTTTAGGACGACGTTGGCGTTGCCGTCGCGCTTGATCTCGATGACCACGCGCATGCCCTTGCGGTCGGACTCGTCGCGGATGTCGGAGATGTCGGGGATCTTCTTGTCGCGCACCAGGTCGGCGATGGTCTCGAGCAGGGTGGACTTGTTGACCATGTAGGGCAGCTCGGTGACGATGATGGCCTGGCGGCCGCCCTTGATGTCCTCGATCTCGGTGCGGGCCTGGGTGCGCACGGAGCCGCGCCCGGTCTCGAAGTAGTCGCGGATGCCGGCCTTGCCCCGCATGATGCCGCCGGTGGGGAAGTCCGGGCCCTTCATGATCTTCATGAGCTCCTTGGTCTCGATCTTGGGCTCTTTGGCGACGACGATGGCCGCCTCGCAGACTTCGGAGAGGTTGTGCGGCGGGATGTTGGTCGCCATGCCGACCGCGATTCCCTGCGAGCCGTTGACGAGCAGGTTCGGCAGGCGCGAGGGCAGGACGACGGGCTCGGCGGTGGTGCCGTCGAAGTTCGGGGAGAAGTCGACGGTCTCCTGGTCGATGTCGTAGAGGAGCTCTTCGCCGATCTTGGAGAGGCGGCACTCGGTGTAGCGGTAGGCCGCCGCGGGGTCGCCGTCGACCGAGCCGAAGTTGCCCTGTCCGTCGATGAGCGGGTGCAGGAGCGAGAAGCTCTGGACCATGCGCACCAGGGCGTCGTAGACCGCCGAGTCGCCGTGCGGGTGGTACTTCTTCAAGACCTCGCCGACCACGCCGGCGCACTTGGAGTACTTCTTGTTGGACGCCAGGCCTTCCGAGTGCATCGCGAAGAGGATGCGGCGGTGGACGGGCTTGAGCCCGTCGCGGATGTCGGGCAAAGCGCGCCCGACGATGACCGACATCGAGTAGTCGATGTAGGAGGCCTTCATCTCCGCGCCCAGGTCGCGCGGGATGATGTTCCCGACCGGCTCGGGGGTGAGGTCCGGCTGCTTGGCGGTGGTCATTTAATCTCTCTCAGTTCCGCTTCGAGTCTTGGAGCGATCGATTCCAGCGTCCTTCTTGCGGCGTCCAGGGCTTCCCTAGACATCTCGTCCGTGAAATCCATGTCTAACTCATAACGCGAATCCACCGCGTATGCTGTCAAGGCCTTCTGCTCCGCGGGCAAGAGCTCTGGACGGTCTCCCTTCGGAAGAAGCGCCATGAGCAGCTCAATATCGTGGGTTTTCTTGAAATCGATGTTGCGCCAAACCAACACGGCCTTTAACAGCTTCTCTGTGCACTGCTGGGAATGGAAGCAGACCGCTCCTAGAACGGAAACCCGGCCGTCGGATGACATCAACAATTCACTGACCTCGAGATCTCTCTGGGCCATCTCCAACCACTGCCGCACCAAGCGGATGCGCTCCGAGTGGATCTCAGTGGGTTCGTTCATAGAGAACCTTGCCGTCGCGTTGCGCAGCGCGCCCCAGGGTGCCAGGAATATGTCCATGGATCTCCAACTCCCGCGGAGAGATGACGAACACGTCCTTGGGGATAGAGATATCGTCGAGCGCGGCCCGGATCTTGACGCGCTTTTCGCGCCTTTCATCATTCGTCACCGGCATGACGACTAGGATATCGACATCGCTGTCGGGCCCCGCGTCTCCGCGCGCCTGTGACCCAAACAGAATGACCTTCTCCGGGTCAAAACGCGCAACGATGCGCTGAACCATCTCGTCAATCGCCTGTCGAGTCGTCACAGAATCAATCAGATGTCCAGGTTCTTGACTTCTTTGGCGTGGCGCTCGATGAACTGGCGGCGCGGCTCGACCTTGTCGCCCATGAGGGTCGTGAAGGCCAATTCGGCGTCCGCCGGGTCCTCGAGGACTACCTTGAGGAGGCGGCGCTTCTTGGGATCCATCGTGGTCTCCCACAACTGATCCGGGTTCATTTCACCGAGACCCTTGTAGCGCTGGATCTGGGCGCCGTGCCTTCCCGCGTCGCGGACGGTCTCGATCAGTTCTCTGAGCGAGTAGCCGTCCTTCTCGGCGCTGCCCATGATCGACTTGAACAAAGGCTTCGTCTTCTCGTCGCGGGTCACGTCGTACCACTTGAGGTCCAGGCCCATCTTCTGGAGGGTCTCGGCGATCTTCCCGAGCCGCGCCATCTCCCAGAGCTCCTGCATGTCGGGCTCGAGGGCCTCCTCGTCGACGGCGGCCTCGGCGACGACGCCCTCGTCCTCGGGCTTCTTGGCGGAGGCGGCCTTCTCGGCGGCCTCGGCCTTGAGCTTCTCCTTGGCCGCGGCCACGTACTTGTCGCGGTACTCGCGCCATTCCTTCTCGGAGTAGAAGTAGATGTACTCGCCGGCCACCTCTTCCACGCGGAATAGGGGAAGCTTGCCCTTCTCGCGGATCTCGAGGAAGTCGTCGAGGTGCATGCCCTTGCGCTCGAGGTGCTTGAGCGTCGCCTCGAGGTCGGCCAGGATCTTGAGGATGTCGCGGAGTTCCTCGGGGGTGAGCTTCTTCGACTTCCCGTTGGCCGGGTTGATGGCCGTGACGTCGGCGGAGTTGCGGCCCTCGTTGAGGAGCCACTGCTCCATCTTCTCGTCGTTGTCGACGTACATCTCCATCTTGCCCTTCTTGACCTTGTAGAGCGGAGGCTGGGCGATGTAGACGTGGCCCTTGTCGAGGAGGGGCTTCATCTGCCGGTAGAAGAAGGTGAGGAGCAGGGTGCGGATGTGCTGGCCGTCGACGTCGGCGTCGGCCATGATGATGAGCTTGTGGTAGCGCAGCTTCTCGAGCCGGAGGCCTTCCTCGCCCTCGTTGCCGATGCCGCAGCCGATCGCGGTGATGAGCGTGCGCACCTCCTCGTTGGAGAGGATCTTCACCATGCGCGCCTTCTCGACGTTGAGGATCTTGCCCTTGATGGGCAGGATGGCCTGGTACTCGCGGTTGCGGCCCTGCTTGGCCGAGCCGCCGGCCGAGTCGCCCTCGACGATGAAGAGCTCGGAGCGCTCGGGGTCGCGCTCCTGGCAGTCGGCGAGCTTCCCGGGCAAGGACGAGCCGTCGAGGACACCCTTGCGGCGGGTCAGCTCCTTGGCCTTGCGGGCGGCCTCGCGGGCCTCGCCGGCGGCCATCGCCTTGTTGCAGATGGCCTTGGCCGTCGAGGGGTTCTCCTCGAAGAAGGTCCCGAGCACCTCGCCGACCGCGGACTTGACGATCCCTTCGACCTCGGCGTTGCCGAGCTTCGCCTTGGTCTGGCCCTCGAACTGGGGGTTGGGAATCTTAGTCGAGAGCACCGAGCAGAGCCCCTCGCGGCAGTCGTCGCCGGTGACCGTGAAGTTCTTGCCCTTGAGCAGGTCGAATTTCTTGATGTAGTCGTTTATGACGCGGGTCAAGGCCGAGCGAAAACCCGCCAGGTGCGTGCCGCCTTCGGGGGTCTTGATGTTGTTGACGAAAGTGTAGACGTTCTCCGAGTAGTCGTCGTTGTACTGGATGGCGACGTCCACGGTGATCTCGTCCTGGAGCTTCGAGAAATAGATCGGGTCGGCGTGCATCGTCTTCTTATTGGCGTTTAAGTGCTTCACGAACTGGGAGATGCCGCCCTCGTAATGGAACGAGTGCTTCTTGTCCTCGCGCTCGTCGATGATCGTGATCTTGGCGCCGGCGTTGAGGAAGGCCAGCTCGCGCAGGCGGTTGGCCAGGGTGTCGAAGGAGTACATGTGCCCGTTGAAGATATCGGGGTCGGGCTTGAAGGCGATGATGGTGCCGTGGTCGTCGGACTTGCCGACAGCCGACACGGGCCCGTCGGGCTTGCCGCGCTTGTAGCTCTGCACCCAGACCTTGCCGTCGCGGTGCACCTCGGCGCGCAGCCACTCGGAGAGGGCGTTGACGCAGGTGACGCCGACGCCGTGCAGGCCGCCGGAGACCTTATAGGCGCTCTTGTCGAACTTGCCGCCCGCGTGGAGGACGGTCATGATGACCTCGAGCGCGGACTTGCCCTTGAACTTGGGGTCCTTCATCGCGTCGACCGGGATGCCGGAACCGTCGTCCTGGACCGTGATGGAGTTTCCCTGATGGATCGTCACCGTGACGCTGGTGCAGCGCCCGGCCAGGATCTCGTCTACCGAGTTGTCGACGACCTCGTAGACGAGGTGGTGGAGACCAGAGGGGCCGGTAGAGCCGATGTACATGGCCGGCCGCTTGCGCACGGCCTCCAGGCCCTCGAGGACCTGGATCTTGGACGCGTCATAGGCGCCCGGGTTCGTGGCCTCGGCTTCTGTGGTGTTGGACATGGACTCTTGTCTCCCTTTAGCCTTCTCTGGTTTCTTAGCCATACGTTCTCACGCCCGGGTCGGCCGGATTCCCTTGATCCAGGCCGACCGGAAATATTTATTGAGCGCCTTCTGCAGAGAGCTGGCCCGCATCTGCAGCTCCTGGGCCGCGGCAGGCGAGGAAGGCTTCACGAACAGGATGCCCTTGCGCACCCCGTCGAGCGCCCAATGCTTGGCAAGATGCCCGGCCTCGCGCTCCCAGACTTGTCCGAGGATGGCCATGCGGTCGGCGTCGACGCTCGAGGAGCGCTGCCACCCCTTGAGGGCGTCGCCGGCCTGCACCCAGCGGCCGAGCCCGGACGGTCCCTTCCACTGGCTCATGCGCGCATCGGCATCACGACGTACTTCGTCCCCTCGGCGCCGCCCTCGGGCTCGAAGAGCGCGGGGTTGACCGGCGTGGTCAGGCTCAGGCGCACCTTGTCGGTGCCCATGACCTTGAGGCCGTCGAGCACGTACTGGGGGTTGAAGGCGATGGTGAACTCGGCGCCCTTATAGTCGGCCGCCAACTCGTCCTCGAAGGACAGGGTCTGGCTGGCCGCGCTGACGTGTAGGACTCCCTTGCGCAGGGTGAATTTGACCGAGCCGCCGCGGTCAACTCCGCAGAGCGCGGCTTGTCTCGTGATCGTCACGAGGGCCTTGGTGTCGAATACCAGCGAGATATCCTTCTTGACCGGCACCACCTGCTCGTAGTTAGGGAAGCTGCCCTCCACGAGCCGTGAGAGCATCGTGGTGTCGGCGGTCTGGAAGGCGACCTGGTTCTCGGTGATGGCGACTTGGACGTCCTGCTCCTCGTCCTCGCCGAGGACCCGCTCCAGCTCGCCTAAAATCTTAGTCGGAATGATGGCCCGGAACTCCTTGTCCTTGCCGAGCACCGCGCGCTTCACGAACGCCAAGCGGCGCCCATCGGTGGCCACAAGCTCGAGTTGGCCCGCCGCGGCGGCCCAGAAGACGCCGTTTAAGACGTAGCGGGTCTCGTCGGAGGAGGCCGCGAAGATCGTGCGCTTGATCATATCACGGAGCTCTTTGGCCGGGACGCTGAAGGCTGCCGCGGCGTTGAACTCGGGAATGACGGGGTATTCTGACTTCGGCGAGCCGTTTATCACAAAACGTGAGCGCCCGCACTTCACGACAACCTTGCTCTCGTCCTCCATAGACAGCCGGATGTCCTGCTCGGCCGGCAGGGTGTGGAGGATGTCGGAGAACTTCTTGGCGGGGATGGTGACGCTGCCCTCGGTCTCGATCTCGGCCTTGATGTAATGCTTGACCCCCATCTGGAGGTCGGTCGAGACCAGCTTGACCTTGGAATTCTCGGTCTCCATGAGGAAGTTGAGCAGTATCGGGAGGGTCGTCCGTGAGGACAGCGCGGCCTGGATGGTCTGCACGCCCTTCGACAGTTCGTCCGTCGTGCAATTGATTTTCATGTTCGTAGTCCTCTCATCCAAGCCGGCGCGCATGTGGATAACCTCTCATCACCCTGAAAATCCCGGAACTTATTCATGCACAGGCTCCGGCCCGGCCGTCCCCGCCGTCCACCGTTGCTGCCATTCTACCCGCCAAAGCCCCCGCCGTTCACTGGTTGTCCACAGTCTTGATGCGCTCGATGAGCTTGTTGACGGTCTCCAGGAAGAAGGGGTCCTTCTCCAGCATCTTCTTTATCTTATCTCTTGCGTGGATGACCGTGGTGTGGTCGCGGCCCCCGAACGACCGGCCTATCTCGGGGGTCGACAGCGGGGTCAGGATGGAGGCCAGGTACATCCCGAGCTGGCGCGGGAAGACCACCTCGTTGCGGCGCGAGCGCGAAAGCATGTCGCGCAGGTCCACCGCGTACTTCTCGGCCACCACCTTGAGGATGGTGTCGACCCGGACCGTCACCGGCCCGTCTATCGAGAGGGTGTCGCGCAGGAGTTCCTTGGCGGTGTCGACCGACAGCGGCGTATCGGTCAGGGAGGCGAAGGCGCTCAAGCGGATGAGGGCTCCCTCGAGCTCGCGGATGTTGGACTTGATGACCGTGGCCAGATAGAGGATGACGTCGTCGGGGACGAAAATCTGCTCGGAGTCGGCCTTCTTGCGCAGGATGGCGATGCGGGTCTCGAGGTCGGGGGGGCGGATGTCGGAGACCACTCCCCACTCGAAGCGCGAGATGAGGCGCTGCTCGGAGGCCGCCATCTCCTTGGGGGCCCGGTCGGAGGCCACGACGATCTGCTTGTGGGCGTCGAAGAGGGTGTTGAAGGTGTAGAAGAACTCCTCCTCGCTGCGCCCCTTGCCGACCAGGAACTGGATGTCGTCGATGAGCAGGCAGTCGAGGTTGCGGTACTTGGAGCGGAAGGCGTCGGGCTTGTCGTAGCGCAGCGACTCGATGTACTCGTTGACGAACTGCTCGGAGGTCGTATAGAGGACGCGCGAGTGCGCGTGGGACTTGCGCATCGAGTGCCCGATCGCGTGCATGAGGTGGGTCTTGCCGAGGCCCACGCCGCCGTAGATGAAGAACGGGTTGAACTGCCGGCCCGGGTTGCGCGCCACGGCCTCGGCGGTGGCGTGGGCGAAGCGGTTGGACGCGCCGACGACGAAGGTCGAGAAGGTATAGCGCGGGTTGAGCTCGGAGAGCTTGAACTCGGACTGCGGCCGGACCTCCTCGATCGGGTCGGGCTCGCGTTGGGCGGTCTGCAGGTCGCGCGTCACCGCGAACTCCAGCGCCAGGTCGTCGCCGGTCTCGGCGCGCAAGAGCTCCTCGATGCGGCGCTGGAAGCGCTCGCGGATGTGCTCCGAGAAGAACTTATTCGGGACCCGGAGGCGCAACAGGCGGTCTTCGAGCGTGGTCGCCTGCACGGGCTTGAGCCAGAGCTCGAAGTCTTCCTTCTTGACCTCCGGTTCGAGGGCGCTCAGCACGCGGCCCCAGAGGTCCTCGGGAGAGGAGATCTTCACAGGTTATCCACAGGTGTTGATAATCTAAAAACCTAGAATTAAATTACTCTTTTAAACGAAATCAGCACGACGGAGACAGGCCCCGCCGGACGGCGCCCCGGCCGGCCCCCACGGTCCATCTTAGGTAATTCGAGGGCGCTCGTCAACCGGACGGGAGGCGCGCGCTTAAGTACGCGCGGGCGCGCGTTGACAGTCCGGGGCAAAACCGTTAAACTTGCCGCGCATCCGCAATGCGTCCGGAGGGAACCCCATGAAGACCAACATCACGGGACGGCACTTGCGCCTCACGCCGGCCATACGCGTCTACGTCGAGCAGAAGCTCGCGAAGGCCGAGAAGTATTTCGACCATCTTGTCTGGGCCCAGGTCACCCTGGCCGTCGACAAGCGCTCGCACGAGTGCGAGATCGTCATCCACGCCCCCAAGCAGACCTTCCGCTCCCTGGCCCGCGCCGTGACGCTCTATGCCGCCGTCGACCTGGCCTCCGACAAGATCGACGGCCAGCTGCGCAAGCACAAGGAACGGGTCAAGAACCGCCACAAGCCCGGCCAGTCCGCCCCCGAGGTCGCCGAGCGCGAGATGGACCCGCGGCCGGTGCGCTTCTCGGTCGTCAAGCAGGTGCCGATGGCGCCGATGACCGCCGAGGAGGCCGCCGCCGAGATGGACCGGCTCGGCTTCGCGTTTTGGATGTACTACGACAAGGACTCCGGCGACGTCCAGGTCATCTACCGGCGCCAGGACGACTCGTTCGGCCTGCTCCAGCCGGTCCGGAAGGGCGACCGCTGAGCGTCAAAGCGCCGGTTGAGCGCTCGCTGACGGTCGGCGACCTGCTCAAGGAACAGAAGCGGCGCCTGCGACTGGAGCTGGTCGCCGGGCGCAGCGCGCTCGGCCGGCGCATCACGACCCCCGAGGTCAACCGTCCCGGCCTGGCCCTGGCGGGCTTCCCCGCGCACTTCCGCGCCGAGCGCATACAGATCATCGGCCGCGGCGAGCAGTCCTTCGCGCTCGACGCCGACCCGGGGCGCCTCGACGTCAGCCTCGAGCGCATGCTGGCCAACCCGGACCTTCCCTGCCTCGTCGTGACGCGCGGGCTCAAGGTGCCGCCGGCCCTGGCCGCGGCCTGCCGCCGGCGCAGGGTGCCGCTCTTGCGCACGTCATTGGACACCGCCGACTTCGTCGGCGAGCTGGCCTTCCTTCTGGAGGAGCGCCTGGCTCCGTTCGTGCGCCTGCACGGCGTCCTCGTCGACGTCTACGGCCTGGGCGTGCTCATCCAAGGCGAGGCCGGGATCGGCAAGTCCGAGTGCGCGCTCGAGCTCGTCAAACGCGGGCACATCCTGGTCGCCGACGACGTCGTCGAGGTACGCCAGAAGCACGGCGACGTCCTGGTGGGCTCCTGCCCGGACGCCCTGCGGCACTACCTCGAGGTCCGAGGACTCGGCATCATCGACGTGAAGCTGCTCTTCGGCGTGGGCTCGATCCTCAGCCACTCGACGATCGGGCTCTCCGTCAACCTCGAGGCCTGGAACCCCGAGGCGCTTTACGACCGCACCGGCCTCCACGAGGCCAAGACCCGCATCCTCGACGTGGCGATCCCGCTGGTGCGCATCCCGGTCAGCCCGGGCCGCAACCTGGCCGTCCTCATCGAGGTGGCCGCGCTCAACCAGCGCCTGCGCCAGGGCGGGACCTCGAGCGCCGAGGAGTTCAATAAGAAGCTTTTGGCCCGAATGTCCGCGGGGCGGCGGTCTCAGTGAGCCGCCCCCGCCGCCGGCTCTTCATCATCACCGGCCTCTCCGGGGCCGGGCGCAGCCAGGCGCTCAAGATCTTCGAGGACTTCGGCTGGGTCTGCGTCGACAACATGCCCGTCGACCTCCTCGGGAAGTTCGGCGAGCTCGTGCTCGACTCGCCGCACTACGCTCACACCGCTCTCGGCCTCGACATCCGCGGCGGCGACTTCCGCGCCGACCTCGAGGCCTTCGCCGCGGTCATGCGCCAGCGCGGGGTCGAGACCCGCGTCTTGTTCCTCGACGCCTCCGATGACGCGCTCGTGCACCGATTCTCCGAGACCCGTCACCGTCACCCGCTCGGCAAGAACCTCCTGCAGTCGATCCGTGCCGAGCGGCGCTACCTGGCCGACCTCAAGGGCCTGGCCGACAAGGTCATCGACACGACGAGCCTGGCTTTGGGCGAGCTCAAGGAGCAGGTGTCGATGGCCATCGGCGTCAAGCGCCGCGGCGAGATGCAGATCTCGATTGTCTCCTTCGGCTACAAGTACGGCCTGCCGCGCGACGCCGACCTGGTCATGGACGTGCGCTTCATCCCCAACCCGTTCTACGCCCCGGGTCTGCGCCGCAAGACCGGGCTAGACAAGCCGGTCGCCGCCTACATCCTCAAACAGCCGGCCGCCAAGCCCTTCCTCTCCGGCTTTGCCAAGATGATCGAGGGCCTGGTCCCGTTCTACATTCGCGAGGGCAAGTCCTACCTGACCATAGCGATCGGCTGCACCGGCGGCCGCCACCGCAGCGTCTTCGTGACCCGCCACCTGGCTGGCGTCCTGCGCGCCCACGGCTACGCCGCGCGCGAGTACCATCGGGACGTCCAGCACTGAGCATGGTCAACCTCCTCATCATCACGCACGGCGAGTTTGGCGCCTACCTCGTGGAGGCCGCCGAAGGCATCGTCGGCCCCCAGACCGGCGTGCGCAGCGTAGGGATCTCGCCGCGGCTCACCGTCGACGAGATCCGCCGGAGGATCATGACCGCGGTGGCGGAGCTCGGTCCCGGCGAGCTCGTCGTCGCCGTCGACATGCCCGGCGGCACGCCGTGCAACGTCGTCCTGCCGGTCGTCAAGGACCTCCCCGCCGCCCACGTCGTCAGCGGCGTCAACCTCTACATGCTGGTGTCCGCCTTCAACAATCGCGGCTCGGGCGACGGGGCCCAGCTCGCCGAGCGCATGATCGACTGCGGCCGCAAGGCGGTCGCCGACGTCAAGAAGATGCTGGCGGCCAAGCGCTGATGCTGAGCCTGGTGCGCATCGACGACCGCCTCATCCACGGACAGGTGGTGGAGGGCTGGCTGCCGGTGCTCAAGGTGACGCGGGTCTGCGTGGTCTCCGACGCCGCCGCTTCCGACCCCGTGCAGCGCGCGCTCATGGAGCTCAGCCTGCCCGAGGGCGTGGCGCTCGAGGTCGTGACCCTGGCCGCCGCGCCGTCGACCCTCAAGGCCCTGGCTTCGGACCCCGAGCGGGTCCTCGTCCTGGCCGCCGGCCCGCAGGAGGTCCTCGCCCTGCACGAGGCGGGCGTGCCGTTTCCCTCGGTCAACGTCGGCGGTCTGCATTACGCGGCCGGCACCGTCCAGCTCGGCAAGGCCCTGTTCCTCGACGAAGGCGACATGCGCTCCCTCGAGGCCCTGGCGCTGCGCGGCGTGGAGGTCGAGGGGCGCGCGGTGCCGTCGGAGCGCTCGCTCGACGTCGTGGCCGCGATGAAGGCGAAGGCCTGAGATGGGACTTGCCTGGCACCTCGTCGGCCTGCCGGTCTTCTCGGCCGGCATCGCCGCGCTCGAGCTCGACGGCGTCCTCATCGGGCAGTGGCTCTTGTCGCGGCCGCTGGTGGTCGGTCCCTTGACCGGCTGGCTCCTGGGCGACCTCGCGGCCGGCGCGGCGCTGGGCGCGCTCATCGAGCTGTTCTGCCTCGAGGAGCTCCCGGTGGGCTCGATCGTCCCGCCCAACGGCGCGGTGGCCGCGGCCTGCGCGGTGCTCCTCGCGGCCGGCCCCGCCCTGGTCTCGCCGGCCGCGGCGCTGCCCGCGGGGCTGGCCCTGGGCGCGGCCCACGGCTGGCTGGAAAGCCGGGTGCGCTCGTGGCGCGCGGTCCTGACCGCGGAGGCGGCCGCCGAGCTGGCGGGCACGGGTGCGGTCTCCTGGGGCCCGCTCTGGCGGCGCTCGGTGGGGATGCATTGGGTCGTCACCGCGGGGTTCGTCTACCTGTCGACCGCGCTGGCCGGGGTCGGGCTGGGGTCGCTCTGGGCGGCCCTGCCGGACGCCGTCCGAGCCGGCTTCGAGCGGGTCTGGGGCCTGGCGCCGTTGTTGGCGTTGGGCTCGCTGGCGCAGAGGCTATGGCGGTGACCGAGGCCGCGCCCCCCGCCCTGCGCGTCCTCCCCGACCGGGAGCAGGCGGCGCTGTTTAGGCGCTCGGCCATGCTCCAGGCCGGCTGGAACTTCGAAGGGATGCAGAACCTGGGATTCCTCTACGCGATCGAGCCGGGCCTGCGGCGCGTCCACCGCGACCCGGAGCGCCTCCTGCGCGCGCGGATGCGCCACCTGGGTTTTTACAACTGCCAGCCCTACATGACCGGCTTCGCCCTGGGCGCCTGCCTGGCCCTCGAGGAGGATGCCGCGCTCGCCGAGGACGAGGCCGCCGAGGCGGCGGCGGGCGCCCGAGTCGAGAGCCTCAAGCGCGCGCTGGGCTCGGCCCTGGCCGCGCTCGGCGACCCGTTCTTCTGGGGGAGCCTGCGGCCGGCCACCGCCGTCTTGACCCTCTTGGCTTGGACGGCGCTGTGGACCCTGGACTTCCCGTCGCCCGTGCTGTGGGGGACGCTGGTCGGGTTGGTCGCGTTCAACGTCCCCGCGCTCTGGGCGCGCTGGGAGGGCCCTCGGCTCGGTTACGAGACCGGGGAAGCGCTGCCCGCCGCGCTCAAGCGCCAGGGCTGGCGTGAGCACACCCGCCGCGCGCGCGCGGCCGGGCTGGCCGGCACGGCGCTCTTGGCCCTGGCGGCGATCGCCGTCCCCCCGTTCGGGGGGACGCCCAGCCTCTGGCATGCCGCGGCCTTGGCCGCGGCCTTCGGCCTGCGCGTCAAGGGCGTGCCGTCGCTTAAGACCTACCTGGCCGGGGCGCTGGCCGCGGCGGCGGCGTCGGCGGCGGGGCTATGACCTCATGATCGAGAAGCTCTTCACCGTCAAGAACCGCCTCGGCCTCCACGCCCGGCCGGCCTCGCTCTTCGTCCAGACCGCCAGCCGTCACCGCTGCAAGGTCACGGTCGTGAAGGCCACCGGCGGCGAGGAGGTCGTCGTCAACGGCAAGAGTGTCATGGGCCTCATGATGCTGGCGGCGGCCTGCGGCGAGGACGTGAAGGTTGTGCTCGAGGGTCCCGATGAGAAGGAGGCGCTCAAGCGCCTCGAGGACCTCTTCACCCGGAAGTTCGACGAAGAATGATCGTCATCAAGGGAGTCTCGGCCAGCCCCGGCATCGCCATCGGCCCGGCGTTCGTCCTCGAGAACGAGGAGATCGTCATCAACCGCGTCGACGTGCCCAAGGCCAAGGTCGCCGCCGAGCTCAAGCGCTTCCGCGGGGCGCTCGAGGCCACTCACCGCGACCTCGATGCCGCCGAGGCCAAGGTGCTCAAGATGCTCGGCAAGGAGCACGCCCGCCTCATCGACACTCACCGCCTCATCCTGCGCGACCCTCTCATCACCAAGGACGTGCCGCGGCGCATCCGCGCCGAGAAGGTCAACGCCGAGTTCGCGCTCTCCGAGTCGCTCGAGGTCGTCAACCAGGCCTTCGAGAAGATGCAGGACGAGTTCTTCCGCGAGCGCCGCCACGACCTCTTCGACGTGGGCAAGCGCCTGCTCTCGCATTTGCTCAAGCAGGAGAAGAAGAGCCTGGCCGGCGTGCGCGCCCCTTCGATCCTGGTGGCCCGCAACCTCCTTCCCTCGGACACCTTGAACCTGAAGGAGAACAACATCCTGGGATTTGTCACCGACCTGGGCGGCAAGACGTCCCACACGGCCATCCTCGCCCAGTCGATGGAGATCCCGGCCGTCGTGGGGCTATCCGACGCCAGCCACCGGGTCAAGACCGGAGACACCGTCATCTTGGACGGGGAGCAGGGCCTGGTCATCATCCACCCAAGCCCCGAGGCCGTCGAGCGCTACGAGGGCCTGCGGCGCCGCTCGCTCGAGGAGGAGGAGTCGCTGGAGCGCTTGCGCGGCGCGCCCGCGGTCACCGCCGACGGCCACAAGGTGCGCATGACCGTCAACCTCGACTCGATAGAGGACTTGAAGACCGTCACCGCCCTCAAGGGCGACGGCATCGGCCTGTTCCGCACCGAGTACCTCTTCCTCAACCGCACCACGGCCCCCGGCGAAGAGGAGCAGGCCAAGGTCTACACGCAGGTGGCCCGCGCCCTCGACCCCAACCCGGTGGTCATCCGCACCGCCGACATCGGCGGCGACCGCTTGAGCCAGCTCGGCCTCGAGGGCCCCAAGAACGAGGCCAACCCGTTCATGGGCCTGCGCGGCATCCGGCTGTTTTTGCGCCACTCCGACCTCCTCAAAACCCAGCTGCGGGCCATCCTGCGCGCCTCGGTCCACGGCAAGGTCCACGTCATGCTGCCGATGGTCTCGTCTTTGCGCGAGCTCCAGAGCGCGCGGCGCATCTTCGTGCAGGCCCAGCAGGAGCTCGAGGCCGAGGGCCTGGAGCTCCCCAAGAAGGTCCCGCTCGGAATCATGGTCGAGATCCCCTCGGCGGCGATCCTGCTCGACGCCTTCCTCGAGGAGGCCGACTTCATCTCGATCGGCACCAACGACCTTATCCAGTACCTGCTCGCCGTCGACCGCATCAACGAGGAGGTCGCCCACCTCTACGACCCCTACCACCCGGCCGTGCTGCGCGTGCTCGAGGGGATCGTGCAGACCACCCACAAGCACGGCAAAAAGGTGACGGTCTGCGGGGAGATGACCTCCGACCCCAAGGCGGTGCCGCTGCTCATCGGCCTGGGCGTCGACGTCCTCTCGGTGACGCCGCGCATGTACCTGCGCGTCAAGCAGATCGTGCGCGGCTGCCGCGTCGAGGAGCTCAAGGGGGCGGTCGCCAAGGCCCTTCGCATGCCTGACTCCGACCAGATCCGGCGCCTCTTGGCCGAGCTCGAAGGACGCTAGACCCGAGCCCCATGGAAACCAAGCGCATCCGGAACTTCTCGATCATCGCCCATATCGACCACGGCAAGAGCACGCTGGCCGACCGCCTGCTCGAGCACACCGGGACGATCGAGACCCGCAAGATGTCGGCTCAGATCATGGACTCGATGGAGCTCGAGAAGGAGCGCGGGATCACGATCAAGGCCAAAGCGGTGCGCATGGGGCACACGGCGCCCGACGGCACGGAGTACATCCTCAACCTCATCGACACCCCCGGCCACGTCGACTTCACCTACGAGGTCTCGCGCGCGCTGGCCGCTTGCGAGGGGGCGATCCTCGTCGTCGACGCCTCCCAGGGCGTCGAGGCCCAGACCCTGGCCAACTGCGACCTGGCCAAGAAGGTGGGCCTTAAGATCATCCCCTTCATCAACAAGGTCGACCTGCCCTCGGCCGACGTGGCCGGGGTCGAGGAGCAGATCTTCGACGTGCTCTCCATCATCGAGGACCCGGTGCTGGGCTCGGCCAAGGCCGGCCTCGGCGTGCCGGAGGTCCTGGCCGCCATCATCCGCGACATCCCGCCGCCCACCGGCTCGCCCGAGAAGCCGCTGGCGGCGCTCATCTTCGACTCGGTCTTCGACCCCTACCGCGGCGTGGTGCTCTACGTGCGGCTCGTCGACGGGCGCATGAAGAAGGGCGACAAGGTGCGCTTCCACTCGACGGGCATCGACGCCGTCATCGAGGAGGTGGGATTTCTCACCCCCAAGCAGGTGCCCGCGCCCGTGCTCTCGGCCGGCGAGGTCGGCTACCTCGTCTGCGGCCTCAAGGACATCCACCTGGTGCGCGTCGGCGACACGATCATGGAGACCGCGCGGCCTCTGGCTTCGGCCCTGCCCGGGTATAAAGAGGCCAAGCCGGTGGTCTTCGCCGGCGTCTTCCCGGTCAACCCCGGAGACTACCCAGCCCTCAAGGCCGCGCTCGAGAAGCTCCACTTGGAGGACTGCTCGTTCCAGTACCAGGTCGACACCTCCCAGGCCCTGGGCTTCGGCTACCGCCTGGGCTTCCTGGGGCTTTTGCACATGGACATCGTCAAGGAGCGCCTGACCCGCGAGTTCGACCTGGACCTCATCGTCACCAGCCCCAACGTCTCCTTCTTCATCCGGCGCCGCGAGTCGGCCGCGTGGGAGCGCATGGACAACCCGTCCAAGTTCCCGCACTACGGCGACATCGAGGCCATCAAAGAGCCCTACGTCGAGGTGACGATCGTCCTGCCGGTGACGTTTCAGGAGGCGGTCATCAACCTCCTCAAGGACCGCCGCGGCCAGCACAAGGCCATCGAGTACCTCTCCAGCGACCGCATGATCCTGCGCTACGAGATGCCGCTGGCCGAGATCGTGCTCGACTTCTATGACAAGCTCAAGTCGGTCTCCAAGGGCTACGCCTCCTTCGACTACCAGGAGGCCGGCGAGCGCGAGGCCGACCTGGTCAAGCTCGAGATCATGGTCCACGCCGACGTCATCGACGCGCTCAGCCAGATCGTCCACAAGGACAAGGCCCAGCACATGGGCCGCCAGCTCTGCGAGAAGCTCAAGGAGCTCATCCCGCGCCAGATGTTCGAGATCGCCCTGCAGGCCTCGGTGCGCGGCCGCATCTTGGCGCGCGAGACCATCCCCGCCCAGCGCAAGGACGTGCTGGCCAAGTGCTACGGCGGCGACATCTCGCGCAAGCGCAAGCTCCTCTCCAAGCAGAAGGAGGGCAAGCGCAAGGCCAAGCAGCTGGGCTCGGTCGAGATCCCGCAGGAAGCCTTCCTCGCCGTCCTCAAGATCGACAACTAGTGGATTCCTGGCGGGAGCGGAAGAAGACGCTCGGAGCCTTGGGCCTGGCGGTCGTCGCCGCGGCGCTCATCAGGAGCTTCCTCGTGCAGGCGTTCGCCATCTCCACGGGCTCCATGGAGGACACCCTCAGGCCCGGCGACCTGATCTTGGTCGACAAGCTGACCACCCGCCTGCGCGCGCCGGCGCTGGGCGAGCTTCTGGCCTTCCATTTCCCCTCCGACGACCCGGCCGAGCTGCACTGCACGGGCCCCATGGCGGGAAAGGACTTCCTCAAGCGCGTCGTCGGGGTGGGAGGGGATGTGATCGAGCTGCGCGACGGTGCGCTCTACCGCAGCGGCTCCGCGGTCGGGGCTGAGCCCTACGTCAAAGACCTTTCTCCGATGCCCTGCGCCAAGCCCCCCGCGTCCCTGCCTCCAGCGGCGTATCAGCGCGCCTGGGAGGAGCGCCGGATCGAACAGGAGATGGGCGAGGGCCTGCGCGACCACTTCGGGCCGGTCACCGTGCCGCCGGGCGCCTATTTCGTCCTGGGCGACAACCGCGACGCCTCCTGCGACAGCCGCTTTTGGGGTCCGGTGCCGGCTCGTTCGGTCAAGGGCGTCGGCCGGCTGGTCTATTGGCCTCCCGCCCGCATCGGTCCTGTAAGGTAAATAACCTAGAATACCGGCCATGGAAGCGCGTCTTTTCTGGATCGGCGTCTTCATGGGCGGCTACGCTTGGCTGACCCGGCGCTGGACGAGCTCCGGCAAGCTCGACACCAAGGAGCGCGCGGCCGCCTGGCATGCCCTGTTCTTCGGCATGGCGGGATTTGCCGTGATGCTGATCCTGGTCCTCTCGGTGGAGAGCCGCCTGCGCTTTGTCAGCGCCGCGGCCGGGGTGCTCTCTTGGCGCGAGGTCCTGGCCGGGCTGGCCGGAGGCTCCGTCCTGGCCCTCTTCGGCCTCTGGCGCGCCTGGAGCCAGGGGGCCGACGCCGAGAAGCGCCGCGCGTTCCTCAACGAGGACCTGGAGTGGGCCGACACCGTGTTCTCGGCGGTCTTCCTGGCGTCGCTGCTCATGTACTTCATCGTGCAGGCCTTCAAGATCCCCTCGGGCTCGATGGAGAGCACCCTGCGCATCGGCGACCACCTCTTCGTCAATAAGTTCATCTACGGCGTGCGCATCCCCTTCACCCAGAAGCGCGTTCTGCGCTTTAGGTCGGTCAAGGCCGGCGACATCGTGGTCTTCCAGTTCCCCACCGACGACCCCGAGGCCCAGCACTGCGGCGGCCAGCAGTACGCCAAGGACTTCATCAAGCGCGTGGTGGCCGTCGGCGGGGAGACCGTGGAGGTCCGCGACGGCGCGGTGCTCGTCGACGGCAAGCCGCGCGGCAAGGAGCCCTTCACCCAGTTCGTCGACTCCTATCGGATGGAGGCGCCCGCCATGCTGCCGCCGCCCGGCGAGTACCAGCAGTACTGGCAGGACGGCCAGCTCGACGGCAAGCTCGGCGACACCATGCGCGACCATTTCGGCCCGGTCAAGGTCCCCGAGGGCAGTTATTTCGCCATGGGCGACAACCGCGACCGCTCCTGCGACAGCCGCTTCTGGGGGCCGGTGGCGGAGCGCTACCTCAAGGGCAAGGCCTGGGTCATCTACTGGCCGCCCAACCGCATGGGACTCATCGGGGCCCAGGCCCCCTAGGGCCCGATGCCGCCCGGGCCCTAGGCCCTTCGTCTCTCCGGCCGCCTCTCCGCCGGCGATAGTATCTTCCTTATGAAGACCACTCTCGCCGTCCTGCTCGCCTTAGCGCAAGCCCTGCCGGCCTCGGCCGCCTTCACGGCCCATACGCCCGGCACGCCCGGCGGGGTCCCCGGCGTGCCGGGCGCGGCCGGGGCCGCCGCCCTGCCGGCCTCCTTCATCGGGGCGCTCAACAGCCAGTTGGGGCATGCCGCGGGCCTTCTGACGCCGACTCTTCCTACGGCCTCCCTCCCCGCGGTCCACGGCGCCGCGGCGTATCTGACCCGCTCCGCCTTGGCTTTGCCCGTCTCCCAGGTCGCAACGGCGTCCCAGGCCGAGTCCGCCGCGGCCGCCGCCGTGCTGGCCCGCGCGCTGGGCGACGCCCCCGCGCGCATGCGCCTGAGCGCCGCGCTGCGCGAGTCGGGCCAGGACGGCATCGAGACGGCCGAGCGCCTCGAGGCCGCGGCCGAGGCCGCCGGCCCGTCGGCCGCCCTCTTCGCGCTCTCCAAGGACCTGGCGCGCTCCATCCCCCAGGCCCTGCCGGCCCGTCTGTCGGCCTTGTTCGACGGGACCTCCGGCGTCGAGGGACCCGAGGCCTTCGCCGCGCGCGCCGAGCGCCTGTTCGCCGCCGGTCGACTGGCCCCCGGCGAGCGCCTGGCCGTAGCCGCCAGCGCCGCCGAGCGCTCCGGTCGGGCTTCCATCGAGAGCGTACCGACCGACGACGACCTCAATAAGACGGTCGTGCTCTCGCCGCTGACCAACCCCGAGCGCGAGCGCGTCATCAGCGAGCTCTTCAAGGCCGCCGGGGCCAAGCCCGAGGAGATCAAGATTCAGGACACCGGCCGCGGCACCCACAACATCATGGTGGTCAAGAAGGGCCGCACCGACCGCGTCATCGTGGTCGGCGGCCACCACGACAAGGTCCGCGAGGGCGCCGGCACCATCGACAACTGGACCGGGGCGACGATGGTCGTCAACCTCTACCAGGCGATGCGCGAGCTCGACACCGACGCCACCTACGTCTTCATCGCCTTCTCGCGCGAGGAGGAGGGGCTGGTGGGCTCCGACAAGTACGTGGCCGGCCTGCCTCGCGAGCAATTGGCCAAGATCGACGCCATGCTCAACCTCGACACCCTGGGCGTGGACGGGACGTTCTCGTGGAAGAACGGCTCCGACAAGGTCCTGCTCGCGCGCCTCATGGAGGTCTCGCGCCGCACCGGCCGCGACTTGAAGGAGATCGTCCTCCACGGCGGAGACTCCGACCACACGAGCTTCCGGCGCGCCGGCGTCCTCGGCGTCATGATGTTCGGGGCCTCGCTCGACGTCATCTGGGACATCATCCACTCGGCCAACGACACCATCGCCGCGTTCTCACTGCCCCACTACGCCAACTCCTACCGGCTGGCGCTCGAGTACCTCAAGGACCTGGACGCCAAGCCCGCCAAGCAGCGGCCGACCTTCTTCCTGACCCGCTGGGCCGGCTGGCTGGCTTCGGCGATCGGGCTTTCCTAGGCCGGGGCTCCGCCCCGCTAGGCGGGGTCGCCGAGCATCGAGCGCAGCATCATCAGGGCCTGCGCGATGGCGAAGGGCTTAAACAGCATCTGCAGGTTCGGGTCCTCGTCGGACGACTCCTTTCCGAGCTTGCGCGACACCGACTGCTGGCGGTGGACGGTGCAGACGATGATGGGCAGGGTCTTGGTGCGCGGGTCTTGGCGCAGCGCCGCGTAGATGTCCCCGCCCTTGATGTCGCCCATCACCAGATCCAGGAAGATGAGGTCCGGCGGCGCGGCCAGGATGCGCTGGAGGCAGTCGCGGTCGGCGCCCGCGTAGGCCACCTCGTGGCCGGCAGACTCGACTACGTCGATGAGGATCGTCCGCAGGTCCGGGGTGTCCTCCAGGATCATCACGCGCTTGGGCATTGATCGTAGGGTAAGGATTCCCCCGCCCCGGGTCAAGGGCCTACGTCCGTCATAGGACCTACGGCCTACATGTCCGCGGGACGTAGGTGCTGTGACCATGCCGGCTTCGGGGGCTACGCTGAGCTCATGAAGGCCCTGGCCCTCCTCGTCCTCTTAACCCTGCCGGGCGCGACGGCGCGCGCCGAGGAGACCGAGACCACCGAGGCGGACCCCCGCGTCGCGGCCAGCCGGACCTTCCATGAGGACTACGTCCGCGGCTTGGGGGGGCGGCGCCTGCGGCCGGAGGATGCCGAGGACCTGCGCGCGCTGGCCGAGGCCGGCCATCTTCAGGGGGCCCGCCTATCCGCCGGGGAGCCGCCCGTCATCGAGTTCGAGACCACCGTCGACGGGCAGGGCGTCCTGGTGCGCTTCTCCCCCGGGCTCGAATCCGGCGCGGCGGCGCCGGCGCGCTTCGCGCTCGGTCGCCGCGGGCAGAACTCGCCCTTCACCCCCGACCCCTCGCTCGACCTATCGGCGATGCCGTTCTTCCAGGCCTTGCCCTCGACGCAAGAGGTCTCCGACGCGCCGGGACCGGGCGGCCCCCGCGGCGGGATCGGCGCGGGCCTGCTCACCCACGCGGCGTCGCTGGCGGCTCTGCTTACGACCGGCGTCACGCCGCCGGGCGGGGTTCCGGGCGCGGTGCCGCCCGTGACTCCGACGCTTCCCGCGCCACCGACCGCGCCCGGGGACCGCTTCGAGGTCCGGCGCCGCGCCGACGGCTTCACCTACCTATACCGCAACGGCGCCGAGCTGGGTTACCGCTTCGAGGCCCCCGGCGGCGGTCACCTGTACTACGCAGAAGGGGCGGGGCGGGTCTACGACGCGGCCGGGGTCGACCTGGGCGGCTACGCGGCCGTCGACCGGCGCATGCGCGGCGCGGGCCCGGTGACGGGAGACCTCTTCGCCGGGCCCGCCGAGCTGCGCTATCGCCTGCGCGACGGGCGGCTCTACGCCCCCGATGGGACCACCGTGGTGGGCTTTATCCCCAACGACCCGCGCTACGGCAGCGAGCGCGTCCTCTTCATCCATGCCGACAACACCGCGGGGACCAACAGCGGCTCGCCGTGGATGGTCTACTCGATGGACGGCAGGCCGCTGGGCCGCTACGAGGACGTCTACGCCCGCACGGTCCGCGACCACGACGGCAACGCCCAGAGCCGGGTCCTGGTCCCGGGCGGCACGGCGCGCGGGGCCGACGGCCGGACCAACCCGGTGTACCGGACCCTGGACGGCAAGGTCTTCGAGGGCCTGGGCGGGACCATCCAGCCGTTCTTCACCCGCCAGGAGCAGGCCCAGCTCGACCAGCTGGCCCGTCTGCGCGACATCGAGCGTATGTCCCCGGGGGTGGCCCGGGACCTGGCCCTGCGCCTGGCCCGCTCCCAGATGGACACGGCCTTCGCCGCGCGCTTCCCGATCGCGGGCCGCGCCGACCTCACGACCGGGCTGCCCGACAACCTGCTCCTGGCCTTGGGCGAGGGCGGGGCGGCCGGCCTGCCGGCGCGCCTGGCGGCGCTCGAGCGCGTGCGCGCGCCCTACGCGACGCAGTTGGCCGAAGCGCGGCGTCTTTACGAGGAAGAGGCGGAGAGTACGCGCGAGACGCGCCAGGCCCTTGAGCTGCGCATCGCCGGGGCGCGCCACGCGCTCGAGGACTATCGGGCCCGGACCCGAGGCGTGATCAGCTCGGCTATCATCGAGACTGAGCGGCGGCTCTACGACGCGCAGTCGCGGCTCGAGGGACAGCTCTACGAGCTGGAGCGCCCCCTGCTCACCCGCGCCGACGAGCGCAACCGCCTCAACGCCATCGTCAGCGACCTAAGCGACCTCTCCGCCGGCCTGGCGGCGGGCAGCGGCGTCCCCCAGGCCTTGGAGGCGGCGCGGCGCTCACGCGAGTCCTTCGCGGCGCTCGCGGGCGAGGGGGAGCGGCGCGAGTTCCGCGCCGGGATGGGCGGCTCGGAGCGCGCCGTCTTCGACATGACCCAGGCCTTCGCCGCCCTGCGCACCAACCGGGCCGAGGCCGAGCGGGTCGCGGCCGACTATCGCGCGGCGCGCGCCGAGGTCGACCGCCTGCCGGACGGCCCCGCGCGCGACGCCGCGCGGGGGCGCGTAGAGGACCTCTCGCGCCGGCGCGACAGCCTCATCTACGGCTGGCGCGGCCTGAGCGAGAGCCTCGATCGCATCCCCGGCCGGGCGCGCTCGCTCCACGACGGCTTCACGCGCCTGGCCGGGCTGAGCGGCGCCGAGCGGACCCGGCAGGAGGCCTCCCTGCGCGAGGAACTGCGCCTGCCGGCCGGAGCCGACCTGGCGGTGCACGCCGCGCAGTACACAGGAGAGGGCTGGCGGAGCCACGAGGCGGCCCTGCGCTACCTCTCGGGGGTGCGGGCCTCGCAGTCCTGGCGCGACGCCATCGCCGAGCGCCGGGCGATGTTCGACGTGGGGGTCCGGATGATCATGGACTCGACCGACCCCGTAGAGCAGCGCGGCCTGCTGCGGCAGTAGCGGCTAGAGGCCCAGCTTTCGCCGCGCGATGCGCAGGCGCTCCGTCGCGGGCTGGCGCAAGAACCCGTAGAGCTTGGGGGTCAGCCCTCCCAGCCCCAGCCCGCCCGCCATGAGCGCCGCGAACAGCCGGTCGCCGAGGGTGGGATCGGGCAACTCACGGGCGAAGCGCGCCACCTCGCCCTGCCAGTCGGGTAGCGCCTCGCGCCGCCGGTTCGTCTCGTAGATCATGTTGAGCAGGGCGTCGCGCTTGTAGCGGGCTACGTAGGTCTCGGGGAAGAGCGGGTCGCGGCGCAGACGCTCGACGAAAGCGTCGATCAGGCGCCGCGAGGCCTCGGGGTCCAGGGCGTTCTTGAGCGCGAAGCTGTCGTCGAGCTTTCGCCAGTAGGCCAGGCGCTCGGGGATGAAGCAGGCACCGTAGCGCAGGGACAGGGCGCCGATGAGCAGGCCATCGGAGGAATGCCCCACCTCCGGGTCGTAGCCGCCGGCGTCGAGCATGGCCGAGCGCTTGAAGATGGCGGTGAAGGTCTGCACCCAGCTGCCATGATCGAGGTAGGCGCGCAGGGAGTCCTCGGGCGACAGGTAGCGCGCCTCGGGCGCGACGAGCGGCGAGGGGCAGGGCCCCAGGTCGCGGCCTTGCGCGTCGAGGTAGCTCACCAGGGCGGTGGAAAGCCCGGCCTGCGGATATCGCTCGAGCATCGCCATCGACTTCTCGAACAGGCCGGGCGCCGCGCGGTCGTCGGCCGACATCGGCCGCACGTAGTCGCCGGCCGCCTCGCGCAGGGCGCGGTTGTAGGAGTAGTTGGCCCCGCGATTGCGGTCGTTGGGGAGGACCTTGAGCGAGGGGTGCTTGCGCGCGAGGCCCTCGAGGACGGCGCGGCTATCGTCGGTCGAGCCGTCGTCGACGACCAGGACTTCCTCGGCCGGGCGGGACTGGCCGAGCACCGACTCCAGCGCTTCGGCGACATAATGGCCGTGGTTGTAATTGGCCATGATGACCGACAGGGTAGGACGGCTCACTGGGGTGGCTAGGCCGCGCGCCAGTTGACGCGCACCCAGGCCTTGGGCGCGCCGGGGGCCGAGGCCTCGACGGTGCCGCCCATGCGCTCGGCGGTCTTCTTCACGTAGGCCAGGCCCAGGCCGATGCCGCGCGGCCGAGTCGTCTGGAAGGGGATGAACATGCGGCCCTCGAGCTCCTGGGCGAACCCCGGCCCGGAGTCCGTCACCGTGACCGTGACGACCCCGCCCTTGCCGGCGGCGGCCTGCACCGTGACGAGCCCTCCGGGGCCGGCGGCCTCGTAGGCGTTGCGCACGAGGTGGCGGACCGAGCGCGAGGCCAGCTCGGGGTCGACCATGGCGGAGGGGGACTTGGCCCCGGCCTTGTTGTCGAGCTTGGCCCCTTCGGGAACGGCCAGCTCGCTGACGGCCTCGGAGACGACCGAGGCCAGCGGGGTGGCCGAGAGGGCCGGCTCCTTCATGCGCGCGTAGAGCAGCATGTCGCCGAGGACCTCGTTGGCGTGGCGCAGCTCGGTCTCGATGTGGGCCAGGTGCTTCTTGACCTTGGGGTCCGAGACCTTGAGGATCTCGAGCTTGGACTTGACGAAGTAAGCGGAGTTCCCGATGACGGCCAGCGGGTTGCGTATCTCATGGCTGATGATGGGCGCCATGAGCTTGATCGCGGCATCGAGGGCGTCGGGGTCGACTTGGTCGGCCATGCCGGAGGATACAAAAAACATTAAACTAGCACCCGTGCCCGCGCCCCGCGTCCTCTTCTTCGACATCGGAAACGTCCTGGTCCGCTTCGACCTCCCGGGCCTGCTCAAGGACTTCGCCTGGGCGGCCGGCAGCTCCCCCTGGGGCGTGGCGCGGCTGATGTGGTCGCGCCGCCTGACCGACGACGTCGAGCGCGGCAACCTGACCGGGGAGGGCCTGCATGAGGTCGTCCGGGAGCAGACCGGCTTCTTGGGAGACCTAGACGAGTTCCGCCGTCTCTGGTGCGGGCGCTTCAAACTCGAGACGCGCAGCGCGGCGCTGTTTCGGAAGCTCGTGCGCCGGCGTCCGGTGTATCTGCTCTCCAACACCAACCAGCTGCACTGGGAATTCATCCGAAGGCGCTACGCCTTCGCGCGCGAGGCGTCCGGCAGCGTGCTCTCCTTCGAGGTCGGCGCGCGCAAGCCCGAGCGCGCCATCTACGCCGCCGCGGCCAAGGCCGCCGGGGCCGCCCCTGAGGAATGCCTGTTCATCGACGACCTGGCCGAGAACGTCGCCGGGGCCAAGGCCGCCGGGATGCGGGCGCTCCGGTTCAAGACCCCTGCGCGACTCGAGAAGGACTTAGCCGACCTCGGTGTCAGGTGTTGACTTGTTGACTTGCCGCGGGGCGGCAAGTCAACAAGTCAACACCTGACACCGTTTAGAAGGTCCAGCTCATACTGACGTTCTGGAGCGCGCTGAGCTCCCCGGCGGAGCCGTAGCCGTAGTCGAACCCCAGGCGGCCGGCCTTAAATCCCAGCCCGAAGCTCATCCCCTCGGCGAAGCGGTTGAAGACCCAGCCGAAGCGCAAGGCGACGCGGCCGATGCCGGGCGGCGTCAGGCCGAGCTCCACGCCGGCGCGCGGCGAGGCGGACTCGAAGACCGTCTTGACGATGTCGGCCGCCGCGGTGAGGTCGAATTCCTCGAGGTCGACTTCGGGGTCGAGCTTGCGCGCGTCGATATCGGGCAGGCGCAGCGCCAGGCCGTAGCGCCAGGTCTTGGGCGGGGGGTCGCCGGCCTCCTCGAAGACGATGTTCCCGCCGTGGTATTGGTAGGCGGCCGCAAAGGACAGGCCTGGCACGGGGCTGCGCCAGAGCAGGCCGGCGTCGCCTTGGTGGCTGGTGGCCTGGGCGGCCTGGGCCAGCTCGAGGCGGACGTAGCGGTAGGTGGCCCCGGCGCTCAAGCCCCCGATCAGCGGCAAGCCGTAGGAGAGTGTCCAGGCGTTGTCCTCCTCTGCGGTGACCCGTCCCTTGGTGCCGTCGGAGAGGTTGAGTTCGAGGCTGCCCGCGTTGAAGTAGAGGAGCCCGACCCCGAGCGTGCCGATGGGCAGCGGCTGAGCGTAGGCGAGATGGCCGTGGGTGACGTCGCCAAAGCCGCTGAGATACGAGCTCGCCAGGGCCGGGCGCCGCAGGCGCGCCAAGCCGGCGGGGTTGAACTGGGGGGCGTCGGCCCCGCAGTCGAGCACGGCTGCGTGGGCGCCCCCCATCCCCGCCGCGCGCGCGCTCAGGGCGCGCCGCAAAAAAGCCGCCGAGGTGCGTCCGGACTCGGCGACGGCGGGCGCGGCCAGGAGCAGGACGGCCAGAGCGAAGGGCGCCCTCACTTGATCACCACGATCTTCTCGACCGTGTTGAGCTTGGGACCCCGGGCGCTGAGGAGATAGACGCCGCTGGCCACGACGCTGCCGGCCGGCGTGCGGCCGTTCCAGGTCAGCGCGGTCTGGCCGGCGGGCATCGGGCCCTGAAAGAGCGTGGCCACCAGGCCGCCCTCGACGGTGTAGAGGCGCAGGGTGACTTCCCCAGGCTCGAAGATCTCCACGGTGATCGTGGACACGCCGCCGCGCAGCGGGCGGATCAGGTTGTCGAGGATGGTGACCTGGCCCGGCGGGAGCTCGATCTCGAAGAAATTGTCTAGCCGGCCGCTCTGGCCGTCGGCGTTGACGGCGGCGACGTCGTAGAGGCCCGCCGAGCGGTTGAGGGTGCTGAGGGTCCCGGAGATGGCCGTGTCGTCGGCCCGGATGGCCGTCGTCGCGTTGAAGGTGGTGAGGCTCAGGATGAAGCCGACCGACGGGGCGGGGGAGAAGACCTCGCCGGTCATGGCGTAGGAGACTGCGGCCTGGCCCTGCTGGGTCCGGCGCGGGGTGAACGTGTCGATGACCGGGACGACGGTCAGGGCGTGGGAGACGATCGACTGCGTCGTGCCGTTGACCGTGTAGTCCGAAAACAGCCGCCAGCGCCAGGGCTCGGTGGCGCGCACGACGACCAGGCCCAGGAGGGCCGAGGCCGCGGCGTCGGTGGAGAGGCGCACGCCGCTCTCGGCGATAAACGACAGCCCGTCGGAGGCGGTGGCGGAGAGGATCTGGGAGGCGGTCGTCGAGCCGAGCAGGGGGGCCGTGTAGTAGAGCCGGGTCTTACCGCCCGTGATCGTCGTCGCCGAGACGGCGTAGGCGTTGACCGTGAGCGCCACGCCCTCGGTCGACAGGGCGACGCCGCCGTTGACGGAGCTAGCCGAGTGCACGCGGTAGCCGGTCGAAAGGCCGAGGCCGTCCTGGTCGGCGACGTAGTAGAGCCTGAGCAGCGCCTCGGAGGTCTGGAACGGGGAGAGCGAGCCGATGAAGCCGCCGCCGTTGGTCAGCCGGACGCCGGCCTGTTTGCCCCAGCTCAGGCCGTCGGTGGAGGTGGCCGAGAGGACGCGGTAGACGCCGTGGGTATCGACGGCCACGTAGTACATCAGCCAGCCGTCGGTAGGGTCGGTGGCCTTGATGACGCCCACCGCGGTGATCGAGGAGGTGTCGAGCGTGCTGAGCCCGGTGGAGAGCCGGATGCCGGCCTCGAAGCTCCACGTGGAATGGTCGGTGGAGGTGGCCGAGACGACGTGGTAGGGGCCGCTGGTCAGATACATCCGGAAGCCCGTCGGGATCGGGACGACCGCCTGCACCGAGGCCGATGACAGGGCGACGGCCCGCGACGGGGTGAACGTGGGCGCCGCGGCGGCCGGACGCGCAAGCGCGACGGCCGCCGCGGCCCCCCAGAGGGCTAGGCGAAGGGTTTTATAAATCATCAACGGCAGCGGCCGCGGACGCGGACGCCTACTCGGCGGGGTGCGAGGTCAGTGTAGCCCGCATGTCGGGGTGTGTCAATGGGAGGGCGGCTCCATGTTCCCGGGGTTTGGGGGGCGAGTTGTTCACCGGCACAGTGGAGTTTACGCGCTTCGGGCGCGTGGATCCTCGAATTGCCGAACGGCCGGCAATTCGAGGATCTGGAACGGAGAACGGCGGAAGGGTCTGGGCG
>JACPXC010000063.1 GCA_016196755.1 Elusimicrobiota bacterium
ATACGGTATCCTGGGACCGCGCACGCTGCGCAATGAAGACCATCGTTAAGCCGTGTGCGGGAAATCCGCCAGCACGGTTTGAAAGGGGGTTTCTGGAAACCGGGTCCTAACGGATACCGGCGCCAGATTTCTACCAATGAAGCGACCGGAGCGCGCGGTGGCCGTCCTCGTCTTGGCCGCCGCGGCCCTGCTGCTGGCGCCTCGGCGCTCCTTTGTCACGGCGGACTGCGCGTTCGGCGAGGCTACCTACCAGGAAGCCGGCGAAGGACTGCTGCACGGCGCCGCCGGCGGGACCCCTCCCTCCTATCATATGCCCGCCGCCTCGCTGGCCGCGGCCTGCCTGCGCGGGCATGCCTCGTCCGACGTCCGGCGCACCTGGCTCGGTCTGGCCCAGGCCGGTCCCCTGGTCCTGGCGGCGGCGGTCGCCGGAGCCTCCGGCGGCGCCGCCGCCGCGGCAGCCGCCGCCGCGCTCTTGGCGTGGACCTCGCCCGAGCCGGCCTGCCATCCGCAGGCCGCCATGGCTTTGCTCGTCCTCGTGCTCGCCGGGGCGCTGGCGGCCTGGTCCCGGCGAACCGACTCGGCGCGCTCCTGGGCCGTAGCCGCGGCGCTGGGCGCCTCGTTCGCTTTCCGCTCGACTTGGGCGTTCCTGCCTCCGCTCCTGGCCCTCTGGGCCCTCAGGCGCGGGGCGCGCAAGTCGGCGCTGATCGTCGGCCTGGCCCCGTACCTTGCCATCGCGCCTTGGGCTGCGGCTACGCTGGCCTCCGAAGGCAGACCGTCGCTCTTCGAAGCCGGCCAGGCCGGGGACAACATCATCGCCGGCGCCTTGGGACTGGTGGGGACCTTCGAAGGGGACTCCTCGGCGCTGGCCGACGGGCTGCCCGATCCCATGGACTTCGGGGAGACCATGTCGTGGGCGGCGCGCGAGACACTCTCTAATCCTTTCCGGACCCTGGACGCCATGTTCCGGCGCGCGGTTTTTGTCGTCGCCCTGGCGCCGCTGCCTTGGGCCTGCGCGCTGGTCGGTTGTCTGGCGGCGTGGCGGCGGCCTCAGGTGCGGGCCTGGGCGCTCTTGGCCCTCTATCTCGTCGCCGTCCACGTGCCGATGTCCGTACAGGCCAACTATTTCACCCCGCTCTGGCCGGTCCTGGCGCTGCTGGCCGCGGCGCCCCTGGCCCACCGGCGCTTCGGGTTCACCGTGCCCCTCGAACGGGGCCTGCGCCGGCTCGGATCGGGACTGGTCCTGATGGCCGGCGCGGCGGCGCTCGTGGCGGGCTCCGCGGCGATGGTCCTGGCGGCGCGCTACGGAGCGCAAGCTCTGTCGCGCGCGCCGGATTCCGAGGCCGCCCTCGAGGCCGCTCTGGCCGCCGCGCCGGACGACGCCGTCCTGCGCCTATGGCGGGGGCGCCGTCTCCTTCGCGCGGGCAGCCTCGCCGAGGCGCGCGCCGATTTCCAGGCGGCCGTCGCCGGCGGAGTCGACCGGGCGGAGCCGCTGGCGGCTTGGTCCGGCCTCTTGTCGGGCGGGACGCTCGACATGAAGACCGCCGACGGCCTGCCCTGCGCCACGCGCGCGCTGAGCGTCTTCTTCGGCGCCGAGGCCCTGGCCTTGCAGGGGCGGCAGGGCGCGGCGCAGGCCGCCGCTCTCGAGGCGGTCGAGGCCCGGCGCGCCTGCGCCTTCGTCCGGGTCGGCGCCGGCGCCGCCCAGGCGCGTCTGAAGGCCACGGCGCAGGCGGTGCGGGCGCTCCTCGCGGACCTGGCTCCGCTCGTCCCCCGCGGGCGCGTGCTGGCCGCCCCGCGCCTATTGACCGCGGCTTTTTCCGCTTTCCCGCCGGACCGGGAGTCCTGGCTGGCGCTGGCCATCGGCCTGCAGGACCTCGCCGACTCCGAGGGGGCGGTGGCCGCGCACGACGGCATGGCCGAGGCGGGCGCGGCGGCGAGTCCGGCCGACCGCGGCGTGGCGCTGGTCTTGGCCGGACGGCGCGACGAGGGCCGCGCCGCGCTGACGGCGGCGCTGGCCGCCGACCCGGCCTGCGCTCCGGCGGCGCTGTCCTTGGGAGCGGTCTTGGAAGGCGATGGGAAACCGGCGGAGGCGCGGGCGGTCTACGAGCGCGCGCTGGCGGCGGGCGGGGGACGCTTGAGGGGAGAGCTTAAACGGCGCCTCGGCCCGAAGTGAGGAAAAATCTGTTAGGTGCGGATGGGATTCGAACCCATGAATACGAGTTTTGCAGACTCGCCCCTTAGACCACTTGGGTACCGCACCGTGTGGACTCAGTGTAGCTTTTTTGTATCCTGACCGCGATGAGGAGCGTCTTCTTCGCCCTCCTTCTCGTCGGGGCCGCGCTTCCCGCGCGCGCCCAGGTGGCGGTGGGCTGTACCTGCTACTGCGGCGCCCAGCTCAACCCGCCCTGCAGCGAGTCGGCCTGCAAGTCGGCCTGCGGCTACGGCGGAGGGAGCGGGGATACGGTCAATCCATACGGTCCCGCGAACATCGCCTGGGGCGGCATGACCAAGCGCGCCCTCAACATGATCGAGGAGTGCGGTCCGAAGCCGGCCTGCCGTTTCATGCGCACCGGCGTCCTCATCCCGATGGGGCTCATGTGGGACGGGCCGGTCTGGTTGGTCCGCGGTCTCGGCTACGGCCTCTATTACGGCGGAAAAGGCGTAGCATTCGTCGGGAAGGGGGTCGGCCGCGGCGTCAAGGCCGCGGGCTCGGCCCTGGCCAAGCCGTTTAGGCGCGAGATGGGGAAGCGGGCCGACGCGTCGCGGGCCGCCAGCGTCGAAGCGGCCGGCCTCTGTTCCTTGGCGTGGGGCGGCCGTTACCAGGACGCGGCCGAATGGGAGGCCTGCCGGAAGGCCATCCTGCGGCGGCAGCGCGCCGCCACGAAGCTGGTCCCGGCCAATCGGGAGACCGAGCGCTGGTGTAAGAAGAACATCCCCTTGTCGTCGGGGCCGCAGCGCTTTAACTGGGAGACGCGCTGCAATCCCGGAGTCTCCGCCGCCCTCATCACGGCCCCGCTGAGCGACCCGCTGGGTGCGCCGTTGTCGACGAGCGCGGCTCGGCTCGACGCGCCTGGCAGGGCACGCCCCCCGGTCCCCGCCCCGGCCGCCGTCCCCGCTCCGGCCGCCATCCCCGCCACGGCCGCCGCCGCAGCCGGTTCGACGGAGGTGGAGCGCGTCGTGGAACCCGCCGCTCAGGCCGTCTCGGCTCCCGGCGGCACCATCGCCGGTGGGACTCCCGCTACAGCTCCCGAAGCCGGCCCCAAGCCCGTCGCGGGCCTGCGCGACCCCGCTTCGCTGGCGGGTACTCCGGCCGAGGAGGCCAAGGCGGCCGCCTCGTCGGGCTTCGACGCCCAGGGTGCCATGCTCGGCCGGACCGGCCAAGCGCCGGCCATCTCGGCCGCCGCCGCTTCTGCCTCTGCCGCGCCGACCGGGGGAGCCGTTCGGGGCGCCGCCGCTCCGGCCGTCCAGAGGGCCGCCGCTCCGGCCGTCGCGGCTGAGGGGCCGCGGGCGGCTTCCGCCGTCGCCGCCTCCGTGATGGACTCGGTTCCGCCGCCCAGCCGTTCTTCGAGAGAACCCGTCCTCCCCCACCCCGCCGTCGCCCGCGGCAAGGCCAAGCTCGTCGGCGACCCCAAGCGATTCGCCGGCTCCTTCGACCTTCAGCAGGGCAACACCTGCGCCGTGGTCAGCATCGCCCAGCTCTTGAGCGCCTACGATCCGGACGGCCGGAAGGTCAATGAGATCTCCCAGAACCCGCTCTTCAGGGACGCCTTCGCGAACGGGTTTTTTCATGCCGAGTTCAGCTGCGACCAACCGGCGCCGCGCGACAACTGTCGCGCGTATTACAACCCCGACACCCGTAAGTGTTTCCTGGTCGACAAGAACGGCAAGCGAGCGGCCACGGACTGGGACGAAGACGGCGCCGAGGTGATGGAGAGCGGCTACATCTGCGACGCGGCCCGCAGGGACGGCGGCATGACTCCGTCGGCGATCGGCGACTACCTGGCCCTGCGCTCGGGCCGCAAGGTCCACAACGGCTGGGTGCCCGCGATCGAGGACGAGCAGAAGGCGAAACTGTCCCCCGAGGCCTTGGCGCACGCCGAGGCGATCCGCGCGACGCATCTGCCGCGGGCCCGCGCCGAGGTCCTCGCCTCGCTCGAGAGGGGGAACGCCGTCATCGTCGCCTTGAGGCGTTCGAATCTTTGGTACAAGTCGGGTCCCCGCGGCCTCCATGCGGTCGTGGTGACGGCCGCCGTGGTCGGCACAGACGGCGCGCCGGCGGGCTTCTACATCAACGACAGTTCGAACTACGAGCAGGGGCGCTTCCTGCCGATGGCGGAATTCGACCAGGCCTGGCTCGCCGACGACCTTCAGAGGGTATACATCGAATGAGGATCCAGATCGCGCTCTGCCTGCTAGCGTCGTCGGTCGCCGCTTCCGGGGCCGAACGGCCTGCCCTGTCGATCTTGGCCGACTCGGCCCGGCGCTCCTGCTCGTCGAACATCCCGCTCGAGATGTACCAGTCCATCCCGCTCCCCGTGAAGACCGAGAAGGGGCTGCGCTACCGGCTGATGTTCTATCCCGCGGGTGCCGACGACCCCCGCGCGCAGCAGCGCGAGGTCAACGAGCCGACCCGGACCGCGGAATTCGCGGACAAGGGCGGCGACGTAGCCTGCGACGTGCGCCCCGATTATCCCCGGCGGAAGTTCAAGAAGGGCGTCCCCCGCTTCGCGCCGATCGGCCTGCTCATGTCGGAGCCGGCGCTTAAGCTCAGCTTCGAGGAGTACTCGGCGCTCGAGAGGGAGGTCTACATCGCCGTCGAGGCCGCGGCCGACTCCTTCACGGCGGGTAAGGCCGACGCCGCGGCCGCCCAGCGGTTCAGCAAGGGCTTCGCGGTCCTCTCCGAGCCCGCGCTCCAGGGGCACTACCGGGCCATGGCTCCGGACTTCTTCGCCTGGGTCGACAAGTCGCTCAAGAAGTAGGCCGGGCCTCTTACCTGAAGATTACCTCTCGTTAACGGGCGCGACTCATGGCGGGGCTATCCTTGCGGCATGGGCAAACTCCTCGCGCTCCTGCTGGTCGTGACGTGGCCCGCGGCAGCTTGGGCCGTGGGACCGGTCGGCTACCTGGACTACATCGACGAGGAGGGCGTGGCCGTGGGCTGGACCCTCGACCGCGACGAGTCCGAGAAGTCGATCGGGGTCCATTTCTACCGCGAGGGCGCCGCCGGCGTGGCCGCCGGGGTCGCCGACCAGCGGCGCCGCGACGTCAACCAGCTGCTGGGCGTGCCCGGCGACCACGGCTTCCGGTTCGCGATTCCTTCAGCCCTGCGCGACGGCCGCACGCACTACCTTTACAGCTACGGCATCGACAGTGAGGGCGCGGGCGCCGACAACCGCCACTTGGAGGGCAGCCCGCAGGCCTTCACCTTCGGCCCGACGCCGACTGATTTCAGGCAGTGGGCCGATCAGTCGGGGCCGGGCGCCCCGGGGCACGCCTATGCGCCGGCGATCGTCAACGAGAACGGCCGCTATCACGTCTTCTATTGCGCCAACGGAGACGTGCCCGGGGTCTGGGACATGATCCGCTACGTGCATTCCACCGACGGCCGGACCTGGTCGGCGCCGGTCGTCAAGCTCCGTGCCAAGGCCAAGAACGCCCGCGACATGGCGGCCTGCGACCCCAGCGTGGTTTTTTTCAAGGGCCATTACTACATGTACTACTCCTCCGCTTACGAGGAGCCGGCCCCAGGGAGCTTCCAGACGGTGGTGCAGGTCGCCCGCGCGGCTTCGATCGACGGGACCTATCTCACCTACACCGACCGCGGCACCTGGGAGCTCAACCCCGACGATCCCAAGATAATCATCAGGCCCTTGGTCGCCGGCGGCAGGCCCCCGGCCTATGGGGCGGGTCAGCAGTCGGTGGTCGTCAAGGGCGGCCGGCTCCTCATGTGGTATACCGACGACAGCGTGCAGCGGGGGGTCCCGCGCATCTACATGCTCGAGTCGAGCGATCCCGTGCGCTGGTCGCCTAGCGCCTCGCGCGCCACGGATCTGCGCACGTTGTCCTCCGTGGACGTCAAGTATGAGGCGGCCGGCGCCGGGCGCTACGTCATGGTCGCCATCGATGGACAGCATGCGGCGGACGCCCGGCTCCTGGCCGGATACTCGAGGGACGGACTGACGTGGGGCACTCTCCGGGAGCTCATGGGCGCGGCCCGGCTCGCCGATTGGGTCCACAATCCGGGCGTGGGCGGCGACAAGCTGGGCAGGCTTCTGGCCGGCGTGGACCTGGTCGCCTTCGGCGCGCCGGACCAACTGGCGTCGGCGGATGCCTCATGGGGACGCTGGGACCTCTATGGGACGTTCGTCGACGTCAACCCGGTGACCGGGCAGGCTGCGGCCGTACTGCCTGGTGCTCCGGCCAGTAAGGCCGCGCCGCAGTCCGCTCCCGCGGCGCCGACCGTGGTGGCGGCGTCGACGCTCAGGCCGCAAGCCGCGGCGCCGACGACCGTCAGCTCCGCGTACACGTTCGAGCCGGGAGGATTCGCGAAGCCGACCGCGGCCGCACCCAGGCGCTTGGGCGCCAGCGATATCCGCCGGAGCGCGGTGACCCCGAGCGCGATCGGCGGGCGCTTCCGCTAGAGGCGGGACTCCGGCCGTTTGATAAGCTGGACGGGTGAGGACGCTCTGCGGCCTGGCGCTGGCATCTCTGCTCTCGGGCTGTCTTTCCGGAGCGCCCCGGCGCGTCGAGCCGCCCGGCAGGTCGTCGCCGCCCGCGGAGGAAGCCGGCGCGGCGCGCCGTCGCGCCGTCGTCGCGGCTCAGCGGCTTTACGACCAGGGCGTCGACGCCTATGCGCGAGGCGAGATGAAGGAGGCCGAGCGTTTTTTTGAGGAAGCGCTCCAGCGCGATCCGGGCCATGCGCCGGCCCAGAAGGCCCTGCGCCGTCTGGCCCAGCCGGCGCCATAGCTAGGCGCGGCGCACCGGGGCTTCGCCCTTGGCGGGCTTGAGGTCGGAGGCCGCCGGGCCGTTGAGGACGCAGCCGTCGGTGTCGAAGCGCGAGCCGTGCGCCGGGCAGTCCCAGGTCTTCTCGGCCGAGTTCCAACAGACGGTTCCGCCGAGGTGGGGGCAGCGCGCCGAGAACTCCTTGATGGTCCCGTCCGGGGCGCGGTAGACCGCCACCTGGGCCAGGCCGCGCCGCATGAGCGCGCCCGTCCCGGGGGCGAGCTGGTCGGGCGAGGATATCTCGCCGGGCTTGAGCAGGTCGGCGTATTGGGCCGCCGCGTTGAGGTTCTCGCCGGCCCATTTGCCGAACGAGCGCGCGTGGATGCGGCCGGGCTCGTAGAGCGCGGCCCAGCGGTGCTCCTCCCCGGCGATCAAGGAGGGCAGGAGCAGCCCCGCTATGGTCCCGTGGGTCAGCCCGCGGCCGCAGTCCCCGGTGACGATGAAGACGTTGTCGGCGTCGCCCGGGTTGCGGCCGATGAAGGCCAGGCCGTCGGCGCTCGTCAGGATCTGCCCGGACCAGCGCCGCGCGACGCGGCCCATCGAGGGGAAGCGTACGCGCGCCCATTCCTCGAGGCGGGAAAAGCGCCAGGCCGAGTCGTCGTCTTGGCCGGTCTTGTGGTCCTCGCCGCCGACGATGAGGACCTCGGTTGCGTCCGCGAGGGTCTGCAGGCGCGCGTAGTGAAACGGCTCGTCGGTGTCCCAATAGAGGCCGCGTGGGACCGCGCCGGCGTGGACCTGGGCGGCGATGGCGTAGGTCCGGTAGGAGGCCTGCTTCGTGTGGACGGCAAGCCGGTCGTTGAACGGGGTGTCGGCGGCGACGACCGCGGCCGCGGCCGTGACCGTATGCCCGGAGCGCAGGCGCACCAGCGCCGTCGAACCGCCCTCCACGCCGACGGCCCGGGACTCCCCGTAGATGCGCCCGCCGAGACGCTCGACGGCCTCGGCCAAGCCCGCCAGGTAGCGCAGGGGGTGGAACTGGGCCTGGCGCGGAAATCTGATGGCGGGCCCGGTGTCGAAGCTCTCGAGCGGCGCGCGCGAGACCCGCTCGACCCCCTCTATGCCCGAGCGTAGCGCGGCTCCGAACTCCGCCTCGAGCTTGCCGGCCGGCTCGGCGGGGGCGGGGAACAGGTAGCCGTCGAGGCGCTCGAAGCCGCAGTCGATCCGCTCGCGGGAGACGATGCGCTCGATCTCGTCGATCGCCCGCGCGTGGCTGGCCGCGGCCAGCCGGGCGCCGGCCGCGCCGTGGATCCTCTCGACCCGCACGCAGCTGTCGTCGGGGACCGTCGTCAGGTGTCCCGTCGTGCGCCCGGTCTCGCCGCCGCCGACCTGTCCGGCGTCGACCACGACGACGCGCCGCCCCCAGGCGGCGAGCTGGTAGGCGACGCTCAGGCCCGCGATCCCCGCCCCGACGACGCAGACGTCGGCGATGAGGTTCTCGGCCAGGGGCGGACGGTAGGGGATGAGGACCGTGGCCGGCCACAACGGAGTCGTCTGCTCGTCGCGTTCCATGGGCGTCTCCCGGGGCCGGCCGACGGCCCGTGCCCCCAATCTAACAGAGCCGGCGGGGAGACGCCCATAGCGGGGCGGTAAAGAAATTATTCCCTCCGCCGCCGTCGCAGAAAAATGACGTGGCCGCAATGGCGCCGGGCGAGCCCGACGCATTATCATTTTCGCGCAGTCTAAGGAGGGAGGACAGCATGGCTAAGACAACACGCAAGACGGTCGACGCCGTCGTCGATTTTCCGAGGGCCGGGGAGGTCATCGCGGGACCGGACTATACCCTGCGCATCTCGGCGCCTGCCGCGGCGCGGGTCGAGGTCTCGATCGACAACTCGGGCTGGCAGCCCTGCCGCGAGGCCCTGGGCCTGTGGTGGTACGATTGGCGCGGCTGCGTCTCCGGCACGCGGCAGCTGCGCGTCCAGGCCCTGGGCGGCGACGGCCGCATCCTGGCCGTGGCCTCCCGGCATGTCACGGTGCGCCTTCATGAAGATGAGCCTTGAGCAGGCCGTTTGGAAGCCTGGGTGAGCCGCGCCTGAGGGCCCGTCTCGCTTGACAGCCGCCGGGCCTTGTTTTAATTTTAGGGATGCCCATGCCCTCCCTGCTCCTGTTCCTGGCCGCCGCGCTCTTTGCCGCCGACTCCGTCCCGCCGGGGACCCGCGTGACGGAGACCATGAGGCACGGCGGCCTCGAGCGGACCTGGCATCTCTTCAAACCCGAGAAAGGCGTCTGGCCCCGGCCGGTGCTCTTCGCCCTGCACGGCGGCGGGGGGACCGGCAAGGGCTTCATCACCCACGCGCGCTACGACATCGACCGCGCGGCGGCGGCGGCGGGCTTCGCCGTCGTCTATCCGGAGGGCGTCGACAAGGCCTGGAACGACGGTCGCGGCATCGGCAAGAGCCAGGCCGACGATCACGGTTTCCTGACCGTGCTGGCCGATAAACTGGTCAAGGATGGCGTGGCCGACCCCAAGGCCCTCTACGCCGCGGGCATCTCCAACGGCGGCTTCATGTCGCATGCCCTGGCCTGCCGCGACGCAAGTCGGTGGGCGGCGATCGGCGTCGTGGTTTCCTCTTTGGGCGAGAACGTGGCGGCGGCCTGCAAGCCGTCCCGGCCGGTGCCGGTGCTGATGGTCAACGGCACCGAGGACCGCCTCATCCCCTGGGGGGGCCGCGAGGTGCGGCTCCTGGGACGCTCGCGCGGCCGCAAGCTCACGGTCCCCGAGACCGCGGCCAAATGGGCCGAGCTCGACGGCTGCGTCGGCGAACCCGCGCGCGAGGACCTGCCCGACGCGGCCGACGACGGCACGCGCTGGTCGCTCGAGGCGCGGCGCTCCTGCAAGGGCGGCGCCGAGGTCCTCCTTTATAAGGTCGACGGCGGGGGGCACACCTGGCCCAACGCCGAGGTCTACCTGCCGCGCGTGGTCGGCCGCACGAGCCGCGACGTGGCCTTCGAGCCGCTGCTCTTCGACTTCCTCAAGCGCCACCGCCAGCCTTAGGAGGCGCCTCGGCCGTGGAATTACTATCCTGACCGCGGTGCCCCAGTCCCTCTCCGGTCCGCGCAAGGCCTCGTACGCGCTCTTCATCCTCGTCTTGGTCGGCGTCGCGCGCTACGAGCTCGGCCCCTGCCTGCTCTCCGGGCTGGTCTCCTACATGATCCTGGACCTGACCGAGCGCCGGCTGCGCGCCAGGGGCTCCCGACCCCTGGCCGCGCGCGGCGTGGCGTTGGCCGTCTTCGCGATCATGGCCGCGGGGCTGGCCTGGGTCTTCGTCGAGTTCCTGCGCGTGGGGCTGGCCCGCCTGCCGGTGCTCCTCGACACCGTCCTGCCGCGCCTGACCGCCCTCTCCGAGCAGTACGGGCTGGCCCTGCCTGTCGACAACGCGCGGGAGCTGCGCGACCTGATCGTAGCCTCGGTCAAGGAGAACGCGGCCTCCGTCGGCAAGACCAGCGGCCTGCTGACGCGCGGTTTCTTCCAGATCGTCGCGGGCATGTTCGCCGCCGTGATGCGCTTCTTGAGCCCGTCCGGCGCGCCGGGCCAGACGAGCCTCTTCGACTCGCTCTGCGTCGAGTTCTCGGCGCGGGTCGCGCTATTTGTGCGCAGCTTCGAGCGGGTGGTCGGCGCCCAGGTCACCATCTCGGTGGCGAACACCTTCCTGACCGCCTCCTTCCTGCACGTGATGGGCTTCCCGTTCCGCAGCTTCCTGACCCTGACCACCTTCGTCTGCGGCATGTTGCCCATCGTGGGCAACGTCATCAGCAACACGATCATCGTCACGGCGGGCTTGACCGTGTCGGTCCAGCTGGCGATGTTCGGGCTGGCCTATCTGGTGCTCATCCACAAGGTCGAATACGTGCTCAACAGCCGGATCGTCGGCGGCTCCATCGACATCCCGATGTGGATGACCCTGCTCGGCTTGGTGGTCGGAGAGGCCGCGATGGGGGTGCCCGGCGTCCTGCTGGCCCCCGCCTTGCTCCATTACGCCCGCGAGGAGCTGCGCGCGATCCCGGCCGCTTCCATGGCCTCGGAGGCGGCACTTCCTCGCGATAACGCTCGGTCGGCCGCCTAGAAGAAGAACATCGCGCGCACGTTGCCGCCGTCCCAGATGTGACGGTCCGCGTCGTCTAGGTCGAAGGTGCCGTAGAAGCCGATGCGCCCGGACTTGGAGGGCAAAAAGTCGACGCCCAGGCCCAGCTTGGCCTCGACGAGAGAATCGCGCTTGTCCGGGCCGACCCCGGGGAAGATGCGGTAGTCCTCGCCGACGCTCATAAACAGCGCGGTCTCCGTGACCGCCCACGGCCGCGTGGCGCGGCGCCAGCGGGCGTAGGGCTGCAGCTCCCAGCGCTTGTGACGGGCGTCCTTCTGGCCGGGGAGGAAGGTGTCGGTGAGGCCGCCGCGGAACATGCTCAGCGCGCCGGCCTCCCAGCGGTCGCGCTCGTTGAACGCGCCTTCGGCCGCGCCTTCGACGATGTGGACCTTGCGGTGGGCGGCCAGGTTGGCGAGCGTGGCGGGCGAGAATCGGTCCTCCTCCTTCTTGAACTCGTAGGCGTAGGCGGCGCGCCAGCCCCGAGTCGTCCCTTGCGAGGGCCGCTGCCACGAGAGCGCCGCGCGCGTGCGCCGGTAGCCGTAGATGCGGCCCGAGGCCGGCACCTCGCGGATGAGCGGCATATCGAGCTCCAGCGCCGCCGAAAGCCTCCCGGTTCCGGTCTGGAGGTCGGCGCCCGCGGTATAGGTCACCGGCTTGCGGGCGTAGGCTTCGCCGGTCGTGCCGCGCTCGTTGAAGTTGAAGTCGGGGAAGAGGACCCCGGCGCGGAGGGTCGCCGGGCCGGCGGCCTGGCGCAGGCGCAGGCCGATGTCGGCGTCCTGCTTGTCGAAAGTCGGCTCGCCCACCAGGCCGAAGCCGAACCCCCGCCACGGCCCGAAGTCGAAGGCCAGCCATTGATGGAACTCGACGAGGTCCTTGTCGCCGCGGTTCTCGAGCCGATAGTCGAAGGCCAGCCAGTCGTTGAGGCGCTTGGGGAGCTTGACCTCCTGATCGAGCCAGAGGTCCGAGCGGTCGAGGCTGGCGCCGTTGATGCGGTAGCCCAGCGGCGCCGCGTCCCAGGCCCAGGACCACTCGAGCGGCTGCCTAAACGAGAGCAGGTCGAGGAAGTACTCGGAGTCGAAGAGGTGCTCGGTGTCGAGCTTGTCCATCTCGGTACGCATGAAGACCGCGCCCGCGGGGGCCGCTAGCGAGGCGCACAGGAGCGAAGCGAGGAGACCGTGGAGCATGGGGGGATTCTATCAGACGGATTTGACCGCGTCTTGATGCTATTTTGACGGTGCGTTGAGCCGCCTAAGTCATGATGTCCTCAAGAATGGAACCCGTAACAGGGGCGGAGGAATCATGAAGACCACTACGATGCTTGCGGCGCTCTTAGCTATGACCTTGTCGCCGGCTCTCGCCGAGCAGGGGAATCCGCAGGCTTATCCCGACCCGGCGCGACCGGAGTCGCCGGCCGCGACGAGCCAAGATGGACGGGCGTCCGAAAAGCCCCGCAAGGTGAACAAGCGGGTGGGCAAGCTGATGAAGGAGTTCGGCGCCAGCGAGGCCGAGATCAAGGGCCTGCGCGACCAGGGCCTGGGCTGGGGCGACGTCCGCAGCGCCTTGGCGATTTCCAAGAAGTCCGGCCAGCCGGTCACGGAGGTCATGAGGCTGCATGACTCGGGTCTGAGCTGGAACGACATCTCCCAGCGCCACGGCTTCGAGTTCGAGGACTTGAACACCTCGAGCACCGGGCACGGTCGCGACGACCTGCGCGACGCGGTAGGCGAGCGCCGTCCGTACGGGCGGGGCGGCCATAAGAGCAAATGGCCCGGCGGCACGGACGCCAGCGGCACCGACAACAGCACGGGCGTGGGCACGGGAGTTCCCACGGAGCCGAGCAAGGGCACCGGGACCGAGCAGACCGCGCCGGTCGCCCCGATCGACACGCAGACGGCGCCGCGCTGAGCTCAGCTGCACAGCAAGGGCCCGGGCGGCGCAGGCGGCGCCGCCGGGGCCCACCTGCGCCGGGAGGCTGGACCGAGCTCCCGGCGCGCTGTCGGAAGCTCTCTCCGGCCCCTGTGTCGGAATGATTTAAATCCTTAATTCTTAAACGCTTTCCATCATTGACGAGGCCGGGCTCCCCGGCTACACTCCTAAAAGAGCACTTATACGTACTTATGCCGGTTGGATTGAGCGTCAGAGGCCGCAACGCCTTGAGGCGTCGCGCGCGTGTCGCGCGGCGCGGCTACACCTTGGTCGAGACCATGATAGCGGTACTCCTGGTCTCGGTCGTGGTGACCTCGGTGTTTTCGATGGTCCTGACCGCCCGCACCGGGGTCAACAAGTCGGGGAAGAAGGGCCAGGCCGTCTTCTACCTGCGCGAGGTGGTCGAGGCGCTCAAGACCTACGTCACGGCGGACCTTACGGCGCCGGGTCCCAACAGCTGGCAGCTGCCGGGCGACACCTGCGGCTGTTGGGCGCTCCAGGCCGGCGCGCACAACGCCACGGGCTATCTGCCGACCTCCTTCACCGGGGCGCCGACCAGCGGCCAGCTGACCTACGACGTCATCGACATGGCCTGCGGGGCGGCGACCTGCAAGCAGGTCACATTCAACCTGACATGGAACGAATGACCGCCGCGCGCGCGGGCCGGCCCACGGGCTTCACCTTGGTGGAGCTCATGCTGGCCTCGCTGATCTTCAGCATGGTCGTGGCCGGCTTGGCGGCGATCTACTCGACGGCGTTCAAGCAGTCCGGGAAGATCATCACTGACACGCGCGTCAAGAGCACGGCGGCCATCGCCCTGCGCCACATCACCCAGCAGCTGGCCTCGGTCAACCGCATCGACGAGCCCGCCAACGGGGCCTCGGGCAGCGTCGTCCGCGCTTGCAGCAACGTGGCCACCGACGGCAACCAGATCACGACCGCGGTCGGCATCTCCGCCGTGGCCTTCTGCGTCCAGCCCGGGACCGTGGGGCTCTGCGCGTCGCCCGGCGCGCCGCCGCCCTGCCTGTTCTACTACGGCTTTGCGGGGATATGCCCGGCCCCGGCCGTCAGCGCCGCCAACTGCGGCACCACGATCAGCGGCGTGGCGCCTTTCCTGCTGGGCGCGCACCTGGAGGCCTCGTCGAACCCGACCATGCCCGACTATTTCTCGCGGAGCTCAGGGGGCGCCAATACCGGGAACCTCCTGCGCGTGGCCTTCCAGATAAGCCGCGACGCTACGGCGACCCAGCCCAAGGTCATCTACAACGTGGACACGATGGTGGCGGGACAGTTCGACGCCCGGCTATGAGTGGGGAACGCGGCTCGGCCTTGGTGCAGGTGCTTATCATGTCGATCCTGCTCATCATCCTGGCCACCGGGGTCATGAAGGTCATGTTCATGAACCACACCATCGTCGCGCGGGTCAAGAAGTCCGACGAGCATAAGTTCTGGGTGGACGCCTGCATGGCCCAGAAGACGGCGCTTTGGCAGGGCGTGGCCTGCGCCGGCGCACCCGCCGACGCCTGCGATTATACGACCGGGGGCGGTCCCGTTGTCTCGGTCTCGTGTCAGGCCGCCGGGCTGACGGTGTTCACGGTCAATTGGTAGGGGGCATCATGGAAGAGAAGAGATTGGTCGTGCAGATCGTCGTCGGAAGGCGCGAGGCCGCGGTCATGACCGCGCTGGCGCTGGTGCTGTTTATGCCCGGCGCGCTCTCCACCGAGCAGCTGACCATGACCACCTACTATCCGTCGCCGTACGGGGTCTACGACCAGATGCGCTCGGTCAACTCCTCGTTCTTGGCGTACGGCTCGGGGACGCTCGGCGTCGGCACGGCCTCGCCCACCTCGAGCAACAAGCTCGAGGTGGTCGGACGCACCTCGCTCAACGGTGAGGTCGGGCTCAACGGGGCGTACACCAACATCTACGGCACCGAGCTGTCGATCGCCCAGCAGGCCGGCCGCGGCAACATCCACGTGCAGGGCAACGAGAACGCCAACTGGCTCCGGGTCGGCGACGCCTGGGGCTTCAACGGGATATACTCGGAGACCGGCGACCTCATCATCGGCTCCCAGACCGGCCGGATCAAGGTCGGCAACGACGACTCGCAGTTCTTCTCGAACTCCTGCCGCGTGGTGGCCTACCCGTTCGGCTCGACGGCCACCTGCCCCAACGGCGGGGTGGGCTGGTCGGCGATCTCCGCCTCGGCGGTATCGGGACGCGTCGAGAACGTGCCGGTCGTCGGCGGGGTCGCCCAGATCGTCCCCACCGCGGGGTTCATGTATTGCTGCAAGCTGCAGCAGTACTAGAGCCGCCTTCGCGTAAGCGGCGCGGGGTCTACCGCCGCGCCGTGCACGTAGACCCCCCAGTGCACGTGCGCGCCGGTGGAGAAGCCCGAGCCGCCGATGCGCGCCACCGGGGTCGACGCCGCCACCTCGTCTCCGGTCTTGACGAGCAGTTCCCCTAGATGGAACAGGGCGCTCATGAGCCCCTGCCCGTGGTCGATGACCACGGTGCCGCCCTGGATCGGGTAGGTCCCCGCCAGCGCCACCGTCCCCGAGTTGGGGGCCGTCACCGTCGAGCCCACCGGAGCGGCTATGTCGACGCCCTTGTGCCAGGCCCAGGGCTGGGCGTTCACCGTGCGCGGGTGGCCGTAGGCGCTCGAGACGCGTCCCTCGGCCGGCGGGCGGAACGGGCCCTCCCAGCGCTGCACGGGCGTATCGACGGCCGCCACCGCGCGGATGCGGGCCGCGCCGTCCTGGGCCCCGGGCTGGGATGTGAGCCTGGCGCGCTCGGGCGGCATCGTGAGCTTCCGGGCCGTGAAGGTCCGCGAGGCCACCGTCACCACGGCCTCGGCGGCAAGGTCCTTGCGCCAGCGGCGCGGTTCGACCGCGCGGACAGGGGCGGTTCCCGCGGCCGCCTCGGCGCTCAGCCCGATAAAGGCGCGCAGGCGGTCCGGCGGGGTGGGGAAGAGCGCGTATTCGAGGCCGCGGTAGGTGAGCTTGACGCGCCGCGGTTCCACCGCTCCGAGCACCGACGCCTCGAGGACGTCGCCCGGGACGGCTTCCGCGGGATCGACCCGCACCTCGAGCGCGGCGGCCGGGGCGGAGAGGACCAGCGCCAGGAGCAGGGCGGGGCGCATCGCCCCAGGATAGCGATTTGCGTTGCTATAATCGAGGCATGCTCCCCAACATCGGCTACGGTGAAATGATCATCATCGCTATCGTCGCGCTGCTGCTCTTCGGCGCGGACCGCATTCCCGAGCTGGCCAAGTCGCTCGGCCGCTCGGTCAACGCCTTCAAGGGCGGCCTCAAGGAAGGCTTCGAGGACAAGGACTCCAAGCCCGAAGACAAGCTTGAGGGCAAAAAGTAGGTGCCGGTGCACCTGAGCTCCCGCGGCGAGGCGTTCATGGTGGACGTAGGCTCCAAGCCCGTGACCGCGCGGCGCGCCGTGGCCCGCGGTTCGGTGTCGATGTCCCCCGCCGCCCTCGCCGCTCTGCGCGCCGGCGGGCTCAAGAAGGGCGACGCCCTGGCCGCGGCCCGGCTGGCCGGCATCATGGCCGCCAAGCGCGCCTCCGACCTCATCTTGCTCTGCCATCCCCTCCCGCTCGACGCCGTCGAGGTGCGCCTGAGGCTGGGCCGCGGGCGCGTCGACGTGGAGGCCGAGGCCCGCGCCAGCGCGCGGACCGGCGTGGAGATGGAGGCCTTGGCCGCGGTCTCGGCCGCCTGCCTGACGCTCTACGACATGGTCAAGTCGGAGGACCGGGCGATGGTCATCGGCCCGCTCTGGCTGGCCGAGAAGAGCGGCGGCCGCTCGGGGCATTACCGGCGCGCCAAGGCGCCGCGGTGAAGGTCCGGCTCCTCCTCTTCGGCTCGGCTCGGCGGCTGGTCGGGACCGCGGAGCTCTCGCTCGACGCGGGGCCCGGCGCGCGCGTCGCCGACCTCCTGGCCGACGCGCGGCTCGGGCCCCTCGCGGGGCACGCCGGGCACCTGCGCTTTGCCGTCAACGAGGAGTTCGCGGCGGCCGAGCGGTCGCTGGCCGAAGGCGACACCGTGGCGGTCCTCCCGCCCGCGAGCGGGGGCTGACCCCCATGGGCGTGCGCCTGACGCGCGAGCCGCTCTCGCTCGACGCCGTCTACGCGGCGGTGCGCTCGCCGGCCCGGGGCGGGGTGGCGCTCTTCTCGGGGGTGGTGCGCGCCAGCGAGGACGGCGCCCCCATCTCTCGCATCGACTATGAGGCCTACGAGCCGCTGGCGCTCAAGGAACTCGCGCGCATCGCCGCGCGCGCCGAGGAGTCCCACGGGGCGGCCGTCGAGGTCCATCACCGCCTCGGGCCTGTTCCGGCCGGAGAGGCCAGCGTCTTGGTGGCCGCCGCGGCGGCGCACCGCGCCGAGGCCTTCGCGGCCTGCCGCGAGGTCATCGACCGGCTCAAGGAGACCGTCCCGATATGGAAAGCGGACTTCGCCTGATACGCGCCGCGGTCCTGACCGTCAGCGACCGTTCCGCGCGGGGCGAGCGTCCCGACGCCGGAGGACCAGCCGTGGCCGAGGCCGCGGCGCGCCTGGGCTGGCGCGTCGTGTCGAAGGCGGTCGTGGCTGACGACAGGTCCGTCATCGCGGGACAACTCAAGGCCTGGTGCGACGGCCCCGAGGCCCCGGGGCTCGTGCTGACGACGGGGGGGACGGGACTCGGCCCCCGCGACGTGACGCCCGAGGCCACGCGCGAGGTCTTGGAGCGCGAGGCGCCGGGCTTCTCCGAGCGTATGCGCCGCGAGGGCGAGCGCTCGACCCCGCTGGCCGCGCTCTCGCGCGGCGTCTGCGGAACCCGGGGGAGCACCTTGATCGTGAACCTGCCCGGGAGCCCGCGCGGAGCGGTCGAATCGCTCGAGTCGGTCTCGGGCCTCATCGGCCACGCCCTGGCGGTCATGGGCGGGGAGGACCACCGCCCATGACCCCGCCTGAGGAGGCCCTCCGCCTGGTTCTCGAGGCCGTCTCCGCTCTGCCGGCGGCCGCCGTGCCGCTCGAGGAGGCCGACGGCTTGGCTCTGGCCGAAGACCTGCTCGCGGGCTCGGACGCGCCGCCGTTCGACGACTCGGCGATGGACGGCTGGGCGCTGCGCGCCGTCGACGCCGCCGCTCCGGCGGCCCGTCTGCGTATCTGCGGGGAGATCTATGCCGGCGCCCCTCCCGCCGCCCTCCAGCCCGGCTGCGCGGCCCTGATCACGACCGGCGCGCCGCTGCCGGAGGGCGCCGACTGCGTCGTTCCCAAGGAGCTGGCCCGGGCGGAGGAGGGGACGGTGGCCTTCGACGTCCCGCCGGAGCCCGGCCAGCACGTGCGCCGGCGCGGCTCCGACTTCAAGCGCGGCGAGCCCGTCCTCGGCGCCGGACGCATGATCGGCGCCTTCGAGTCGGGCCTCCTGGCGGGGCAGGGACGCGCGCGGGTCATGGCCGTGCCGCGCCCGCGCGTGGCGCTGGTCACCTCGGGCGACGAACTGCGCCGTCACGACCAAGCCCTCGGCCCCGGCCAGGTGCGCGACGCGTCGACACCGGCCCTCTGCGCCGCCTTGAGGAGCTGGGGCTGCGTCCCGATCCCGGTGGGGGCCTCGCGCGACAAGCCGGCCGAGCTCGACCTTTACCTGCGCGCCGCCCTGGCCGCCGCCGACGCCGTGTTCGTCACGGGTGGGGTCTCCGTCGGCGAGCGCGACCTGACCCGCCCGGCCCTCGCCCTGCTCGGGGCGCGCGAGGTCTTCTGGCGCACGGCGGTCAAGCCGGGGAAGCCCTTGCTCTTTGCCGTGGCCGGCGGCAAGCCGGTCTGGGGCCTGCCGGGGAACCCGGTATCCTCGCTGGTCACCGCGCTCGTCTTCGCCAAGCCGGCTCTGGCGCGCATGGCCGGCCGCCCCGCGGGCCGGCCGCCGTTTCCCGAGCGCGGGACGCTGGCCGCCGATTTCGAGAAGCCGGCGGCCCTGCGCCAGTTCGTCTTCTGCGAGGCGGACGAGGACGGGACCCGCGTCGCGCTGACACCCATCGTCCCCCAGCATTCCGGCCGTCTCTCGATGGGCGTCCGGGCCCGGGCTCTGGCCGTGCTGCCGGAAGGCCGCGCGGCGTTTACGGCCGGCTTCGAGGCGGAGTTCGCGTGGCTGTAGAGCTCGAGGACCGCGAGATGCATCTGGTCGAGCACCTCGCCGAGTTGCGCTCGCGCCTGATCGTGGCGCTGGCGGCCGTGGCGGCGGGGACGGCCGTCGCTTGGTCGTGGTCGGCCGAGTTCCTGTCCTGGCTGGCGCGCCCGGCCGGAGGACTGGTCTTCCTGGCGCCCACCGAGGCCTTCTTCACGCGCTTCAAGGTGGCGATGCTGGGGGGCTTCATGCTGGCCCTCCCCGTCGTCCTGCACCAGGCTTGGGGCTTCACGGCCCGCGCGCTGGGCGCGCGCCTCAGGGGCCTCGTCAACACGATCCTGCCGGTCTCCTACCTGCTGTTTGTCGCCGGCTCGCTGTTGGCCGTGGTGGTCGTGGTCCCGAACGCGATGCGCTTCCTCATCGCCTACGGTTCCGACGAGGTAAGGCCGCTCCTGAGCGTGGGCGCCTATGTCGAGTTCGTCACCACGCTGGCGCTGGCCTTCGGCGTAGTGTTCCAGCTCCCGCTGGTCCTGGTCCTGCTCGACCGCCTGGGGATCGTCACGCGCGAGCGCCTGGCCGCCAAGCGGCGGGTGGTCTACTTCGTCGGCGTGGTGGCGGCGGCGATGCTAACGCCCGGTCCCGACATCGTCAGCCAGGTCGCTCTGGCCGTCCCGATCGCCGTCCTCTTCGAGCTCTCGCTCCTGGCGATGCGCCGGTCGCGCTAGCGTTCCGTGAAACACTCCTGGAGGAAGGAGCTCATCAGCTTCCAGGAGCGCTGGTCGGCCGGCTCGTTGTAGGCGAGCCCGGTCGACGGGTCGTTGCCGGCGTCGGGATTGGTGAAGGCGTGGACGGCGCCGCCGTAGTGGACGAGCTGCCAGTCGGCCTTCGCGGCGCGCATCTCCTCGATGAAGGCCGCCGCCTGGGCGGGCGGCACGAAGGGGTCGTCGGCGCCGTGGAGGGCCAGTATGCGGGTGTCGATGGCGGCGGGCGGCTTGGCGCCGCCGTTGTCGAGCAGGCCGTGGAAGGAGACCGCGCCGCGCAGGTCGCTGCCCATGCGCGCCAGCTCCAAGGCCACGAGGCCCCCGAAACAGTAGCCGACCGCGGCCAGGTGCGAGCCGTCGGCGCGCCGGTGGTAGCGCAGGGCCTTGAGCCCCGCCATCGCGCGCCGGCGCAGGACGGCGCGGTCGGCGAGCAGGGTGTTCATGAGCCGGCCGGCCTCGGCCTGGTCGGCGGCGATGCGCCCGCCGCCGTAGGGGTCGAGGACCAGGACGGTGTAGCCCAGGCGGGTCAACTGCATGGCTTTGCGGCGTGCCAGGGCGTCGTTGCCCCAGAAAGTCGGGCAGAGCAGCACGCCGGGGAGGCGGCCCTGGGCGTGGATGTCGTAGACGATGGTGCCCTCGCAGCTCGTGGACTCGTCCTTGTATTCCAGGGTCTCGAAATGGATGGCGCTGGTGTTGCTGGTCATGGCCTTATCATAGAATAACACCCCATGCCCGCGCCCTTCGACCCCGCCCCGTTCGTCCTCTGCGCCGCCGATGAGCAGGCGCCCGCGCCGCGCTCGGTAGCCACGCCCGAAGGGGTGGGCGACCGTCTGCGCGCGGCGGCCTTCGCCGAGCTGCAGGCGCGCGAGGCCTTCCTCTGGGCGGCCGACGCGTTTTGCGACGCATCCGACGTCCTGCGCCGCGAGTGGCGGGCGCTGGCGTCCGCCGAGGACCGTCATCTGGGCTGGCTTCTCGGACGCATGGCCGCGCGCGGCGAGGACCCGGCTGCCCGTCCGGTGTCGGGCCGGCTCTGGGCGGCGCTCACGTCCTGCGCTTCGGCTGAGGGGTTCGAGATCCTCATCGCGAAGGCCGAGGAGCGCGGACGGCTGGCCGGTGAGCGCTTCCGCACGGCGATGCTGCCGCTCGACCCCGAGAGCGCCGCGGTGTTTGGGCGCATCGCCGACGAGGAAGCCGCGCACGTCGAGCTGGCCAGGCGGCACTATCCCGCGAGCGCGGCGGCGGCGGGGCTGTCGTGATCTACAAGGTCGCTCGCCTCGGGCATCCCATCGTGCGGGCGCGCTGCTCGGCGCTGCCCCCGGCCGAGCTGGGCGGCGCCGACTTCGCGCGCTTCATCGACGACATGACCGACACCATGCGCGAATACTCGGGCGTGGGCCTCGCGGCCAACCAGGTCCATGCCGGACGCCGGATCGCCGTCATCGAGGTGCGCATCGAGACCTCCCGCTCGCGCGAGGTCGACGAGGTGCCGCTGACGGTCCTCGTCAACCCCGAGATCGTGGAGCGCTCCGACGAGCTCGTCGACGGCTGGGAAGGCTGCCTCAGCGTTCCGGGCCTGCGCGGGCTCGTGCCGCGCCACCGCTCGCTGCGCGTGCGCGCCTTGGGGCGGCGGGGCGAGGCCCTGGACATCCGGGCCGAGGGCTACCTCGCGCGCATCATCCAGCACGAGTGCGACCACCTCGACGGCAAGGTCTACCTCGACCGGATGCCCGAGCTCTCGAGTCTCTCCTTCACCGAGGAGTTCGAGCGCCACGCGACGCGCTGACGGCCAGCGCCGCCAGCCCCGCCGCGCCGGCGAGCAGGCCCCACCAAGCCAGCTTCGGGGCGGCTTCCGGCCCCGGATCAGCCGAAGGCTCCGCGCGGTCCTTGGCCGAGGCCAGCCAGTCCAGCATGGCGTCGAACTCCGCCAGCGTCCGGTATTCGCCGGCGAGGTAGATGGGGGGGAGCTGCCGGCGCAGGGCGCCGCCGATGAAGGCCAAGACGCCGGGCCCGGCGTCCGGGCAGATGAATGTGCGCGTCAGGACGGTCAGGCCGTTCTTCAGGGGATGGTCCAACGTGTCCGAGCCTTTACAGCCGCGCCCGGCGAGGAGGCGCGAGCGGCGCTCGATCTCGGCGGCCAGGAGCTCCTCCGGCTTGCCCAAGGGCGCCTTGGGCCCTCCGTCGAAGACCCCCAAAGACCAGCCTGGTCCGGAGGCCACGACCCAGCCGTCGGTCTGGGCGCTTAGATGCGCCTCGGCAGGCTTTGGCAGGCGCAGAAGGCCTCCGAAGAGGACGGCTTCGGGCAGGGACGGTTCGGGCTCGGCGGGAGCCCGCGCGGTCTGCCTGAGGTCGTCGTGGCGGTAGAGGGCCGTGACCACGACCGCGGCGTCCAGGCGGGACAAACCACGGGCCTCTATCTCGTAGCGTACCCGGTCCACCGCCAGGGCGCCCAGGACGCGGCCGCCCTTGGGACCGCGCGATTGGAGCAGGAAGAACGGAAAGCCTCCGGAGGAGGCCCGGAGCTCGACCGGGCCGGGGACGCGCCCGTTGTCTCGCTCGTAGGCCGCCTGGGCGGCCGCCATGGTCTCTAAGGGCACGTCGTCGGGCGCGGGACGCAGCATGAGGGTCTTGGCGCCGAGACGCAGGGTTAGGACCGCGCCGTTGGCGTTGTGGTCCACTGTCCAGCCCGGGAGCTCCTCCAAAGCCAGCACGCCGTCGGCCGAGCCGAAGACGGCCGCGGCCGGGGCGGCGGCCAGCAGCGCGATGAGGAGGGCGGCTGTCATGGGTGAAGGATACCCTCCGGGTGAGGGGCGCGCCAGGGAAGTTGCTAGTATCGGCCGATATGACCGGCCGACTCTTCTCCACGGTCCTGGTCGGCCTCCTGGTCGTCGTCGCCGTCTCGTTCAACGGGTTGGGCTGACTAGAAGCGCGCCGTGCCCAGGCAGCGCTACGGGAGTCCGGGCGCCAGCATGAAGAAGGTGGACTTCGGGCCGCGCAGCAGCTTCCAGCCGGCGTCGAGGCGCTCGAGCGCCTTCGAGGCGGGCTCCTTCCACGTCGTCAGCGCGCCCGGGAACGGGGACTCTGAGGCTGGCGCGTAAACGGCGATCTGCCGGTCGGCTAGCTTCTCAAGCTGCTTTCTGGGGTTCTTGACTGGGTTGCGCCGCTCGGGAGCTCTGTCCGCGTAGGCCACCGGTTGTCCCTCGGCGCCGACGTGCCAGGCGTAGCGGGCCAGTTGCGGCGTCTCCGGGGTCGCGGTCTTGAGGACGGCATAGGTCTCGGAGACGGTCCGCGGGCCGGCACCCTCCCGGAGGGTGACGCGCAGCGCGCGCGCGGGGTCGCCGTCGGGTGTAAACGACACGGACTGGACCGGGATGCCCCTGCCGCTCAGGTAGACCATCAGTTTCTGGTCCCAGGCCGCGACCCGGGCGACCGAGCGCTCGGCCTTGGTGCGGGTGTCGGGAGCCGCCTCGCGCTCGCGGTGCAGCCGGGTGCCCTCGAGGGGCGGGACCTCGGCGCCGGAGACGGGCGGGAAGCCGGGCTCTCCGCCGCCTGCGGGGCGAGGCGCGGACCCGGACAAGGAGGCTCGGGAGGCCGGCGACGCCGCGTGCCGCAGGGCGGGCTCCTGCGCGGCCTGCTCCGGCGGCGCGGCCGGCGGCTCGGGCTCCGGCGTGTCTGGGTCGGGCGCGGGGAGCGGGTCGGCCGGCGCGGCGGCCTCGTCCGTCTCGGAACCGGCCTCCGGCGCCGAGAAACGGCAGCCCGCGAACGGCTGGAGCGCGAGCCATGCGAGGAGTACGGCTGCGGTCTTTGCCTTGGTCACGGTAGATGGATGCGGTTGCCAAACCACAAGCAACGCTCTATCCATCGAGCCATGAGCGCGGTCGGTCCCTAATCGTTGGAGCAGGCTTCCGCAGCCCTCGCCGCCGAGCCGCAGCTCATCCCACAGGTCGACGCGCAGTCGGCCTGCAGCCGGACGCAGAGCTCCGTCCCGGGGCCGGTCGCGGCGTCGGCCGGGTCGGCCCGGCACGTGCTCGCCACCTGGCAGTTGAGGGTCAGGCACTCGGCACCTGACGGCTGGCCTGAGACGTTGCGGTTTGGCGTGTTGATGCCGTTGAGGAAGAAGGCGCGGGCGTCGAAGGGACGGCCGGCCGCCCGGGACTCGGCCATCGCCCGCTCGAGGTTGTACCAGTTGAGGGTCCCGCCTTTGGCCAGGACCGCCCCGAGCTCGTAGCCGTCCAGACGCACGCGGCCGCCATTATTAGGAAGCGTGACGTCGAGGCTGTAGCCGCCGCGCGGGTCGGGAGTCAGTACGAAGCGGGAACGAGGAATCCCCAGCTCCTCGTGTACCCGGGCGGCGCGAGATTCCGTCACCGCGTCGTCGCTGACCATCGCTCGGCGGGTGTTTATGCGGGTGTTGATCCGGACCGGCTTCTTGATGAGCTTGAGTGCTTTCCCGTGGGCGTCGATGAGTTCCGGCGCCTCGGCGGCGCGGCCCGGCGCGGCCGATAGGACGGCGAGCAGAAGCCACGGAGCCATTCGCATGAGGCCTCCCGCACCTATAGGATAGGGGGGGCCTCTTGCCGTGTCAAGACCAAAAAGAGAAGCCCCTTTCGGGGCTTCTCTCTACTCTAGATTGGTGCGCTCACCAGGAATCGAACCTGGATCTTCAGCTCCGCAGGCTGACGTTCTATCCATTGAGCTATGAGCGCTATGGTCTGCGGAAGACGATTATAGCATGCCTGCCCCCTGCGCCGCGAAATGTTACACTCGCCCCATGACCTGGAAGACCCTAGCCATGCTCGCCGTGGCCGCCCCCGCGTACGCTTTCGACAAGGACGCCATGGCCGAGCACATGCGCGAGACCTACAACATCCCCGCCATCATCGACATCGCTTTCTCGACCCCGGCCGCAGCCGGCGTTCCGGGCTTTAAGCAGGCCCAGGTCACCTTCACCCACGGTCAGAACGTCTCCCAGGAGAACCTTTGGGTCTCCGACGACGGCCGGCACTACCTGATGGGGGCGTTCAAGGACCTCAAGGTCCAGCCCGACAATGACCGCCTGGCCAAGATGGACCTCGCCAACTCGGCCAGCCGCGGTCCCAAGGACGCGCCGGTCGTCATCGTCCAGTACACCGACTTCCAGTGCCCGTTCTGCCAGCGCGGCTTCGAGCTCATGCGCGAGCAGGTCATGAAGGAATATGCCGGCAAGGTGCGCTGGATCTACAAGGCCCTGCCGTTGACGAGCATCCATCCCTGGGCCGAGCCCGCGGCCGTCGCCGTCGAGTGCGCCAAGCTGCAGGGCCAGGATAAGTTCTGGGCCATGCACGACCGCCTATTCGAGTCCCAGCGCGAGATCAGCCTGGCCAACGTCGACGAGAAGGCCTCGCTCTTCATGAAGGAGGCCAAGGGCGACGTGAAGAAGTTCGAGACCTGCTTTGAGTCCAAGAAGACCCTGCCCAACGTCAACAAGGACGCCCTGGAGGCCGAGGCCATGGGGATCAACGGGACTCCGGCCTTCATCGTCAACGGGCACCAGGCCGCCGGCGGCGCCAACTATCCCGAGATCAAGCGCCTCATCGAGGAGTCGCTCAAAGGGCGGCACGGGAAAGTCTGAAGTGCTGGCGCTGGCCGTCGCGGCCCTCATCGCCGCGCCCGTCCAAGCGATGAACCGACTCGCTAAAGAAAAGAGCCCTTACCTCCTCCAGCACGCCGCCAACCCCGTCGACTGGTATCCCTGGGGCGTGGAGGCCTTCGCCAAGGCGCGGGCCGAGAACAAGCCCATCCTGCTTTCGATCGGCTACTCCACCTGCCATTGGTGTCACGTCATGGAGCATGAGTCCTTCGAGGACGCGGCTACCGCTGCGGTCATGAACTCCTCGTTTGTGGCCGTCAAGGTCGACCGCGAGGAACGGCCCGACGTGGACCGGCTCTATATGACGGCGGCCAACGGAGCCGGGTGGGGCGGTGGCTGGCCGCTCAACTTGTTCCTGACCCCGGACCTCAAACCCTTCTACGGAGGCACCTACTTCCCTCCCGAGCCGCGCTGGGGACGGCCCTCCTTCGTCCAAGTCCTGGGTCGGGTCGCCGAGTTGTGGCGGGATCAGCGCGCTGCTCTGGAGACCGACGCGGGACGCCTGGCTCAAGCCTTGGAGGCTCACGCTAAGGCCGCGCCGAAGCCCGCGAAGGCGGACCCCAAGTGGCTGCCGGCGCTGGTCGCGGAATACAAGAGCTCCTACGACGAGACCTATGGGGGGTTCGGAGGGGCGCCCAAGTTCCCGATGCCTCCCACGCTCGAATTCCTGCTCCGTGAGCATGCCCGCTCCGGCGACAAGGCCGCGCTCGAGATGGCCGCCGGCACCCTGCGCGCGATGGGGAAGGGCGGGGTCTACGACCAGGTCGGCGGGGGCTTCCATCGTTACTCGGTCGATGGCGCCTGGCGTGTGCCGCACTTCGAGAAGATGCTTTATGACAACGCCCAGCTCGTGCCTGTCCTGCTCTCGGCCTACCAGGCCACGCGCGAGCTCGAGTTCGCGCGCCTGGCCCGCGAGACGCTCGACTACATGCTGCGCGACCTCGAGCGGCCCGGCGGCGGCTTCTACTCGGCCGAGGACGCAGACAGCCTGCCGGACGGCTCCAAGACGAAGACCGAGGGGGCGTTCTACGTCTGGTCCGCCCGGGAGCTGCGCGAGGCGCTGGGGGCCGACGCCGAGCTCTTCGCCTACCGCTTCGGGGTGGAGGAGGGCGGCAACGCCCTGGAGGACCCGCACGGCGAGTTCGGCGGCAAGAACATCCTCTACGCCGCGCATACCGTCGAGGAGACGGCCGCCAAGTTCGGCAAGACCCGGGGCGAACTGCGGCGCGTCCTCGAGGCGGCTAGGAAGACCCTGCTCGAGCGCCGCGCCAAGCGCGCGCGGCCGCACCGCGACGAGAAGGTCCTCGCCGCCTGGAACGGCCTGGCGCTTTCAGCCTTCGCGAAAGGGGCGCAGGTCCTCGAGGAACCCCGCTACGCCCAGGCCGCGGCGCGCGCGGCGGAGTTCCTGAAGACGACCCTCTACGACCCCAAGACCAAGCGCCTCAAGCGCCGCTGGGCCGGCGGCGAGGCGGCCATCGACGGCCTGGCCGAGGACTACGCATTCCTGGCCCAGGGCCTGCTCGACCTCTTCGAGACCGACTTCGAGCCCGGGCGCCTCGAGTGGGCGCTCGAGCTGCAGGGTCAGCTCGAGGCGCGCTTTTCCGACGGCAAGGGCGGCTACGCGCAGACCCCCAAGGACGGCGGCAAGGACCTCTTCGCGCGCTTCGGCGAGGACCACGACGGCGCCGAGCCGGCCGCGGCCTCGGTGGCCGTCCACAACCTCCTGCGCCTGTCTCAACTGGCCGAACGGCCCGAGCTGCGCAAGGCCGCCGAGCGCGCGCTCGCGCGCCACGGAGCCGCCCTCGCCGAGTCGCCTCGGGCCATGCCGCTCATGATGGCGGCCGTGGGGCGCGCGCTGGCGGTGCCGCGCCAGGTCGTCGTGGCCGGGCCGCGCGAGGACCCCGCGGTGCGCGAGATCCTGCGTCTCGTCCACGGCAAGCCGCGGCCGCCCATGTCGCTCATGGTCGTCGAGACCGGGCCCCAGCGCGAGCGGCTGGTCAAGCTCAACGCCCAGGTGCGCGGGATGGCGCCGATCCGGGGTAAGCCCACCGCCTACGTCTGCGTCAACTTCGCCTGCGAGCTGCCCACCTCGGACCTCGACGTCGTACGCCGGCTCCTGGACGGCGAGCGATGAGGGCGCTATTGCTCGTCGCGCTTTTGGCCGGCGCCGCCCGGGCCCAAGACCTCGTCTACGGCGTCATCCCCGAGACCGATCAGCTCTTCCATCGGCTCTTGGCCGATCCGCGTCAGCCCCAGACCACCGTGCGTTTTTATCGCCTGGGGGGCGAGAACCTGGCCGACGTGGCTTTGGGCAACACCTGGGGCTGGGCGCGCTGGCGGATCCCCGGGGCCGGCGGCGAGGACTGGATCTGCCAGCTCAACGTGGCCGGCATGGGCTTCTCGCGCTTCAGGCTCCACAGCCTGGTCAACGAGTTCCAGACCATCGACTTCTTCCTGAACGTGCCCGTCGAGGTCCGCCGCGGACGCTTCTCGGCCCAGGTCATGGCATTTCACGAGAGCTCGCACCTGGGCGACGACTACATCCGGCGCACGAGGGACACGGGCTTCCGCTACTCGATCGAGGGCGTGCGCACGGTGTTCAGCTACGAGGTGCGCCCGGACGTTCGGGTCTACGGCGGCGGCACCGGCGTCTTCCACGGCGTGCCGAGCGGCCAGCGAGGAGCCCTCCAATACGGCTTCGAGGTGCGCTCGCCGGAGCTCGGCTTGAGCAAACGCCACGAGTCATGGGTCTACCTGGCCCAGGACTTCAAGAACTACGGGCGCTCGGGGTGGAACCTGAACTCCAAGACCGACCTCGGGCTGCGCGTCGGCCTGCCCAAGGGCGCGCGGGCCCTGCGCGTCCACGTGGGCTACTTCGGGGGCCGTTCGGAATACGGGCAATTGCACAAGAACCGCGAGCACTACTGGGACGCGGGCGTCTCGTTCGACTTCTGAACCGCGTGGTACAATAGACGGGCCGAGATGTCCGCCTCCCCAGCCGCCTCCAGCGCCGGTCCGGCCCCCGAGCACAGCCCTGCCTATACGCGGCGGCGCTTCTTCAACTGGTTCCCGCTCGGACTGACCTATGCCCTCCTCTATATGGGGCGCTACAACCTCACGGTCTCCAAGACCGCGCTGGGCGATTTCATGTCGAAGGCCGACTTCGGGACGATCTTCGGGGTGGGCGCCTGGGTGTACGCCGTCGCCTTCCTCGTCAACGGCCCGCTGACCGACAAGATCGGCGGCAAGAAGGCCATGGTCATCGGCGCCGCGGGGGCCGCGGCGGCCAACGCCGCGATGGGCCTCTACCTCTCCTATGTCCTGGCCCTGCCCGACCCCAAATCCGCGCCTCTGGTCGCGGTGTTCAGCGCGCTCTACGGCTTGAACATGTACTTCCAGAGCTACGGGGCCGTCGCCATCGTCAAGGTCAACGCCCATTGGTTCCACGTGCGCGAGCGCGGCTCTTTCTCGGGCATCTTCGGCATCATGATCTCGACCGGGCTGTTCCTGGCCTTCGACGTCTCCGAGCGGATCCTCAAGTTCGTCGCGGCCGGCGGGCCCGTCGACGTGGCCGACACGCGCTGGGTGTTCTACTCCCCGGCGCTGCTTCTGACGGCCTTCGGCCTCTTTCTGGCGGTTTACCTGCGCGACAAGCCCTCCCAGGCCGGCTTCGCCGACTTCGACACCGGCGACGCCTCCTCGGGCGAGGACGACGTGCAGCCCCCGGTCTTCACGGTCATCAAGCGCATGTTGACCAACAAGGTGATCATGACGATCGCCTTGGTGGAGTTCTGCACCGGCGTCATCCGCAACGGCGTCATGCACTGGTACCGCATCCTGGCCAAGGAGCGGATGGCCGCCGGGCTGGCCGAGGGCTGGAAATACACCTCGGACAATTGGGGCCTCATGCTGATGATGGCCGGCGTGGTGGGCGGCGTCGTGGCGGGGAACGTCTCAGACAAGCTGTTCCAGTCCCGCCGCGCCCCGGCCGCGGGCTTCCTCTACGCGGCGGCGGCCGTCGCCACGCTGCTGATGATCCCGACCTTGAACGGCGACGGCTGGACCCTGGGCATCCTGGTGTTCATCATGTCGATCTGCGTCATCGGCACCCACGGGCTCCTCTCGGGCACCGCCACCATGGACTTCGGCGGCCGCAAGGGCGCGGCGACCGCGGTGGGGATCATCGACGGTTTCGTCTATCTGGGCACCGGCCTGCAGTCCCTGGCCCTGGGCTACATCACGACCCAGCTCGGCTGGCTCTACTGGCCGATCTTCATGGCGCCCTTCGCCATCGCGGGGTTCGTGATGCTGACGACGATCTGGCACGCGAAGCCCGCCCCGCGCGGCGCGGCGGCGAAGTGACACAGGGCGAGACTCTCCGGGGCCTGCTCGAGCGCGTCGGCGCCGCGCGCAGGGCCGGCAGCGAGCCCTTGGTCCTGCTCGACTTAGACGACACCCTGCTCGCCACCGCCCAGCGCCACGTGCGCATCATGGCCGAGTTCGCCGCGGCGCGGCCGGAGGCGGCGGCCATCGCCCAGATCCCGCCCGCCGCCGTCCGCTATCTCGTCACCGAGACGGCCGAGGCGGCCGGCCTGACCCATCCCGAGCTGCTCAGCGAGCTTAAGGAGTTCTGGTGCAAGCGCTTCTTCGCCAACGAGTACCTGGCCCACGACGACCAGGTCCCCGGCGCGGCGGCCTACTGCAAGCTGATCGTCAAGGGCGGCGGGGTGCCGGTCTACTTCACGGGCCGCGACGAGGGGATGCGCGAAGGGACGCTCAAGAGCCTGGCCCGCCACGGCTTCCCGATGCCCGATGAAGGCGGCGAGGCGCGGCTGGTCTTGAAGGACAAGTTCGACACGCCGGACTTAGAGTATAAGCGCCGGGGCCTGGACATCCTGGCGGGCCGCGGCTCGGTGGAGGGCGGCTTCGAGAACGAGCCGGCCCACATCAACCTCTTCGACGACCGCTTCCCGGCGGCCACCAACATCTTCGTCGACACCAAACACTCGGGCAAGCCCGTGAAGCCCAAGGCCCACCTGCCCGTCGTCCGCGACTTCCTGATCTAGCGGGGCGGAGCCCCGCTGTGCCGGGCTTCGATGGGGTTATGAGGGCGCCCGGCCTAGCTCACGCCGCCGGCGGCAGGGTGCGGTGCGAGCCGTCGCAGTACGGCTTGTTCTTGGAGTGCTTGCAGCCGCACCAGGCCACTTTTTTGCACTCGGCCAGCTCGACGATGACGGGGGTCATCCCTGTGCCGAGGCGGCCGTGGGAACCGTCGCAGTAGGGCTGTTTCTGGGAGTGGCCGCAGGAGCACCAGGCCTTCCGTCCGGGCTGTTCGTCGACGACGTAGGGCGCGCGCTGGGGGATGATAGGTTCGCTCATGACCTCAGTATAGCGCTTGGCGGCGCGCCCGACCAACACGCAGACCGCGGGCGTCTCCGGCGCGCCAGCCTTCGCGGGTCACCGCCCGGTCGACGGCGCGGCCAGGGCGATGTCGGCGTACCAGGCCTCGGCGCGGGCTCCGGTCTGGTCGGTGTCGGTCATGACGGCCACGCCGGCCAAGGGCGGGGGCGGCTCGCCGAAGAGCGCGGCGTAATCGGCCAGGAGGTCGCGCCGCTCCGCGGCCCAGGTCCCGGCCCCGGCGCTTCCCGAGCGGACGGCCAGCATGCGCACGCGGTCGGTGTAGGGATTGGGCCAGGAGGAGCCCGCGGGCTCATGCCCGGCCCAGACGTAGGCGATCCCGGCGTGGGGCGGGTACTCGCCGTAGAGCGCCTTTGCCAGCGCGTACTTGGCGCGCGTCCCGAGGCCCGCGCGCCGCGGTTCGTACCGGAACGTGACGTAGACCCGGGCGGCGAAGTCGTCGCCGTCCTTGGCCCGCTCGCCCGCGTGGACGAGCGGGGCGTTCACCTTCCAGCGCCAGCTCAGCACGGGTCGCTCCGCGGCGGGTCCCGAGAGGCGGAAGATCATGCCCGAGGAGGAGGCCGAGCTCACGGCATGGAAGGCGCCCTCGGCGTAGGCGTATTCGGTGGCGCGCTGGACCTTCTTGAAGCGCAGGGGCTCCCAGCCGGCGGCGCTGACGCTCGAGAGCACGACCAGCGCCGCGGCCGCGGCGCTCATCTAGTGGTGCGCTCGGCGGTGATGGTGGGGGTGGGGCTTGTCGTCGCGCGCCGCCCTGAACAAGAAGAGGGCCAGGCCGGCGATGAGGCCGCCGAGGACGCCTTGGAAGAGCAGGAAGGCCGCGACGCGCAGGGGCGCGAATGCGGGGTCGACGAAGCGGACCAGCCAGCCCGAGGATTCCTCCAGGATCGCCGACCCGAAAGCCAGCCAGGCGATGCGGGCCTTGGCCCGGTCGGAGAAGGGAGCGAAGATGACGAGATGAGTGAGCAGAAGGAGCACCAGCGCCATCATCGGCAAGTGGGCGTGGGCGGTCTCGAGCATGGACGCGTAGCTGCGCGGGTTGGAGAAGCCGTCCGGCGAGCCCAGGTAATAATCGCGCACCGAGGCCGGCGAGAGGCCCATGCGCTGGAAGTACATCGCAAAGCCCGTAAGCCAAAGGCCGGCCAGCATGGCCAGCGACAGGCCGAGCGTGAGCCGCATCGGGGCCTTGTGCTGGAAGCCGCCCTGCTGGAGATACTTCATTCGGTCTTCCCCGTGAGGACGGCATGCACGGCCAACAGACGTCGGGCCGAGTCGGAGAAGGCCGACGAGGTCAACGTCGCGCCGGTCTGGTTGCGCAAGAGCCCGCCGATGCGGAGGTCCCTGTCGAGCGGCCGGGCTTTGAGCTGGGCCAGCCAGCGCGCGCTGGCCCGATAGTCATCGGGCTCGTCGAAGGTCAGGACCTCGAGGAAGCGCAGGGTCCCGTCCGGCGCCACCGCGGCCATGACGGTGGCCGGCATGGTGCGCACGATGACCCGGTCGAAATAGGCCCAGCCGGCCGCCGCGCCGCTGGAGGTGCCGACATAATAGGTCCAGACTTTGGATTCCACCTTGGTCTTGGCCAGCGACTCCGCTCTCGCCACCTGCGCATCGGTGAGGTAGGCGGTCCTGCGCTCCACGGCCGCGCCCGCCGGGAAAGCCAAGCCCAACGCCTGCTTCTGGGAGAGCAGCAGGCGGGCCTGGCTTTCTCCGGCGCCCAGCAGCAGGGCGCTCAGCAGACCGAAGAGCGGCATCGCCTAGAAAATATAGCCCATTCCGAGGTTGGTCTGCCCGACTCCCGTCAAGCCTTGGTCCTTCAGGAACTGATGGTCGAACTTCATGACGACCTGGCTCACGGGTTTGTAGCCCACACCGAGGGTATACTCGGTGCGGCTGTTGGACGGGTTCTTGCGCCAGGCATGCGGCACGCCGGCCTGGGTGTCGTAGCGCTCGTAGCGCGCGAACGGCGTCAGCGACTGCCCCTTCGGGTTGGCGAACGGGGCAAGGACGTCGTAGGCGGCCTCCAGGTAGCCGCCGAACATCTTGGAGCCCACGGAGCCCGTGCCGCCGACGGCGTTGCCCTGGACGGCGTTGAGGCTGTCGACGTTCCCGATCTTGACCTCGGAATAGAGGCCGCGCAGCTCCGCGCCGCGCCAGGCCAGCTTGGCATGCGTCTCCCAGAGCGTCACCGGGACCGACGGCAGGCGCACCTGGCTCTGGTCGGCCTCGCCGACGTAGAGCGAGCCGCCCACCATCACGCCCTCCACCGGCGAGACGTCCAGGCGCGAGACCCACGCCGGGTCCTCGAGATAGCTCTTGGCCGCCGAGGAGCGTCCGTTGCGAAGGCCGCTGGCGGCGCTAAAGCCGGTCACGCCGGTGTCGGTGCCTGCCTGCAGGCCGCTGACCACGTAGCTCCGGTAGCTGAGCGGACCCCATTCGCCGAACAGGCCGGCGCCGTTCTCGCGCCAGGTGCTCGGGATGAGGTTGGTCTCGACGGAAGGGCGCTTCACGCCGTTGTAGGTGGTCGGCTCGTGGATCTCGTTGACGAGGCCCACCGGCATAAGCAAGACCCCCGCGCGGAAGGCCAGCGGATCGCCGAAGGGCTTGAAGTCGATGGCCGCCATCTCCACCGAGACCTCGCCGCGGGTCTTGCCGGTGCTGCCGTGCTCGAACTCGATCTCCGAGTTGAAGGTGATCCAGTCGTTGAATTTGTAGCCCACGTAGAGGATCGCGCGCACCATGTCGACGACGTCGCGCTTGCCGGCGCCGGTGCCGTTCTGTTTCTTGGGCTGGAAGTTCTCGTAGGCCATCTCGCCGTAGCCGCCGATCGAGACGCGCTTGGGGGCCTTGCCGTAGACCTTCGAGGCGGCCGGGCCCAAGCCCAGAACCGAGACGAGCTCGGGCTCGGCGGCCTCGCCGAGCTTAAGGCGCTCCACCTCGCCGGCCAGGGCCTCGATCTTGCGCTCGAGGTCTGCGACCTTGACGTCGGTGCTCTGGGCCGCCAGCGGCGCGGCGGCCGCGCAGAACAGACAGGCGGTGAGGATCAGTCTTGCGTTCATGGCACTCTCCTTGGACAATGTCCGAATCGTTCCGGCCGTCCACCCTCGTCGGACACCACGAGGGCGCAGCCCGGAAAATCGCGCGGCAGGGCCTTGGGACCGGCCGCGAAAAGCGCCGTGGACCAAGCGTCGGCCTCGGCGGCGGAGGGTAGGACGACCGTGGCGGAACCCGCTTTACGCGCCGGCCGCCAACTGCCGGGCGCTACGATGTGGCCAGGCTGCTCCGCATCTCCCGAGGTCGAGGCCGAGGCGTCGCGCAGCGGGAGCCGGGCCCCCGGCGTCTCCACCTCCCAGGCGCCTAGGGCGTAGACCTGCCCGCCGAAATTGAGGAAGGCCGAGGAGATCCCTCTCGCGCGCAGCGCCGACGCCGCGGCGTCGAGGGCGTAGCCTTTGCCCACGCCGCCGAAGTCGAGCCGGGCGCCGGCGGGAAGCTCCACGCTCCGGGCGGAGGCGTCCAGGCGCAGGCGGCCGAAGCCGCGCGCGGGGGGAGAGGACGAGTAGGTCGGGTCGAACGCTCCCCCGCTGGCCGCCCAGACCGACGAGGACACCTGGAGGATGCTCCAGAGGTCGTCGGAAACCTTCACCGGGCCCGCGCCGGCGGCGCGGTTGAGGCGCGACACCTCGCTGCCATCCTTGAAAGTGCTCAGGAGGCGGTCGAGCCGCTCGACCTCGGCGAAGGCCGCGCCGCCGTCGTCTGCCGAGGTGATCTCGAGCAGGGTCCCCATGACCCAGCGGGAGCGCGCCGCCGCGGAGGCGCCATTATTGATACGCAGTATCAATAGGAAGGCAAAAAAAACAGGCCTCATTCCTTTCCCCGGCATGTCCTGCAGCGTCCGAAGATCTCGTGGCGGTGCCAGGAGGGCTCGAAGCCCGCCTTCTGGCAGACGCGGTGCTGGATCTTCTCGAGCTTGGGCCAGCGCACCTCGGTGATGTCTCCGCAGACCGTGCAGATCAAGTGGTCGTGGTGGGGGCGCTCCAGGTTCACCTCGAAGCGCGCGGCGCCCTGAGGGCCGGAGACTCGGCTCACCAGGTCGGATTCGAGCAGCACCTTGAGGGTCCTGAACACCGTGGCCCGGCCTACGCCGGCGGCTCCCAGCGCTTTCAATATCTCATCGATCGATACGTGACGGTCGGCTGCGAGCAGGAAATCCAGGATGGCGGCGCGCTGGCTAGTCAGGCGCAGCCCGCGCTTGGAGAGCTGGTCGGCGAATACCTCGCGCGCGCGGGCGACGTAGCCGGAACGGCCGGGCAGGAAGCGGAGCTTGTCGGGCATTTATTATTGATACCGAGTCTCATTAATGTATATCCCGAACGCGCTTGTCAAGTTCAGAACGCGAAGCTGGGGTCGCGTGCCGTTTGGCCGGCGCCGAGCAAGGACGGCCCGCGCGCGGCGGCCAGGGCGAAGAGCCACAGCGCCACGAGGGCGGGCAGCACCGGCGAGGCGGGGAGCGGGGGGTGCGCCGGCTTCGACGGCGCGGCCGCGGCGGCCTTGCCGGCGGGCGGAGTCGTCGAGGGAACCGCGGCCGCCGAGAGCGCCGAGCTCCGGCTGTCGTCGACGGTAGGGCGCGGCGGGGCCACGGCCAGCTTGCGCAGGGCCTGGGTGTCGCGGGCGGAATCGTTGGTCTCGGCCGCGGCGGTGCGGACCTGGAGCGACTCTCGCTCCCAGGACGGGGCCGGAGCGAAGGAGGCGTCGGGCGCCGATCGGGCAGCCGCGAGGAGGGCGGGGGCGGCAAGCGCGGCGACCGTCGAGGGCGCTTCGCGAGCGGCGGGTTCCTGGGCGTCGTCGTAGACGATGGTCGACTCCTCGAGGTGCTGCAGCGACGAGGCCGGGCTCTCAAGCGGTTCGGCGAGGTCGGAGCCGATGAAGGCGGGGGCTTGGGTCAGCTCGAGCGGCTGGGGAGCGGCGGCGTGCGTGTCAACGCGGACGGGAGAAGGCGAGGCGGCGCCAAGAGCCTGCGGGGCCGAGACGACGGCGACGGCCGCGGCGGGTGCAGTGGGCTCAGTGGCCGTTACCTCGGCGGGGTGCATCGAATCGACGAACTGCGTCATCGACGGCGGTTGGGAGAAGAGCTGGGCGGCCCCGGCCAGGATCGGCGCCACGCCGGCGGTAAATGACGGGACGAGCTGGCGCGGAGCCGGAGCGAGCGGCGCCGCGGGCCGGGTCGGGGATGCCGCCGCCGTCTGTTGGGCGGCAGGCGCGCTCGGAGCGACTGGAGCGGATCGACTGACGCTCGACGGCATGGCGGCGGGGGCGTCCTCCAGCCCAACGGCTGCGATCGGCGTCGGGGCTCGGCCAGGGGTTCGGCGGACGATCCTTCGCGGCGCGCTCCGGGGAGGCGCGTCGGGAGTCGCGGCGCTGACGCGGTCGGAAGACGGGGTCCATGACGGCAGGGCGGGAGCCTGGGGAAGAGCGGTCGCCGGGACGGCGGCAACGGCGCTAGTCGGGTCGAAGGCCGCGCGCTCGCCCGGCGGTTGGATGGCGGCCGGAGGCGCGGCCGGGGCCATACTGGTCACCGGCTGGGTGTTCTCCACGGCGACCAAGGTCGGCGTCTTTTGGCCGGCGGACTGCGGGACGGAGCCGGCGATCAAGTCGAGCAGGCGCGGCAGGGCCTCTACGATCTTGGCGATGAGCGGCGCGGCGGCGGCGGCCAGGCCGGGCATGAGTTGGGACGTGGGTTCGGTCATGCGTGTGACGGGGGCGGAGCGGGCGATGCTGACATTCGCGGGTGAATTCGAGACGGCGCGCTGCGGGGCCTGGGCCAGGCTGGAAGCGGGAGCGGCGTTAGTGATCGTCGCATCGGCCGGCGCCATGCGGGTGACGGGCGCGGCATTGCGGCCGGCGACCAGGGAGCTCTGAGGCGCGGTCTGACCTGCGGGTCTCGGAGCGCTGGCGCCGGAGCGGGCTACGCTGACATTCGCCGGCGAATTCGAGACGGCG
>JACPXC010000067.1 GCA_016196755.1 Elusimicrobiota bacterium
ATACGGTATCCTGGGACCGCGCACGCTGCGCAATGAAGACCATCGTTAAGCCGTGTGCGGGAAATCCGCCAGCACGGTTTGAAAGGGGGTTTCTGGAAACCGGGTCCTAACGGATACCGGCGCCAGATTTCTACCAATGAACACGTCGCGCTATGATGTCGTCGTGATCGGCTCCGGCCCCGGAGGCGAGGGGGCCGCGATGAAGGCCGTCAAATCCGGCCGCTCGGTGGCGCTCGTCGAGTCCTTCCGGGAGGTCGGCGGGGGCTGCACGCACTGGGGCACCATCCCGTCGAAGGCCCTGCGCCAGTCGGTCAGCCACCTCGTCAACGCGCGGGCCAACCCGCTGTTCAAGAAGTTCCTGCGTTCGGCGCCGATCTCTTGGCCCGACCTGATGCGCTCGGCCGAGTCGGTCATCGGCGACCAGGTCCGCCTGCGCCAGAGCTTCCATGAGCGCAACGGGGTCGACGTGTTCCACGGCCTGGCGCGCTTTTCGGACGCGAAGACCGTGGTCGTCTCCCATCCCGACGGGCCGGAGGAGGCGCTGGAAGCCGGGCACTTCGTCATCGCCGTGGGCTCGCGGCCGTACCGGCCGCCGGACGTCGACTTCACCCACCCGCGCGTGCTCGACTCCGACAAGGTCTTGGACTTGAAGGAGACCCCCTCTTCGGTGGCGGTCTACGGGGCGGGCGTGGTGGGCTGCGAGTACGCGTCGATCTTCCGCGCGCTGAGCGTCAAGACCACCTTGGTCGACACGCGCGAGAGGCTCCTGACCTTCCTCGACGACGAGATCAGCGACGCGCTCTCCTATCACCTGCGCGACGGCGGGGTCATCCTCTATCACGACGAGGAGTACGAGAAGGTCGAGCTCAAGGACGACTACGTCGTGCTGCATCTTAAGTCCGGCAAGCAGGTGACGACCGACTACCTGCTGTGGGCCAACGGGCGGGCCGGCAACACCGAGAACCTCGGCCTCGAGGCCTTAGGGATCAAGGTCGACTCGCGCGGCAACCTGCCGGTGGACGCCGACTACCGCACGAGCGTCGGGCACATCTACGCGGTGGGCGACGTGGTGGGCTTCCCGGCCCTGGCCTCGGCGGCCTACGACCAGGGCCGCTTCGCCGCCACGCACCTGAGCGAGGGCCATTGCGACGCGCGGCTGACCCGCGACATCCCGACGGGCATCTACACCATCCCCGAGATCTCCTCGATCGGCAAGACCGAGAAGGAGCTGACCGCGGCGAAGGTGCCCTACGAGGTCGGCCACGCCCAGTTCCGCAGCCTGGCCCGGGCCCAGATCATGGGCGCGCGCGCGGGCATGCTCAAGCTCCTGTTCCACCGCGAGACCCTGGCCGTCCTGGGCGTGCACTGCTTCGGCTCGCAGGCCGCCGAGATCGTCCACATCGGCCAGGCCGTGATGGCCAGCCCGGGGGCCGGCAACAGCCTGCTCTACTTCATCAACGCCACCTTCAACTACCCGACGATGGCCGAGGCCTACCGCGTGGCGGCGCTAAACGGCTTGAACCGCCTCAAGGGCATAGCGCCCAAGGGCTGATGGACGCTCTCGAGAGATTCGGATGGGACGCGGCCTATGCCAAGGCGTTCGAGCCTCATGCGGCCAAAGGCCTGACCCCGGCGCGCGTGGCCGCTCGAGAAGGCAGCCTGTTCAAGCTCTGGATGGAGACCGGAGAGCGCCTGGCCCAGCTCTCCGGCATCTACAAGCGCGACCTGGAGCGCGACGTGCCGTTCCCCGCCGTGGGGGACTGGGTGGCGGCCGACATGAGCCCCACGCGGGCGGTCCTCCACGCCGTCCTGCCGCGGCGCAGCCGCGTGGCGCGCAAGGAGGCCGGCGAGCGCGACCGCCTGCAGGTGCTGGTGGCCAACGTCGACACCATCTTCGTGGTCAGCGGCCTGGACCAGGACTTCAACCTGCGCCGCTTGGAGCGCTACCTGGCCATCGTGCTGGAGGGGGGAGCCCGGCCGGTCATCCTCCTCAACAAGGTCGACCTGTGCCCCGAGGCCCAAGAGCGCTTGAAGGACACGCGCGCGGTGGCCGGCGAGGTGGCCGTCCATCTGATGAGCGCCAAGCAGGGCGCGGGGCTGGACTTCCTGGCCGAGTACCTGCTGCCGGGCAAGACCGTGGCCCTGCTGGGCTCCTCGGGCGCCGGGAAGTCGACCTTGGTCAACCACATCCTGGGGCGCGAGAAGCAGCCGACGAAGACCCTGCGCGGCGACGGCCGCGGCCGCCACACCACCACCTCGCGCGAGATGTTCCTGACCCCCAACGGCACGGTCTTGATCGACACCCCCGGCCTGCGCGAGATCCAGCTGGCCGACGCGGCCGAGGGCCTGCGCCGCACCTTCGAGGACGTCGAGGCGCTCTTCTCGGGCTGCAAGTTCGACAACTGCCGCCACCACAAGGAGCCCGGCTGCGCCGTCCTGGCCGCCCTGGCCGCCGGCACCTTGCTCGCCGCGCGCTGGGACAGCTACCTCCAGCTCAAGCACGAGCAGGGCGGGCGCGGCCTGACCCCCTGGGAAAAAGCCCGCGCCAACCGCAAGCACTCCCGCCTCATCGACGAGAACAAGAAACGCAATAGTTCTGATTAGGGACAGTCCCTGAAGTTCTGATTCGTACGAATCAGAACTTCAGGGACTGATAATCATCTAGAAGTTAGAGGTCCCCTCCCGGGGTTGGTAGTGTTTGTTTGCCGACACACACAGACCAAACAAAGGAGAGGACCCATGAAATTATACGCGGCCAT
>JACPXC010000060.1 GCA_016196755.1 Elusimicrobiota bacterium
ATACGGTATCCTGGGACCGCGCACGCTGCGCAATGAAGACCATCGTTAAGCCGTGTGCGGGAAATCCGCCAGCACGGTTTGAAAGGGGGTTTCTGGAAACCGGGTCCAAACGGATACCGGCGCCAGATTTCTACCAATGAGGCTCCTCCTCCCGCTGTTGGCCCTGTTGTCGTTTGCCTGCGCCGCGCCCCAACCCGGGACCGCGCGTCCTCGGACGCGCAAGACGACGTTCACCATCCACCGCGGCCTGGTCTATGCCCAGGCCTGCACGGACCCTCTGACGCTGGACGCCTACGTCCCGGACGGACCCGGGCCGTTCCCTGGGGTCCTGGTCATCCATGGGGGCGGCTGGTCCGCGCGGCGGCCCGCGGACATGGTCCACATCGCCCGCGCCCTGGCCGCCCGCGGCTTCGTGGCGATGAACGTCGTCTACCGGCTGGCGCCCGCGGACCGCTATCCGGCCGCGGTCGACGACGTGCGCGAGGCGGCGCGCTACGCCCGGCGCGAGGCGGCCCGGCTCAAGCTCGACCCCGAGCGCCTGGGGGCCTGGGGCTACTCGGCCGGGGCCCATCTGGCCGCCATGCTGGGGGTGGGGGGCGGTGAGGACCCCGGGGTGGACGACCGCGTGGCCGCCGTCGTGGCCGGGGGGACTCCCGCGGACTTCTCGAAGTACCCGGTCAGCCCCATCATCACCCCGTTCCTCGGCCTCAGCTACGCCGAGGCGCCCGAGCTCTGGCGCGAGGCCTCCCCGGTGACCTATGCCACCCCTGACGACGCTCCGTTCTTCCTTTATCACGGCACCGCCGACACTTTGGTCGAGCCCGAGCAGGCCCGGCTCATGGCCGAGGCGCTGACCCGCGCGGGGGTGCCGGCGCGGCTCTTTTGGATCAAAGGCCGCGGCCACGTCTCGGCGTTCGTGTTCGACGGCGGGGCCGTGGCGGCCGGCATCGACTTCCTCGACGGCGTTCTGGCCGCTCCCCGCGGCTGACCATGAAGACGCTCGACTGCGCGCTACTGACCCTCGACCGCCGCGAGCGCCTGGTATATTGGCCCGCTGCGAGGCTGACGCTGGATAAAGGACGGATCGCCCAGGCCCGGCCGCTGGGCCGTAAGGCCAGACCCGGAGCCCTCCTGGCCATCCCCGGCCTCGTCGACGCGCACTGCCACCTGCCGCAGTACCCTGCCGTGGCGGCCGACGGAGGCGAGCTCCTGCCCTGGCTCAAGAAGCACATCTTCCCGCTCGAGCGCCGCTTCAAGGGCAGCTACGCCCGTGAGCTTTCGCGGCTGTTCTTTAAGGACCTCGCGGCCCACGGCACGACGGCGGCGGCGGTCTATCTGAGCGTCTACAAGGAGGGCGCGGAAGCCGCCTTCGAGGAAGGCGCGCGCTCCGGCCTGCGTCTGGTCATGGGCAAGGTCATGATGGACCGCGGTTCCTACGACGACGCCTTCGCGCGCAAGCACCCGCGCCGGGGCCGCGCCGAGGTCTCCCTGCAGGAGTCGGGCGAGCTCTGCGCGCGCTGGAACGGGGCCGCCGAGGGGCGCCTGCGCTACGCCTACACCCCGCGCTTCGCGTTGTCCTGCTCGCGGGAGCTCATGCGCGCGGCCGGCGCGGAGGCCGCGAGGCGCGGCGCCTTCGTCCAGACCCACCTCTCCGAGAGCCGCGCCGAGATCGCCGCGGTGCGCCGCGACTTCCCGGAGGCCAGGAACTATGCCGACGTCTACGGCGAGGCGGGCCTCCTGGGGCCGCGGACCCTGCTAGCCCACGGCATCTGGCTCTCCGACGCCGAGCGCCGGACGGTGAAGGCCTCCGGTTCGGTCCTGGTCCATTGCCCCACCTCGAACGCCTTCTTGTCGAGCGGCGTGATGGACCTGCCCGCGGCACGGGGCGCGGACTGCCGACTGGCCTTGGGCTCGGACGTGGCGGCCGGACCGTCGCTCGACCTCCTCGAGGTCATGCGCCAGGCGGTCTTCGCCCAACGCCTGGCCGGCGCCCACAAGCTCTTTAGCGGCGCGGCCGACCGAGCGCTATCGCGAGGAAGTGCCGCCTCCGAGGTCTTGGGAGCGGCCAAGGCCTTCGCCCTGGCCACCGTGCACGGGGCGCGCGCCCTGGACCTGCCGGTCGGGGCCGGGACGCTGACGCCCGGCGCGCCGGCGGACCTCGTCCTCGTCGACCCGGCCGAGTACGACCCGTTCGCCCCGGCGCCCGACGGCACGGCCGCGCTGGCGCGCCTGGTGTTCAGGGGCTCGCGCCATGCCGTCCGCGCCACCTTCGTCGCCGGGAAGCTGGTCTGGGGAAAAGCATGAGGTGGCTCATCGCCGTGGCGTTCTTGTCGGCCTGCGCGGGACCGGCGCCGCGCGCCTCGACGCCGAAACCCTGGGGTTTCGCCGGCCAGGATTTCGTGGTCGCCGCCGACCATCCCGCGGCCTCCGAGGCGGGGGTACGGATGCTCGCGGCCGGCGGCAACGCCGTCGACGCCGCGGCCGCGACCTCGCTGGCCTTGTCGGTCGTGCGGCCGCAGAGCGCGGGCCTGGGCGGCGGCGGGTTCATGCTGCTTACGCTAGCCGGCAAGAAGCCGGTCTTTGTCGATTACCGCGAGACCGCGCCGGGCGCCGCCGAGCCGGCCGCCTACCTGGGCGCCGATGGGCGGCCCGTGCCCGGGAAGACCGAGGCCGGGCCCTGGGCGGTGGGCGTGCCGGGCCAGCTGCGCGGCATCCCGGTCCTGCTCGCCAAGCTCGGCACCAAGACCCTGGCCGAGGCCCTGGTCCCGGCCATCGAGCTGGCCGAGAAGGGCTTCCCGGTGGACAAGGTCCTCCATGCAGCGATGCTCGACATGGCCGGGCGCATCGCCGCCGCGGCCGAGCCGCGGCGCTACGACGAGATATCCCGCATCTTCCTGAAGGACGGGCGGCCCTACGCGGCGGGGGAGGTCCTGTTCCAGCCCGATCTGGCGGCCGCGCTCCGGCGCCTGGCGTCCGAGGGCGCCGAGAAATTCTACTTGGGCGCCTTCAGCGACGCCGTCCTGAAGGTGGCCGGGGCCGAGGCCGGCGGGCCGATGACCCGCGAGGACTTGGACGGCTACGCCCTCTCCGAGCGCCGGCCGCTGTCGGGGACCTACCGCGGCCGGACGGTCTTGAGCGCCCCGCCGCCGAGCTCGGGCGGGGCCTGCGTGCTCCAGATCTTGGGGACCATGGAGGGCTTCTCGCCCAAGCGGCTCCGCCGCCCGGAGGGCACGGCGCTCCTCGTCGAGTCGATGAAGCACGCCTTCGCCGACCGCGCGCGCCTGCTCGGCGATCCGGACGTCCATCCCGAGGTCGAGGAGAACGCCGCGGCCATGCTGGCGCCGCGCCACATCCGGGAGCTGCGCCGCAAGGTCGGCGTCGGGCGCACGGCGGCGCCCGAGACCTACGGCGTCCAGAGCCTGCCCGACGACGGCGGGACGACCCATTACTCGATCCTGGACGCTCAGGGCAACGCCATCGCCGCCACCGAGACGATCAACCTCTACTTCGGCTCCCTGCTCGTGGCGCCGGGCCTCGGCATCGTCTTAAATAACCAGATGGACGACTTCGCCATCAGCACGACGGCGGCCAACGCCTTCGGCCTCCGTCAGTCCGAACTGAACCTCGTCGGCCCGGGCCGCAAGCCGCTCTCCTCGATGTCGCCGACGATCATCCTCGAGCGCGGCAGCCCCACGGCGGCGCTGGGCGGCTCGGGCGGCCCGCTGATCATCACGGGGACGGTCCAGTCCATCCTCAACGCGGTCGACGGCGGCATGGCGCCCGACGAGGCCGTGGCCGCGCCGCGGGTGCACCACCAGTGGAGCCCGGACGTGGTGCGCTTCGACGCCGAGGTCCCCGCCGAGACGCGCGCGCTGCTCTTGAAGCGGGGGCACCGTCTCGAGCCTTTCGCCGGGGAGTCCGCGGTCCAGATGGTCACGCGGCAGGGCGGCGAGCTGCGCGGCGGCAGCGACCCGCGCAAGGGCGGCCGGCCCGACGGCCGCTAGCCCCGCCCCGCTGGCGCGTGGCGCGAACCCGGCAAACCTGTTAAGCTGGGAGCACCCTGATGCCCACGACCTTGGACATCCTCTACCGCTTCAACCTGCCCGACGGGCGGGTCAAGGAGTTCCCGGTGCGCCTCGATCCGGACACCCTGACCCTCCAGAACGAACCGCCCAAAGAGCTGCCGGAGTGGACCGACCTGTCGTACCAGCAGTGCCCGAACTGCCCGCTCAAGGATACCCCGCGCTGCCCGACCGCGGTGGCGCTCGTCGAGGTCATCGACTTCTTCAAGGACTCGCTCTCTAGCGAGCAGGCCGAGGTCGAGATCGTCACCGAGGCGCGCACCTACCGCAAGAAGGCTCCCCTGGCCGCCGGCGTCAGCGGCTTGATAGGCCTGGTCATGTCGACGAGCGGCTGTCCGGTCCTCGGCAAGCTCAAGCCGATGGTCCGCGAGCACCTTCCGTTCGCCTCTCTAAAAGAGAGTCTCTACCGCTTCCTGTCGATGTACATGCTGGCCCAGGGCCTGCGCGCCTGGAAGGGGCTGACCCCCGACTGGGAGATGAACGGGATGATCAAGCTCCTCGAGGACCTGCGGACGGTCAACCGCGCGTTCTGCCAGCGTCTCTACGCCATCTGCCGCAAGGACGCCAGCCTCAACGCCTTGGTCCACCTCGACTGCTTCGCCGACAACACCGCGTTCTTCCTCAAGCGCAAGGGCCTCGACGAGCTGGCCCGCTACTTCACCGCCCACTTCGACTGAGTTCCGATTAGGGACAGTCCCTGGAATTCACATTCGCCCCGGGGGACCGGTATCTGCTGATCGCGGACCTTGCCAAGCCTAAGAAGTCGGCGATTTCGCTAGGCAGGTGTCCCTCAGCGAGGGCAGATTCGATGAACTTCCTGCGCGTTCCGGTGATGTCGTGCCGCTTGGAGCGTTGACGGATCAGGCCGGCGATGTGTCCGCCTTCCCGCTCGATCTTGGCGCATAGCGCGTCAAGGGCGGTCGGGGTCGGACGGCCGGGGCGGGCGATAGAGGTCTCGACATAGCTCCGGTAGAAGGCGGCCGCCTTCAAAGGGTCCTTATCGATTCCGGACAGCACGATGAGTTTCCCGGCCGTTCCTTGGCCGGCGGGCTCGATGTAGTCGCGATGGCTGGACCAAGGCCAGTCGCCCGCAGCGGTGGTTAGTCTAGCGCGCACAGGGTTATTGTGTATGTACGCGGCGAGAGGAAGTAGGCCCTCAGGGGCGCACTGGAATGACTTGAAGCGGTCCTCGAACAGGTGTCCTGTCCGGCCGTATTTCTTGTTCATGTAGGCGGCGTGAGAGGTCAGCAGCCGATGCATCGCGCTGGACAGGGCGGCTTGGATGCATTTGACCAGGAGATGGAAGTGGTTGGGCATCAAGCAGAACGCCAGCAAGATCACGCCTTCGGCATCCAGCTCTTCGACTAGGGCCGCGGCGAAACGCGCCCAGTCCTCCTCTGATTCAAAAATCTTCTGGCGCCGGTTTCCGCGCGAGATCACATGTTGATATGAGTCCGAGGGGAAGCTGCGGGGTTGTCTGGGCATCCCTCTAGTACGCTTGACCCCCGGTTTTGGTTCCCTCGAATCAGAACTCCAGGGACTGATAATCATCTAGAAGTTAGAGGTCCCCTCCCGGGGTTGGTAGTGTTTGTTTGCCGACACACACAGACCAAACAAAGGAGAGGACCCATGAAATTATACGCGGCCATCGACCTGCATTCCAACAACAACGTGC
>JACPXC010000061.1 GCA_016196755.1 Elusimicrobiota bacterium
ATACGGTATCCTGGGACCGCGCACGCTGCGCAATGAAGACCATCGTTAAGCCGTGTGCGGGAAATCCGCCAGCACGGTTTGAAAGGGGGTTTCTGGAAACCGGGTCCAAACGGATACCGGCGCCAGATTTCTACCAATGAAGACCGCCACCCTGCTCAGCGACGACGACCTCCACCTGTTCAACGAGGGCAGCCATCTGCGCCTCTGGGAGCGCCTCGGCGCCCACCCCGGCCAGGGTCCGGACGGGGAGGCCGGGGTCCACTTCGCGGTCTGGGCCCCCGATGCCCAGTACGCGGCCGTGGTGGGCGACTTCAACGGCTGGGACGCCGGCAAGCACCCCCTGAGCGCGGTCGGCTCCTCGGGGATCTGGTCCGCCTTCATCCCGGGAGTCGCCAAGGGCGCGCACTATAAATTCCACATCGCCTCGCGCCACGCGCTCTACCGCGCCGACAAGTGCGACCCGTTCGCCTTCCATGCCGAGCCCTCCCCCAAGACGGCGTCGGTGGTCTGGGACCTCGACTACGAGTGGGCCGACGGCGACTGGATGAAGAAGCGCAAGTCCCGGAGCGGCCTCGACGCCCCGGTCTCGGTCTACGAGGTCCACCTCGGCTCCTGGATGCGGGTCCCCGAGGAGGGCGGCCGCTCGCTGAGCTACCGCGAGATCGCTCCTCGCCTGGCCGCCTACGCCTCCCAGCAGGGCTTCACCCACGTCGAATTCCTCCCGGTCATGGAGCATCCGTTCTACGGCTCCTGGGGCTACCAGACCACGGGCTACTTCGCCCCCACCAGCCGCTACGGCACCCCGCAGGACTTCATGTTCCTGGTCGACACCCTGCACCGCGCCGGGGTCGGCGTCATCCTCGACTGGGTGCCTTCGCACTTCCCCTCCGACGAGCACGGCCTGGCCTTCTTCGACGGAACGCACCTCTACGAGCACTCCGACCCGCGCCAGGGCTGGCACCCCGACTGGGGCAGCTTCATCTTCAACTACGGCCGCAGCGAGGTGAAGAGCTTCCTCTACTCCAGTGCTTTGTTCTGGCTCGAGAAGTACCACATCGACGGCCTGCGCGTGGACGCCGTGGCCTCGATGCTCTACCTCGACTATTCGCGCAAGGAAGGCGAATGGGTCCCCAACCAGCACGGCGGCCGCGAGAACCTCGAGGCTATCGAGTTCCTGCGCCGCCTCAACGCCGAGGTCTACGCGCGGCATCCCGACGTCCAGATGATCGCCGAGGAGTCCACCGCCTGGGGCGGCGTCTCGCGCCCGACCTACACCGGGGGCCTCGGCTTCGGCCTGAAGTGGGACATGGGCTGGATGCACGACACCCTCGAGTACATGAAGAAGGAGCCCGTCCACCGGCGCTGGCACCACAACGAGCTGACCTTCCGGATGATCTACGCGTTCCACGAGAACTTCATGCTGCCGCTCTCCCACGACGAGGTCGTCCACGGGAAGGGGTCGCTTCTACGGCGGATGCCGGGCGACGACTGGCAGAAGTTCGCGAACCTGCGCGCGCTGTTCGCCTACCAATGGTCCCAGCCGGGCAAGAAGCTGCTCTTCATGGGCTGCGAGTTCGGCCAATGGGACGAGTGGAACCACGAGAAGAGCCTGGACTGGCACCTGCTCGGGGCCGCCCCCCATCAGGGCGTCAGGAAGCTGGTCGCGGACTTAAACAAGATCTACCGCGCCGAGCCGGCCCTGCACCAGCTCGACTGCGACCCCGCGGGCTTCCAATGGGTGGACGCCAGCGACGCCGACAACAGCGCGCTGGGCTACCTGCGCCTGGCTAAGGGCGGCCGGGAGGCCGTGCTCTGCGTCTTCAACATGACCCCGGTGCCGCGCCTGGGCTACCGGATCGGCGTGCCCTGGGGCGGACGTTGGACCGAACTGCTCAACTCCGACGCCGCGCCATACGGCGGCAGCGGCGTCGGCAACGCAGGGGGCCTCGAAGCCGAGGGCGTCCCGTTCCACGGCCGGGACTTCTCGCTCAACCTCAGCCTGCCGCCGTTGGGGGCCCTGTTCCTCAAGGGGCGCCGGCCCTGACCGAGAAGGCGTCCGGGGCGCTGGCGGTCCCGGTCCACGGCGCGCGCCACCTGGGCGGCGGGAAGACCCGCTTCGGCGTCTGGGCGCCCTCCCGCGCCGCGGCGGCGGTCCGCATCGTCGCTCCCTTCGACAAGCTCGTGCCGCTCGGCAAGACCGACGGCGGCTTCTTCACCGGCATCGCCGACAACGTCCCGCCCGGGGCGCGCTACGTCCTGCGCCTCGACGGCGAGGCCGAGTTCCCCGACCCCGCCTCGCTGTCCCAGCCCGACGGTGTCTTCGGGCCATCCGAGGTGGTCGACGCCGAGTTCGACTGGCAGGCGCACTACTGGCTGGGCCACCCGCTGGCGGACTACGTCATCTACGAACTGCATGTCGGGACCTTCACGAAGGAAGGCACCTTCGACGCGGCGGCCCGCGAACTCTCGCGCCTCAAGGACCTCGGCGTCACAGCCGTCGAGCTCATGCCGGTGGCGCAGTTCCCGGGCGCGCGGAACTGGGGCTACGACGGGGTGTTCCCTTCGGCGGCCCAGTCGACCTACGGCGGCCCCGACGCCTTCAGGCGCTTCGTCGACGCGGCCCATCGCCGCGGGATCGCCGTCATCCTCGACGTGGTCTACAACCACATGGGTCCCGAGGGCTGCCGGCTGCGGGAGTTCGGTCCCTACTTCACGGACCGCTTCACCACGCCTTGGGGGCCCGCGCTCAACATGGACGGGGCGCACAGCGATGCGGTGCGGGCTTACTTCATCCAGAGCGCGCTGTGGTGGCTCGACGACTGCCGGGTCGACGCTCTCCGCCTGGACGCCACGTCGACCCTGCTCGACCTCTCGGAGCGCCCTTTCCTCACGGAGCTGGCGGAGGCCGTCGCGGACCTCGGCCGCCGGAGCAGCCGCCTGGTCCACCTCATCGCCGAGCATCTTCGCAACGACGCCCGCGTCGTCCGGCCCCGGGAGCTGGGCGGCTTCGGCCTGGACTCGCAGTGGGCCGACGACCTCCACCACGGCCTGCACGTGCTCCTGACCGGGGAACGTCCGGGTCCGTACGCGGAGTTCTCCGGCCTGCCCGACTTGGCCAAGGCCTACGCCGAGGGCTGGACCTTCGACGGCTCCCGCTACAACTCCTGGCGGGGACGCACCCTAGGCACCCCGGCCGGCGCCTTGCCGGGCCGCCGCTTCGTCGCGTATTGGCAGAACCACGACCAGGTCGGCAGCCGCGTCGACGGGGCGCGGGCGGCCTCCTTGGTCTCGGGCGAAGCTCACAAGCTGGCCCTGGGGGCGGTACTGCTCTCCCCCTATCTTCCCATGCTCTTCATGGGCGACGAGTACGGCGAGACGGCGCCGTTCCACTTCTTCGCCGACTTCGCCGACCCCGGCTTGCGCGAGGCCGTGCGCGCCGGCCGCCAGCGCGAGCTGGCCGAGCATTTCGGCTGGTCCGGCACGCCTCCCGACCCGAACGACCCCGAGACCTTCGCGGTTTGCGTGCTCGCCCCCAAGCGCCGTGAGGCGCCGGGGGCGGTCCGTCTGAGCGCCTTCGTTCGCGAGGCCCTGCGCCTGCGCCGGGAACACGCCGCGTTCAAGGAGCCCGCCAAGGAGCGCATGAAGGTGGCCGTCTCCGAGGCTCCCCCGGCCCTGGTCGTCTCGCGCGCCGCGGGCCGCGGGCTCCTCGTCCTGCACTTCGGCGACGTCCCCTTCGAGGGCGAGCTGGCCGCGCCGGCCGGGCGCTGGCGCCTCATGCTCGACTCCTCCGCCGAGAGCTGGGGTGGGCCGGGAGGCGGGGCCCCCGCGGCCCTGGCATCCTCGGGGACGGCGAATGTCCGGCTCAATCCCAAGTCACTCGTCTTCTACGAGGCGATGTGAAGAGCTTCGTCTGCGTGCACGGCCACTTCTACCAGCCCCCGCGCGAGAACCCCTGGCTGGAGTCGGTCCAGCGCGAGGAGTCGGCCTCGCCCTACCACGATTGGAACGAGCGCATCACCGCGGAGTGCTACGGCCCCAACGCTCATGCCCGCATCCTCGACGCGCAGGGACGGATCACGGCGATCGTGAGCACCTACGCGCGCATGAGCTTCGATTTCGGGCCGACCCTGCTCTCTTGGCTCGAGGCGCGGGCGCCGTCGACCTATGCGGCCGTCCTGGCCGCCGACCGCGAGGGCGCCGCGCGCTTCGGCGGCCACGGCCCGGCGATGGCCCAGGCCTACAACCACGTGATCCTGCCGCTGGCCGACGCGCGCGACAAGCGCACCCAGGTGCTCTGGGGCGCGGCCGACTTCAAGCGCCGCTTCGGGCGCGCCACCGAGGGGATGTGGCTGCCTGAGACGGCCGCCGACACCGCCACGCTCGAGGCGCTGGCCGACGCGGGCGTGCTGTTCACGGTGCTGGCGCCGCGCCAAGCCTCGCGCGTGCGCCCGCCCGGCGCCGGGGGTTGGACCGAGGCAGGCGACGCCGGCGTCGACACGAGCCGCGCCTACCGCGTCCTCCTGCCGTCGGGCCGCCGGATCGCGGTCTACTTCTACGACGGCGGTGTCTCCCAAGCCGTGGCGTTCGAGGGACTGCTGACGCGCGGCGAGCACCTGGCCGGCCGGCTGACGGGCGTCCTGCCCCCGGACGCGCCGGAAGGCTCGTTGGCCCACATCGCCACCGACGGCGAGACCTACGGCCACCATCACCGTTTCGGAGAGATGGCGCTGGCCTGGGCGCTCGAGGACATAGCCCGGGGGAGCGGCACGCGGCTGACGAACTACGCCGAGCATCTCGCCCTCCACCCGCCGGAATGGGACGCCGAGCTCGTCGAAGGCTCCTCCTGGAGCTGCGCGCACGGCGTGGAGCGCTGGCGCTCGGACTGCGGCTGTCACACCGGGGGGCGCTCGGGCTGGACGCAGGCTTGGCGCGGTCCCCTGCGCGCGGCGCTCGACCGCCTGCGCGACGGGACCCGGAGCTTCTTCGAGGAAGCCGCGCGGCCGCTCCTCAAAGACGCCTGGGCCGCGCGCGACGCCTACATCGACGTCGTCCTCGACCGCTCTCCGGAGAGCGTCGCGCGCTTTTTGGCCGCCCATGCCGCCAAGCCCCTAGCCCCCGCCGAGGAGGTCCAGGTCCTGCGGCTCATGGAGCTCCAGCGCCACGCCATGCTCATGTACACGAGCTGCGGCTGGTTCTTCAACGACCTGGCGGGCCTCGAGACGGTGCAGGTCCTGCGCTACGCGGCGCGCGCGCTCGAGCTCGCCAAGGAGGCCGGCGGCCCGGACCTCGGGGAGCCGTTCCTGGCCCTACTGGCTAAGGCGCGCTCCAACGATCCCGCCGAGGGCGACGGCCGCCAGCTCTTCGCCCGCCGCGTCCTTCCGGCGCGGGCCGACGCCCTGACCGCGGCGGCCTGGCACGGCACGGCCTCGATCGCCGAGGAGCGGGCCAAGACCGCGCGCTTCGACTGCTGGGAACTGACCCAGGAGGATTCCCGGCGCCTGCGCAAGGGTGAGGCCCGGCTGGCGGTCGGCCGCCTGTCGATCGTCTCCACGATGACGCGCGCGGCCACCCAGGCTTCCTACTGCTACCTGCTCGAGGGCGAGCCGCTGCCCGGCGGGGCGGTGTCGATCTTTCCCGGGCTCAAGGCCTACGAGGCTATGCTCTGGGAGACGACGAATCTCTTCTCCCAGGGCGATTTTGGAGCCTTGCGCGCCGCGATCGCCAAGCACTTTCCGGAAGGGCCTCAGGCGCGGCGCACGCTCTCGGCCGACGAGGAGCGCCGCTCGGCCGAGCTCCTGCTCCAGGGGCCGGCCGCGCTGGCGGAGGAGGCGTTCGTGCGCCTCTACGAGGGCCAGGCCCCGCTCCTGCGGGCGCTGGCCCGGCGCGGCATCCGCGCCCCCGAGGCGCTCAGCGCGGCGGCCAAGTTCGCGCTCAACGTCCGTGTCCGGCGCCTGCTCGAGGAGCCCGAGCCGGACCTCAAGGCCGTGGCCGACGCGCTCGACGAGCTGGGCTCGGAGGCGGTGGCGCTAGACGAGGAAGGGCTGGCCTACGCGCTGAGCCGGCTCCTGCGCCGGCTTTGCGAGGCGGTGCAGGCCCATCCCGAGGACGCGCGGGCGGCCACCGTGCTCGCCGAGGCGGCCGCGCTGGCGAAACGCCGCGCGCCGGGGGCCGACCTTTGGACGGTGCAGAATCTGCTGTTCGCCGTCGTGACGGACCTGCTGCCGGAACGGCGGAAGCGGCGCGCCGACGCCGCGCCGTCGGCCTGGGTGCATGCCATCCAGGCGGCCGCCTCGCACCTGAACATCAAGGTCTAACGGCCGCCTCTAGGAACCGCAGAAGCCTCGGCCGGAACTCCGCGCCATGGACGCTGAACGCCCCGGCGTGCGTCTTTCCCGACACCTCCCACCACTCCTTCGGCCCCGCCGCCGCATTATAAAGGAAGCGGCCCTGCTCGTAGGGCACGACGGGGTCTCCCGGGGAATGCAGGACGACCAGCGGTACCGGCTTGCGCCGCGCGGCCAGGCGCGAAGGACGGTACCGGTCCGAGATCAGCCCATACGCCAGCGGGCCGCGGATGTAGCGCGTCAGCCACCAGAGCTTCAGCTTGTCGCGGGCTATGCCGACGAAGCTCGAGAAAGTGGACTCTAGGATCAGGGCGCTCAAGCCCTCCCCCCCGTCCCTCTCCAGGCTTGCCAGCGCCACCGCCCCCCCGAAGCTCTGGCCGATGACGGCCAGAGGCAGGCCCGGCGACCGGGCGCGAGCGTAGGCCAGCGCCGCGGCGCCGTCGGCCACCGCGCCGCCCAGCGACTTCTTGCCGCCCGACGCGCCGTAGCCGCGGTAGTCGAAGGCCAGGACGTTCCAGCCCTCCAGCGACAGCCACCAGACCGAGAGGAAGTGCGAGGTCATGTTCTCGGCGTTGCCGTGGAACTGGACCGCCGTGCCGCGCGCGGCCGCGGCGGGGAACCAGAGGCCCGTGAGCGCCGTGCCGTCGGCGGAGTTGAAGCGAGCCTCCTCCCAGCGCGCGCCCACGCTCTCGGGACGCACGAACAGACGCCGGCTCGGCTGCAGGAAGACGTTCGTGCAGCCGCTCAGGAGCAGGAGAAGGGCGCTAGTGGTAGACCACAGCATTGAGCATGCCCTCGCGGTGCGGCCCGCGCATGAGGAACTCGGCGCGCAGGGCGCGGTCGCGGCCGAGAGCCCGGTCGAGCCCGACCTTGAGCCGATGGTTCGGCCGACGGTCGCCCAGCGCGAAGCCCGACAGCGCCCCTTCGAGCGTCAGGCGCAGGCGCCCCACATCGGCTCCGGCCATGAGGCGCAGGCCTCCGCCCAGACGGCCGCCGCCGCGCAGGACCGAGCCGGCCGCGAACTCGCCGGCGCCTAGGACGGCGGCGACGAGCGTGCCGCTGTCGTTGCCGGCCGCCAGGCCGCTGGCCAGGTGCCCGTCGTAGACCAAGGCGTCGGCCGGCCCGGCGCCGAGCTCGAAGGCGGTGTCGAGGCCGGTGCCGGTGGTCCAGGAAGGCTTCCGCGTCCAGTCGTCGTAGGGCGTCAGCGAGACGATGTCGATGACCCGCAGGTCGCGCACGTAGGGACGCCGGGTCTCCCCGTCGTAGCGCAGGCGCCAGGCGAAGCCCTCGATGGCGTTGCCGGGAAGGTAGCCCCGGGAGCGGTCGGCGAAGGCGTGCAGGCCCGGGCGCCATGCCAGCTCGTTGAAGACCCCGCCGCGCCGGACGCCTGCGCCCAGCATGAGGCGGCGGCGGCGGTGCGCCTCCTCGGGCGGCGCGGCCCAGGCCGGCCGGGGGGCGTCGAGGCCGGGCGCGTCGAGCCGGCCTCGCCGCACGAGGATGGGACGCTCGAGGGCGCGGACCTCGGGAGGCGCGTCGGGTGAGAAGCCGTGCTCGTAGAGGACCAGGTCTTGGGCCGCGTCGAGGACCAGGGCGCGGCGCTCCGGCGGCAGCCGCTCCAGGGCGGCGTCGGCGGCCTCGACCCGGCCCCTGGCGAAGGCCTTGGCCGCCTTGCGCTCGGCGCGCGTGAGCAGGGTGCGCCGCGAGCGCAGGGTCGTGGCATGAGAGGGCCGGTAGACGACGGCGCGGACCAGGCCGGGCGTCTCCACCACCTCGAGCACCGTGTCGACCGGGCCGACCAGCGGCGGCGAGCCCGGCATCAGGGTGAGGCGCGGCGCCGCGGCCTCGAGCGCGGGCATCAGCTGGTAGGAGCAGTTCTTCGAGAAGAAGAAGTACGGGAAATCGGCCTCCCCCATCTCCCAAGCGTGGGCCACCAGCCGCTCCACCTCCGCGGGCGAAAGGGCGAGACGATACTCCCAGAGGTCTCGGAACTCGATATTCCCGTACTCCTGCGCCTTCATGTAGAACGGCGACGCCGAGTACTTCCCGGGATAGAGCCCGGTCAGGCCCCGGAAGGCGAAGAGCACACCGCTGGTCTCGGCGGTCTCGGCGGCGAAGTTGAGGGTGTTGTCGAGCAGGCGTTCGCCGTCGCCGATCCCCCTGCGCTCCATGCGCAGGAAGGTATGCCCGAACATCGACGAGGGGTTGTTGAGATAGGCCGAGGCGAAGACGAGGGTGACGTTCTCCGCGTCCATGAGCTTGGCCCAGTCCGCGAAGCGCCGGCAGGGGGCCAGGAGCGCCGCCGCGTCGCGGCCGTCGCGCGCGGCCAGCCAGGCCGTCCGGGCCGGGAAGCGGCAGTAGGCTGGCTCGCCGTCGGAGGGCGGCGGCGCGTCCAGGGCGGCGCGCAGAGCCTCGAGCTCGGCGCGGGGGTCGGTCCGCCCGGCCGGCGCCAGATAGAACGGCCCGGGGCGAGCCTCTCCGGCGCCGTCCTTGAAGTGCAGGAGCCGGAGCCAGGCGGGGTCTTCCCAGAGCGGTCCCGCGGCGGCGCGCGAGGCGAGGAGGAGCGCTAGGACAAGAGCGGGGCGGGCGCCCCGTAGGACGCCCGCCCCGTACACGCTTGCCGTCTGCTTAGACGCCGCAGACCGAAGAGAGCGTGGCGTCGGCCGCGATCTCCCGGTTCAGGTTCTCGAGCAGGGTCTCCGGGGTAGCCCCGGCGCTCGGGAAAAGCGTTTCGTAATGGGCCTTGGAGAAGGACAGGAACTTGTCCGTGTTGGCCCCACAGCCCATCAACGCGCCCAGCGACGAGGCGTACTGTCCCTTGCCGGCCGCCATCTCGCGCTCCAGCGCGCGGAAGTTCGTGCCGATGAAGACTTCGCGCTCCTTGCCCGCCTTGATGAGTCCGCCGGAGCTGCACTCCAGCGTGCCCGTGGTGATGCCGAACGTCTGGTTCCCGGACGAGCCGTTGGTGGTCGCCGCGACGATCTGGTGTACCGGCTTGTCTTCCTTGAAGAGCATGCTGCCGAGACCGCAGCCGGCGTCGTTATGACCGCCCGCGAACGCCGCGCTCGCCAACCCGACCGCCGCCACCGCCAGTAACAGTTTGCGATTGAGCATTCCTGTCCTCCTGTGCCGCTGATTATCCGGCGTCGGAAGCTTAACGCTTAAGCCCAAAGGTGTCAAGCTTTCCAAGGTAAATTTTCCAAGACGGGTACCGAGCCGGCCCGCTTCACCTGCCCGCGGCCGGGTCGAGGAATCGTTCGAGCAGAAGGTCCTCGAGATTCCGCCGCGAGTCGACCACGGCGAGCACCGAAACGACCCGCGCGGCGGCCTTGTAGACGATGCGCCAGGGTGGAATGACGATCTCTCGGTAGGCGTCCACCCCTTGTTCCAGGAGTTCAGGGACGACGCGGCCGCTGAGAGGCAGGGAGCGCAAGGCCGCTGTCCTGCGCTGCATCCTCGCCAAGACGAGGAGCGCCGCCTTCGGGGAACCCTCATCGGCGATGCGGTCGACGATCCTGCGCAGATCGCCGGCCGCGGTATCCGTCCAGAGGACCTTGAAGCGGTCCTTAGGCATCCGGACGGCGGCTCTTGAGGCGGGATGCGATGTCTCGGAAGACCTTGTCCTGTCCGGACATCCGGCCGTTGGCCGCGTCGGCTTCTCCCTGAGCCAGGAGCTTCAAAAGGCCGACCGCGGCCCGGAGCCTTTCATAGCTTTCCGGGTCCTGCATGACCGCCCGCGGCCGCCCGTCCTGGGTGATGATGACGGGCCGACGCGTGGCGTTGAGCTGGGCCAGCACTTCAGCGGTCCTATTCTTGAGTTGGGTGACGGATTTGATGTCGCGTTCGAGGCTCATTTTTTAATAGTACCGTTAAAGGTCTTTAAGCGCAAGGCCCGGGCTTTGCGCGGGCCCAGCCGGCCCTAGGACTTAGGACTCTAGAGCGCATCGTCCCAGAGGTCGTAGCATGACGCTGATGAAGGCAATCTTAGCTGGAGCGCTCTGTCTTGCCTTGGTCTCCGCCGCACCGGGAAGCCAGGCATGGGCCGGCGTCTTCACCCGAGCCGTCCCGGCAGGCATGGCGCCGCCCGCGGTTCCCGCCGGGCCCGGCGCCCACTCCGTCAAGGCGCCCGCCTTCGCCGCGTCGCTGGCCGCGCCTTCCCTGTCCCTGCCCGTGCTCACGTATCCGGGCGTCGCCTCGTCGCCCACCCTGGCTCCCGCGGCTCGCGGCGCCGCGGCTGTCGCCGCCGTCGCCGGTCCTACCGTGTCCGCAGCCGCGCTCCCCGCGCCCGCCGTCCCGGCGCGCGCGGCGGTCGCACAGACCATTGCGGCGATGGGCCGGCAGGCTCGGCCGTTCACCGCCGCGGCCGCCGGCTCGGCGGGCGGTTCCGCCGGCGCCTATGGCGCCGGCCGCTCGCTGGAGGCCATCCTGACCCGCCGTGCGCCGGCCGCGCTGGCGGCCGACCTCTCCCTGGGCGCCGCGGCGCGCGCGGGGTCGCTCCTCCACCGCTGCGACGACCATAACCACCCGCATCATCATGACGACGAGACGCGGGCTGAGCCGCTGTCGCCCGCCCCGCCGATGTCGCCGCAGGCGACCCGGGCGTTCCGCTTCTACGCCACGGGGGTCTCGGCCGTCAAGGTCGGCATCGAGACCCTCAACCTCGTCGTCCCTGTCCTCCTGCTCAGCCACTATGGGACCGCCGTCATGCTCGGGGCCCTGTTCGTATCGGCGCAGGTGGCCGGGATGGTGGCGGGCGCGGCGGCGGGCCCGCTGATCGACCGCTTCGGCTCGGGCAAGATCCTCGCCGGCTCGGCCCTACTCCAAGCCGCGGTCGTCGGCTCGGTGCCTCTTCTCCTAGCGCTGGGGACCCCGGTAAGCATGCCGTTCCTCTTCGGGGTCTTCGTCGCCAACGGGGCCCTGAGCGGGGTATTCGACATCGCCCGCCGCGTGGCCCTGCCCGCCATCGTGGGCTACGACGAGGCCGTGCTGCGGCGCCAGAACGCCAAGCTCTACGTCTCCCGGGAGCTCGCGGCCATCTTCTCGGTGCTCGCCGCCGGTGCTTTGCTCCAGAGCGTGGGAGCCTTGGCGAGCATGAGCCTGCACCCGCTCTCCTACGCGGTGGCCGGCGCGGCGCTGTTTATCTTCGCCAGGGGGCGGTATCAGACCCCGGGCGCCCCCTTCCCCGGCCCGTCCCGTCCGCCGGCCGCGGGCTGGCGTGCCTTCTTCTCGGGCGCCGAGACGGTCATCAGGGACCCGGCCCTCCGCCTGGCCGCCTTGGTCAACGTCCCGGTCATCGCCCTGCACAACTTCGTCCACGCCATGTTGGCGGTCGTCTACGCCGCTTCGATCCTAGGCGAGCCCGCCATGGCCGCCGTCCTTCTCGGCGCCTGGAACGCCGGCGAGCTGGCCGCCGCCGCCGTGATGACCCGCACGCGCTGGGACATCGGCTCCGCGGCCTGGGTCCGCTACGCCGCGCTGACCGGCCTTCTGGCGTGGGCGATGTGGGCGGTCCCCTCGATCTGGGTGGCCGCACCCGCCGTCTTCCTTATGGCCACCGGGGCGCTGGGCGGCGAACTGGGCCTGGGCTCCTTCTTCCAGTCGGCGGTCCCGGCCGACCGGCAGGGCGCGGCCGCCGGCTTCATCTACTCGCTGGCCACCGGCGCCTCGATGCTGCTCATCCTCGCCGCGGGGGCGGCTTTCGACGCCTTCGGGGCCTCCACGGGGATGCTCCTCACCGCCGCCGCGCTCACGGCCGCCGCGGTCTTCATGCTGGCGGCGGCGCGCCGCCTGGGCGCCCCGCGTGCCCCGCGCTGACGTCCTTCTGCTCAATCCCGCGGCAGGCAATGGGCGCGCGGCCCGGCGCTGGGAAGCTTGCCGCGCCGCCGTCGAGGCCGCGCTCGGGCCGCTCGAGGTGCTGCGCACCGAGCGCCGCGGCCACGGCCCCGAGCTCGTCGGCCGGGCGCTCGAGGGCGGGGCGCGGCGGGTGTTCGCCTTCGGGGGCGACGGTACCTGGAACGAGGCGGTCGCCGGCTTCCTGACGGCGCGCGAAGACGCGCGCACGGGCGCCGTCCTGGCCCCGCTCCCCGCCGGCTCGGGCTGCGATTTCGCGCGCCACCTGCGGCTTCCCCTCGATCCCGCGGCCGCGGCCGCCGTCCTGGCCGGCGCGCCGACGGTCCGGATAGACGCCCTGCGCGTCGAGTATCAGGACGGGGCGCGGCGGGCCGTCCGGCACTGCACCAACATGGCCGGCGTAGGCCTGGCCGCGGACTCCGCCGCCTTGGTGGAGCGCTGGGGCAAGCCGCTGGGCGGCACGCTCTCCTACCTGGCCGCCGCCTTGGCGGTCATCGCCGTCGGAGCGCCGCGCGCCTACCGCCTGAGCGTGGACGGAGAGGACCGCTCGGGCCGCTACCACGTGGTCTTCGCGGCCAACACCGAGTCCACCGGCGGAGGCATGCTGGCCGCACCCGGGGCCGACCTGGCCGACGGACGCTTCGAGCTCCTGAGCGTGGACGCCGCCGGGCGCGCGGCTCTGGTCGCGCGGCTGGTCCGGCTCTATTCGGGGCGCCACGTGGGCATGAGCGGCGTCTTTCTGCGCCAGGCGCGGCGCGTCGAGTTGGCGCTGGCCGACGGAGAGCCGGGACCGGCCGGGCTCAACCTCGACGGCGAGTGTCTGGGAGGCTTGCCCGCCGTCGTGGAGCTGGTGCCCGGCGCCGTGCCGGTGCTCGTCCCGGCGCGCCGCGAATCGTAGAATCCCTTGATGGCCGCCCCCCTCGTCGTCTATTACGTCACCGATCACGGCTACGGGCATGCCACGCGGGCGGCCGCCGTAGCCGCCGCGCTCGAGCGCCGGGGCGCGCGCGTGGCATTGCGCACGGGCGTCCCGGCCTGGCTGTTCGCCGACGAGGGGGTGGCGGCGTCGGTGACGGCCGTCGATTTCGACGCCGGACTGGTCATGAAGGACGCCCTGACAGTCGACATCCCCGCCTCGCTCCTCCTGCACGAGACCCTGCTGGCGCGCTGGGACCGGGACCTGGAGACGGAGACCGCGGCGCTCCGGACGCTCAAGCCCGACGCGGTGATCAGCGACGCGGGGGCCCTCCCGCTCGAGGCCGCCCGCCGCGCCGGGGCCCCGGCCGTCCTGGCCGGCAACTTCGCCTGGGACTGGATCATGGAGCCTTGGGCCGCCGTCGACCCGCGCTGGGAGGCGGTGCGCCGGCGGCAGGCCCAGGCGTACGCGGCGGCCGAGCTGTTCCTGCGCATGCCGCTGGGCGGCGACGGGCCGTCCTGCCGCGCCGCGGAAGACGTCCCGCTGGTCACGCGCCGGCCGCGCATGGGGCGCGACGCGGTGCGCGCCCTCATCGGCGTCTCACCCGCGGAGACGCGCCCGCTCGTGGCATTCTCGCTGGGCGGCGTCCCGTGGGAGTCTGACGGCATGACGGTCCACGACCTGGACGGCTTACTCTTCGTCGCCTACGCGGCGCGCCCGGCGGGCCTGCACGCGGAATGGATACAGCTGCCCTCTCATGCCCGGGTCCGCCATTGCGACATCCTGGCCGCGGCGGATCTGGCTCTTACTAAACCCGGCTACGGCACGTTCTCGGAGCTGCTCATGTCCAAGACGCCGGCCTTGGTCGTCGAACGCAGCGATTTCCGTGAGTGCGTGCCGCTCATGGAGAACATGCGCCGGCTCGGGCGCGTCCGTTCTCTGCCGCGCGCTGAGTTCGAGGCCGGCCGCTGGGCCGAGCCGCTCCGGGAGCTGCGCGCCGCTTCGGACCCCTGGCGCGAGCTCGACGCCTCGGGAGACGAGGCCGTCGCCGGGCGCGTGCTGTCGCTGGTGCCGGCATGAGGCAGAAGCTGGTCTGGACGGGCCTGGCGCTCGCCGGCCTTTGGGCCGGCCTGCGCTGGTTCGAGCGCGCGAACCTCTACATCCCCAGCGCCCGGCACGAAGCCCATCCCGGCAGCTACGGGCTCCCGTACGAGGACCTGAGCCTGTCGTCGGCGGACGGCGCCCGCCCGCACGGCTGGTTCCTGAGCGCCGGACCGCACACCCCCTCGGTGGTCGTCGTGTTCCACGGCAACGGCGGCAACATCTCCCACCGCCTCGAGAAGGCGCGCGCGCTGCGCGCGATGGGGCACTCGGTCCTGCTCTTCGACTATCGCGGCTACGGGAAGAGCCTCGGACGGCCGAGCGAAAAAGGGCTCTACTTGGATGGGGAGGCCGCCGCGCGGGAAGGGTTGGCGCGCGCCGGAGGGGACCCCAAGCGCGTCGCGTACTACGGCGAGTCGCTGGGCTGCGCCGTGGCGTTGGAGACCGCCCTGCGTCTGCCTCCCGCCGCGCTCGTCCTGGATAGCCCTTTCGCGTCGACCGTCGCCATGGGCCGAGCGGCATTCCCGTGGCTCCCGTCGGAGTGGCTGGTCCGTGAGCGCTACGATAACGCGGCGAAGATTCCGCGCCTCAAAGTCCCGCTTCAGGTCATGCACAGCCCGCAGGACGACATCATACCCTTCGCGATGGGCCGCCAGATTTTCTCCGCGGCCCCCGAACCCAAGACCTTCGTCGAGACCCAGGGCGACCACAACGAGGGCTTCATGGAGACCCCGCACTGGGCTTCCTCCATCCAAGCCTTCCTCGCTCCCCTTCAAAAGTAAAAAGTTAAGGTGCCAGGCACCTTAACTTTTGAACTTTCGGGATCAGGGCTGGCCGACGGTGTGGAGCTTCATCATGTTCGTGGAGCCGCGCACGCCCAGCGGGGTGCCGGCCACGATCGCGACCAGGTCGCCCTTGCGCACGAGGCGCTCTTCCAACAGACGCTTCTCGGCGGTGCGCGCCAGTTCGTCGATGTTGGAGACGCCCTCGATCTTGCGCGGAAGCACGCCCCACAACAGCGACATCCGCCGCCGCGTCTCCTGGACCTCGGAGAAGGCGATGATCGGGACCGACGGACGGTAGTGGGCCAGCAGGCGGGCGGTCGTGCCGGTCTCCGTGAAGACGGCGATGACCTTGACCGGCAGGACGTCGGCGGCGTTGGTAGCACCCTGGCAGAGCGCCTCGGCGACGCTCAGCCGCCAGAGCTTGCGCCCGATATCGACCGGCCGCGGCATGGCCTCGGCCTCGCGCACGATGCGGTCCATCATCTTGACCGCCTCGACGGGGTACTTGCCCGAGGCGGTCTCGTTGGAGAGCATGACGGCGCTGGTGCCGTCGAAGACGGCGTTGGCCACGTCGGAGGCCTCGGCGCGGGTCGGGCGCGGGTTGCGGGTCATCGACTCGAGCATCTGGGTCGCCGTGATGACGGGCAGGCGCGACTCCGAGGCCCGGGTGATGATGTGCTTCTGGATCGGGGGCACCTTCTCTGGGTTCATCTCGACGCCGAGGTCGCCGCGCGCCACCATGACGCCGTCGGAGGCCTGCAGGATCTCCTCGAGGTTCTCGATGGCCTCCGACTTCTCGAGCTTGGCGATGATCAGCGGCTCCTTGCCGTAGCGCTGGGCTTCGTGGCGGGCCTGGAGGACGTCGTCGGCCGAGCGCACGAAGCTGACCGCCAGCCAGTTGACGCCCTGCTCGAGCGCGAACTTGAGGTCGCCCAGGTCCTTCTGGGTGAGCGCCGGGATGCGGAGCTTGACGCCCGGGAGGTTGATGCCCTTGTGCTCCCAGAGATCGCCCCCGTTGACGACCTCGGTCTTGACCAGGCGGCCCGAGACTTCGCGGACCTTGAGCTCGATGAGGCCGTCGTCGATGAGGATGCGGTCGCCGCGCCGGACCTCCTCGTGGAGCTGGGTGTAGGTGGTGCCGACCCGGTCCTTGGTGCCGAGGGTGGGCTCGGTGCTGATCTCGAAGGCCGCGCCGGCCTCGATGGTGACCGCCTTGCCGCCGACCAGCTTGCCGGTGCGTATCTTGGGACCCTGCAGGTCGGCGATGATCGACATCGGCTTCTCGAGCCGGCGCGAACAGTCGCGCACCATGCGCACGAGCGCGGCGTGGTCGTCATGGGCGCCGTGCGAGAGGTTAAGGCGCACGACGTCCATGCCGGCCAGGGCCAGCTCGTCGATGCGCTCCTGGGTGTTGCTCGAGGGGCCGAGGGTGCAGACGATCTTGGCCCGGCGTACGTCCTTGAGGGGTCCTTCGGGCTGCTCTATTTCTCCGTCGGTCATTGGGTCGCATTCTATCATTTCGTAGAATCCAGGGATGACCATTAAGCCCAAACCCGTCCGCGTCTCCAGGACCGTCTTCTCGGACCTCATGGCCCCGCCCGACGCCAACCTCCATGGAACGGTGTTCGGCGGGAAGGTCCTGGCGATGGTCGACAAGGCGGCCGCGGTCTGCGCGATGCGCCACGCCGGGGGGCTGGTCGTCACGGTGGCGATGGACCGCGTCGAGTTCCTCGTCCCGATCGACGTGGGCGACGTCGTCATCGTGGAGGCCCAGGTCAACGGCGTGGGCCGCAGCTCGATGGAGCTCGGCGTGGAGGTTTACGCCGAGAAGCCGGGCGGCGGCGAGCGCCGGCACACCAACACCTGCCTCGTGACGATGGTGGCGGTCGACGCCAAGCGCCGGCCGCAGGCGGTGCCGCCGCTCTTGACCGAGACCCCCGATGAGAAGCGCCGCGCGGCCGAGGCGCAGGCCCGGCGCGCGGCTAGGCGCTGAGCGACGCTTCCGAAGGCGCCGCCGAGGGCGAGAAGTCCTCGATGAGGCGCCGCATCGTCCCGGTGTCCTCGGACGTGCAGACCGCGTTGCGGAACTTGGCGGCGCCGGGCAGGCCGGCGAAATACCAGGGGGCTATGCGCTTCATGTTGCGCGAGGCCAGGCGCTCCCCCTCGTGCTCGACCTCGAGCTCGAGGTGGCGCAAGAGCGTCGCCTTCCTCTCGGCGAAGCCGGGGACGTATGGCGGTTCTTTAGAACCTGCGAGCACCGCGGCCACGTTGCGGTAGAGCCAGGGGTTGCCCAGCGCCCCGCGGCCGAGCATCACGGCGTCGCAGCCGCTCTCCTCGATGAGCCGCCGCGCGTCCTCGCCGGTCCGCACGTCGCCGTTGCCGATGACCGGGATCGACAGAGCGGCCTTAACGAGGCCGATGGCCTTCCAGTTGGCCACGCCGGAATACTGCTGCTCGCGCGTGCGCCCGTGGACCGCCACCGCGCAGACCCCGGCGTCCTGGGCGCGGCGGGCGATGGCCACCGCTTCGGCGCCCGTGGCGTCCTTGAAGCCCAGGCGCATCTTGACGGTGACCGGGATGCGTTTGACCGCCTTGACCACCTTCTCGAAGATGCGCCCGGCGTCCTCGGGCCGGGCCAGCAGGGCCGAGCCGGCCCCGTCGCCGCCGCCGGTGATCTTGGGGACCGGGCAGCCGAGGTTGAGGTCGAGGAGGTCGAAGCCCATGTCCTCGACGCGCGCGGCGGCCTCGGCCATGATGTCGGGGTCGCAGCCCACCAACTGGGCGCCCAAGGGGCGGTCGACCGGGATGGACTTCATGAGCTCCAGGGTCTTCCGGCTGTCCTGGACCAGGGCGTGCGCGGAGACCATCTCGAGGTAGGCGAACTCGAGGCCTTTCTCGCGGGCGATCAGGCGGAACGGCAGGTCCGTGCAGGCGGCCATCGGGGACTGGATCACTCCCGATGAGAGGGTGAGGCCCTTCAGGCGCAGGGGCATTGAGAGAGTATACCAGGGCCCGACGATGTCCGTTCCGTACAAGCGGACGGAGCGCTTGCGCGCCATACTGGGAATGTATGAATGCGAAGTGCGATGGAGGGACGATGGGACTCGGCATCTTATTGGCGGCCTCGCTGCTTGGGGTCGGCACCGCGACGGCGGGAGCGGGCGATTCGACGAAAGACCCGATCGACGTTTTTAATCGCATCATCTATGGCGACATCTATCGCGACCTCTATGAAGATGAGCCGGGGAGGCCGGTGCGCGGGCTGCTTTTCCCGAAAGACGCCAAGCGCGACGACGTCGCCTTCGCTACCTGGGTCTCCTATCTGCGGAGGAAACTGGTGATCGAGGAGGAGGATCCCCCGAAACGGGACGCGGACCAGCCCGACGCCGTCTTCTCGAGCTTGGCGAACGAGGTAGGCGCGAAGGACTACCGGGTGGAACTATATCCGCCTGCTCTCCGATATCCGAGAGCTCGGCCGGGTCAGCGGGTTCGACAAGAAGCTCTTGCGCGCCGTCGAGGTCGAGCTGTACTCCAGGGCTGAGCACGGGCTGTGGGCTGAGGTGCGGGAGCTTTTCAAGCAGAGCGGTGCGGCGGCGCCGGCAGTGAAGGTCCCGGCGGAGTTCCGGGATGAGCCCCCCGGGTCCGACGCCGCGCGGCCGGACGCGAAGGAGCTCGCGGAGTTCTCGAAGGGGGTGACCGGCATCCAGCGCGGCGTCGGCCTTTCGGCCGCCTTGGCCGCGCGACTTACCCGACAGGTCAAGGGAGACCGGCTCGCCCTCGATACCGCCTATTCCGAGTTGGCCGAGGAGGTCAGCTCGGAGGACCGGAAGCTGGAGCGGTTCCTTGAGCGCCTGAAGCTGAAGTATAGCGACAAGGACGGCCTCTGGGAAAAGTTCGACAGCAAGCTCCTGCGGAGCGTCAAGGCGGAGCTGGATTACAAGGAAGGGGTATCGCTGCTGCCGAAGCTTCGAGCGCTGGCTTCCGATTGCGGCCTTCAGCCGCGTCATCCCATGGAGTTCGCCATCAGCATGAAGCTTCGGGCCCCGGTGCCCCGCCCGGAGGACGGCAGCGAAGCCTACGACCCTGTCACGGGCCTTTGGGTGCGCCACGCGCTCAAGGACAAGAGCTGGACACCGCTGGATCCTCAGCCGAAGTAGGGGAGCTGGGAAATTCTCTATGTGAAGCCTTGAATTATCCGGACTGAAGGGTTAGGCTTAGGTCATGTCCGACACCGAGCTGACGGCCCTCCTCAATGACGCGGTCGCGCGAGGAGCCTCCGACCTCCACCTCATCCATGGCTACCCCCCCATCCAGCGCGTGGCCAACGAGGTCGTGCCGGTGAACCGGCCCCCTCTCGACTCCCAGACGATCTGGGCGCTGGTGAAGCCTTTCCTGGAACCCCACCACGAGGAGCTCTTCAAGAAAGAGCTGCGCGTCAACGTCTCCTTCACGCTAGCCTCGGTGGCGCGCTTCCGCATGAACCTCGCCCGCGCCCAGGGCACGGTCAGCGCCTCGATCCGCTCCATCCCGAGCCGCATCTACCCGCTCTCGGCCCTGGGCCTGCCCCCCATCGTGGGCACGCTGACCCAGAAGCGCAAGGGGATCATCTTCATCACCGGCTCGACGGGCTCGGGCAAGTCGACGACGATGGCGGCGATGCTCGACCACATCAACCGCGAGGGCTGGCCGGGCAAGATCGTGACCATCGAGGACCCGATCGAGACGCTCTTCGTGCCCTCGAAGTCGTTCTTCCTCCAGCGCGAGGTGGGCGTGGACACGCTCTCCTTCGAGATGGGCATCGAGGACGCCCTGCGCCAGGACCCCGATGTCATCTGCATCGGCGAACTGCGCACCGTGGAGTCGATCCGCGCGGCCATCACCGCGGCGGAGACCGGGCACCTCGTCCTCACCACCCTGCACACGCCGGACGCGGCCAAGACCGCCCAGCGCATCATCTCGATGTTCCCCGGCAACGAGCAGGACACCATCCGCGACCAGCTGGCCAGCACCCTCGAGGCGGTGATATCTCAGGAACTGATGCCGCGCGCCGACAAGCGCGGCCTCGTGCTGGCCATCGAGGTCCTGCTGGCCACGCCGGCGGCCCGCCAGCTCATCCGCAAAGGCGACATCCAGCAGCTCTACGACATCCTCCAGACCGGGACCAACCAGGGCATGATCTCCAAGGACGCCTCGATCAAGTCGCTCTTCCAGCGCCAGCTCATCGCCCGCGAGGAGGCGATGGCGACGATGCGCGACCCGCGCCTGCTTTCGTGACCCCCGCCGGGGCGCTCCTCGCCGCGGCGGCCGCGGCCGCCTGGGGCGTCCCCACCGTCACGCACTGTCCCGATTCGGCGCGCCCGGTCCGGACCGTCGATTCCCGGACGCCCTGGGCCTGCGTCCTCAGCGAGGAGCGCTACCAGGATGGCGAAGACTGCCCGCCCGGTACGCGGCCGGTCACCACGGTGGAGGCGGACTCGCCGTTCAAATGCGCGCTCAACAGCGTGGTCCTGACCGCCCCGCGCGGGGTCTGCCCGCCCGGCCATCTTTCGGTCCCCTCGGAGGACCGGAGCAAGGAGTACGCCTGCGAGAAGACCGGGAAGGGCTTCATGGGCGGCCCAAGCTGCCCGAAGGGGTCCCGCCCGGTGCCGACCCCGGGGGCCATGCAGTCGTTTAAGTGCGTCTCCGGGCCGCCGGCCGGCGACCCGTCCCCGGAGGCCACCCCGGCCTTCGAGGCGCCGCCGGTCAAGACCCGCTCCCAGGCCGCCGCCGAGGCCGGCGCCCCCGCCAAGGGCGGCGTCTGCCCGAAGGGCACCCGCCGCGTCGTCACCGAGAACCCGTTCTCCCCGGTCCAGTGCGTGCCGCGCGACGACGGCTCGCCCAAGCGCCTCTCGTACAAGGCCTTTCGGCGCGCCGGCGCCCTGGCTTTCGAGTATCCGGCGGGCTGGAACCTGACCGACGGCTGGAGCGACGCGGAGCCCGCCGTTTACGTGATGCTCGACCGCGGGCGCGACGGCCGCCCGGTCAGCCTCAGCGTGACGCGCGCGCGCCGCGCGACCTCGGGCTTCGTCGACATGGAGACGCGCATCTGGCAGGAGGAGGACTGGCACTCGGCCAAGGAGCTTGGGCGCACCCGGAACGCGGGCAGCCTCACGGTGCGCCTGGAGGCTCCCGGGGAAGGGAGGCTGACCTTGGTCGGGGCCCCGGACGGCTATTTCGCCCTGGCCTACGGCGCGCCGGCCGAGCTCTTCGCCCGCTATCTCCCGGCCTTCGAGCGGCTCGAGAAGACCTTCCGCAACCTGGAGACCGCGGGGCGATGATCCGCGCGGCCGATGTCGACGGGGTGCGCGTCCTGGAGCTCGACCGGGCCCCCGACAACTCCCTGTCCCGGGACCTCCTGGCCGCCCTGCGCGAGGCCCTGGTCCGCGCGCGCGAGGACGCCTCGGTCAAGGCCGTGGTTCTGGCCTCGCCTTTCCCGAAGGTCTTCTCGGCCGGCCTCGACCTCTCCGAGCTGGCGCCCGAGGCCGGCCTCGGCACCGGCCCTTTCCAGGCCCTCATCGACACGCACCGGGCCTTGGCGGGCTTCCCGAAACCGAGCGTGGCCGCGGTCAACGGGCTGGCCATCCTCGGCGGCTGGATCCTCGCCTTGGCCTGCGACGCGCGCGTCTTCGCCGAGGACGCCAAGGCCACGCTCTCCGAGGTGCGCATCGGGCTCTCCCCCACCGAGGCCCTGGTCCGCACGTCTTTGAGCCTGGCCGCCGACCCCCGCGCGGTGCGGGCGATGGTCCTGCGCGGCCGTCCCCTCGATGCGAGCGAGGCCGCGGCGGCGGGGCTGGCCGACCGTGTCGTCCCGGCCGCGGTCCTGCGCGCCGAGGCGGTGCGCGAAGCCAAGGGGCTGGCCCGCGTCCCCCCCGGAGCTTTCGCCGCGGTCAAGCGCGACCTGCGCGCGGCCTGGGGGCTCGATGACCCCGCGCTCTGGGAGCGTTCGGTGACCGCCTTCGAGACGCTCCATGCCGGGGAAGAGGCGCGCGCGGGACTGGCGGCGGCGGCGCGGCGGGCCAAGCCGGCGCCGGGAGGGCGCGATGTTCCGTGATGGGATAATGAAGGGCCAGGTCGCCTGCGTCACCGGGTCGGGGACCGGGATCGGGCGCGTGATCGCGCTGGAGCTGGCGCGCTGGGGCGCGGACCTGGTGCTTGCCGCGCGCAAGGCCGACCGGCTCGAGGCGGTAGCCGCGGAGGTCCGGACCCTAGGGCGGCGGGCCCTGGTGGTCCCCACCAACGTCTCGGAGCACGCCCAGGTCAAGGCCATGGTGGGGGCCGCCCTGGCGGAATATGGGAAGCTCGACCTCCTCGTCAACAACGCCGCCGCGAACTTCATCCGTCCGACCCGGCTCATGAGCGCGGTGCGCTGGAAGACGGTGATCGACATCGTCCTCAACGGGACGTTCTTCGGCTGCCTGGAGGCCGGCAAGGCCATGCTCGCGCGCGGCTCGGGCTCGATCGTCAACATCGTCGCGGCCTACGCCTGGACCGGGGCGCCGGGCCTGGCGGCTTCGGCCTCGGCGAAGGCCGGCGTCGTGACCCTGACCAAGACCCTGGGGGCGGAATGGGCCTCGGGCGGCGTGCGCGTCAACGCCATCGCTCCCGGCCTCATCGACACGCCGCAGACCCGCGAGCGCCTGTGGCCGTCGCCCGAGATGGCGGCCCGGGTCCTCTCGTCGGTGCCGATGGGCCGCTTCGGCTCGGAGCTCGACGTGGCCAACCTCACAGTGTTCCTGGCCTCGCCGTTGGGCGCCTACATCAGCGGGGAGACGGTCACCGCCGACGGCGGCCAGCACCTCGGGAAGGGGGCGCTCGACATGCTCGGCGAGCTCAAGACGGTGCGCAAAGGAAGGCCGGCATGAATCCCGGACGGCGTTTCAAGCGCTATCTCTTGACCGGCTTCCTGGTCCTGGCCCCGCTGTCGATCTCGGTCTTCCTGCTCCTGTGGCTGGTCGCCATGGTCGACGGCCTGCTCTCGCCGGTGTCGAACGCGCTGGTCGGCCGCGAGCTGCCCGGCCTCGGACTCGTGACGGCGCTGTCCTTGGCGCTTGCCGCCGGCTGGCTGGCCTCCAATATCGCCGGCCAGCAGATCCTCGAGGCGATCGAGGACCTGGTCCGCCACGTCCCGGTGCTCAACTGGCTCTACGGGACCGTCAAACAGCTGACCGAGGTGTTCTCGCCGGGGGCCAAGTCGCAGTTCAAGAGCGTCGTGATGGTCGAGTACCCGCGCGAGGGCGTCTACCAGCTGGGCTTTGCCACCGGCAGCGTCGAGCGCGAGGAAGCGGGGCGCTCCGAGACCCTGACCTCGGTCTACATCCCGACCAACCACCTCTACATCGGCGACCTCGTGCTGGTCCCCCCCGCCCGCATCAAGACGACCTCCATGACGCTGCAGGAGGGCATCCAATTCTTCCTGTCGCTGGGCGCCTCCACCCCGCCGGCCCTGCGCACCGACGCCTTTGAGCAAAAGGGCCCCGACGCCTGAGGCGCCGGCTATCTGGGGATGACGCGCCAGGACAGGCCGGCCGGCGGCGCGGCGTCGAGCGGGGAGCCCGGGGCCAGCGCGTCGTCGGGAAGCCTCTTGCGCCGGCCGAGCACGGCGGCGAAGCGGCCGCCGCGCGCGTCGACGTAGAGCGCCTCGCTCCAGCGCTCGCCGGAGCCGCCGTCGGGCAGGGAGAAGCGCACGAGGAACACCCCGGAGAGCGGCTGGCCCGCGGCGTCGACGATCCAGCCCCGCCACTCCCTGGTCCGCGAGGGCTCGGACGGGGAAGGCAGGAGGGGCTCGAAGTTGACCGCCACCGTGGAGCCGTCGCGCTCGATGCTGTAGGGGGCCGCGCGGTCGAGGTCGAGCACCACCCGCGTCATCCCCGGCTTGAACGCACCGGCGCGCACACCCGCGACGATCCCTCCCGAGGCCACGGGCCCGGGAGCGCGGGTCGCCAGGCGCGCGCCGGCCAGGTCGATGACCAGACGCGGCGGCTTGTGGGCGAGGAAGATGTCGGCCGCGGCGGGGCGGTCCAGGCGCAGGACCACGCGGTCCGGCGCGGCCTCGATGGCCAAGATAGCGGCGGGCGCGTTCAGGGACGGCGCCGGCCGCAGCGACGGCGGCGGCAGGAGCATCGGCGCCACGGCGTCGCGGAAGTCGACCGGCGCCGCGTCGGGCTCGGCGGCGGCGGGCTCCGGGACCGGCGCCCGCTCGGAGAACTCCACCACCAGCGCGCCGCCGGCTTCCCGCGCCTTCGCCCTGACAGGTCTAGCGAGGTCGAAGACCACCCGGGTCGCCCCGTTCTCCCAGGGCGCCGCCCGCAGACGAGTGACCTTTCCCGCGCCGGGCCAACTGCGCTCGGAGATGCCGATGCTGGTGTCGAATAGGTCGACCACGTAGCGGTCGGGAGACGTCAAACTGAAGGCCCGGTAGCGCACCGGTCCTTGGAGGGCCAGGCGTCCGCCGGAATCGCCTAGCGAGACGTCGGTGAGCAGGGTTGCGGCGGCCGGCGAAGCGACGGCGAGGGCTAGCGCCAGAAAAATCACCATGGCTACATAATACCACAGGATGCCAACTATTGGATTTACGGCCTAGAACTGGACGTTCAGACCCACGCCATACCGGTCGGCGGCGTAGTCGAACTGGTCGAGGAAGAACGAGAAGCGCTGGGCGCGCTGGTAGGAGGCGTCCATGGAGAGCCAGGTCCGCATCTGGTAGGCGACGCCGAGGCCCGCGGAGTAGGTGTCGTCGCGGCGCGTGCCGCTGACGGCGCCGAGCGTGGTGGCCTCCGGGTAGCGGTCGGTCGTGTAGGCAAGGTTGCTTGTGCCGGTGATCTTACGCCAGGTATGGGCGACATCGGCCGAAGCCCCGCTGCTGACGTAGTAGCGGCTGTTCCGGAAGGTGGCCTCGTTGACGGAACGGAAGACGCGCAGTTGGCTGTCGGTCCTGCGCCCCGCCTTATACTTGAGCGCCACGGAGGTCACGAGGCTGGAGATGTCGCGCGGCTGGCCCGGCGGCCGGTTCTCGTAGCGCCGCTTATAGACGTCGGCCTGGACCTGGCCGCTGAGCCTGGCCGTGAACACGCCGGAGAGGCCGCCGCCGAGGCGGTGGGAGCGCGAGTGGTCCTTGCGGCCGGCGGAGTAATGGATGAGCCCGCGGGAGTAGGCCAGGAAGAGGCGGGTCTTGGGCGCCAGCTTGACGCCTGCCGTGCCGCCGATGGTAGTCTCGGTGCGGTTGAGGACGTTGGCCAGCGTCGGGTCGAGATACTTGTGCAGTTGGTGGGAGGCGTTGAACCCGTAGACGAAGGCGCGGCCGCGGTCGACGTCGAGCGAGAAGCTGGTCCCGACCATCGTGCGGCGCTGGCGGGCCACCTGCTCGGAGAACGCCGGGTCCTCGGTGTTGCTGTAGTCCTCGGCGAGGGTCGCCGACACGCCCTTCTGCCCGCTGTAGGCGTATTGGCCCGAGATCTGCTGGTCGACGGCGTCGTTGGTCTTGCCTTGCGTCGAGTAGTTGGTGACGCGGGCGGAGTAGAGGCCGCTGAGGGCGTGGCGCCTGTTGAGCGGGAGCTTCCAGGTCGTGCCGAGCTGGTTGACCGTGACCCACGAGGACAGCACGCCGCCGCCGGCGCGAGTCCCGTTGGCCTTGTCGGCCGGGACCAGGTAGATGTTGGTGTCGTAGGTCTGGCGCAGGCGGTAGAACGGGTGCAGCTCGAGGACCAGCCGCACCTGGGGAGTGCGCAGGCTGGAGAGCTTGGAAAGGCCGGAGACCAGCGCGGAGAGCGGATCCCAGCCCTCGGGGGCCGGGCGGGCGCCTCCCGCCGGCCGGATGGGCAGCTCGGCCGGGAACGGCGTCGTCACCGCGGCGGCCGGCGGGGGCGTAGGCGCCGCCGGGAGCGGGGAAGCCGGCGCCGCGGCGGAGACGTTCGGGCCGGTCAGGGAGATGAAGCGTCCCGCCTCGACGTTGACCGGCGCGCGGCCCGGCTCCGACACGCTGACGGCGCCGGAGTTCACCAGCAGGCGGGCCTGGCCGTCGACCCAGGACACCGTGAAGTCGTCTCCGGCGTCGACCCTGATCAGGGCATCGCGGAAGAGCAGGGTAGCCGCGCCTTGGGCGACGAAGGTCCGCGCTCCGAGCGGGATCTCGTAGCCCGGGGAGCCCGGCTCGATGGCCACGGCCCGCCCGTCCACCCTGAGCCAAAGATAGTCCCCGAAGCTGACGATGGCGAGGCCGCCCGGGGCTTGGGCCGCCGCCGGAAGCAGCGCGGCGAAAGCCAAGAAGGCGGCGGTTGCCCCGCGCAGCGCGATCACTCGTCGAGACCTCCTCATCGAAGCGGGAATTGTAACATGCAAACCGTCATATTTCGCATACATCGTCTCAAGGCGGCAGGGCGGGGATCAGGAGCTTCTGACCGGCCTCGAGCTCCCCGGCGCGCTGGATGCGGTCCCTGTTGGCTTGATAGATCAGGATCCAGTGGCGGCCGTCCCCGAGCGTCTTCAGGGCGACCGTGCGCAGGTTATCCCCCGGCTGGACCACATAGAGGCGGGGCCCGGCCGGCTCGGGCGCCGGCTTGGTGAAGGCCATCGCTTTCTCCAGCGCGTCCAGCCTCCGCCGGGATTGCTCGGTCTCGCGGCGCGCGCCTCTGGGCTCGGCGGGCGTCGCCGCCGCGGCCCGGGCCGGCGCGGCGGTCTCGGCGACCGGGGCGGCCCGCTCCATTTCGACCGAGGCCTCGGCTGCCGCCTTCCAACCGGTCCCGTCGGGGGCCTCCACGCTCAGCCGGTAGCCGCCGGCCAGCACGGACGCGGGAAGCCGCCGTCGGCGCCCCAGGACGGCCGTGAAGCGGCCTCCCTCCGCTTTCACGTAGCGCGACTCGCTCCAGACCGCCCGCTCGCCGGTCGCGCCGTCGAAGATCCGGAAGTGGAGCAGGTAGGAACCGAACAGCGGACGTCCCGCGACGTCCTCGAGCGTGCCGGCCAAACGCAGGGCGGGGACCGGCTCGGCCGCGCGGGCGGAGGTTCCGAGCAGGGCGGCGGCGGCCAACAGCCGGAATGCCGTGATCATGGCCGCGCCTCCCCTTGGGTCTTTTCGGCGAAGGCCTCGAGGGGACGGACGTAGACCGAAGCACGCCCATCGCGCGCGAACCAGACCTCGCCGTCCTTGATGGTCAGGGCCGAGAGCGGCTGAGGGCCGCGGTCGAGTTCGGGGAGGGCGTACGCCGACAGGACGCTGAGGGTCTTGTCGAGACGGTGCCGGTAGAGCCGGCGGCTCTCGGAGTCCGCGGACCACAGGTACGACTCGTCCTTCTGCAGGGCCGCCGGCGACTTTCCCGGCGCCTTGAAGCTCTCGAGGACGGCCAGTCCGGCCTCGGTTTCGTGACGGAAGATGCGTCCCGCGGCGGAATCGGCGGACCATAGATAGCGGCCGTCCCAGAACAGGCCCGAGGGCCGGGTGCCGGGCGCGGGGTGCGACCGCGTCACCGACAGCGCGGCGTCGAGCCGGCGCTCCTCGATGACGCGCCGCGCCGCGTCGGCCACCCAGAGCCGGTCCTTGGCCACGGCCAGCGCGGTCACGTTGGAGTCCGGCAGGTGGACCGAGCGCAGGGGCTCGAGCTTCTCGCCGGAGACCCTGTACTCGTAGATGCTCTGCGAGACCCAATCGGCGACCCAGAGGCGCTCTCCGGTCCAGAGCAGCGCGGTGGGATGCTCGTGGGAGAGCTTGTAGTCGCGTCCCTGGACGTCGCCCCCGGAGCCCCAGAGCCCGAAGGCCAGGGCGCCGGCGGCCGCCAGTGCCAGGCCGGTCCAGAGGCCGCGGCCGGACGGCTCCGCGCCGATCGGTTCGACCAGAGCGGGCGGGCGCTCGGGGACGGGCTCCGACAGGCGCCGGACCGGCACGGGGGCCGGGACGGCGGCTCCGCCCTTGAGGACCCGCTCCACGGTCTCGAGGAGCTCCTGGTTGCTGAACGGCTTCGAGAGGTAGTGGCTGGCGCCCAGCCGCATGACCTCGACGGCCGAGTCGACGCTGCCGTAGCCCGTCACCATGACGACCGGGGTGTTCTTGTCGCGCTCGCGCAGGGAGCGCAGGATCTGCGGGCCGTCCATCCCGGGCAGCCTCATGTCGAGGAGCACCAGCTCCGCGCCCTCGCGAGCCAGGAAGTCCAGGGCCCCGGGCCCGTCGCCGGACTCGAAGACCTGGTGGCCCGCCCGGTTGAGGACGTTGCCGAGCGCCATGCGCATGTCCGGCTCGTCGTCGATCACGAGGATGCGTGCCATTATCGCCTCTTTTTAGCCCGCCTTCGACGGCAGCGTCAAGCTCGCCGTGCTGCCTACGCCCAGGCGGCTGGCGAACTCCAGCCGGCCGCCGTGCGCCGCCGCGATGCGCCGCGCCGTCGCCACGCCCAGCCCGATCCCGCCGGCCTTTGTGGTGAAGAAAGGCCGTCCGACCTCCTTGAGGTGCTCCGGCGCCGTGCCGGCGCCTCGGTCGACGACCTCGAGGCGCAGGGCGGACTGTCCCGGCACCGCGGCGGCCCGGAGCGTCACGCTCATGCCCTTGGCGCTGGCCTCGACGGCGTTGGCGACCAGCCGGTCGAGCGCCTCCGCGAGCCGCTCGCCGTCGGCGTCGAGCGCCGCCAGGCCCTCGGGAGCCTCCACCTCGAGCGTCACGCCGCGCAGCCGTGCCGTCTCCGCGGCCTTCGCCGCGGCGCGGGACAGGGCCTCCTCCGGACGCACCGGCCCGCGCTTGAGCGCCAGGGGCCGCGTGAACTCGACGAGCATCTCGAGACGCTCGGCCAGGCTCGCCACCGCCCGCAGCATGGCCTCGAGCGCCGCGCGCTCCTTGCCGCGCACCAGGACGCTGGCCAGCCGGTCCTCGGCCAGGCTCTTCATGATCCCCAGCGGATTGCGCACCTGATGGGCGATGCCGAAGACCAGGTCCCTCAGCTCGGTCTCGAAGGCCTCGAGCGGCAAGGGCCCCCCCTCCCAGCCGGGGTCGAGACGCTTGGTGAGGCGCTTCTCGATCGCGCGCTCCTTGGCGGCGACGCGCTCGATCTCCGCCTCGGCCTCGGCCTGCAGGCGCTTGAGCTCGAGCCGTTCCGCCTCGAGCCGCCGCGCGGCCTCCGAGCGCTCGAACGTGGCGCGCTCGACGAGAGCGGCCCGACGCTGGACCGCGGCGGCCTCCTGGGCCGCGCGCTGGGCGGTGAGCCGAGCCTCGCGCTCGAGCTCCTCGCGGCGCAGGGCGAGCTCCTCTTCGGCGGCCGCGCGCTCCTCGCGGGAGCGGCGGCGCTCGCCTTCCAGCCGCTCCTCGAGCTCGCGCTCGAGGCCGGCCTGGGCCTCGGCGGCGCGGTTCTCGAACTCCGCCTCCCGGCGGCGTCCGGCCTCGGCCAGCGCGGCCAGGCGCTGGCGCTCGGCGGCCTCGCGCTCGGCCAGGGCGCGCCGGTGCTCTTCGTCGCGCTGCAGGAGCTCCCGCTCCAGGCGGGCCCGCTCCTCGCGGCGTGCCGCTTTGCGGACGTCCTCCTCGCGGCGCGAGAACTCGCGCTCGAGGGACGACCGCTCCTCTGCGAGGCGCTCGTCGCGCCGGGCGAGCTCATCGCGCAGGGTCCGATGCAGCTCCTCCGACGTCTGAGTGAGCTCGAGCCGGGCCCGGTCCTGGGACTCTGCGGCCTGGCGCAGGAGGTACTGCTCACGGACCGCGAACGATTTCTGGAGCTCCTCCTCGCGGCGCAGGTGCTCGCCGCGCAGGGCGGACTCCCGCTCCCGGAAGGCGCGGTCGAGGTCGGTCCGGCGCGCCTCGACGGCCGCTGCGGCGGCGGCCAGCTCCTCGCGCTGGGACTGCAGGCCCTGGCGGACGGCGTCCTGCTGGACCTCGAACTCGGCTTGGCGCTTAGCCAGCTCGCCCTGAAGGGCGCGTTCGCGGCGCTCGCGGGCGGCTTGGGCTTCGGCCTCCTGCGCCGAGATCTTTCGGCGCGACTCCTCGCGCTGGCGCTCGATGTCGGTCATGGCGGCCGCCCATTCTTCCCGCAGGGCGACCCGCTCGGCCTCGACGCGCGCCGTCGCCTCGAGCGCCTGCCGCTCGGCGGCGCGGCGCATCTCGGCCTCGCGTTCCGAGACCCCCTTCTCGAGGCCGGCCTCGCGCTCGCGGAACTCCTTGAGCCAGGCGTCGCGCTGGGCCTCCAGGGCCCGGCGGCGCTCGGCGTCCTCGGTCTCGCGGACCTGCCGCTCCGCCTCGATCGCCTCGAGGCGGGTCCGGGCCGCCGTCTCGAGGGCCTCGAGCCGGCGGCGGAAGTCGGCGTCCAACGCCGCTTCCTTCTGGCGCAGGATCTCGTCGGCCCGCTTGCGGGCGGACTCGAGGTCGCGCACCCGGCGCTCGACCTCGTCCTCGC
>JACPXC010000062.1 GCA_016196755.1 Elusimicrobiota bacterium
CGTTCAAGCGGAGGAGCTTCGAGGATTGCCTCCGTCGGCAATCCTCGAAGCCACGCGCACGAGGCGCGTAAACGGCTCCGTCAACGGCGCAGGGCGTCCGGTTCAGGATGCCGGGGACCTGGCGACCTGAGCAGTTACGCCCGCGGAGACCCCCCCGACCCCGACTGCAGCGGGCCGCTCGATGACGATGAGTCCAGCTAAGCCCCTGCCGGCCCTCCTAAGCCTGCTCCTTGTCGGGGCCGCCCCGGCCGCGCCTCCCGGCGCGGACTTCGCCGCCGCCTGCCGCCCCGCGCTGGAAGAGATGGCGCAGGAGCTCGGTGCCGACCCCGGCGCGCTCTGCGGCTGCGCCTTCCGACGCTCCCTCCTGATGGGCGCCTCCGCGGAGGACCTGGCCCGAGCGGCGGCGCGCCTGCGCGAGGAGCCCGCGGGAGACATGGGGGACCGCCGCATCGGCAAGGCCATCCGGCTCTGCTTGAACGGGGGAGAGGCGGCCCTTGAGCTGGACGTCCTCGGGGAGCAGGAGCACGAGGCCCAGCAACGGCGCATCGACCAGGCTCCGGCGGTGGAGTACCTCTGGTCGGCCTCGTCGCAGACGGCCGGGGCCGACCCGCGCGCCGTCGACGCCGGCCTGGCCCTGCGCGTCAGCTTCGGCGCTACCGACTGCGTCCTGTCGCCGCAGCGCACCCGTCGGGTCCGGCGCGACGGCGCCCTCCATGAGCAGGCCCTCCGGGACTTTCGCTGCGCCAAGGCGCGCGTGGAATCCTCCGGGAGCCCGGTCGAGAAGCGCTCCGCGGGGTGCGGCCGTGAGGCCGGGTCGGGCCAAGGGCCGGCCGGCCGGACGGTGTTCAGGGTCTTCCCGGCCGGGACCTCCAAAGCCGCGGGAACGCTCACCGTGACCTGCGAGGTCTCCGGACGTTGACACCGGAAGGGTCCCCCGCTACCATCCAGGGATGACCGGGAGCGCCCGCGGCACGACGCTAGTCGAGGTCGTGATCGCCATCCTGATCCTCTCCGTCGTCGTGGCGGGCTTCAGCTCGGGCCTCTACGCCGCCATCGCCGGCACCAAGCAGGGCGACGCCCGCCAGCAGGCCAGCCTTTCCGCCCGCCAACTCCAGGAGGAGCTCAAGAACTACGTCACCGCCGACCCGACGACGGCCGAAGGGGCCCCGGGAAGCCCCCCCTGGCACCTGCCCGGCGACGCCTGCACCGGCTGCGCCGGAGGCTCGGCCTGCTGGGCGCTGACGGAGGCCTGCACCCACGACGTAAGCGGCCGGCTCCCGGAGGAGTATCGCACCGGCTACCTGATGACGCTGCGCTATCGCGTGGACCTCGTATCGTCGGGAGGAGAGACGCTCCGCGAGGTCGCCATCGATGTCGACTGGCAAAGCCCGGATTGACGCCGCCGCTCAGGGGGGGTTCACCCTTGTCGAGCTCATCCTGGCTGTGTTCCTCTCGACGATGGTGCTGACCGCCATGATGGGGGTCCAGCAGTTCGCCACGCGCGGGCAATCGAACGTGCTCGCGCGCGTGCGCCTCAACGGGCACGCCGTCTATGCCTTGGAGTCGGTCCGGCGCTCGGTCTACGGGGCCAGCACCCTGGTCGTGCCGTCCACCGGGGCCGTTTCCACGCTTTTGACCGGCCACGAGAACGTCGACCCGCTGGACGGCTCGCCGCTCGACGCGGCGGCGCCGCTCACCTACTTCCATTTCTGCCTGACCGACGCGGCCCCGAAGTCCCTCTATAGATACGCGGGCGAGCTCCCGGTCCCCGCCATCACCTGCGGCCAAGCGCCCCCCAGCGGCGCCTTCGAGCTCATAGCCGGCCAGCCCGGCGGCACGCCGGGCGACGCCCTGGCCGTCAACGTGCTCTTCTCGCGGGTCTCGGGCGCCAAGAACCTGCTCGAGTACCAGTACAGCCTGAGCTATCCGAAGAACGTCGTGCGGGCCGCCGTCGAGAGCCGGGGCGTGACCCAGATCGCCACCCAGGAGGCCCTGGAGTGAGGCGGAAAGGGCGCGGCGAGCGCGGGGCGGTCCTGGTCTACGTGCTCGTGGCGGCGATGCTCCTGTCGATGGTAGCCTTCATGGTCCTGAGATGGTCGTTCGGCTCGCGGCTGGTCCTTGCCAAGTCCCAGGGCCGGACCCAGGCCGTCAGCCTCATGGAGGCCGTCCGCGCCCAAGCCTCCGCCTGCCTCTACGACACCGGCTATCCGACCGGTACCTGCTCCCCCAGCGGCGCCCAAGCGGCCTGCCTGCCCTCCTCGTACCAAGGGCACTCGGTGAGCGTATCGCTGGGGGGCAGCATGCCCGACTGCAAGATGAGGATCAGCTTCGAACGCTAGGGAACCATGCGTTACTTCGTCAGGCTCCAGAATTCGATCCGCGGGCCGCTGGAAGCCGCGGAGCTCGTCCTGCTTCCCGGCATCGACCGCCGCTCGCTGGTCTGTCCCGAGGCCGGCGACCCCAAGAACCGCAAGAACTGGAAGACGGCCAGGAGCTTCCCGGACCTCCTCCCGCTGCTCCTCGAGCCGCGCGTGGCGGAGAAGTTCGCCGAAGCCCTGGAGCGCTTCAGCGAGGACGTCAAGGCCACCCTGCCGCCGCAAGCCGCCCAGGCGATCGAGGCGGCCGTCGACCGCTTGCCCGCGGGAACCTGGTGGGGGCTGGCGGGACTCGCCGTCTTCCTCGGCGTCCTAGCCGTGCGGACGCCGGGGACCGCCCGCCGCAGCCTCCTCGCGCCGGAGCCGCCCCCCCAGCTGGCGCCCGTCGAACTCGCGAAGGCGGTCACCCTTCCGGGCTGCGGCGGGCGCTTGGGCGAAGCCTCCGGCGTCCGTCCGCCCAGCGCGGCGCGCAGCGGCGCCGACTCCTACGACCTCAGCTGGTACGACGGGCCCTCGGGACAGGCCATCGAGGTCCGCTACGACCATGAGACCCGGGAGTTCCGGCCCCTCAACGACGCCTCCAAGGCGGTCTTCCGATACGGCGCCGCCTGCCGCTAGCTCAGAGTTCGTAGACCGCGCCCGGCAGGGCGAGATCGAGGACCAGCGGCTTGAAGGCGACCTGGAGCTCCTGGCGGGCGCGCGCCAGAGCGGCCTCTAGCTGGACGGCGCCGTAGCGCTCGTCGGCATGGAACAGAGCCAGGCGCCGCACTCCCTCTCGGATGGCGAGCTCGATGACGCGGGAAGGGCAGCCGTGGCCGCGGCCTTTGGCCCCCGGATAGTCCTCATCGCTGAAGCGCGCGTCATGGATGAGGAGGTCCGCCCCGCGCAGGAACCGGGCAAGCTTCTCGCCGAAGTCGGTCTGGGTCTGCCCAGGGTCCTCCAGCTCGTTGTCGGGGCAGTACACCACGCTCCGGCCCCGATAGTCGAAGCGGTAGGCCAGCGTGGCGCCGGGGTGCATCGTGTACATGGTCGAGACCCGGACGTCCTCCAAGATCGGAAACGAGGTCTCGGCGAGCTGGAACGCCTTGAACCGCGCGCGCGGCGAGACCGACATGACGCGCGTGGTCAGGAGCTGGCCGAGCGGGAGGCGGGTGTCGTTGGGGCCGGTGACGCTGACGGAATAGGAAGGGTCGAAGGCGGCGGCCAGCGCCGGCAGCCCGTTGACGTGGTCCTCGTGGTAATGGGTCAGGAAGAGCCAGACGTCCTTGTGGGCGGGGGGCGGTGCGGCGCACAACCCGCGCAGGCCGGTGCCGGCGTCGAGGATGACCAGACGCTGGCCGAACTCCAGGCTCACGCAGGCGGTCGGCAGGGCCGGGGCGGCGCCGTCGCCCGCCCGGCTGCCCCAGATCCGGACGCGCGCCGACACGGGCCCGGCGCTCGGGCCGTCGGCCGGCGCGGGCTGCGGGGAGCCCAAGAGCGTCGTGAACACCTCCCGCAGCCGCAGCGTGTCGTAGGGTTTCGCCACGAAGTGGTCCGCCCCGCAGCGCCGCGCCTCGGCCTGGTCCGCCTCGTAGGCCTTCCCCGACACGACGACCACCTTGATCGCTTTGGTGCGCGGGTCCGACTTGAGGGCCTTGCAGATGCTCAGGCCGTCCATCCCGGGCATCATGACGTCGAGGACCACCAGGCGGGGCTTGAGATTGCGGATGAACTCGAGGGCGCGGGCGCCGTCGAGGAACTTGTCGAAGGCGAAGCCGTCCTCGGTCAGCAGCTCCGAGACCAGCTCCGCGCAGTAGGGGTCGTCATCGAAGACCAGGACGTCCATGGCCCTAGGAGGATGGCGGGGTAGCTCCGACGGCGCAAGTCAGGACAGCTGGTCGGGCGGGCGCAGGCCGATGCGGGGCTGCAGCAGCTCCTGCAGGGCCTGGGCGAACTGGACGGGGGTCTTGCAGCGCTGGTGGGGGTCGGGCTCCAGAGCCCAGTCGATGACCCGGTCGGTGCCCGGCGGCAGTCCGGCGACCAGGCCCGAGGCCGGGGCATAGAAGCGCTTGGCCTTGTTGAGCGACATGTTCACGCCCACGCCCTGGAACGGCAGGACGCCGGTGATCATCTCGTAGAGGCAGACCCCCAGCGCGTAGACGTCGGACTCGGGGCGCACCGTGCCCGCCTCCTGCTCGGGCGGCATGAACTGCGGGGTGCCGGAGACGGTCTCGGTGGAGGCGATGGCGCTCAGGGTGTCCTTGGCCTGGCGGGCTACGCCGAAGTCCATGACCTTCACGACGCCCTCGCGCGTGATCATGATGTTGGAGGGCTTGAGGTCGCGGTGCACCACCCCGCGGGCGTGCGCGTAGTCGAGCGCGGCCGCCGCGCCCTGGACGATGCGCGCGGCCTGGTCGAGCGGTATACGGCGGTAGGCCTGGATGTACTCGGTGATGGTATGTCCGTCGACGTGCTCGAAGACCAGGTAGATGTCGGTGGCGTCGCCCACCACGGCGTGGATCTCCACGATGTTGGGGTGCTTGAGGGCCGCCACGGTGCGCGCCTCGCGCAGGAAGCGCTCGCGCTCGCGGGCGTCGCAGCAGATCTCCTCGCGCATCTTCTTGATCGCCACGCGGCGCTCGAGGTTGACGTCGACCGCCTCGAAGACCAGGCCCATCCCCCCCGCGCCGATGCGCCGCCCAAGGCGATAGGTCCCGGCCAGCAGGCCGTTGGAACGCGGGGCGGGGGCTACCGGCACGGGAGCGGGCGCCCCCCCGCCGAGGGCTCCCGCGGCGCGCAGGAGCCCGAAGGCGATGAGCAGGCCCCCCGCCGCGCTGAAGGCGACGAGGAGGACCATCCGGTCGCCGCCGAACAGGCCGCCGGCCGACGCCGCCTCGGGGTCGGAGCGCCGCGAGGATCGGTTCTGGCCGAGCCAATCCGAGGCGAAGACCAAGGTGATGTCCTGGTCCTCCGGGGAGGCCGAAGCCTCCTGGTAGTAGGGAACGTAGCGGTCGTTGAGGCGCGCGGCCTGGGCCAGCAGGCGCAGCGACATCTTGCGGTCGCCCGTCCCGGCCAGCCCCCAGGCCTTCTGGAAGAAGGCCTGAGACATGCCCTTGTCGGAGGCGGGATTGAGGGCCAGGACGCGGTCGGCCGCCTCGACCGCCTCGGCCCAGCGCCCCAAGCGGTTGAGCACCTGAGAGTGCAGGGACAACAGCGAGGGGTTCGGGCTCTTGCCCGAGAGCTCCAAGGCCCGGCTCGTGTCGGCCAGCGCCGCGTCGAGACGCTCCTGGCGCATGCGCGCGCGGGCGCGGCGGAACAGGGCGTTGATGTTGGTGGGGTCGGTCTCGAGGGCCCGGTTCGCCAGGTCCTCGGCGCCCACGTCGTCGCCGGCGAGCAGGGCGCCGCGCGCCTTATCGGCGAAGCCGCGCGAGAGCTCCCTGGTCCCCGGCGCCGGAGGAGCGGCCCCCAGCGCGTCCTTGGGAAGGGAGGCGTCGTCCATCAGGTCCAGGGAGGCGCTCTCGACCGCCTGCACGGCCGTGGCGACGTGCTGTTGGGCCACGGACAAGACGCCGTAGGCGATCTTGTCGCCCGGGTCGAGGGACAGGGCCTTCTTCGCGGCGGCCGTAGCGCCGCCGAAATCCTTGAGCGCGTACTTGGCGCTGGCCAGCGCGGTGTAGGCCCGCGAGGCGTCGGTGGAGAGGCGGATGGCGCGCTCGGCGGTCTGGACCGAGGCGCGGGCGTCGTTGGTGTCGACTAGGTCGCAGGCCAGGGTCGTCAGGACGGCGGCGTTGTCCGGGTCGGCGTCGGCCAAGCGCCGCGAGAGCTCGAGGGCGGCCGCGCCCGGCGCGGCCAGGGCGCGCATCCGCGCGAAAAGCCGGCCCGCGGCGAGGCCGCCGCCGGCCTCCCTGCTCCGGCGCGCTAGGATGGCGAAGTCGCGCAGGCGGTCGGTGAAGCGCTCGTCGTGCCGGCGCCGCAGCTCCGAGGCCAGCTCGGCGTCCTCCTTGCCGTCGTAATGGTTGGCCGCGGCGAGGAAGAGCCGCATGACGGCGGCGGCCTCCGCGCCGCGCAGCCTAGAAAGGTCGGCCTCGAGGCCGTCGGCCAAAGGCTCGGTGTCGGAGTTGGCGGCCTGCCGCCGTTCGAGGCGGTAGACGGCCTGCCAGAAGGCCCGCTCGAGTCCGGCCTTATCGGCCGGCGGGGAGAAGGAGGCCGGGTCCGCCGGCGCGGACCGCGCCGCGCGCGAGAGCCGGGCCGCCGACAGCGGCGGCACGGTCAGGCCGATCAACAGCGCGCCTAGGAGAGGTCCCTTCACTCCTTCGATTTTATACGGAAAGCATCGGAGCATCAGGGGTCGTAAGGCAAAGAGCGACCTAGGCCCTAGGACCTAGGCCGCCTCCGTTGTCCCGTCATCTTTCCTCATTATATTCGTTATACCTCCGGCGTTGACGCGCCAGGCGGGTAATGCTACCTAGCCGAGATGCCATCGTCGCGCCCGGCCGCCCGGCTCTACGGCCTGGGGACCAGCCTGCCGCCGCAGAGCCTCGAGCAGTCCCGCATCCTCGGCTTCATGGCCGCCTCGGCGCGCGCCTCCTGGGGCGACGACGGCGCGCGGGCCGTCCCGCTCCTCGAGCGGCTCTACGCGGCCTCCGGCATCGAGCGCCGGCGCAGCGTGCTCAGCGACTACGCCGGCACGGACCCCGCCGGCTTCGCCTTCTTCCCCCAAAACCCCGCCCTGGAGCCGTTCCCCTCGACCGCGCTGCGCATGGAAGCCTTCGAGCGCTTCAGCGTCGGCCTGGCCGAGACCTCCGCCCGCGAGGCCCTGGCCCAAGCCGGCTTCCGGGCCAGCGACGTCACCCACCTGGTCCTGACGACCTGTACCGGTTTCTTCTCCCCCGGCCCCGACGTCCTGCTCATCGAGCGCCTCGGCCTGCGCGAGGACGTCGAGCGCACCAACGTGGGCTTTATGGGCTGCTACGCGGGCTTTACCGCGCTCAGGCTGGCCGGCGGCCTCCTGCGCGGGGACCCGGCGGCCGTCGTCCTGCTCGTCAACGTCGAGCTCTGCACCCTGCACTTCCAAAAGCGCCTCCTACCCGACTTCATGGTGGCCAACAGCCTATTCGCCGACGGCGGCGCCGCCGCCGTGCTCGCGGCTCCCGGCGCGCGCGGCCGGGGCTTGGCCGACCTGGCCGCCTGGCACGGCCGAGTGGTCCCCGAGGGGCGCGCCCAGATGTCATGGCGGGTCGGCGACACCGGCTTCGAGATGGGCCTCGACCGCGGCGTGCCGAAGACGATCCGGGAGCGCGCGCCGGGCTTCGTCGCCGAGCTTTTGGAGAAGGCGGGGCTGGCTCGGGAAGAGGTGACCCGCTGGGCCCCCCATCCCGGCGGCCGGCGTATCCTCGAGGCGCTGTCCGACGGCTTGGGCTGGGGCGACGCCGAGACCGCCTCGGCGCGCGCGGTGTTGGCCGACTGCGGCAACATGTCGAGCGCCACCATCTTCTTCGTCCTGGCCCGGGAGCTCTCTCGCGGCGCGGGAGCGCTGGCCGCCATGGGCTTCGGCCCCGGCCTGACGATGGAAGGGGCGGTCTTCGTCCCCCCCGCATGAGCCTCCCCTCCTTCGGGGCGCGCAGCGGCGCGCTCGAGCTCATGGATACCCAGGAGCCCGCCGTCGACGAACTGCGCGGCACCCTGCGCGAGTTGGGCCTCATCAATCGCCGCCTGGGCGGCCATGCCGTCACGCTGGAAGGGATGGAGGCCCTCCTGCCCCCGGGGCTCCGGCGCCTGCGCGTGCTCGACGTAGGCTGCGGCGACGGCGAGGCCGCCGCGGAGATCCTGGTCTGGGCCGAGTCGCGCGGGCTCGCGGCCGAGGTCCATGGCATCGACCCCTCCGACGCCGCGGTCCGCCTGTCCGGCGAACGGACGCGGCCCGGCCTGTCGTTCTCGCGCCGAAACCTCTTCGAACTTCCCCCCGGGGAGGACTACGACGTCGTGCACGCCGGCCTCATGCTGCACCACTGTCCTGGCGCGTCAGCCAGCCGGGCGTTGTCGGCCATGCATGCGCGGGCACGGCTCGGCGTGGTCGTCAACGACCTGCACCGCCATCCTCTGGCCTGGTCCGGCATCCGGGCGCTGACCCGGGCCCTCTCCGACGACCGCTTCATCCGCCACGACGCCCCGCTGTCGGTCCTGCGCGGCTTCCGGCGCCCGGAGCTCGAGGCCCTCTGCCGCGACTCCGGCCTGCCGGCCCCGGAGCTAAGCTGGCGCTGGGCGTTCCGCTGGCTCATGGTGGTGCGCCGGTGACGCTTCCCGAGCGCTGCGGCACGCTCATCGTCGGCGGCGGGCCGGCGGGCAGCGCCCTGGCCGCCCTGCTGGCCCGGGCCGGCGAGCGCCCGGTGCTCGTCGAGCGCGACCGCTTCCCGCGCGAGAAGCTCTGCGGCGAGTTCCTCTCGATGGAGGCTCAAGGCCACCTGCGTGAGCTCGGCTGCCTCGACGCCGTGCTGGCCCTGGCCCCGGCCGAGATCCGCCGCGCGCGCTTCGTCGCGCCCTCCGGCAGGAGCGCCCGGTTCCCGCTGGGCGGGACCGCCCTGGGCATCGGCCGGCGGGTCTTGGACCAGGCGCTCCTGGAGCATGCGCGGGCGTCCGGGGCCGAGGTATTCGAGGGGCACGAGGCGGCCAAGCTGCGCGAGGTCCCGGGCGGCGTAGAGGCCGCGGTCGTCTTGCGCGGGGGCCGCGAAAGCCGCCTCATCTTCGCGGACCTGGCCGTCGTGGCGGGCGGCCGCCAGAGCGCGCCGCCGCCTCCCGACGGGGCCGCGCTGTTTGCCGGCCTCAAGCGCCGGCACCGCCCGGTTTCCGGCTCCGCCGCGGCGGCGCTGGCCGGGCTCGTCGAGGTCCACCTGTTCCCAGGCGGCTACTGCGGCGTCAGCGCGGTCGAGGACGGCGCGGTCAACGTCTGCCTGCTGGCCGAGCAGCGCTGGCTGGCGGCCCTGGACTCCCCGCGCTGGGAATCGGCCGCCGCGGCCATGGCGCGCCTTAGCCCGAGCCTGCGGGAGCGCCTGGCCATGCTCGAGCCCGCCGGCGACATGCTGGCCACGGCCCGGGTCCGGCTCGACGCCGCCGACCCGGGCGGCGGGCGGATCCTCCGGGTCGGCGACGCGGCGGGGATGATCGCCCCTCTCTGCGGCGACGGCCAGGCCATGGCCCTGGAGTCGGCCCTGCTGCTCGCCGAACTCATCGCCGCCGGCGGCCCGGGCCTCGGGAAACGTTGGGTCAAGGCCTGGCGCCGGCGCTTTTCCATCCGCCTGCGCCTGGGGCGCGGCCTGCAGGGGCTGCTTCTGCGCCCGGCCGGAGCCGAGGCCGCCGCCGCCGTCCTGGGGCGCCTGCCGTCCCTGGCCGGGGCGCTCGTGAGACTGACCCGGGGCCCCAAATCTCGGGGGTCCTTCGACCCATGCGCTCCGACGGCTTCCGGCTATACTTTGCCTAGATGAGACTTCCCAACGCGGCGTTCTGGGTCTTTGCGGCCTGCCTGCCGGCGGCGGGCGCGGCGGCGCGCTCCGAGCCCCCTCGGGAACCGGTCCTAGCCAGCGCGGCCCAAGCCCACGTCGGCATTCCTCGGACGCCGCCGCCTTCGCCGGCACGCCCGCCGGCCGCCGCCCGCGCCGCTCTGGTCGTCCCCGCGCCCCGGCCCGACAAGTCCTACCAGCGCCTTTTCCGCCGGCTGTCCAAGCAGCGCGGGAAGATCGACCGCTACGACGCCTTCCTCGTCGCCGAGGCGCGTCGGCGCGGCCTCGACCCCCGCCTGCTCAAGTCGATCATAGGGGCGGAGTCGGAGTTCAACCCCCGCGCGCGCTCGCCGAAAGGCGCCCTGGGGCTCATGCAGCTCATGCCGCCCACCGCCGAGTCGATGGGGATCCAGAAGAACCTGATTTTGGACCCCATCCAGAACATCCGGGCCGGCGCGGCCTATATCGAATGGCTCTATTCCCTGGTCGGCAAACGCCACCGGCTCAGCGTACGCATGAACGAAGCCCCCCTTTGGGCGGTCCAGCGCGTCCTGGCCGCCTATCATGCCGGGCCGCGGATGCTGACTCGGGGGTCGTACCCCGAGACGACCCGCCAATACGTCCGCAAGGTCCTGTTGTTCCAAGGATCGAAAGTCAGCGACCTGCGGCGCTGACACCGGCTAAAAATTCGTACCATCGGGGCGATGAAGCTCGCCACCTACCGCCCTGCCGACGGCGGCGACCAGCGCCTCGGCGCCCTGGTCGACGGCGACTTGCTCGACCTGGCCGCGGCGTCCGGGGGGAATCTCCCCGCGTCCATGCGCGCGCTCCTCGAGGCCGGCCCCGCGGCCTGGGACGAAGTCCGCCGCTGTCTCGAGCGCCCCGCCGCCGCGCACCGCGTCCCCCTCACCGCCGTCCGGCTCCGCGCCCCGCTTCCCGACCCCGCCGCCCTGCGCGACTTCTTCGCCTTCGAGGACCATGCCCGCGCCGGGGCCAAGCGCCGCTCCGAGGAGCTGCCGGCGGAGTGGTTCGAGGTGCCGGCCTACTACAAGGGCAACCACCGCGAGGTCTACGGCCCCGACGACGAGATCCCCTGGCCCAGCTACACGCGCAAGCTCGACTTCGAGTGCGAGATCGCGGCCGTCGTGGGCCTGCGCGGGCGCGACCTCTCCCCCGAGGAGGCCGGCCGGCACATCTTCGGGTATATGTTGTTCAACGACTTCTCCGCGCGCGACATCCAGAAGAAGGAGATGGTCCTGCGCATGGGCCCGGCCAAGGGCAAGGACTTCGCCAACGCCTTCGGGCCATGGCTGGTCACCGCCGACGAGGTCGACCCCGCCGCGGACTTCGAGATGACCGTCCGCGTCAATGGCGAGGTCTGGTCGCGCGGCCGCTTCGGCGCCCAGCACTGGGGCTTTCCGCTGATGCTCTCCCACGTCTCGCAGGGCGAGACGGTCTACCCGGGAGACGTCCTGGGCTCGGGGACCTTTCACAAGGGCTGCGGCCTCGACCTAGACCGTTGGATCAAGCCCGGCGACGTCGTCGAGCTCGATGTCCCCAAGCTCGGCGTTCTCAAGAACGCCTGCGGCGAGCCGAAAGCCCGGAAGGAGCTCAACTACAAGCGATGATCCTCAAGCGCGGACGCCTTCCCCGGACCCCACACACCGAGCAGCGCGGCGCCGGCGGCGTCCTGGCCCTCGAGGAGATCCACGGCACCTACGGCTTCTCCGGGCCCTGGTCGCGCAAGCTGCACGTCCGCGGCTATCCTACCGAGGTGGCGCGCCCGGCCCGGCTGGCCTCCTGGAGCCTGACCCCCAAGACCGCACCCGCGGCGCCGCTTCAGCCCTTCCACATCCCCACCGGCAAGCTGCCCTACGGCGGCGACGCCCTGCGCGCCCGCGTGCCGCTGTTCTTCGGCCCGAGCACGGTCCTCTCCGTCTCCAAGCCCGTTCGCTCCACACCCGCCGGGACTTTCTTCCGCAACGGCGAGAAACACGAGTTGTGGTTCGTCCAGGAGGGCGCGGGGACCTTAGCCTCGGAGTATGGCGAGCTGGCCTTCAAGAAGGGGCATTACCTCGTCGTCCCCAAGGGCACGACCTATCGCGTCGAGCTGACTTCGGCCAAGGCCTTCTTCATCCTCATCGAGTCACGCTGGCCGGTCGGCTTCCCGGGCCGCTACATGAACACGGCCGGGCAGGCCGTGCTGTCCTCGCCGGTCGTCGAGACCGAAGCCGAGGGCCCGGTCTTCCGCGAGCCGGTCGACCGCGCCGGCCGCTTCCCGCTCCTCGTCAAGCACGGCGGGGGCCGACTCAGCGAGCTGACCCTGTCCCGCCACCCCTTCGACCTGGCCGGCTGGGAAGGCTCGCTCTATCCCTTCGCCTTCCACATCCTCGACCATCATGGCATCGCCAAGGCCACGCACGCGGCCCCGCCGATGCACCAGACCTTCGAGTCGGGCGCCGCCCCCCACCACGGCTTCGCGGTCTGCTCGTTTGTCCCCCAGCCCGAGGGCTGGCATCCGCGCGACGTCCCGGCCCCGTACGCCCACTCGAACGTCGACTCCGACGAGCTGATGTTCTTCTCGAACACCAACTACGGCGCGCGCAAAGGGGTCATCGCCGACGGGGCGCTGACCTACCACCCCGGGGCCATCCCCCACAGCCCGCAAGGCGAAGCCGCCCTGCGCTCACTGGCCGACCGCGGGAAGATGTCCGAGCGCCTGGCGGTCATGGTCGACACCTTCTTCGAGCCGCTCGAGCCCACCGCGGCCGCCTGGCGCGCGCGCGACAAGGGCTACCCCATGAGCTGGCACGGACGCTGATGGAGCTCGACCCGCTCTCGCTCGACGACCGCCGCCGCTACGGCCTGATGATCTCCCTGATCCAGCCGCGCCCCATCGCCTGGGTCTCCACGGCCGACCCCGAGGGCCGGCGCAACCTGGCCCCGTTCAGCTTCTTCACCGGGATCACCGCCAAGCCGCTGACCGTCTGCTTCTGCCCGGTGCGCACGCGCCACGGCAAGAAGAAGGACACCCTGCTCAACGTCGAGGAGACCAAGCAGTTCGTCGTGAACCTGGCCGTCGAGTCCAACGCCAGGCAGATGGTGGCCACCTCGGCCGACGTCGAGCGCGGGGTCGACGAGTTCGCGCTGGCCGGGCTGACGCCGCTGCCCAGCCTCAAAGTGAAGCCGCCGCGGGTCAAGGAGTCCCCCGCCGCGCTGGAGTGCGAGCTGCACTCGATCGTCACCATCTCCGAGGGCGCGCTGGGCGGGACCCTGGTCATCGGCACGGTGACCCACATCCACATCGACGACGCGCTTTGGAAGGACGGCGCCTTCACCCACAAGGACCTCAAGCCCGTCGGGCGCCTCGGCGGCGCCTGGTACACGACCACGAAGGACGATTTCGAGATCCCACGGCCGGGAGGCGGGGCATGAAGCCATTTCAGAACCTGACGGTGGACCACATGACGCTCCTGCTCGACTGCGAGCTCTACGACGTCATGTACCTGGTGTTCCGGGCCGTGTTCGGCGTCTCGCGCGAGGAGATCCTTTACGAGCGCCGCCGCAAGGCTCCCGACGGCAAGCGCGAGATCTCGATGACCTTCGCCAGCCGCATCGGCCGCGGCGGCGCGCAGGCCTCGGCCGAGCTCGACAACACCATCATCGCCGCGGTCCAGCCCTCCGAGCCGGCCGGCGAGCGCTCGCACGTGCGCGAGATGCTGGCCGACCACGCGGCCGCCGCGCATTGGCAGCACATCGCCCTGCGCACCCCCGACCTCGTGGCCTTCCACCGCCACTGCCTCGAGCGCGGCGTCAACTTCATCACCCCGATCCTCGTCGATGACCACGAGGACCTCATCCAGGTGTTCTCGGGGGAGCTCTATCACCCCGCCGGGCGACCCAGCGCCGTCTTCTTCGAGTTCGTCCAGCGCAACCCCACGCCCGAGGCGGTCAAGATGCTCGCCGAGCACAACCGCGAGGCCTGGTTCCGCGACACCACCTTCCTCGGCCTCTACCAGGAGAAGGAGAACGAGTACCGCTCGGGCAAGGTCACGCCGTTCATCGACCCCGAGCTGCACGTCCGCCTCAAGGCCATCGCCGGCGGCCGGCAGGTCTTCGAGCTGACCGAGGACGACGTGGCCGCCGCGGAGAAGGCGATGCTCGAGCACGGCGCCTCGAAGGCGAAGACCGCGGCGCGCTGATGGTCGAAAGCCGTACGAGGGCTTTCGCCGCCGCCGCAGGCATTGGCGTCCTCGCAGTCTCCCAGCCGCTCTACTCGTTCCTGCTCGCTTCTCCCGAATTTTTCGCCGCAAGGTCCCTAGGTCGCCCCGACATCGCCGCCCTAGGCGTGCTCCTGTTCCTCCTCCCAGCGCTGGCCTTCGGAGCGCTGGGCGCGATATTCATGCGCCGCGGCCCGGGGACCGTGCTCGGCGAATACCTCCGCATCCTGGCCCTGCTCTCGCTGGCCTGTCCCATCGTCTTCCTTATCCGTGCACCCTGGCCCGCGCCGAGCTCCCCCGCGCTCGCGGCCGCCGGAGACGCCCCGCCCGTCGTCGTCCTTATCCTCGACGAGTTGCCGCTGGCGACCCTGCTCGACGCCTCCGGCGCCATCGACGCGGCTTGGTACCCGTCGTTTGCGCGCTTGGCGCGCCAGGCCGCCTGGTACCGGGAGGCGCGCGCGGTCTCCGACGACACCTTCAAGGCCGTCCCCGCCCTCCTCACCGGCGAGCTGCCGCGGCCCCCGAAGTCGCCCTGGCACCGCGACTATCCGAGGAACCTCTTCACCCTGCTGGCCGATACGCACCGCATGGACGTGACGGAGACCCAGACCTCGCTCTGCCCCCCCGCGCTCTGCCGGGCGCCGCGTCCGCCGGCCGCGGCGCGCCTGCGCTCCGCGCTAAGCGACCTGGCCGTGATCTACGCCCACCGCGTCACGCCCCGGGCCTGGGCCGGCGGCCTGCCGTCGGTCTCCCATACGTGGAAGGACTTCGTGGGCGCGCGCGGCGAGTTCTCCTGGGCCAGGTTCAATGCTTCGGCCGGCACGGCCTACCTCGACCGCGCGGGAGCGATGGACCGCTTCGTCGCAGGCGCGGGAAGAGACGGCCTGCACTTCCTCCATGTCCTTCTCCCCCATCCGCCCTGGGTATTCTTCCCGTCGGGCAAGGCGGGCTTCGCGGCCAACGAGCCGGTCGTCATCGGCGACGGCGGACGCGAGGACCGCTGGCTCGCCGACGAGGACGTGGTGCTGGCAGCCTGGCAGCGCCACATCCTCCAGACCCGCTACGTCGACGCCGTGATCGGACGCATGCTCGACGCGCTCGAGGCCTCGGACGCCTGGCGGGACGCCCTGCTCGTCGTCGCGGCCGACCACGGGGCTTCGTTCCGCCCCGGCGGCCGGCGCCGCGCGCGCACGGCCGAGAACGCCAGCGAGGTCCTGCCGGTGCCGCTGTTCATCAAGTATCCCGGCACGGGTCCCGTCGGCCCGCAGACCCGGGAGGCCTCGACGGTCGACCTCCTGCCCACCGTGCTCGCGGCGCTCGGGAAGCCGCTCCCCCCCGGTCTCGACGGCGTCGACCTGCGCGCGACTCAAGGCCCGAGACGAGAGCTCAAGTTCATCCTCAAGGACGGCTCCCGCGTCCCGGCGCTCGAGGGCTGGGCCGCCGCGCGCCGCGAGGCCGACCGCCGCCGCGCCCTGCTCGGCGACGGCGTGAAGCCCGGCCGGCTCTTCGCGCTCGGCCCCGCGCGGGGACTCCTGGGCCGAACGCCGGTCGAGGCGCCTCCGTCGTCTTGCCGCTTCGCGTTGGAGCAGAACGTCCAGGGCGCGCTGGACTTCAGCCGCGCCTATCTCTCCGGGCGCCTCTCCTGCCCGGCCCCCGCCCCAGAGCGCATGGCCGTCGCCGCGGCCGCCGGAGGCCGCGTCGTCGCCACGGGGGTCTCCGAGCGCTTCGCGGACGGGAGCGCCGCGCTAAGGCTGGTCTTGCCCGAAGGGGCGGCCGCGGACGGCCTCCCCCGGCTCTACGAGGTCCGGAATCTGGGCGCGGAGACCCTGACCGCGCCGCTGGCCGTGGTCTCGGAGGCGTGGAAGCTCGAGGCCGGCTCCCTGCGCGGAACCGACGGGCGCATGGCGGCGCTGGAAGCACCCTTGGGGGGCCGGCTGAGCGCCGTAGTCGACGCTAAGGACGTCCTGGTGGTCGAGGGCGACGCCCGGCGGGAAGGCGGCGAAATCGCCGACGAGGTCCTGGTCTTTGCCGGCGCCGCGTTCCTATACGGCGGCAGGCCCGACGCCAAGACCGGGCGCTTCGACTTCGCCCTGCCCAAGGATTTCCTGCCGCCCGGCTCCGAGCGGACCCTGCGCGTCTTCGCGCTCGACGGCGCCGGCGCCTGGGAGCTGGCCCGCTAACAAGGCTCGGCCGTTGTCCCTCAGCCAGCGGCGACGGCGCCGCTGTTCGGGGCAATGCCGCGCCACGAGGTCCCAGAAGCGCTTGCCGTGCCCGCGCCAGCGCAGGTGGGCCAGCTCGTGGACGACGACGTAGTCGAGCACCTCGGGCGGGGCGTCGAGCAGGCGGCGGTTGAAGCTCAGGTCGCCGCGCGCCGAGCAGGAGCCCCACAGGCTCGACATCTCCTTGAGGCGCACCTTGCCGAACTCGACGCCCATCGCCGGAGCGTGGTGGGCGCAGCGCTCGCTGAACGGGTCGCTTCCGCGCGGGGCCGGCCGGGAGAACACCTCGGGATGCTCCCCGCGCAGGGCCGCGACGAAGGCCCGCACCTCGGCCAGTATCCCGCTCACGCGGCGGGGGGCGGCGCCGGAGCCAGCTTTTCGACCTTGGCCTTGAGGCGCAGGAGCTCGAAGGGCTTGCTGATGAAGTCGTTGGCGCCCTGCATCAGGCAGCGCTCCACGTCGTCGAGCGTGCCGCGCGCCGTCACCATCATGATCGGCACCGCGTTGAGCTTGGGGTTGGAGCGCAGGAGCAGCAGGGCGTCGGGCCCGGTCATGACCGGCATGTCGACGTCGAGCAGGATGATGTCGGGGGTCTCGGCCAGGGCCATGTCCACGCCCAACTGCCCGTTGGAGGCCTCGCGCACGGCCCAGCCGGTCTCGGTGAAGAACATCGCCAGCATGGTCCGCGCCGACACGTCGTCGTCGACGATGAGCACCGAGCGCTTCTTGCCGCCCCCGAAGGGCCACATCCCCATAGTGACCTGTATTCTAACCGTCCAGGCCCGGGACCGCCAGTCCCGGAGTCCCCGGTGTTCTGGTCGGGCCTCGACGAACGCTAGCGCGCGGGGTCGGGGGAGAAGGCGCGCAGGATCTCCTGGTAGGCCCCGCCCTGGGCGGTGGGGTCGAGCAGGTCCCAGCGTTCGTCGCGCGCGGTGTAGGCGCGTCCTTGGAAGCCCGCATGGGCGTCGAGCGAGAAGGCGCTGCGCACGCGCTGGCCCATGCGCATGAATACCTCTTCGCCGCCGCCAGGCCCCGGCCGGACCTGTTCCACCGTGCCGCCGTGCTCGAAGACCAGGTCGACGCCGTCCGTGCCGGCGGCGGCGACGGCGATGCGCAGGCCGCCGAACGAGGAAGGAGCCTCCAGCGTCGCGCCGGCGCGCCGCCGTGCCGCCGCGCGGCTGCGCTCGGGGACCAGGCTCCAGAGCGCCGCCTCGTACACGGAGACGATCCGGGAGTCGGCCGGATAGACGCCCTCCCTGCTCCTCTCGAAGGCGCGCGTCGCCGACTCGACCGCGCCGGCCGCGCTTAGGGAGATCTCCAAGCGGGTCGTCTCGCGGTGCGCGGTATCGCCGTTGTCGGGCAGGGCCTGGCGGGTGCGCTCCGTCACCTTCCCCGCCCGCAGGCCTTCGATCACGAAGCGCTCGCGGTTGGTCCCGGCGCCGTCCCGAAGCCTGCCGACGGCGTAGAACGAGAAGGTGGTCCGGCCGTCGGGCAAGGCCACGCTCACCGTCCCGGCGCCTGGGAAGCGCAGGCGCAGTTCGGCCGCGCCGGACTCGACATGGCCCAGGGCGACCTCTCCCTCGGCGCGCAGGCGCGCCACGACGACGGCGGGGTCCGCGGCGCGCGCGGCCGGCGCGGCGGGCCGCCCCGCGAAACCCAGGGCGGCGGCGGACGCCGAACCGAAGGCTGGGGAGACGTCCTGCGCGGCGGCGTGCCTAACGGCCGACGAGGAGAAGAGCGATACGGCTGCGGCGATGAGGATGCGGGTCAAGGGAGCCTCCGGGCCGACCAGGGCAGTCTATCCGCCGGGAGGCGCCTGATTAAGGTCTAGAGGACCTGGGTCCTCCCCCCTCCTTAGGCCCAAGTTCATCATGGGAATCAGAAGTTCAGGGACTGGCCCCAATCAGAAGTCCGTGTATTGAAAATTTAATGGGATGCTGTTATATAGGGAAGGACGCGTCCGACACCATGACCCGACACCTAGCCCGCGCCGCCGTAGCCTTGCTTTGCGCCTGCCCGGCCGTATTCGCCGCCCAGGGGACCCAGGAGATCGAGACCGAGGTGGCGCTGGAGAGCGCGCAGGAGGCCCGCCTCCAGACGGTCCTGCGGAAAGTTCTGGCCAGCGAGGACGTCCTGGTCATCGTCGACATGGACCTGGTTACCGACTCCCGCCCCCGTCTCTCCGAGCTCCTGCCCGGCGTGCCGCTCAAGGACACCCCGGTGGCCGCCGACATGGCCCCCCTGGTCCGCTCCAGCGTGAAGGCGCTCAGCGCCACGGTCATCCTCGACGACTCCCTCTCCGCCGACGCCGACACCCCGGCTCAGAAGATCGCCGAGCAGGTGCTCAGCATGGACCTGGGCCGCGGGGACGCGGTGACGGTCAAGCGCATGCGCCTGCGCGGCCAGCTGGCCGCCGCCCGGGCCCCGGCGCGCGAGTGGATGATGCCCGCCCCTCTGGTCTCCCTGCTCTGGCTGGGCGCGGCGCTGGCGGCCCTAGGCCTGCTCTACGGCCGCTTCCTCAACCCCCTGCTCGGCGTCCTGCGCGAGATCGGCGCGGCGCGCTCGGCCCCGCCCCCGGCCTCCCCGGCCGGCGGCATGATCGAGCCGGCCACCGACAAGATGCCCCCGCTCTCGGCCTCCCTGGGCGCCCCGGAGACCGTCCCCGCCGCCGCGGCCGACGGCGAAGAGCTGCCGTTCTCGTTCTTGCGCGAACGCCACGCGCCGATGCTCAAGTTCCTCCTGCGCCGCGCCCCCGCGCGCACAGCCGCCGTCATCGTGCACTACCTGCCCGCCCGCGTGGCCGTCGACGTCCTGGGCGAGCTGCCCGCCGAGACCCGCCGCGAGGTGGCCAAGGCCATGAGCAAGGTGGTCCAGCTCGACGAGGAGAACGTGCGCCAGATCGAGGATTCCCTGCGCGCGCGCATCGATTACCTGATGGGCGGCGAGGACAAGCTGGCCGAGATCCTCGACCAGGCCCCCCCGGCGCTCCAGGAAGAGATGTTGGCCGCGGTGCGCGGCGAGGAACCCGACGTGGCCATCCGCCTCGGCCGGCGCATCGTGCGCCTCGAGGACGTGGCCGCCCTCGACGCCAACGACCTCAAGACCCTCTCGCGGCGCGTGCCGATCCGCAGCCTGGCCTCGGTCTTCAGCAACTCCCCGGAGATGAAGGCCCAGATCCTCCCCAAGCTGGGCGCGGGCCTGGGCGCCTGGCTGACCCAGGAGATCGAGCTCGCCGGGGTCATGTCCGGGGACCGCCTCCAGACCGAGCAGCGCAAGGTCCTCGCCGTCCTGACCCAACTGGTGCGCGAGGGCGCGGTGAAGCTGCACCGCCCCGACGACCCGATGGCGGCGGCTCTGGCCCACGAGGCCGCCCCCCCCGCTCCCCTGCAGGAAGGCTAGCCCATGGACCTGATGACCATCATCGGCGCCGTCGTCGGCCTCGGCGTCGTCATCTTCATCCTGGTCGTCGGCGAGATGGCCCAGTTCCTGCTCAACTTCGAGGCCATCGTCCTGATCTTCGGCGGCACGCTGGGCTCGGTCATGATCAGCTACCCCTGGTCGGCCCTGCGCCACGTCCCCAACGCGGTCAAGATGATGATCCTCCCCCCGCGCCGGCCCGACGCCAACCTCTTGGTCGCCACCTTCGTGCGCCTGGCCGAGCTGACGCGCCGCTCCGGGTCGGACGCCCTGGCCGCCGAGCTCAGGGCGCTCCCCCACCCCTTCATGCAGGACTGCGTGCAGATGATCCTCGACGGGCTCGATGAGGAGACGATCGACGACCGCTGCCAGCGCGACATCATCGCCACGCGGCACCGCCACATGCAGGTCAGCGGCATCTTCCGCTCGGCCGGGACCTATGCCCCCATCTTCGGCCTGCTCGGCACCCTCATCGGCGTCGTCCAGGTCCTGCGCAACATCACCAACCCCGCGATGATGGGCACCTCGATGGCGGTGGCGATGACCGCCTCGTTCTACGGGATCTTCGCCGCCAACTTCTTCTTCCTGCCGGTGGCCAGCAAGCTGAACTTCTACTCCGACGAGGAGGTGCTGAGCCGCGAGCTCATCGCCAAGGGCACGCTCTGCCTGGTCCACGGCGAAGTGCCCTGGCTCCTGGCCAAGAAGCTCGAGGCCTACCTCTCCTTCCAGCTCCGCAACAGCGGGGCCAAGGGCTACCGCGTCCCCGTCTAGCCGCCTCCCCCGATGATCCCCTTCCTCCATCGCGTCGCCCCGGAGTCGATGGAGGACAACCCGCTCTGGCTGGTCGTGCTCTGCGACATGATGACCAACCTCATGCTGTTCTTCCTCGTCATGTACACCTTCTCGATCCAGGGCCCCAAGGCCAAGGCCGAGTTCGAGCGCGCTTTCCGGCTCGAGGAGGCGGTGGAGGCGGCGCCCCCCGCCCCGGCCCCCGCGGCGCCGGTCGACCCCGCCCCCGCCCTCCGGGCCGCGCTGGCCGCCGCCGGCCTCGCCGCCGAGGCCGAGGTGACGGCCGTCGAAAACGGGGTGCGCGTGCGCCTGCGCGAGGGCGTGCTCTTCCCGTTCGGCACCGCCGAGCTCGCCCCCCGGGCCGCCGCGCCGCTGGCAGTCATCGCCGGCGCGCTCAAGGACGCCCCCCATGAGGTGGTCGTCGAGGGCTACACCGACGACCGCCCGGTCCTGGGCGGCTCTTACCGCACCAATTGGGAGCTCTCGGTGGCGCGCGCCCACGCCGTCCTTGCGCGCCTGGCCGGCGAAGGCCTGGCGCCGGCGCGCCTGACCGCGGCGGGCTACGGCCCGTACCGTCCCGCCGCGGCCAACGACACCGAGGAGGGCCGCGCCAAGAACCGCCGCGTCGAGCTCCTGATCCTGCGCCCGGAGGACGAGTGAAGCGTCCGCGCGCTATGGCCGAGGCGCCCGGCGTCGACCCCGGGCTCTGGATGGTCCCTTACGCGGACCTCATGTCGAACATGATGATCCTGTTCCTCTCGCTTTTCGCCTACTCCTACGCCTCGCGCAGCCCCGAAATAGACCAGGCCATGAGCCAGGTGCAGGCCGAGATGTCGAAGGGCATAGACGACCCGCGCGCCGCCCGGCGGCTCGACGAATCCAAGGCCGCCGTCGAGCTCGAGAAGGCCATCCGCGGCCTGACGTTGGACGAGCTGGGCGTGAAGGTCACCGCGCGCCGAGTGCGCCTGGCCCTGCCCGCGCCGATCCTCTTTGCCGAAGGCTCCGACCGGGTCACCGACGAAGGCCGCCGGGCCCTGGCCCCGCTTGCCAAGGTCTTCGCCACCCTGCCCAACACCGTCCTCGTCGAAGGCCACACCGACGACCGCCCGATCGCCGGCGGCCGCATCCGGACCAACTGGGAGCTCTCCGCGGCGCGGGCCTTCGCCGTCATCGAGGTCCTGGCCGGCTCGGGCCTGCCGCCCGAGCGCTTCCGGGCCCGCGGCCACGGAGAGTTCCGCCCGGTAGCCGACAACGCCACCCCTCAGGGCCGCCGCGCCAACCGGCGCATCGAGATAAGCCTGGTGCGTGAAGCCCCGGAGCCCTCGTGAGGCGGGGCTTCCTGCTCCTGCTCCTGGCCGCCCCGCTGCGGGCCGCGGTCTCCGCCGAGGAGGCCCAGCGCATCCGCTCCACCGAGCTGGCCGGCCACTACGAGACCGCCCTGCAGTTCTACACCAAGAGGGACTTCAGCCGCGCCGTCATGGAGTGGCGCGAGATCCTGCGCCTGGCCCCCGACCAGAGCTCGGCCGAGAAGATGATCGGTCTGGCCCGCGAGGAGATCGACAAGCGCGACCGCGAGAAGCAGGACGTCGTCTATGCGAAGGCCGCCTTCGGCGACTACGCCGGAGCCCTGGTCTCCCTGCAGACCCTCCTGCAGGCCGACCCCCTGCACCCGGCCTACGTGGTCCTGCAGGCCCGGCTCGACCGCATCTCCTTTGTCGTACCCACGGTCTCGACCGACACCAAGGCCTGGCAGGCCGCGGTAAGCGGCCTGAGCGGCTACCTGGCGCGCGAGGAGGACCTGCCGCTGGCCTACGACGGCCTGCGCCTGGCCAAGGAGCTCGACGCCAAGGAGCCGCTCTTCGACCGCCTGATCTCGGTGCTGTTGGCCGACAACCCCTCCCTGGCCCAGGACGCGCTGACCCCGGGGATGGGACTCATCGAGTACAAGCGCTACGTGGCGCTCAACAACATCTACGACGGCAAGTACGCCCAGGCCGCCGTGGTCTTGGAGCGCGTCCTCAAGCTGGCGCCGGAGGACGACATCGCCCTCAAGCGCCTGGGCTCGGCCTATTTCGCGATGCGCGAGAAGGGCCGGGCGCGGACCCTATGGGAGAGGGCCCTCAAGCGCAGGCCAGACGACGCCCAGCTCAAGGAGTTCCTGTCGCGCGTCGAACTGCCGGCGGCGGAAGCCGCGGCGGCCCTCCCCTAAGGACCCACGTAATCTTCGCCGCATCGGACCTAAAATACACCGATGCGAGTCCTTTGCGCCGCCGCGCTCCTAGCCACCGGGCCGGCCCGCGTCGTACCCATTGCTCCGTCCCTGGCCCTCCCCGACCGGGCGCTGACCGGCCCGGCCGGAGACCGGGTCATCGGGCGCCTTGAAGCCGCCGCTCAGAAAGCCCTCCATACCGGCGAACCGGCTCGAGTGGCCGCCTGGACCCTGGGAGCTCAATCGCTCTATCCGGCCCCGCTGCGCCGCTGGAAAGCCGAGTCCGGCGCCGAGTCCCCCGGCTGGGCCTTGGAGTCCCTGGAAGCGGAGCTGGCGCGCCTCAACGACCTGGGCCCGAAGGTCGACGCCCAAGGCCGTCCGGCTTCCCCCCTCCGACTTCCTCAGACCTATGTGCTGGAAGACGACGGCGGGTTCAGCCAAGCGGAGGTGGGCGGCCGCCTCAAGGCCCTCGACCTGCCCGACCTGCGCGAGGTCGGGGCCCTCCACCACCGCGGCAGGGTCGCCGTCACCGCCGAGGTGGCGCGCTACCCCAAGACCACGGCGCGCCTCCTGGCGGCGATGCTGTTCCACGAGGCCATGGCGTCCCGGGGCTACCCGCACGCCGAGACGGCGCGCTGGCTCGAGAGCCTCACGGGCATGAGCGACGCCGCGCTCCAGCGCCACGTGGCCGACGCCCGGCTCTGGGGCCTGAGCGGCAGCGAGGCGCCGGAGTTGGGCTTCGACCCTCGGACCCTGAGCATGGCGCTTCACCCGTTCACGCGGCCCCGCCCATCGGGCTCCCATGAGGTGTTCTTCGACGCCGAGGGGGCCCGCAAGGTCTCGCTGGGGGTCGAGTATTCCGACGATCCTAGCGAGCGCCCGTCCCTGCGCTTCGGCTGGCTCGACCCCGACGGTGCGCGGGTCGTCGTCCTCCTGCTTCCCAGGAGCGAAGAGTCGCCCGAGGGACTGGCCGACGACGAGGGCATCATGGACGCCGAGGTCTTCGCGGCCTATCTCCTGCCGGAGTTCGACCGCGCCGTCGATGACCTCCTGGCGGACCCCGCCGTCCAGGCGGCCCCCGAGGTCGTCAAGACCTATGGCGCATTCACGGCCGCCCTGCGGGCCATGCTCGGCCGCTAGCTGGCGCGAACGCGCCGTCCGGGCTATCCTCTTGGCATGCTCTCCCTGACGCTCTCGGCCGTCCTGCTGGCGGCCCCGGCCCGGGCCCAAGACCAGGACCGGAGACCTCTCAAGGGCAAGGTGTCCTTCGCGCTCAAACGCCTCGACATGCAGACCTTTTCCATGGAGCTCCCCGCGGATTTCGTGGACCTCCTCGAGGTCAAGGTCTCCAACGAAAGGGCCGAAGAGGCGGGGGAGAGCAACAACTCCCGCTTCCAGCGTTGGGTGCACGGCGCGGTCATAGCCGACCGGCCGCGGATACCCCCCGATGACCTGGCATGGCGCCTCAAGAGCTGCCCTTCGAGCGGCTCCGCGCCGCTCTTGAGCAGCCGGCGGATAAGCGCGGCGGGGGTGGAGGGGACGCAGGCGGTATGCGGCCCGACACCCAAAGTCCCCCTGCTCTTTCTGAGCGCGATGCTCAACAGCCGTTCGGAGGACCGCCATTACTCGATCGACCTGGTGTTCAAGGGCCTCCGCTATAGCCCCAAGACCCAGGCCTTCCTCGACAAGATCGTCGATTCTTTCAGGGCGCGCGCCCCCCGCGAGGTCCCGAAGACCGCGGCGCCCGGACCCGCCGCGCAGGGCTCCGTGCCGCTGCTGCGCTAGGACTACGCTAATTCTCACTAGAACGACCACGACACTCGGGTCGAGGCCAGTATCTCGCTGAACTTGTTGCCCGGCGCCAGCTTGTCGTCGTTCTTGTTGTAGCCGGCCCCCAGGGTCATGTTGAGGGCCTGGGACTTGGCATAGGTGAACTCGGTGTTGAGCTGGGTGTTGCGCACGTCCGAGGGGAAGAGCGGGGCGGTGTTCTTGGTCTGGGTCAGCGTGCCCCAGACCTGACTGGTCCAGATCTTGTTCAAGCGCCGCGAGACGCTCGGCGAAACCGACAGCGAGGTGCGCTGGGAGCCGTCGACCTTGTCCTTGGTCGCCGAGCGGGACACGCCGAAGGAGGCGCTCATGACCGGCGAGATCCCCCAGGTCGAGGCGACCGACATCGTATTGGTGTCGAGGTCGTGGGCCAAGCGGTTCTTGTCCTTGAACCGGCTGGTGTTGAGGCTGGCGGCCACGCTGTTGCGGCCGAAGCGCTGGCTGACGGCGGCGCCGATGGTGGTGGTCTGGTTGTCGAGCACGGTCTCGGGCTTGCCCTTGGCCGTGACGAGGGCCCCGCTGAGGCTGATGCTCGTCTGGGTCTTGAGCTGCAGCGAGTCGCTCACCGAGATGAAGCGCTGGGTGGTCGAGGTCTTGAGCCTGTCGTTGGCCAGGTTGTCGCGGTACTGGTTGATCGCCAGGCTCATCGAGTTCCAGCTCACCGGGTAGAACCCTAAGCTGGCGTCGTAGGTCAGGCGGTCGCCGATCGAGCTCGGGGCTCCGAAGGAGACGAACTTGGGGCCGGCGCGGGACACGAAGGTCTTGAGCTTGAACAGAGGCCGCTCCCAGCGCAGCTCGCCGCGCCAGGCGCCGTCCTTGACGCCTGGCTTGGCGGTGTCGGCCGCGAAGGTGGTCTTCTGCCAGTCGAAGAGCAGCTTGACCTTGTGGAACGGGTCGTAGGCCAGGCTGAGTCCATAGCCCGAGTTCTTCTGCGGCACCAGGGTCGGCCCGCGGAAAGTCGGCGATTTAGGGTCGGTCGAGAGCGACTGGGACTCGTCGGCGCTCAGGAAATAGTTGACCGCCGTCGTGACCTTGCCGAACAGCCGCCGCCCGAGCTTGCCGGCGTAGAGCGAGCGGGCGAAGCGGCCGTTGGTCGTGGCGGTGCCGGCCTGCGAGTCCACGGTCATCCCGCCCAGCACCGTCCACTCCCATTCCCCTCTGCGCTGCTCGAGCATCGCCCCGCGGGCGCTCTGGCCGTTGACGGACAGCTCGGAGAGCTGCGGGGAGATGTCGCCGCCGAAGATCGTCCCCCAGGGCGCGTAGAGCGTGAACAGGACGGTGAAGGGATCGAAGACCTTGCCCTTCTCATGGAGGATATAGGCGTTGAGAAGGTAGGAAGAGTCCTTGAGCTTGCCGACGCCGTTGATCGTCGTGGCGCCGCTGTGGCGGTTCCAGCCGTCTCGGCTCGAGTTGCGGTAGGAGACCGTGACGTTCCCCTGGACCTTGTAGTCGACGTTCTTGGGCGGCTCCGGCACCGCCTTCTCGATGATGACGAACGGCTTGAGCGGCGAGGCGATGAGGGTCTGGGAGTCCTTGATGAGGAGCACGCGGTAGAGGCGGCGCCCGATGGCGGTGTCGGGCACGTGGAACGACAGCGACACCGAGGCCACGGCCCCCGCCGCCACCGTCTCGCGGGGCGAGACCTGTTCGGTGCGGCCGACCAGCTTCTCGTCGAGGTCGTAGACCTCGCCGATCCAGTAGTAGGTGCCCGCCGCCCAGGCCGCGTCGCCGGTGTTCACCGCCAGGGCCTGCAGAGCGACGCTCTCTCCTGCCTGGACGGGGTCCGGCGCGGGCACGGTGAACTGCAGGGCCGCGGAGTCCAAGGCCCATGCCGCGGCCGCCGTGCCCGTCAACAGCGCGGCGGCCAGCGCGAGGGACTTGGTTGCGTTCATGGTGTCATCCGAGGTCCGGCCCGCCGGCGGCTACTTCTTCTCGAGGATCGCCTCCGTCTCCTTCACCTGCCCGTCCTTGCCTCGGAACTGGATATTGAGCTTCCGGGTCTTGTCCGCCTCGCCCTGGAGGCGTTTGAGCGCCCGGCCGACGTCCTTCGGGCTGAGCGTCGTCTGCCACCTGCCGTAGTCGGACTGGCCCATCATCCGCGCGGCGTCGGGCGCCTGCCCGGCCCCGCCCACCTGCGTCATCATCCCGGCCCTAAGCGACTGCAGGCCGAAAGGGTTCTGCAGGTCGACGAGCCCCTCGTAGACCTTGACGGTCATGCGTCTGTCGACCTCGACGTCGGCCTCGGTGCCGCGCACCGCCGCCACCGCCAGCGGGCTGCGCACGTTCATCCCCGCCTTGCCGTGCAGCAGCCGCGTCCAGGCCTGCCCGGCCTTGGTGTAGACGCTGGTCGGCTTGGAGCCGCCCCCCGATTCCACGGCGAACTCCGAGTTCTCGTTGATGCGCATCTCCGCCCCGCCGACGAAGGCGATCGCGGTCCGCTCCCCGGCCCCGGTCTTGATGACGTCGGAGTCGTACACGAACTGCTGGAGCTTGAGCTTGGAGACCTTCCCGTCGGCCGAGGCCTTGACGGTAGGCGCCCCGCGCAGGTCCACGACCACCCCGGCCACCGGCTTGGGCGCCGGAGCCGCGGCCAGCCCGCTCGACAACGCCGCCGCCAGGCAGCCCACCGCCGCCAAGCCCAGCAGCCTTTGCATCCCTTGGTTCCTCATCGCCCCTCCTTGCCGCCTTCTTCCTGGAAGTCGCCCTTGAGCCCGGAAAGCCGCACGACCACGCCCGCGAACGGCGCCCCGCCTTCGCGTCGGACCCCGGCGTCCTCGGCGCCCTCCAGACGGTACGCCACCAGCAGACCGTTCTGGGACTCGGCGACGCGCGAGAACTCCACCCGCGAAGCCCCGCGGCCGGAGCCGGCCACGACCAGGACGACCATCGACGCTTCGAAGTCTATCTCGGGGGCCGGGCCGGCGCTGAGCCGCTTCCAGAGGCGGCCGAAGTCCTTGGCGTCGCGGATGATGGCGCGGGCGCCGCGCGGACCGAAGCTGTCCACCGAGCGGCCGGCGAAGCCCCGCACGGCGCCCTTATTGGCCGTATTCTTCTTGGGCTCTCCTTCCTCGGTCTCGGCGGGCTCCTCCTCGAGGCCGGTGGGCGGCGGCCCCTCGAAGACTTCGGCCTCGGGAATAGGCGCCGCTCCGTCCCCTCCGGCCGGGTCCCGCCGCGGCCCACTGAGCGTGAGTCGGGCGGTGCCGCGCTTGAGCTGGTCGAGGAGCGCCGCCGCGTCGCCGGCCGAAAGCCCGTCGAGCCCCCGCAGCTTGTATTCGCCCAGATCTAGACCCAAACTCTCCAGGGCAGCACCTAATCCCCCCAGGAGTTCCTCCCCGGACGGCCCGGCCTCCGCGGCCGCCTCTGGGCCCTCGGCAGGCAGGTTGTCGTCGGGAGCCGCGATCGGGTTGGCGAACATATCCTCGAAGGCGCCGGACACGCCGCCGACGGGCCTGTCGACGGAGATCTGGGCCTGTCCGCTGGCGAGCTGCTCGAGCAGCGCCTGCATGTCGTCGGCCGAAAGGCCTGCGCCAAAATCGACCAGAGAGTAGCCGCTCATGTCGGTGCCGGCCTCGGTGAGCTTCTGTTTGAGGGCCTCCCAGAGCTCGTCCTTGGTGAGCGGCCGGGCGGGGTCGGCGCCGCCGAGGCCGGCGGGGCGGGCGACCTGCATGCTCTTGCAGTTGTTGGGCACGTTGTCGTCGAAGAAGTCCAGGCAGGCTATCGCCAGGCTCTGCGCCTGATCGGGGGGCATCGGCGTGCTGAACGTATAGACGGCCCCGTCCCCCGGATTGAGAGCCGCCAAGATCAACGGGGAGTTGGGCGCCGGCAGGCCGCCCAGGCTCATGCGCATGGAGATGTTGGATTCGCTGCTTCCCCCCTGGTTTGCGACGCGGACGGAGAAGTTCATGCTGGCCCCGGTCCGGCCCGTCAGCTCTATCTCGGTCACCGCCAAGTCGCGGGTGAGAGCGGCGCTCAGGGCGGAGAAGTTCGCCGGGGTCTCGCTCTGGGCCACGACGTTGCCCGCCGCGTCCAGACCCTCGACCTTCCAATAGTACACCTGCCCCCCGGATAAGCGCAGGCGGGGGTCGGCGGGGTTTTCGGGGTAGGCCAGCACGTTCTCGGCGCCCTGCGTCGATTGGCTGAACAGAGCGTTGTAGAGCGAGGGGTTCTCGCCGACGGTCACGCGGTAGCGCGTAGCGCCGCTGGCCGTCCAGCGGAAGGTGACCGGCCGGTCGCCGACCTCGCGCGCCCCGTTGGGCGGGTAGATCAGCAGGATATTCGGCGAGGAGAGCGCGAAGCTGGCGCTCTGCGCCACGGTCTGCCCGTCGAGGGCGGCCTCGGCCGTGAAGGAGTAGAGGCCCGGGCCCGCAAAGAACTGCGACACCGGGACGCCCGAGACCTGGCTGGCCGAGTTCCCTATCGAGCCCGGGACGGAGTTGCCCTGGTGCCTGAAGACCTCCTGGCCGGTCGGCGCGAGGATGCGAAAGGTGAAACGGATGCGGTCCACCGAGGCCACGGTATTGGCGACGCGCGCCTGGAGCGTCACGCGCTCGGTGTTCGAGAACTGGTTGCGGTCGGCCCCGGCGGCGTCCTTGACGAAGGCCCCGGCCCCGGTAAAAGCGGCGCAGGCCGGCCCGGAGGCGGAGAGGAGCGCCACGACGAGCAGGACGGTCCTCATCGCACCACCGCCAGCTTCTTGATGACCTTCCCGTTCTGGCCGTTGTTTCCCTTGACCTTGGTCATGAAGAGATAGACCCCCGAGGCCACCGACTCCCCGTCGTCGTTGGTGAGGTCCCAGACCGCGTGATAGAGACCGGGGGACGGGGAGTTGAAGGACGAGCCCGGCAGCTCCTTGACCAGGGTGCCCGCGATGTCGAAGACCTGGACCTGCGCCTCGAGGCCGGGCAGGCCGGAGACGAAGCGGAAGGTGGTCCGGCTGCGCGCGGGGTTCGGGAAGGCGAACACCTGCTCGGCGGGCAGCGGGTCGAAGACGAAGAGGACCTCGTGGGTCTCGCCTTCCCCGAGCTCGACCTCCTGGGCCTCGGTGTACTCGAGGCCGTTGTAGGCCCGCACCGCGTACTTGCCGGGCAGGAGGTTGGCGATCGACCAGCGGCCGGTGGGGTCCGGGCGGGCCGCGGCGACCTGAGCGCCCCCGCGCAGGAGCTCCACCCGGCTGTCCCGATAATCGTTGCCGGCCGCCCGGGCCAGGAAGCCGGCCGGCCCGCTCGACTGCGCCGACAGCGAGGCCAGCGTCCCGGTCAAAGTGGACAGAGTGTAATTGATTTCCAGGACGAAATCGACGTTGACCGCACCCATCGTCACGTTGTCGATCCAGACCGAGCTGGCGACCTCCCCGGCCGTCCAGGTGGCCTCGACTTTGTAGACCCCGCCCGGCACGCTGTCGAGAATATAGGTGCCGCTGCCGTCGGCCAGCGTGAAGGCCGTGGCGACACGCGCGCCGTTGGCATCGAAGGCCTCGACCTTGACCGCGGTGACGCCCTCGCTGGAGGTCTTCACGACGTGGCCGCTGATCTTTTGCTGGGGCGACTGCAGGGCGAAGGAGCTGGCCACGTTGGAGACCGCCGACCAGTTCCCATCGTTGTCGGCCGTGAAGACGGCGAAGAAGTAGGTGTCGCCGGGGGTCAGGCCGTTGACGATGACGAGCTGGATGTCGCCAGGGTTGACCGGGCCGCTCGTGCGCGCCACCTGGGCGGCGGTGGTGCTGAACGCCGCCGCCGCGAAGGAGGCGTGATGGATGCGGAACTCGGCGCTCAGCAGCTGTCCCGCCGCCCCGTCGTCGCCCGTCGCCGACCAGTTCAAGATGACCTCTCCCGGGCCTGAGCCGAACGTTGCGGCCAGGTTCGCTACGGCGGCGGGAGGCGTGAGGTCCTGCCAGGTGAAGGTATTGGAGCGCACCTCGAAGGGCTCCGTGTTGGGCGGCACGGCCCCGTCGATCGTGTTGATGGTGAGCTGATAGCTGGCCCCGTGGGCGAGGCTGGCCCTGAGCCTCGGCGAGGTGGCGGCCGTCCACGACGTCAGGGCGCCGGCGGCCCCGGTCGAGACCGGGGTCGTCCCGAACGCGTCGTTGAAGAAGTCCCAATACTTCCCGTCCGAGATCCGGCGCAGCTTGAGCTGGACCGACGAGAGGCCGGCGGTGATCCCGCTCTGGGGCAGGGGGTCGGCGGCGGTCCCCGAGACCGCCGGCAGGACTGCGATCGCCGCCCCGTCGGCCGGGACCAGGACGCGGCCCGTAGGCGAGGAGGCGTCCAACGTGAAGCTGGAGGTGGAGTATACCGGCGAGAAGCTGCCGGCCGTGTCCGAAGCGCGGGCGACGACCTTGTAGGCCTCGCCGTCGACGAAGGCGATTCCCGGCGGCAGGGTCCAGGTCCCGGTCCCGGAGGCGGTGAAGAAGACATGCGGGCCGCTGTCGAAGTCCGCCCCGGACCAGAACAGCCCGGTGCCGGTCTCCTGGAACGCCGCCTCCACGCCCTGCATGCCGACGGCGTCGAAAGCCGTGCCGGAGACCAGGCCGAGCGAGGAGCGGAACGCGGAGGCCGGGACGCTCACCGCCACCGTCGGAGGAGTCGTGTCCTTGATGACTCGGAACGCGTCCACCCTGGTGTTCGTGGTCCCGGCCAGGTCCCAGGCGCGGATCGAGATGAAGTTCGTGGTCCCGTCGACCAGCGAGTCGAAGTCCAGCGCCCAATCCGCGGTGAAGGCCGTCGTGCCGGCGGCCAGAGGGATGTCCGTCCATGGCAGCACGGCCTGGTCGGCCAACCCCGCTGCCAGGCTGGCGCTGTACTGGAAGCGCTCGAGGCCGCTGGCCGCGTCCCGGGCGTCGACGTTGAAAGCCGGCGAGGCGCGCCGCGGGGAGGTCTCGCCCGGCACGTCGACGATGAAGGAGGGCGCGGTGGTGTCCTTGCGCACGAAGAAGGCGTCGACCACGGCCGTGGAGTTGGCGGCCGAGTCGAAGGCCTCCACCGTCACGTAGTTGGTGGCCCCCTCGATCATGGCGGTGAACACCGAGCCCGGCAAGGCCCAGTCGGTCGTGAAGGATTCGTCGTTGATGTCGGGCGGGACGTCCGTCGGGCCGGCCAGGCTGGGTCCGCCTCCCCCAGGCACCAGGGAGGCCGTCACCCTGAATCTGAGGAGCTCGGAACCGCCCTGGTCGGCGAAGTCGACGTCGTAAAGGCCCGTGTTGGCGCGCCGCCAGCGCGTGTCCCCGGCCGCGTTCACGGACATCGTCGGCTTGACGTCGTCGGAGGCCAAGGTCGACGTCGTCACGGCCGCCGTGAACGCCGTCGGAGAGCCCGCGCGGTTGAGCGCGCGGACCCGGAAGAAGTAAGGCGTTCCGAACGGCAGGTCCGTCCCCTCGCCCCTGCGGCCGAAGCGCACCTTGGTGTCGACGGTGGTCGAACTGCGGTCGATCGGCGAGAAGCCCGGGTTGCCGGAGAGCTCGGCCACGTAGCGCGTGCCGGCGGGATTGCCGTTGGCGCTCCATTGGAAGGAGACGGCGTTGGTGTTGCGCACCGGGAAGGTGGCCAGCGAGAGCTCCGGCGGGGCGGCCAGGGTCACCGTGGTCCCGCTCAGCGCGTAGGCGGTAGGCGCGCCGTCGCGGCCGACGGCGCGGACGAAGAGCTGATAGGTCGTATCGGCGCTCAGGTCCGCGAAGTCGGCGCCGACGGCGCCCTCCGGCGCGGTCGATAGCTCCACGTTCCCGGAGAACAGGTTCGGGAAGCCGGCCCCGGTGCTCAGCACGGCGTCGTAGCGCGTGCCCGCGGTGTTGCCGGACCCCGACCAGGCCGCCGACAACGTGCTCGACGCAAGCGCCGTGAAGGCCAAAGAAGCGAGGGCGGGGTCCGACGGCCGCGTGGCCGTCGAGCCCAGCGCTGCGTAGGCCGACGGCACATTGCTCCGGGAAAGCGTGCGCGCGAACAGAAAATAGGTAGCGTTCGAGAGCAGGCCCGTGAACCCGGCGCCGGGGCCGAGCTCCGGAGAGGTAGAGACGACGCGCTCATCGGGCGAGCCGTCCGGGACGCCCGCGACGGTGGACGCCACGACCTCGTAGCGCGTCCCTCCGATGTTCCCATTGGCGTCCCATGAGACGGCGAAGGCCGTCGTCGTCGTCCCGGACACCCCGGCGCCCGGCGCCGGCGCGGAGGCCAGCGTCACGGTGGATGCCAGCGCGACGTACGCCGTCTCCCCCCCGCCGTGGCTCAGCGCGGCCACGAAGGCGTTGTAGGTCGCGTTGGCGAGCAGCCCGGTCAGGACGATTCCCGGGGGCCCGAACGGCCGGGTGCTCAGCTGCACCGTGCCCGAGGCGGCGTTCGGGACGATCGTCGCCGTGGCCATGAATACTCGGTACACCGTGCCCGGCGAGTTGCCGTTGGCCGACCACTGAAGGGTCGCCGAGCTGCGCTCGACGGCGAGGTAAGTCGTCCCGGCGGCCATCGGGTCGTTGGGCAGGGTGGCGGTCGAGCCGAGCGCGCTATAGGGCGTAGAGGCGCCGCCGCGAGAGATCGCGCGCACGAAGAGATAGTAGGTGGTGTTCGAATCGAGGTCGGTGAAGTCGGCCTGCGGCGCCCCCTCCGGCGCCGTCGAGACGGAAACGTTGCCCGGGTTCAGAACGGCCTCGTAGAGCGTCCCCGACGAGTTGCCCGCGCCCGACCAGAAGGCCGTCATCGCGGTCCTCGTCACGGCCGTGAAGGTCTCGGCGACCGTGGCGGGCTGGGCGGCCTGGGTCGCCGTGGCGGGCAGGACCGTGAAGACGCTGCTGAGGCCGGAATGGTTCTCGGCGGCCACCGAGACGCTGTAGGTCGTGTTGGGTTCCAGGCCCGAGACCAGCGCCGTGGGCGGCGACTGCGCGGGGACCGTCGAGAAGGAGACGGCGGCGCCCGGCGCCGGCGAGAACACGACCCGGTAGCGGGTGATCCCGTCGGGATTGCCGCCCGTGGCCCACTGGACCGAGGCCGACGAGACGCCGACGTAGAGCAGCGGCGTGCCGCCCACGCCCGGCGCGGCCGCCAAGGTCGCCGTCGAGCCCAGGACCAGGATGGGGCTGGGCAGGCCGTTATGGTTGACCGCCCGGACGCGCACGTAGTAGGTCGTGTTCGCCGTCAGGCCGTTGAGAGCCAAGGAGGGAGCCGCGGCCGCCACCGTGCTGCCGACCGCGCCGTCATCGCTGAAGTCGCTCGAGGTAGCCGCGTGCAGCTCGTAGAGCGTGGTGCCGGCCGCGTTGCCGTTGCGGGACCAGGCCACGGTCAGCGAAGTCTCGCCCGCGCTGAGGAACGCCTCCGCGGCGGGCGTCGGCACGGCCGCCAACGTGGCGGTGGCGGTAAAGACCAGCGGGGTGGAGGCGGGGACCAGGCCGTGGTTGACCGCGACGACGCGGACGTAGTAGGTCGTGTTCGAGAGCAGGCCGTCTATCACCGCCGACGGCGAGCCTTGGGGAGCCGTGCTCAGCGGGATGTCCGAGGAGCCGGTGAAATTCGCGTCTGTCGAGGCCGTGAGGTCGTAGCGTGTCCCAGCGGGGTTGGTGTTCGCCGACCACTCGACGGTCATCGAGCCGGCTTGTACCGAGGCATAGACGGCCCCCGACGGGTCATTGACCCGCGTGACAGTCGAGCCCATCGGGACCATGGCGGACGGGGAGCCGCCGTGGTTGAGCGAGCGCGCGAACAGGTAATAGGTCGTGTTCGCGATGAGGCCGGGAAAGTCGGCGCCCGGCGCTCCGGGCGGCCGCGTCGAGACCCCGACGGTGTTGGCCAGCGAGTTGGGAAAGACGGGGTCGGTCGACACCGCCGCCTCGTAGAGCGTGCTCCCCAACGGGTTGCCGTTGGCTCCCCAGACCGCGCTCAACGAGCTCACGAAGACATCGGGGATGGAGTCCGCCAGCGGAGCGAAGGCCAGCGTGACCGTGGCCCCTAGCGCGGTGAAGGAGGTGCGCTCTCCGTCGTAGGCTACGGCGCGCACGAGCAGGTAGTAGGTCGTGTTGGCGAAGAGGCTCGAGAGCGCCGCCGACGGGCCTCCCTGAGGCGCGGTCGATGCCGACCGGTTAGCCGTGTCGGCGGCGGTAAACGACGCGCTCGTCGACAGGACGGCCTCGAACTCCGTGCCGGGGGCGTTTCCTGCCGCGTCCCAGGCGGCCGTCAGGCTCTGCGCGGCCACGGCCGAGAAGGTCGAGACGGCGGTCTGCGGGACGGCGGGCCGCGTCGCCGTCGAGCCCAGCGCCGTGTAGGCGGTGAGGCCCCCCGAGTGGCTGACGGCGGCGACGTGGAGGAAATAGGTGGCATTGGAGGCCAGGACGCTGAGCGCCGCCGCGGTCGGGAAGGCGCGCGTCGAGGAGACGACGTTGCCCGAGGCGGCGTTCGGGAACGCGCCCGGCACGGTCGTGGCGGCGACCGAGTACAGGGTCCCGTCGGCGTTTCCGGCCGGCGACCACGCGACGGTCAGCGACGTGGAGCTGATCGACGAGAAGGGAGCGGAGGCGGCCAAGGGGGTGTTGGGCAGGGTGGCGCTGGAGCCGAGGAGAGCCCAGGGAGAGAGCGCGCCGCGGTGGCCGACGGCCCGGACGTAGAGGTAGTAGGTGGCGTTGCCCGCCAAGGAGGTGAAGCCCGCGCCGGGCGCCGCGAAGGGAGTCGTCGCTACGAACCTCTCGTCGGTGGAGTCGTCGGGCTCCGACTCCGCCTGGCCGAGCACCGCGTGGAAGATCGTCCCGGCGGGATTGCCGGCGGCCGACCAGGCCGCCGTCATCGATGAGGTCGTCACGCCGGTGAGCGGCGCGGGGTCGGGCGCCGGGACGGCCGGGAAGGTGACGCTGGAGCCCAGACTCAGGAAAGCCGTCTCGACGTTGACGCCGTTGCGCGCCTGGACGCGCCCGAAGTAGGTCGTATTGGGGACCAAGCCGCGGATCTGGGTCGAGACGCCGGCTTCCCAATCCGAGGCGAAGAGCTGGCCCGAGAAATCCGCCGCGGCGGAGAGCTGGGCGCGGAAGAACGTCCCCCCCGGGTTCAGGTTGAGGCCCCACTGCAGGGTCATCGACGAAGGGCCGAAGGAGGGGAACGAGTCGGCCGCCGATGCCGGCACCGCGGCCAGCGTCACCGCCGACAGATTCGGAGACTGGTTCCCGCTGTCGATTCCCAGCTGGTTGCGGGCCTTGGCGCGAAAGGTATAGAAGGTGTTCGGGGTCAGGTTGTTGAAGCGATGCATCGCCCCGGTCGCGTACTCCTCGTGGGTGGTCAAGGCGCCCGCGCCGGCGTTGCCTCCGAGGACCAGGATGGTTCCGCCTCCCGATTCGGCGGCCGCCGCCAGCGAGCGCGCCGTGGGCATGGGTTCCAGGCGAGCCCACGTGTTCCGCGCCGGGTCGTAGACTTCCACGACGCCGGAATCGGAGATTCCGTCGCGGCCTCCGAAGACGTAGAGCTTCCCGCCGGCCGCCGCGACGGCGGCTCGCCCGCGCGGGGTCGGCATCGGCGCGCGCGAGGCCCAGGTGTCGGTCTGCCACAGGTACTCCTCGTTGGCGGCGACCGGTACGCCCGAAGTGTCCTCGCCGCCCACCACGAAGACCCGCGTTCCGACGAGGACGGCCGCGGCGCTGGTGCGAGCGGTGGGCATGGGCTGCCGCGTCGTCCAGGTGTCGGAGGCGATCTCGTAGGACTCATGCGTGGCGAGCTCGGCGCCGAAGATGTCGTCGCCGCCGAACAGATGCACCTTCCCGTCCACGGCCACCGCCGCCATCTTACGGCGCCCGGAGCTCATCGGAAGCAGGGTGGTCCAGGAATCGGCCGCCGGATCATAGCGCTCGTTGAGCGTCTTAAAGCCGCCTTCGAACCCGCCCATCAGATAGAAAAAGCCGCCGGAGGCGGCGGCCCCGAAGTACCCGCGCGCCCCGGCGGGCAACGGCGCGCGGCCGGCCGGCCATTGGGCCCGCTCCAGTTCGAAGACGTCGTTGGAGGCCAGCCCTTCGCCGCCGATCGCGTAGACGTTGTTCTGGTCGACGAGGTAGGCGAAGCCCTGGCGCGCCGCCGGCGCCGCCGTCGTGCTGCGCCAGAACGAAGCCTCGGGGGGATCGTAGTCCGTGCCGCCATTCTTCGAGTGGCTGATCCCCGAGCGGCCGGCGTGCAGGTTTCTAAATCCGGCCCCGGATAGGAATCCCGAGACTACGATGGTCCGGCTGCCCACGTGGTCGAGATAGACCGACTCCGGTGTCTCGATGCGGGTCACCGTCGAGCCCAGGACGGCCTCCCCGCCGAACACGCCGTTGTGGTTGTACGACCGCACGATCAGGAAATGTGTCGTGTTCGAGAACAGGCTCCCCGCCGAAAGCTGCAGCGGCCCGAAAGGCCGGGTCGTCACGTCGACGACGGCGCTCGTGAACGGCATCGTGGTGGCCAGGAGCACCTGGTATTGCGTGCCCAGCGGGTTGCCGTTGGCGCCCCAGACCATGGTCAGCATCCCGGTGCTGACGAAGGTGAAGGTGCTCACGTCGGAGACCGGCGCGTTGGCCAGCGTGGTGGTCGAAGGAGGCACGGCGGCCGCGTAGGTCGTCGCCGAACGATAGAGGCCGCCGACGCGCAGGTAGTAGGTCGTGTTGACGCCCAGGCCGAGCAGCGTCGCCGAGTTCTGGATCGGCGGTGCCTCCACCGAGGCCGTCAGCGTGGCGAAGACCGGCGAGGTGGAAGCGTCGACGACGACCCGGGTCTGCCCCGTCACCGTCGAGAATCCGACCGTCACGAAGGTGGGGCCGGCCGCGACGACGCTCCGCCCCTGCACCGGCACCGGGACGAACACGTTCGTGGAGAGCTCCAGGCTCCACGAGCTGCGCGCTAGGCCCCCGTCAATCGCCTGCAGGCGGATGAAATAGGTGGTGTCCGAGGCCAAGCGCCCGCCGGGGGTGTCAAGCCGGAACATCACCCCGTGCTTGGGCGTGGAGTCCCCCGGCCAGACCGTGAAGGCGGGACGCAGGAAGTGGCCCATGAGCGGGCTGGCGTCGCCGGGCGCGGCCGCGAAGACCGAGGGATTGGTCACGATGCGCTCATCGAGCGCCCCCAGCGACATCGCGCTGGTGGCCACGACCAAGGCGTACTGGAGCGAGCCGCTCGAGCCGGGGCCGTCGTAGTCCGCCCCGGGCCACTTTACCGTCAACGTGCTGCCCGTGGCGTCGTAGGCCAGGTGCAGCTCGGCCGGGTTGAGGGCCGCGGGGCGGGCCGGCACGGTGTTGACGGTGGTGCTCAAATTGCGGACGAAGACGTCGGCGCCCGGCGTCTCGGACACGAAGAGCAGGTCGAGGTCGCCGTCGCCGTCGAAATCGCCGGGGACGGCCTGCGACATGGCGCCTTCGGTGCCCCGGATGGAGGCGACTGCGAATCCCCCCGCACCGTCGTTGCGCAGGAGCTTGCTGCCGCCGGCGGAATTGCGCGCCAGGACGAGGTCGAGGTCGCCGTCCGAGTCCACGTCGGCCCATGCGAGGCGCCGGCCGGCCAGCCCCGCGCCGCCCACGGTCAGGTTGGAGCCCGTGAACGAGCAGGCCCCGTTGTTGGTCAACAACCGCGCTTCGACGTCATCGAAGGAGAACGCCAGGTCCAGGTCGCCATCCCGGTCGTAGTCCCCCCAAGCAACGCCGCGGCCTTGCCCGGCGGCGTCCGGCAAGCTCCCCACGCTGAACACCCCGCCTTGGTTGCGCCAAAGGCCCTGCTGGCCGCCGGCCTTGGCCACCGCCAGGTCCATCTGGCCGTCGCTGTCGCAGTCGCCCCAGGCCAGAGCGGTGTTCGAGCCGCCGGTGCCGGCCAAGGGCGAGGTGGTCAGAGTCCCGTCGCCGTTGTTGCGGGCCAGGATGGCGTCGCCGACCGCGGTGGCCGCCACGCCGTCCAGATCCCCATCATGGTCGACGTCGGCCCAAGCTAGGTCCAAGAGCTCGACGCCGGTCCCGTAGAAGCTGGGAGCGAACGAGCCTCCGTTATTGCGGTATGTGGCGATGCCCTTGCCCGTGCCGCCGAAGCTCGCCGCCAAGTCCAAGTCGCCATCGGCGTCGAGGTCGACGAAGGACGCCGAGGTTCCGGTAAGTCCGGAGTTCCCGTTCACCGACGAATAGGAGAAGACCCCGGCGTTGTTTGTCAGCAGCCCGATCTCCTCCGTCCCGGCGCCGGTCCGCGACACCACTGCGTCCAGGTCGCCGTCCTTGTCGAAGTCTCCCCAGGCGACGCCGCCCCCCGCCTTCGCCGAGGTCGGCGGAGCCTCCAGGATCGCCAGCGCCGTCGTCTGGTTGGAGAGCTGGGAGCGCACGCCGGCTCCGCCCGTCGAGTCGAGCGTGGTGATGGCGAAGTACCAGGTCACCGCCGCGTCGAGGGTGTTTATGATGTGGGCCTGGCGCTCGCCGGCCGCGGCGGTAGTCGTGGTGAAGAACAGCCTATTAGGCGCCGCGGCCGACACGTAGGCTCCGGTGCTCGTGAGAGGGAAGGTGGCCCAGCGCAGGTCGTAGGAGCCGGGAGTCAAGGCCGTCATGGCCCCCGCGCTGCCGTCGGCGCCGGGAGCCGTCCAGGTCAGCGTCACGCTCATCGTGCTGGCGCTCAAGCCGGTCGTCACGCGCGCCGCCACGGCCAGGTCGGTGACGGCGCGCGGGGCGGCCAGGCCGAAGGACTGCTCCGCCGAGGGCACGCTGCGCTGGAGCATGCCGTCGACAGCGGTGACGGCCCAGTAGGCGGTGGTTTCCTTCGTGAGGGCGATCTTGAGACCGCGTTGTCCGGCCGGGAGCCTCGTGCTGTAGAGGGAGGAGCCGCCGCCCGAGTAGGCGTCGAGGCCGTACCTGTTGGGAACCTTGAGCGCCTCGCTCGAGCCCGAGATCGTCGTTCCGACGCGCAGCAGATAGTCGAGGGCCGCGGCCGGGGTCTGCGCGCCATCGTTTCCAGGTCCAAAGAGCATCGTCGCGACGCCAGAGCTAGAGAACGTCGCGAACTCCGTAAACGAGGCGTCGAAGCCGCTCGACGGGGGAGCCGGCGCGCTGATGCTCAGGGCGAGGTCGTTGCGGAGCAGGACCTCGTCGCTGCTGCCGGCGAGAATCCGGTTGGAGACCAAAAAGTCGAGGTCGCCGTCGCCGTCGGCGTCGCCCCAGGAGCCGCCCGAGGACTCGCCGCCGCTGCCGTTGAGCTGGAACTTCGTGAAGACCCCGCCGCCTTCGTTGCGCAGCAAGACCTCGTCGGAACCGCCGGCCTGGGTCAGCATGATGTCAAGGTCGCCGTCGTTGTCGAAGTCCGCCCAGGCCCCGCCGACCGAGGGTAGGGCGGTGCCGGACAGGGCGACCTTGGTCAAGGTCCCCGCGTCGTTGCGCAGCAGATAGGAGTCCTCGTTGAAGTTGACGACCAGCGCGTCGGGGTCGCCGTCTCCGTCGTAGTCGCCCCAGGCCACGGCGGACGAGTCGCCGCCCGTTCCCGGCAGATTGACCTTGATCAGGTTGCCCCCGTCGTTGCGCAGCAGATACTCGTCCCCGCCCCCGGCGTTGCCGACCAGGGCGTCGAGGTCGCCGTCGGAGTCGTAGTCGGCCCAGGCCACCCCGCGGGAGTCGCCGCCCGTGCCGGAGAGCACCTCGACGGCGAAGGTGCCGGCGGTGTTGCGCAGCAGGACCTCGTCCTCCGTGCCGCTGTTGGCGACCAGGGCGTCGAGGTCGCCGTCGCCGTCGACGTCGCCCCAGGCCACGCCGAAGGAGGTCCCGCCGCTGGCTCCCAGCGATACCACGGTGAAGAGCCCGCCGCCGTCGTTGCGCAGGAGCTTCTCGCCCTCCGCGCTCCCGGCGTTGGCGACCAGGACGTCCAGGTCGCCGTCGTTGTCGTAGTCGCCCCAGGCCACGCCGCGCGAATCGCCGCCCGACGCCGGCGACGCGGTCGGGCTCAGGACCCCCGCGATGTTCCTCAGGATGATCTCATTCTCCGCCCCGCCGTTGCCGGTGACGGCGTCCAGGTCCCCGTCCCCGTCATAATCCCCCCAGGCCGCGCCCACCGACGCCCCGCCCGAGCCCACGACCAGGACCGGCTTCAACGGGTTGACGAAGGTCGAGACGACGGCGTCATAGTTGGGGGCGCCGTTCCAATTGAGCGCCCCGAGGCGGAAATAGTAGGTCGTGAACGGGTCCAAGCCCGCCACGGCCAGACGATCGACGAAGGGGTTCGCGGTCTTGCTCGACAGCAATAAGCCGCCGGGTCCGAGCGCGCCAAAAGCCGTCGAAGAGGCCTCCAGGGAATAGCCCTCGTTGCAGTCCGCCTGGACGGCGCAGGCGGCGGCGCTGGGCGCGTTCCAACGCAGGCTGGCCGACGAAGCGTAGACTTCCATGGCGGACGGCGCGAAGGTCACGGCCTTCGACAAGGAGCTCGTCGAACCCAAGCCGCGGTAGTTCTTGGCGGCGGCGTCGTTCAAGCTGCCGACCCGGAAGTAATAGGTGGTATTGGAGAAGAGGGCCGGCGGCGTGGGCCCCCCGTCGGCGCCCACCGTCAGCGTGCTCTGCGCCAGCGCGAACGTGCCGCTAGAGAGCGTCGAGAGGACCTGCCCCGTGAAGTCCGCCACCGAGGAGGCCTCGAGCTGGTAGCCGGAGGCGCTGGCGGTGGCGGGCGTCAACGGCATGGATTCCCAAGCCGCGGCCACGCTCGACGGATAGACGGCGACGAACGTGGTCGCCAAGATGGACGGCGCGTTCGCCAGCGTGGGAGTGCCGTTTAGGAGCGTATAGCTCGAGGAGAGGACCCCGTCGATGGCGCGCACGCGCGCGAAATAGAGGGTATTGGGCTCCAGGCCCGCCACGAGGGCCGTGAACGTCGAGAACGTCGTCGAGGAACGCACCGTGCCGGCCTGGAAGTCCGGCCTGCTCGACAGCGTGATCTCGAACCGGGCGCCGGCGTCGTTGTTGACCCCGGCCAAGGCCGGGAGGATGCTGTAGACCAGGCGCTGAGAGTCGCTCGAGGCCTCGATGACGGAGTCGGAGCCGTCCACGGGCGGCTCGGGAGGAGGCGGCGCCTTGAGAGTCAGCGGCGCCCAGCGGATCTTCGGAGTGGGGTTGGAGGTGTCGTAGTCGAAGCCGTCGCCGGCCAGGGTCCCGCTGGACTTGCGGAACGTCACGCTCCCCCCGCCGCCGATGCCGTCTTTGACCATGACGTTAAAAAGGAAGGTGCCCGGCGGCGTGCTGCGCGAGAGCCCGAACTCCACCCCGTAGTAGTCGAACGTTCCGGCAGGGAAGTTCGCTAGATAGCTGATGTAGGCGCTGGTCGCGTTCGTCACGCCCGCCGAGTCGAAGGTCATCGTCGACAGAGAGAGGTTCCCGCCCCAGATCTGGAGACCGTCGGAGTCCATATTGGTCACCGACGCGTGGCTGATGCTCAGGTTCCCAGTGGAGGACATGATGAAGTAGGTGCTGCCTGAATCGAGCCGGTCGATGATGATCGGGAAGCCCGGGGCACCCCCTAGGTTGACGTTGGCGGGCTGGCCGGGCCCGGACGGCACCCCGAAGCGGGAGCGGCCGCTGTTGAACGAGGCGTTCGACGGGCCGAAGAGCAGGCGCTTCTGGCGGTTCGCGTCGTCGAGCGCGGGCACGAGCACGAACTCGACGAGGTCGCCCTCCACTCCGCTGGAATCCTGGAACGAGAACGACACCTGGTTCGGGATGACGATGTTCGGCTGGTTCCCCACGAACGGCGCGACGAGGTCCCGGCCGCTGACCGAGCCGTCCACGTGCCACTGTCCGTCGCGATGCTCGATCGAGATCATCTGTCCGACGGCCGTCGCGTCGGCCACCGTCAAGATCGAGGCGGTATGGGCCGCGCCGATGACGCGTCTCGGGGTGGTGGCCCCCGCCGAGCGCGTCCGCGATGAGTAGAGGAGCTCGAACGATCCGCTGTAGTCGCCCCAAAGGCGCACGGTGCCCGTCGAGAAGGACTGCTGGGCCGAGAGGAGCCAGGTGTCGGTCTTGTTGAAGGCCGCGGTGGAGATGCGCCCATCCTCGGCTCGGACGGCCTGCATCAGCAGGCGGTTGAACGCGGAGGACGGGTCGTAGACCAAGTCGCCCAACGCGTTGGCCGAGGTCCCCGCGGGGCCGAAGCCCAGCGCGCCGCCCGCCCAGGTCGAGAAGTCGACGTTCTGCAGGAAGGCGCCCTCGCGGGCGTTGCCCCAGGCCGACACGTCGACGAAGACGTGGTTCAAGTCGGTGATCCAGTAGCCCTTGCCGCTGTTGCCGAAGGAGCGCAGGTTGACGCCCCACTGGCCGGAGGCCTCGAGCTGGAAGCCGCCCCGGGACGCGCTGCCGTTGCCGTACGCCGTCGAGTCGAGGACGTCGGCGTTGCTCGAGTCGGCGAAGACGCCGCCCACGCCGTTGCTGTGGGCGAGCAGACGCGCCAGGCGCACCTGGTTGGCGACGCTCTCGGCATAGACGCCGTACTCGGTGTTGCTCGAGAGGCGCATGTCTTCGATCCTGACCTGGGACAGGCTGGCGAGGAGAACACCGTCGCCGACATTCTTGTAGCTGGCGCCGCCGTCCACGATCGCCCCGCTGAAGGCGGGATTGCCCAGGTAAAACCCGTGCTGGGAGTTGTGCGCCGCAGTGCTGTCGTAGACGCGGTTTCGCATGCCGTTCATCTGGCGATAGCCGTAGCCGCCGTTGGCCATGGCGACGTTCCGGCGCAGCACGCTGTCGCTCGGACCGTCGAGCTGGAAGGCGTTGCTCGCCGAGGCGACGACGAAGTTGTCCTGCAGGGCCGTATATTTGGCGGACGTCTTTAGGTAGAAGCCGTACTCTGAATTGCCCCACATGACCCCGCGGCGGACCGCGACGGCGGTAGAGGATTCGACGATGAGGCCGGAGGCGCCGCTGTTGAACGAGCAGCTAGAGAAATCGGCGGTCGCATTCCCTCCGGGCTCCGTCACCTTCACGCCGCCCTTGTCCGTTATTTCCTGGAAGCGGCCCAGGCCGCGGAATTCCGAGTAGCGGTGCCGCATCCCGGCGGTGTGCGTGGCGCGGCTTAGGAGGTAGGCGGTGTTGGCCTGAGCGCCGCCGGTGGCCGTCCCGGAGGAGCGCACCACGACGTTGCGCGTGAGGTTGCCGACGACGATGGGGGAGTCGGGGTCCAGGGGCCGGGCGGTGCTTAGCTGTTCCGACCATGACACCAAGTTCGTGGTCGCGTCCAGCGGGGTCACTCCGGTGATCGTCCTGGTATCGACGGCCAGCGGCCCGCTCCCGCTGCCGGGGCCGATGACGATGGCGTCGCCGGTCTGCCAGCCCTGGGAATCCGCGGCGCTGATCTTCAAAGAGGTGGCTAGAGCCGCCACCGTCTCCGTCGCGTAGCCCCAAGGCGACTTGACCGCCCCGCTGGAGGTGAAATTTCCCTCCGGATTGATGATGAGCCCATATGTAAAAGGCCCGTTCCCATGGGCCAGCACCAAGGCCGCGGTGACCCCCTGCGGTATGGGCGAGCCGTCGCTGCCCATGTCGAGCGTCCCGCCGGCGGCCACGGTGAGGTCCCCGCCTACGACCGTCAGGGAGCTCGAGCCCCCGCGGCTGAAGAAGAGCCGTCCGTTGACCGTGGTGACGCCGGCGGTGGCCGTCGTCGTGTCGACCGTGACCGTGTGGCCGGCTTGGATCGTCACCGCGCTGCAGGCGTTGGGGACGTTCCCCGTGGTCCAGGTGTTGGGGTCGCTCCAAAGCCCGCTCTGGTTGCTGGACTCCGGCAGGCAGGGGTTGCGGAGCAGGAAGCTCACCTGGCCGGACCAGGCGCTGCGCGCCAGTCCCGCGTCGACGGTCTGCACGCGGAAGTAATAGGTGGTCTCGAAGACCAGCGGGCTCTCCCCCAGCGCGGCCGCCGCGGAGCTGATGGTCACCCCGTGCTTGGCGCTGCCGTCCCCGGGCCAGACCTGGTAGCGCGAGCGGCCCACCGCGTTGAGCGACGCCGCGCCGAAGTTCCAGGGCAGGACGAAGGACCCGACGGCGCTCGGAGACGTGATGGTCTTGCCGGCCACGGTCATCTGGCTCTTGGCGGCCGCGACGATGAAGGACAGGCCGGTGGTGGAGCCCCTGTGGTCGTAGTCCAGCGCCGGCCATTTGAACGTGAGGGTGCTCCCCGTGGCGGCGTACTCGATCGTGTAATCCGCGGACCCCAGGGTGGGAGCGTCGGGAACGGCGTTGGGGGTCGAGATGTCGTTGCGGAAGATCGTCTCGTCGACGCCCGACGCATCGGCGACCGCCAGGTCGAGGTCTCCGTCCTGGTCGGCGTCCAGCCAGGCGCCGCCGAACGTGTTGGAGCTGCTGCCGTTGAGCGGGACCTGGGCGAAAGAACCCCCGCCGTCGTTGCGGTAGAGGAACTCGGGCTGGGCAGCGGAGTTGAACACCGCCAGGTCCGGGTCTCCGTCGTTGTCGGCGTCGCCCCAGGCCGTGCCCTGGCTGTCGCCCCCGGCGCCGCCCAGAGTGCGCAGGAAGAACGTGTCGTTGCCCCGGTTCTCCCAGATCTGGTCGGCGGAAGAAGCGTCGCGGACCAATGCCAGGTCCAGGTCTCCGTCGAGGTCGTAGTCGGCCCAGGCCGCGCCGCGGGCGTTCGCCGAGTCGCTCAGCCCCACGACCGTGAAGGACCCGCGCCCGTCGTTCTTGAGGATGAAGCTGTCGGTGCCGCCGTCCTTGGCGCAGGCCAGGTCCAGGTCGCCGTCGTTGTCGTAGTCTCCCCAGGCCACCCCCGCGATGCGGCCGGTCGTCGTCAAGTCGCGGCTGCCGTAGCCGGATGGGTGCCGGATGAGCAGCATGACCCCGGCCCCGTGCCCGACCGCGGCATCGAGGTCGCCGTCGCCGTCCGCGTCGCCCATGGCCACGGCGTAGCCGTCGAGAGAGCCCGCCGTGTCAAACGGCATGAAGGAGAGGCCGCCGTCGTTTCTTAGGAGCCGCGGAGAGAAGGTCGAGCGCGAAGCGATAACATCCAGGTCGCCGTCGAGGTCGACGTCGCCCAGCGCCAGACCCCGGTAAGCCTCGAGTCCCCCCAGCTCGACCTTGACGAAGGTGCTGACCGAGATGTCGTTGCGGAGCACGAAGCTCCTGTCCACCACGCCGCTGTCGCCAACCAAGATGTCCGGGTCCCCGTCGTTGTCGATGTCGCCGGCGTCCAGACCCCAGTTGTCGCCGCCAGCCATGAAGTTACGGGTCATGTACGCGGTGGTCTGGGCTCCGAGGTTGGACAAGAGGGAGCTGTTTTGGAAGCTGTCGGTGGAGCGGATGGCGAAGTAATACGAAAGGCTCGAAGACAGCACGGAGAAGGTGGCGGTCTGGAGGGAGCCGGCCTTCGCTCCCGACACCGGGATGTCGAGCCTGATGTTCGCATTGTCATAGAGCGGTTGCCCTACGATCGGGACCTGCGAGGCCCGCAGCGAGAAGAAGCCGTTGAGCAGCGAGTTGACGTCCGACGAGTCGGCGCTGGGCGAGGTCCATTCCAGCGTCACCGCCATCGTGCTGACGCCCAGCCCGGATACCGTGACAGAAGCGACCCTCAGGTCCGTGATGGCGGCCGGCGCCTTGAACGGATCGTCGAAGGTGACCTGGTCCGAGGACCCGGACGAGAAGCCGGGATCGCTCGAGCCGACCTTGTTGGCGGAATTGAGCAGCGCGATCCGTCCAACGGAACCTTCGCCGCCGTCGGAGCCGGTGCCCAGTCCCGCCGCCCCTTGGGTGGAGGCGACGACTCCGACGCCGAGGTCCACGGTACGCGTCGACAAGAGCAGGATCGAACCGCCGGCGCCGCCGCCGCCGCTGGCCCCCGTGCCGTTCCCGGTGCCCGAGGCGCCGCTGGCGCTGACCTTGGCGCCGGAAAGGATGATGTCGCCGCAGGAGACCAGGAGCATGATCCCGCCTCCGGAGCCGCCCTGGGCACCGACGCCGCTCAAAGTACCGCCGCCGCCGCCGCCGCCGCCGCCCATGTACAGAAAGTCCGTCAACGAGACGGTTCCCGTGGAAGCCCCCCCCGTTCCCACGGGCGCGCCGCCGTCTCCGCCGTTTTGCCCGCCGGTCGCATAGCCGCCGCCGCCGCCGCCCGAGGCGGGGCCGGCCGCGCCGCCGCCGCCGCCGCCGCCGGTCCCCAGATTGGCCGTGGCGTTGGACTGCGCCGCGTTCGTCGGGGATTCCCCCTGCCGACCGGTGCCGCTATCGGGACCGCCGAAGCCAGAACGATAGCCGGCGCCCTGGACCGTAACGGTCCCGCCGGTGACCTGGATCGGCCCGGAGGACACCGCCACGAACACGCCGCCCACCCCCGCCCCGGGGTTCCAGCCCCCGGCGCCCCAGAGCGCGCCCGACTGGACGTTGACGTAGGAGTATTCGCGGACCCGGATGATCTGGACCCTATCGACTGATTGGAAATTGTGGCTGAGACCCTTCGAAAGCTGCAGGTTGCTCGGAGCCGTGCCGAACAGACGGTTGAATTCGTAGACGCCGCCGGTGGGCAGCTTCATCGCGATGATCAGGACGAGGTCCCCGGCGGCGAAGCCGCTCTCGTTGACGACGCCGAGAGCCATGCTGCCGACGGAGGCATCGCTCGCCAAGATTGTGCGGACGCTGTCCTCGAGCCTGGGGGCGTTCACCGTCAACGGCCCGTCCGAGCCGTCACCGCAATACCAGGAGGCCGCGTCGGCCGAGCCCGGCGGCAAGGCGGACAGCAGGAGACCGAGCGCCAGCCGCCTCAACGCGCACCTCCGCCGTTAGGCGCCGCCGCCGGCCCCGCCAGCGGCCCCACCTTCTGCCCGCCGAAGCGCAGGGTGAACGACACCCGGTGCGCGTTGCCGAGCTCGCCGTAGGGGAGCAAGGTGTAGTCCATGTTCCCGAACTTGGACCGGAACCCCATCCCCATGAACATCCCGTAGAACTCGGCCAGCCCGGGCGCCGTCGAGCCCAGAGCCTTCCCCAGCGCCGCCGTGCGCTGGGCCGAGGTCGTCGTGCGGTAGCCGGCGCGGAGGGCGAACGGGCCGAAGCCCAGATACTCGAAGCCGAGCCTAAACGCAGGGCTGTTGTCGCGCGGCAGGTCGAGCTGGAAGCTCAGCGCATGCGGGAACTTGGCCGTCATCCCGTAGGCGCCGCCCAGGCGCAGGGTCAACGGCAGGGGATAGCCCTGGTCGAGGAAGGTCACCTTGGTGCCGAGGTTGACGACCGAGGCGCCCAACGACAACGGCAGGACGCGCAGGCGGTAAAGCGCGCCCATGTCGGCCGCGTAGGCGGTGGCCGAGTACTCGCCGATGGTCTGGCGGATGAACTTGCCCGTGAAGCCCAGCCCCACGGCCGTGCCGGTCAGCCGCTTGCCGTAGCTGAAACCCAGCATGAGGTCGGAGGCGCCGAAGGTGCCCTCGGGCGCGGCGGTCTCCGTGGTGCGGCGCTCGATGCCGTCCAAGCCCAGGTGCGTGACGCTCATCCCCCACGGCCGGGCCAGGAAGCCGAACTGCGAGAGCCGGATGTCCTGGATGTGCATGGCATGCGAGGCCAGCATCTCGTAGCGGCGCGTCGTCTGGCGGGCGGCCTGGCCGGGGTCGAAGGCGAGCCCGGCGGGGTTGTAGTGCAGAGCCGAGACGTCGTCAGCCATCCCGACGAAGGCCTCGCCTATGCCCAGGGGACGGGCGCCGAAGCCGAGGTTGAGGAAGCTGGCGGCCGAGGTGCCGGGGCCGGCGGCGGAGATAGGCGAGGAGACCAGGACGAGGGCCGCCGTTATCAGGAGGGAAAGGCTTCGCACAGATGGCCTGGAGCTCGCTATTAGGGTAGACGGGCTGTGCGAAGAAAGTGTTAACAGGATGCGAATAACGTATGTAAAACTCGCTAGAATCCCACGATGCCCCGTCGGAGCTTCCCGGCCGCCCTTGCCGCCTGCGCCTTGGCCTGCTCGGTCCCGGCCCCCGTGGCGCCTCCCCCGTCGCCGGTCGCCAGCGCCGAGCTCCCCCGCGACCCCCAGGTCCTGCGCGCCGCTGTGCGCGACGCCTACGCCGCAGGCGACTTCACGCGCGGACTCGCGCTCGTCAAGCGCCTGCTCGAGGTCTCCACCGACAAGGTCACCGCCTACGACGCCATCGGCTCGATCTACTTCTCCCTGGGCCGCGGGGCCGAGGCGATGGGGATGTGGGAGGCCGCCCTGCCGCTTGAGACCGACCCCAAGCGGCGCGCCGAGCTGGCCGCCTCGGTGTCCTTGGCGCGGCGCAGCCTCGGCCTGCCCGAGCCCAAGCCGGCGGCGGCCGCCAAGCCCCCCAAGAAGCCCGCCAAGACGCAGACCCCCGCCGACCCGCGCCGGGTCGAACTGCTCTACCAGGAGGGCCTGGTCAAGTACGCGAAGGGCGAGTACCTGGCCGCCACCACCCTGTTCATGCGCGCGCTGGAGCTCGACCCCAAGCATACCCCGTCGATCAAGGCCCTCGAGCGCCTCAAGCTCAACGCCCCATGACCTTGCGCCTCAAACTGGGGTTGGCGCTGGCCTTGGTCGCGCTGGGCTCGACGGCCGCCGCCACGGCGCTCATGTTCCGCCTCCAGACCGAGGCCCTGCGCGCCTCCGAGGCCGAGACCCTGCGCCTGCTTTCGGACGGCGTGCGCCGCGTCGCCCAAGAATCCCTGCTCGCCCAGGACCCGCTCATGCTGCTCGACCATCTCGCCCACCTGCGCCGCGAGAGGCCCGAGGTCGCCGCCGCGCGGGCCATGGTCTCCGGTACCTGGCGCGAGGTCGGCGGCCCCGCCAAGGCCGACGCGGGGCCACCCGTCGGAATAAAGGCGCAGGCCCCCGACGGCGCCGCGGCCGAGGCCGAGCTCTCCTTCTCGACGCGCCTCTTGGCCGAGCGCATGGCCGCGGCCCGCGCCGAGCTCGGGGCCCGCGCCCTGCGCGCCGGCGGCCTGGCCGCGGCGCTGGGGGTGGTCGTCGCGGCCCTGCTCAGCGCGCCGCTGACCGGGCGCATCCTCCGCATCGAGCGCGCCGTGGCCGAGATAGCGGAAGGCAAGCTAGGCGTCCAGGCCGAGGCGGCGGGCTCCGACGAGGTGGCCCGCCTGGCCCGCGGCGTCAACGCCATGTCGGCCCGGCTCAAGGAGCTCGACGAGCTCAAGCGCCTGTTCGTCGCCTCGGTCACCCACGAGCTGCGCTCGCCGCTGGGTGCTATCCAGGCCCAGGCCGCCGAGCTCATCGCCGCCGGCGGTCTGGCCGAGGGCCAGGCCGAGATGCTGGGACGGGTCCGGCGCAACGCGGCCCGGCTCGAGCACTTCGTGGCCTCGCTGCTCGAGGTGGCCAAGATCGAGCGCGGCCAGCTCGAGTACTCCCCCCGCCGGGCGGTCCTCGGCCCCATCGTCGAGGACGCCGCCCTGTTCTTCGCCGCCCGCGCGCGCGAGGCGGGCCTGAGCATGGAATCCCGCGTCGAGCCCGGCCTGCCCGAGCTCAACCTCGACCCCGACCTCATGACCCAGGCGGTGACGAACCTTATCTCCAACGCCATCAAGTACACCCCCAAGGGCGGCCGCGTCACGGTCTCGGCCGCCAAGGAAGGCAGAGCCGTCGAGGTGGCCGTCGCGGACACCGGCGTCGGCATCGCCCCCGAGGCTCTAGCCCGCCTCTTCACCCCCTTCGAGCGCGTCAAGAACCCCACCGGCGCCCCCGGCGTTGGCCTCGGACTCGTCATCACCAAGTCCATCATCGAACGCCACGGCGGCACGCTCACCGTGACTTCCCAACCCGGCCAAGGCAGCCGGTTCTCCTTCCGCCTTCCTGTTGCGTAAGGGGTCAGACCTCGATGTTGCGTTTGTTGCGTTCGGGGTCAGACCTTCATGTTGCGTAAGTGCCTTTTGTCGCCTTGACGAGCCAACGGCCGGGCCGTAAACTATCGCTCCATGGCGGAAATACTCGTCGTCGATGATGAAGAGGATTACCGCCTCCTATTGCGGCACATCCTCGAGCGCGCTGGCCACAAGGTAAAGCTCGCCGACTGCGGCGAGGCAGGCCTAGCGGCCTACCACAAAGCGAAGCCTGACCTTCTCATACTAGACGCCAACATGCCGGACCTCGAGGGCTACGAGGTCTGCAGGCAGCTCAGGTCCGCCGGGCACAAGACCCCGGTGATCTTCTGCACGGTCCGGTCCGCGGTATCGAAGGTAGCCGAAGGATTGCGCGCCGGAGGAGACGACTACGTCGTCAAGCCCTTCTCGCCGGAAGACCTCCTTGGGCGGGTGAAGGACGTCCTTTCTCGGCCCGGAAAATGAGGAACCTGGACGTCGCCGTCGTGGACGGCGACGCCGGACGCCGAGAAGGATTGACGGCTATCCTCAAGTCGCGCGGTCACAAAGTAGCGAGCTACGCGACCGCTGGGCGATTCTTCGACGGTATGCTCGCGGAGCCGGCGCGGGCAGCATTCATTTCGATGGAACTGCCCGGCATGGATGGGAGGGAAGTCATCCGCGTACTGCGCGCGAACCCGGAATGCCGAGGCATGGTACTGATCGCGCTCTCGGCGGGCAGAAGGCGCCGCGAGGAGGTCCTCGCCGGGTTCGAAGCCGGGGCCGACGAGTTTCTCGAGGTCCCGTTCGACCCCGATTTCCTGACGGTACGATTGGAGTCGTTGCTCCGCGCCCGGCCGGCCGCCGCCGCGGCAAACATCTTCGACCTTGACGGCATCGCAATCGACTTAGATGCCCGTACCGTCACGGTCGCCGGAAAGCCGGTCAAGCTTACCCGCCTCGAATTCGACCTAGCCGCACATCTTGTCCGTCATAGAGGACGCGTCCTCACGCGGGGAGCGCTTCTCGGCGCTGTATGGGGTACGAACGGTTCGAGCTCACGCACCGTCGACAAGCATGTCGAGGCGCTGCGCAGGAAGCTCCCTCCTTTGGCCAAGCGGCTCGACACCATCGTCAATGTCGGCTATCTGCTCCGCTAGGTCGATTCCTGTTTTGCCCTTTTCTCCCTAGCGCGACTCGCGCAAGAACGGTCGCGCCTGAGGAATGAGGCCACATCGATCCCTTTCGCTCCCTGCCGCAGCGCTTCTTGGATGAAGCGCGCCCTTGCCTTGACGGCCGGGCCGGAACGATCGCGGCTCCGCAGTATGCCGGCCGGAAGGCCTTCCGCGCGTTCGACGCTGGCGATGATCGCCTCCAAATCGGCAGACGCCGACTGTGGCTCAGGAGCCCTTTCGGGTTCTTCCATGAACCGGTTGTAGGCCAGTACGGCCGCCGCTCTATCCAAGTCAAACAGCGAGAGTCCGAAGTCCATCTCAGCGAAGCCGTCCGGCACCCCTGTCGCATACGCGTTATGGCTAGACCACTTCCAATCTGAGGGCTTCTCGACTAAGCCGTGCCGGACGGGATTGCGGTGAATATACCTCAAGACCTCCTGCACGTGAGCGTCTGAATGGCAGGGAAAGGCCTTGAACCGACCTTGAAAGACATGTCCAACGCGATCATGAGCCTTGTTGGATCTCATCGCGAAAGAGGTCAGAGAGGCCTGTATCGCTCTCGAGATCGATTCCTCGAAGATACGGATTAAAAGGTGAAAATGATTCGGAATGAGGCAATAGGCGAGAAGGTCCGCGACAGGCAGCGACAATTCCTCCTTGAGCTTCTCCATGAACTTACCCCACTCGTCTTCGGCCTCGAACACCGTCTGCCTGCGATTGCCGCGGGAAATCACATGCATGACCGAACCGGGGACGAAGATCCTAGGAGGGCGTGCCATAACATGTAATACGCTTATCCCCCCGATTTGGTTCCCTTTAAAGAAGCGCAACATCGAGGTCTGACCCCGAACGCAACAAGCTATAATGCCGCGTTGCGTCCCTCGCGGAGAGGTGCGTGAGTGGTTGAAACGAAACGACTGGAAATCGTTTAGGGTGTAACAGCCCTCGGGGGTTCGAATCCCCCCCTCTCCGCCAGTTCTTCATCATAGGATCCGGTGTTCCCATAGCCGAGCGGGTGCGTTTAGAGCGCGCCCGCTCGGCCTTTTTGGCGGGTACCGCAGGCGAGCGGAATATAAGGTATACTAATTATATTTAGTATTACTTTTTTATATTTGACATACTTTAAGATATATGGTATACTTAGTTATAATCGTAGGAGATAAAAATGGAAACCGGCGTCGTCACCATAAAGGGACAGGTTGTGATTCCGTCGAAAATCCGTCATCGCCATCAGATCAAGAAAGGGACCAAGGTCTGCTTCATCGAACGCGGCGACGAGATCATCTTGAAGCCGGTCACCGACGAATACATCGACAAGCTGCGGGGGTCTCTGGGCACGAAAGGAGCCGTCCTCAGGTCCCTTATCGAGGAAAAGGGGCGCGAAAAGAAATTGTGAGCGGCAAGGTCTTGGACTCGTACGGAGTCATCGCCTTCCTCGAGAATGAACCGGGAGCCGACAAGGTCGCTGAACTAATCAAGAGCGCCCGGGATAAGGACAGGCCCCTCCTCTTAAGCGTGGTGAACTGGGGAGAAGTCTATTACATCGTTCATCGCGCCGCGGGAAAAGAAGCCGCCGCCCGAACGATGCGGACGATCGACACGCTCCCGATCCAAGTCATTGAGGCGGATCGAACGCTCACGCAGATCGCCGCGGAGTTCAAATCCTCCGGAAAGATGTCCTACGCGGACTGTTTTGCGGCAGCTCTCGCCAAGGCTCGGAAGGCGGAACTCATAACCGGCGATCAGGAATTCAAGGCAGTAGAAGATGAGATCGAGATCCTCTGGCTTCCTAAAAAATGAGGCCCCTGAGCCGGAAATGAACAAGAAGCCGACGCTGGCGCTGCCCCTGCTCGTGGGCTCCTCGGCCCTGGCGCTGTACCTTTCCCTCCCGTCGCTCGGCCACAACTTCGACGGCGTGGCCTGCGCCATCGCCGTCGAGCTGGGCGATTTCAAGCATCTCGTCCACGGCAACCACCTGGCCTACGGCCTGGCCGGGTTCGTCTTCCATCGCCTGGTCAACGCCCTCGGCCTGGCCCTGCCGGCGATCTGGGCGCTGCAGGTCATGGACTCCCTGCTCGGCGCGCTGTCGGCCGCCCTGTTCGCCCGCATGCTCCTGCGCCTGGGCCGGCCCGCCGGCGTGGCCGCGGCGGCCGGCATGGGACTGGCCGTGTCCTACGGCTGGTGGCTGCGTTCCGTCGACGCCCAGGTCTACCTGCTGGCCGCGCCGTTCATGGTCCTGGCCTTCGAGGAGGTTTTGGCCGAGCGCCCCCGGCCCCTGCGTCTGGCCGCCCTGCACACCGCCGCCATGCTCGTCCATTCGGTCCACGTTTGCTTTACGCCGGTGGCCCTCTGGGCCCTCCTGCGCGCCGGCAAGGACTACGGCGAGTCGCGCGCCGGCCTGGGACGCTACCTGGCCTTCTGCTTTTTGGGCGTTCTGGCCGCCTATGCCGCGGCGGTGACGCTCTTGGTGCGGCCGGAAACGGTCGAGGACCTGCGCGTCTGGCTCTCCGGCAGCGCGGCGCTCGGCAACCAGCGCGACTTCCGGTTCATCCACGCCGCCTCGCTGGGCTCCGCGCTGGCCTGGTGGGGACGGGTGTCGCTCAAGGTCGTCTCGATCCGGCCGCTCCTCGGCCTGCCGCTCTGGGGCCTGGCGGCCTGGGGCTGGCTGGCCGGCGCGTCCCGCCGCGAGCGCGTCGCGGCGCTCGTCTGGGTGGCCGGCTACGCCCCCCTCCTCCTGGCCTACGAGCCGTGGAACACCGACTACCGGATCCTCGAGCTCATCCCGCTGTGGGCCTTGGCCGCCGCGGCGTTCTCACCCGAGCGCGCCCGCGGCGGCGCGCGGGCCTTGGCGTTCTACGCCGCCGCGCTCGGCGCGGTCAACGCCGCCGACGCCATCCTGCCGCTGTCGCGCCTCGCCGAGAACCCGCCGCTCGTGAAGACCCTCTGGCTGCGCCGCATCCTCCCCGAGGACGCCTGGGTCAGCGCCGCCGCCATCGACGAGGTCTACATCCCGTACTTCAGCCATCGCCGCACGCTCAACCTGCGCTGGCACGAAGGCGACCCGGCCGGGCTGCGCCGGCGTCTCGACGGCCTGCTCGAGCGCGGCGAACCCGTGTTCGTGACCTCGGACCATCTGGCGGGCTGGCGGGAGGCCTTCGGCGGCTACGAGCTCCAGCACGCCGGGGAGCAGGACGGCGTCGTGCTCTACAGGTTGAAGGGGAAGCCCAAGGGCAGCTTGTAGAAGAAGGTGATCATAGCACCCAGGCTCAGGTAGGGGCCGAAAGGGATCGGCTCCTGACGCTTGATCCGACCCGAGGCCAGGAGCCAGACCCCGTAGCCGGCCCCGACGAAGGAGGCCAGCATCAAGGTGTCGAAGGCGCCCAGCGCCCCGGTCCACGCCCCGACGCCGGCCAGGAGCTTGACGTCCCCGGCCCCCATCGCCTCGCGCTTGAAGAGCTTCTCGCCGGCGGCCGCCACGCCCCAGCACAAGGCCAGGCCGAAGACCGCTCCCCCGACCGACGCCCCGAGCCGGCCCCAGAACGCGCCACCCAGTCCCGCGTTGAGCGGCGAGAGCAGGATCCCCGCCGCGGCCAGGCCCAGGGAGAGCTCGTCGGGGATGAGGAAGGTGTCGCAGTCGATGAAGGCCACGCAGAGCAGGGCGATGAGCGCGGCCAAGGCGGCGGCGGCCCAGGCCCATTGCCCTTCCCAGTGCCGCCAGACCGCGGCGGCCAAGAGGCCCCCCAGGAGCTCGACGAGCGGGTAGCGCCAGGAGATGGGCTTTTCGCAGTGGCGGCAGCGGCCGCGCAGGAGGAGCCAGCTGAGCACCGGCACGTTGTCGTAGAAGGCCACCGGGCGCCGGCAGCGCGGACAATGCGAGCCGGGGCGCACCAGCGAGCGGCCGCGCGGCAGGCGGTGGATCACGACGTTCGAGAAGCTCCCCAAGCAGAGCCCGGTCAGGACCCAGAACGCCCAGGCCGCGGTCTGGAAGGCGGCCGCCGAGGTCGGGTCTTGGAACGCGTTTGATATCATCGGTCGGTGAGGCGAGCCTGGGCCGGTCTATTCTCCGCCGCGGCCGTGCTGTATTTGCTGGCCCGCGACGCCTACTGGGTCGGCTACTTCAACGACGACGCATTCTATCTTATCGGAGCCCGGGCCCTTACCGAGGGGCGCTTCGCCGAGCTCAACCACCCCGGCCAGCCGCCGCTCATCCAATACCTGCCCGGCTACCCCCTGCTCTTGGCCCCGCTCATGCCCTTCTGCGCGGCCTCGTGGCTGCCGGCCCAGCTCCTGAGCGTCCTCGTGGGCCTGAGCTCGGCGGCCGCCGCGGCCTGGGCCTTCGCCCCGGACCTCGACGAGGAAGGCCGCCTGCTGCTGGCCGCGCTCTGCCTCTTCAACCCGCTGGCCCTCAGCCTCTCCGGCGCCGTGCTGGCCGACGCCCCCTTCGCCTTGGCCGCGCTGCTCCTCGTCGGCACGGCGCGCCGGGCTTGGCCGCGGACCTCGCCCCGGGTCTGGGCGGCGCTGGGCGCCGCCGCCGGGGCGTCCGCTCTCATCCGCCCCAACGGCCTGGCCCTCATCCTGGCTTTGGCCGCCGCGTTGGCCTGGGAGCGGCGCGGGCGCGAGGCCGCCGCGGCGCTGGCGGCGGCCGCACTCGTCGTCGGCCCCTGGTTCCTGCGCAACGCGGCGGCGGGCGGGCACCCGCTGCTCTACGCCGCGGAGCTGGCCGGACCGATCGAGGCCGCCCCATGGACGACATTGGGCGCGGCCGCCTCGCGGGCCGGGTTCTACCTCTCCGAGCTCTACGCGCGCGCGCTGTTCCGCTGGCCCTGGGGCGCCCCTCCCGCGGCGGCGGCGGCGGCCGCGGCGCTGGCCGGCTTGGCGGCCGCCGTGCTGGCCCTCACGCGCGGCGGCCTCTCCGGCGGCCGGCGCTTCGCCCTGCTCTCGGCGCTGGCGCTGTTCGGGCTCCTCTTGGCCTGGGACAAGCGCTCCACGCGCTACCTGCTCCCGCTCATCCCGTTGGCGGCGGCCTGGGGCCTGGCGGGCCTGGCAGGCCGGCGCGGGACGCGGCTGGCCGCCGCGGCCTTGGCGCTGGCCTCCTTCATAGTCCCGGCCCGCGCCATCCTGGCCGCCTCCCTACGCCCTGAGGCGCCGCCGGCGCGGGCGCCCGAGCGCACTTTCGCCTGGATCCGGGCCAACACCGCGCCCGGCGCGGTGTTCGCCTGCGAGCTCGACGGCCAGCTCTTCCTGCGCACCGGCCGCCGGAGCGTGACCCTGCCGCGCGGCGCCGACGGCCGAAATCTCCAGCTCTGGGCCGCCGGCTCGGGCGCGGATTTCCTGCTGGTCTCCCCCACCGCCGACATCCTGCGCACCACGCGCGGCGTCGGCCCCCACGACGCGGTGCCGGCCGCCGAGCGCCGGCGCGACGCCGGCCGAGCCTCCGTCCTCGAGCCGGTCTTCGAGGACCCCGGGGAAGGCACGGTGATATACACAAAAAAGACCCCCGGCCTTTAGGCCGAGGGTCTCTTTTGATCTTTTGGGACTAGCTCAGTACACCGTCCACTCGGTGCCCTTCGAGTCCGTGTGGGTACAGTTCACCCACAGCGTCCCGTAGTTGGCGTCCCCGGTGACGTTGTTGTAGCGCCAGCCGCCCGTGCCGCCGCCCGTCTCGGCCAAGACCGAGTTGTTCGTGAACACCGCGCTGTCGGTGTGGTAGCTCGGAGCCTTCGCCTTCGGGATCGACGACATGTACTTGCCGTTGATCGTTATCGAAGCCGCGTTGAGCGGGTAGTAGCCTTCCATGTCGCCGTAGTAGATGCTCAGGGCCGACCGAATCGCGCCGAGGTTGCCCTTGGTCGCGCCTTCGTTCGACTTGCGGATCAGCTCAGCGAACTTCGGGATGGCGATAGCCGCCAAGATACCGATGATGGCGACCACGATCATCAACTCGATGAGCGTGAAGCCCCGCTTCGCCTTGCTGCTGTTGTTCAGGTTACGCATTTTGTCCTCCCTCCTTTGCGCCGTGATGATGAATTTAGGAGTGGATTTTTCGATACGGCGCTCATGGACGACGCCATGCACACCCTGAACATCCAAAGAACTGGTCACAATATACACCCGCTACTTCAAAGTGTCAAGACGGTCATAGGTGACTTTAGTCCCGTCCACGACCTCGTACACCCTGCGCTCTCCGTCGGCGGACTCGAAGACGGTCCGAAATCCGGCCCCCAAGAGGCGCGCCTCCCAGGCCGCCAGGCCGCGCGAGGCCGGGAACGCCCCGCCCAACGAGGACCCCAGGTCGCCCGGCCTTTCCCACAGAACCCAGCGGACCTTGAGGCGGGCCAGGGCCGCGGGGTCGGAGGCCTGCGGCAGCGGCACGAAAGGTCGGCCGGTATGCCAGGCCGAGCGGGCGAAATGCAGGGCGGCCACCAGGCCCTCCGAAGGCAGGGTCCTCAGGAACGCGTAGGTCTCGAGCGGGGGCGCCTCGGCGCCCCGGGCCAGCGCCGGTCCCTGGATGGGCAGGGGCAGGGCCGCCAGCGCGGCGGCCCCCCAAGCCGCTCGGCGGCCGGGGACGCCCAGGGCGCGCACACCCTCCCAGGCGGCCAGCAAGGCGAAAGGGAGCAGCGGCGGGAGGTAGCGCTCGTACCACCACGGCCAGGCCGCGTGCAGGGCCGCCGAGCCGAGCAAGTAGAGGCCGGCGGCGTCGTAGGGACGGCGGCCAAATCGCCGGACCAGGCCGAGACAGACCAGCGCCAGCAGCAGCGCCCCGGCGCCGAACGCCGCCGCCGCGGGACCTCCCGCCGGGGTCAGCGTCCCCCCCCATAGCGCGGGGACTTCCCGCAGGTTGTGGAGCACGGCCGCGGGCCAAGCCGACCAGCCCGCGCCGGCCAAGGCGGCCGCGGCCTCGCCTTCATCGGAGAAACCACCGTGCCGCGAGGCCCAGACCCGCCACGCCGCCCAAGCCAGGACCGGCAGACCGGCCGCCCAGGCCGCGTCACGCCGGCGCCCCCCCTTCCATAGCGCGACCGCGCAGGCCGGGGCCAAAGGGAGGAGGGCCGGGCGCACGAGGTAGCCCACGGCGGCCAGCGCCCCGACCAGGGGGCCCGAGCCGGCGCGGCGGCGGTCGGCTAGAAACAGCGCCGCCAACGCCGCGGCCAGGCCGGGCAGCTCCGGCATGACGACGCCGGCGCGCGAGAGCACGAGCGGGTTGAGCGCGAAAAGCGCCGTCACCGCCAGGGCCGCGCGCGCGCCCGAGCGGCGCCGCGCCCAGAGGAAGACCAGGAGGTCGCAGACCACCAGCCACAAGAACGCCCAGGCCTGGTAGCCCAAGGGGATGTCGCCCGAGACGGCCGCCGCCGGCGTCAGCAGCAGCGGCCAGCCCGGCGTGTACTGGCCAAACGGCGGATCGCCGGGGACCACCTCGAGCCCATAGCGGCCATGCAGCAGGGAGCGCGAGAGCAGTGCGTAGATCGCATCGTCGCCCTCGGCGCCCAGCCAGCCCGCGGGGAACCAGGCCGTCTGGGCGGCGGCTAGGAGCAGGACGGCCATGATCGCGCCGCGGTTCTTCATTCCGAAAAACCGCCCCCCACGCAGGTCCGCGCGTGAGGGGCGAGCTGAAAAGATTGGGCAAGGGGGGACTTGAACCCCCAAGGGCTTTCACCCACACGGTCCTGAGCCGTGCGCGTCTGCCAGTTCCGCCACCTGCCCGACGACAGCACTGCCTTGACGGCGAAGTGCTAGAATCGGATTTTACCGGATTCAATGGCCAAGCGCAAGGACGACGACGACGGACGGCTCCTCATCGGGGAGAACCGCAAGGCACGCCACCACTACGAGATCGTGGAGGTGATCGAGGCCGGGCTCCAGCTCAAGGGGCCCGAGGTCAAGTCCCTGCGCGCGCGCCAGATCTCCTTCGAGGGCGCCTTCGCGCGGGTCACCGACGGAGAGGCCTTCCTCCACAACCTCCACATCGCGGCCTACAAGCAGAACACCCTCGAGGACATCTCCTCGACCCGCACCCGCAAGCTCCTGCTCAAGCGCCGCCAGATCGAGAAGCTGGCGACGGCCCAGGACCAGAAGGGCATGACCCTGATCCCGCTCGAGATCTACTTCAAGCGCGGCTGGGCCAAGGTGGCGGTAGCGGTCGGCAAGGGCAAGCGCGGCCCCGACAAGCGCGACGAGCTCCGCCGGCGCGACGCCACGCGCGAACTGGCGCGCTCCTTCAAAGGCAAGTTCAAGGCGTGACGCCGTTCGTGCTCTTCGCCGCGCTGGGGGCCGGCGGCTTGCACCAGCCTTGGCTCTGGACGCCCTTCGCCGTGCTGAGCTGGGGAGCGGCCGCCGCCCTCCTCCCCCGCGCCCGGCTTCCCGGCGGCCCGCTCTGGGGCGCGCTCCTCGCCTGGGCCGCCGCCAGCGCCCTGCTCTCTCCCGAGCCGCTCATCTCGCTCTCCGCCTTCGCCTACGCCGCGACGGCGTTTCTTTGGCTCTCGCTGGGCGCAACGCGCGCGGGCGCCGACGAGCGCCGCTGGGGGGCCGCGCTGCTCATGGCCGCGGGGCCGTTGGCCGCGGCGGCGGCGATCCTCATCGACGTGCCCGATTACCCCGCCGTCGGCCTGCTCTTCCCTTATTACAACTACACCGCGGCCTTGGTGGCCGCCGCGGGCGCCGCGGCCGCGGCCGGTCCGGCCGCCGCGACGGCCGTCCCCGCCGCGGCGCTCTATCTCGTCTGGGCCGGCTCGCGCGGCGGCTTGGCGGCGCTGGCCGCCGGCACGGCCGTGGCGCTGTGGCGCGGCGGCCGGCGGAAGACGGTCGTGCTGGGCGCGGCGGCCGCGCTGGCCTTCCTGGCCGGCTCCTCGACGCCGCGCGACATCCTCCTCAAGGCCGATAAGGCCGGGGCCCACGCCCGTCCGGCGATCTGGCGCGCGGCGCTCCAGGTGGCGGCCGAGAGCCCGTGGCTCGGCGAAGGGCCGGGCCGGTTCGGCCGCGGCTTCCTGCGCCACCAAGTTCCCGCCCCCCCCTCCCTTCGCCCGACCCGCTTTTCGCTGACGACCGCGCATGCCCATTCCGGCCCGCTCGACGTGTTGGCCGAAGTCGGCTTCCCCGGAGCCGTCCTGCTGACGGCGGCGTTGCTGGCGCTCTGGCGAGCGCGTCCGGTCGTCACGGACCCCGACCGCGAGGCACTGCTGACCGGGGCCGTCGCCCTCGGGACGCAGGCTCTCGGCGACAGCATCCTCGTCCTTCCCGCGCTGGCCTGGCTGTTCGCCTGGCTCCTGGGTGCCGCCTGCGCCTCGGAGAACGCGCAGGTCCCGCGGCTTCCCGAGTCGGCGCGCCGCGCCTTCCTGCTCCTGGGTCTGGGCCTGGCCGCCGCGGCCTGGTGGCCGGGCTGGGCGGTCTCGTCCTGGCGGGGCGCGGAACCCGAAGCCGCCGTGACCGTGGCCCCCGCCGACGCCGGCCTGTGGCAGGACATCGCCCGGCGGCGTCTCGGAGCCGGCGACGCGCGCGGCGGCCTGGCGGCCTTGGCGCGCGCCGCCGAGCTGCGCCCCTTCGACGTCCGGCCGCGGATCATGGCCGCCGAGGTCCTGCGCTCCGGCGGCGCCTGGCACTTCGTCTTGGAAGCCGCGTCGGAAGTCGTCGCCCTCGAGCCGGCTTGCGGCCAAGGCCGGATCCTCAAGGCCGAGGCCCTGCTCCGCCTAGGCCGCCCCGCCGAGGCCCGCGCCGAGTTGGCCGCCCTGCCGTCTTCCGGCGCCAAGCCCCTGACCGACCTGCGTCGGGACAACCCCGAAGGCCTGGTCCTAGGCTACGATCCCGCCCGCCTAGCCGCCCTCCAGTCAGAACTCAAATAGAAAGTTAAAAAGTTAAGGTGCCTGGCACCGATACTTTTTACTTTTAGAAACGGATGCCGATGCCGGAGTCCATGCCGGCCTGGCGGTTGGTGTAGGTGGCGGCGAGGTGGAGGTAGACGTAGGCCTTGGGGCGCATCGAGACGCCGAGCGTACCGCGCGGGACCATCGTGGAGGCGGTCTCGCCCACCATCGTGGGGTCGAGCCTCGGGACGGCGCGGACCACGACGCGCGTGCGGTCCACGCCCAAGCCCAAGTACGGAGTGATGAGCTTGTACTGGACCGAGGTGACGAGGTTCAGTCCCATGTGGCTGGCCGAGAAGTCGCGGTGCGCCACGGAATGGCCGGCCCAGCAGAGCAGGAATTGGGGCGTCAGCGGCTTGTCGGTGGCCTTGCGGACCGAGTAGCGCAGGCCCCCGCCGGCGATGGTGATTCCTTGGAAGCTGACGCCGCGGATGAAGCCGTCGAGGCTGAAGGGAAGGCCGATCTCGGCCTGCAGCCAGGGTAGGCCGAAGGCCTTGACCCCGCGGCCGCGCAGGACTCGGTCGTCCTTGTCGGGGGACATCACCATACCGCCGCGCACGCCTATGTCGAAGCCGGAGAAGCCCAGCGAGCGGCCGCTATGAAAGGTAGCGGCCCCAAGGACGCCGCCCAAGTCGCGCGCGAAGGGCTTTAGGGCTCCGCGATCGACGAATTCCTGGAAACCACCGTATTGGTCCTGAGAAAAAGCATTATTAGGATTGAATAAAATAGAAGCCAGGACCAGAAAAACCGCGAAAACGACCCTTCCTAGGAGGTTATCCACAGGCTTATCCCCATTGTCCACAATGGATGTTAACATTTTGTGACTTGGCGCTCGTAAGCCAGCCTAAGGCCCTGCAAAGTCAGGTCCGGGACGTGCTTCGCCCCCGGAAGGCGCTTGGCGAACAGCGGCGCCAGCCCTCCGGTCAAGATGACCCGCGCCTCCGGAGTACGCATCTCGCGCAGGCTCTCTTTCAGCACGCGCTCGATCATGCCGAGATAGCCCCAGTAGAGGCCGGCCTGGATGCATTCGACCGTGTCTTTTCCGATGACGCGCCGCGTCGGGACGATACGAACCTCGGGGAGCTTCGCGGTGTGCAGGGCCAAGGCTTTCGCGGCCAGCCTCGGGCCCGGCAGGATGGCGCCGCCCAGGTACTCGCCGCGCCGCGACAGACAGTCGAAGGTCGTCGCGGTGCCGAAGTCGACGACGACGGCCGGCAGGCCGCAGAGCTCGCGCGCGGCCAGCGCATTGAGGACGCGGTCTGCGCCGACCTGGCTCGGCCGGCGCACCGCCAGCTTGAGCCCCAACGGCGTCCCCGGCCCCACCTCCAGCGGCTTCTGGCCCAAAAGGCGCCCCGCCGCGAGCAGGACCGGACGCAGGGCCGGCACGACGGTGGCGAACACGAAGCCCGAGAGCCGGGGCCCCGCGCGGCGGCGCGCGAACGCCGCCACGGCGCGGGCTTGGAACGCCCCTCTGGGGGGATGCGTCTCGACGCGCCCAAGCGCGGCGAGACGCTCCCCCCGGAAGAGGCCCAGCGTCAGGTTCGTGTTGCCGGCGTCGACCGCTAGCAGCACGCTTACTTTATGGCGCCGACCAGTTCCTTGACCGCGCCCGCCGACTTCATGAGCAGGGCCCGCTCGTCGACGGTCAGGTTGAGCTGGATGATCCCCTCGATGCCGCGCGAGCCGAGCTTGACCGGCACGCCGACGAAGATCCCGTCGATCCCGTACTCGCCCTCGAGGTAGGCCGCGCAGGGCAGGATCTTCTTCTTGTCCTTGAGGATGGCCTCGACCATCTCCGCCGTGGAGGCCGCCGGGGCGTAGTAAGCCGAGCCGCGCTCGAGCAGCTTCACGATCTCGGCGCCGCCGTTCTGGGTGCGGACGTTGATCGCCTCGATCTTCTCCTTGGGCAGGAGCTCGGTGATCGGGATGCCGTTGACCGTCGAGAAGCGCGGCAGCGGCACCATCGTGTCGCCGTGGCCGCCCAGCACCATGGCGTGGACGTTCTCGATCGAGACCTCGAGCGCCTCGGCGATGAACATGCGCATGCGCGAGGAGTCGAGCACGCCGGCCATGCCGATGACGCGGTGCTTGGGGAACTTCGAGGCCTTGAGGGCCACCGAGCACATGGCGTCGAGCGGGTTGGAGACGATGATCAGGATGGCGTTGGGCGAGAGCTTGGCCACGTTCTCGGCGACGCCGCGGACGATGTCGGCGTTGATCTTCAGGAGGTCGTCGCGGCTCATCCCGGGCTTGCGCGGCATACCGGCCGTGATGACGACGACGTCGGAGTCCTTGGTCGGGCCGTACTCGGTCGCGCCGACGATGTTCGCGTCGTAGCCGTAGATCGGCGCCGACTGCATGAGGTCGAGGGCCTTGCCGGCCGGCATGCCCTTGGTCTCGGGGATGTCGACGACGACGAGGTCGCCGAGCTCCATCTCGGCCAAGCGCTGCACGAGCGTGGCTCCCACGTTGCCGGCGCCGACGACGGTGATCTTCTTACGGGCCATGGTCCCTCCTGGAAAAACTCTGACGCCCCGCATTATGCCACAACTCGCCCCCGCGCGTCGCCTGCCGCCCGAGGATCAAAGGCCGGTGCCCCGCAGGACGACCGGGACGGTCTTGAGGATGACCTTGAGGTCGAGCCACAGGCTCCACCCGTCGAGATAGGTAAGGTCCAGCCTCACCCAGTCGTTGAAGTCGGGGATCTCGTGGCGCCCGTTGACCTGCCACAGGCCGGTCAGTCCCGGGCGCATCGAGAGCCGGCGCCGGTGCCAGACCTCGTAGCGCTCGACCTCGGCCGGCAGAGGAGGGCGCGGCCCCACGAGGCTCATATCCCCGGTCAGGACGTTCCAGAGCTGGGGGAGCTCGTCGAGGGAGTACTTGCGCATCAGGCGCCCGACGCGGGTCATCCTCGGGTCATCCTTCATCTTGAAGACCGGCCCTTTCATGTCGTTTCGGAGCTCCAGGTCTTCCGGCGCCCCGCCGTCGGCCATCGAGCGGAACTTAAGCAGCGTGAAGGCCCGCCCGTGGAGCCCGACGCGCCGCTGGCGGAACAGCACGGGCCCCGGGCTCGTCAGAGCCACGGACGCGGCCAAGGCCGCCAAGAAGGGGGCCAGCGCGACGAACAAGAAGGCGGATAGGACGACGTCGATGAGGCGCTTGGCGAGGAGGGCGGCGCCCGAGCGCGGGGCGGCGGGCAGGACCAAGAGCGGGAGGTCGCCGAGATAATCCACCCGGGAGAAGGCCAGCTCCGGGCTCTCCATGTCGGGCATCAGCCAGACCTCGACCCCTCGCGCCCGGCAGACCAGCATCGCATCCTCGACGGCCGCCGGGTCGCGCCGATGCCCGCCAAAGAGCGCGAAGTCCACGACCGAGTCGTCGAGCGCGGCCTCGAGCGCGGCGAGCCCCCCCTCCCCCAGGCGCACGGCACCGGCCGACTCGAGCCCGGCCAGCCGGCCCTCTTGGATGCGGGCGGCAGCCCGGCCCAAGGCTCCGCCGTCGCCCACCAGCAGGACACGGCGCCGCTCGCGCCCGCGGCCGCCGAGCCGGTCCAGCGCGTCGAGGGCGGCGGCGAGCGCGGCTGAGGCGAGCGCGCCCCCGGCCAGGCCGCCGTAGACGAAGAGCCGGCTCAGGTGCGGCAGGCGTAGGGTATAGACGATGAAGCCGTAGCCGAGCGCGGCGCAAAGGCAGGCGAGTGCCAGCTCGCGGCCGAGACGCTCGCGCGCGAAGAGCGGCCCGGCCCCCTCGCCGCGGCGAGCCGAGAGCACCGCCGTCACGATGAGGATCAGGATGGCGATGGTCGGGACGTAGGCGGAGAACGGCTCCAGCGGCGGCTGGTGGCCGCGCATCAGGCGGTAGAGCGCGGCGTAGGAGGCGGCTAAGACCGCCCCGGTCGCGAGGATGCGCGCGCCGTCGAGGAGCCGATGGTCTTCCCTCAGCATGGTCGGGCCGCTAGGCGGCCGTACAATTCAACAAAAGAACGGGCCATCGCCTCCGCGGAAAACCTCTCGCGCGCGAGCGCGCGCCCCGCCTCCCCGAGCCGGCGGGACAGCGCCGGGTCCGCCAGCAGGCGGGCCAGGGCCGCGCGCAGGCCCGCGGGATCGCCCGGCTCGACGACGAGGCCGTTGACGCCGTCCCGGCAGACCGTCGTCGTGCCGGTGCCCAGGCGCGTCGCGACGACCGGCTTCCCGCAGTGCATCGCCTCGACCAAGCTGAGCCCGAAGGCCTCGGTCCGCTCGGTCGAAGGGAGGACGGCCGCGTCGGCGGCCAGCCAGTACGGGCCGAGAGGACGGTCGTGCGGTACGGCCTCGAAGAAGACCCGGCCCGCCAGGCCCGGGCGCGCCGCCGCGGCGCGGAGCTCGGCTTCGAGCGGCCCGCTGCCGACCACCAGCAAGCGCGCGTCGAGGCCGCGCATGGCCTCCAGCAGGCAGCCCAGCCCCTTGTAGTAGACCAGCCGCCCGACGAAGACGATCAGCGGGCCCCCGAAGCGCGCGCGCAGCCTCCGCGCCGGCTCCTCGGCGCCTTCCAGGCCCAGGCTCCCCGCATCGACCCCCAGCTCGATGACGTGGATCTTGTCAACGAAGGCGCGCAGGGCCTCGGAGCCCTCGGCGTATTCGCGGCTGGTGGCGACGATCGCGTCCGCCCGCCGGAGGAACGCCGCTTGGAGCGGGGCGAACGCGCGGCCGAGGCGCTTCTGGCGCACGATGTCGTGGTGGTACCAGGCCACCAGCCGCCCGGCGGGGCGGGCGAGCAGGACGGCGAGCACCGCCATCGGATTCTGGAGGGAGACCTGGACGACGTCGAAACCGCGCGCCGCCCGAAGGCGGGAGACGAGAGCCGGGACCAGCGGCGTGGACGCCGCCGTCAGCCAGGTGGGCAGGACATGCTCGGTGAACCTTCCTTCCGCGCGCGTGCGGCCTTCGCGGCTCGGAGAAGCGGCCAGGAGCTCCACGTCGTGCTCTTTGGCCAGCTCGCGGCAGAGTGTATAGACGGCCGTCTCCACGCCCCCCGGCTTGTCCTGGGTGTATTTGCCGACCTGGAGGATCCTCATCGGTGAGCGCGGCGCCCACGGGTATGATATCATCGATTCCGGTTGAGCCCCCGCGCCAGCGTCATCATCCTGAACTACGCCGGGGAGGCGCTGCTGCCCCCCTGCCTGGCGGCGCTGGAAGCCCAGACCTTCCCCGATTTCGAGCTGATCTTGGTCGACAACGCCTCGAGCGACCGTTCAGTCGAGGTCATCGAGAGCTTCACGCGGCGCTCCCCTCTGAGGGTCAAGACCGTCCTCCTCCGCGAGAACCTGGGGTGCTGCGGCAATCAGAAGGGCCTGGATCGAGCCGAGGGCGGGCTCATCGTGCTGCTCAATAACGACACGCGTCCCGACCCGCGCTGGCTGGAGGAGCTCGTCGAGGCGGCGGACGCCCACCCGGAGGTCGGGGCCTGCGCGTCGAAGATGCTCGTCGAGGGGACCTCCATCATCGACAGCGCGGGCGTGGGCTATTCCACCCTGCTCAAGGGCTTCAACCACGGCGAGGGCGAAGAGGGCGCCAAGCACGACGACCCGGTCCTGGTGTTCGGCGTCTGCACCGGGGCGGCCCTCTTTCGCAGGACCCTTCTCGCCGAGATGGGATTCCACGATGAGGACTTCTTCCTCATCCACGATGACACCGACCTGAGCTTCAGGGCCCAGCTCGCCGGCTGGAAGGTGCTTTATGTCCCGACGGCCGTCGTCCACCATAAGGTCAGGGCTTCGATAGGGCGCATGAGCGACCTCGCCGTCTATCACACGCTGCGCAACAGCGAGTTCGTGCGGATCAAGAATCTCCCTGCTGCCCTGTTCCTTCGCTTCCTCCCCGAGTTCCTCGCGGGCATGCTCCTGGAATTCCTTTACTTCGCCGTCAAGCACGGGCGGCTGCGGCTCTACCTCCGGGCGAAGCGCGACGCGTTAAAGGCGCTGCCGCGGATGCTCGAGAAGAGGCGCTGGATCTTGGCGCACCGCAAGATCGACGACGCCGCCATCCGCGCCGTCATGACGCCCATCTTCCAAGCATCCTTCGTCCGCGAGAAAGCCGCCAAGTTCTTTTTCCAATGATAGGCTGGAAACCCCTAGCCCCCGACTTCTGGTACCGCCTCATCGGCAAGACGGACATAGCAAGCGCCCGCTACCGCTGCCTGCTGCCTCTAGCGGAATTGCGCAAGCGCGGATTCCCGGTGGAGCTCTTCAGGGAATCCAACCGAGGACGATACAAGACCGTGCTCTTTTCCAAGACCTACGGACGAAAGGACATCGAACTGGCTCGCGCTCTACGCGAAAAGGGCCGGGGCGTCATCCTGGACATCTGCGACAATCATTTCTACAACCCGATGGACCTGCCGCGTTACCGCGGCTTCCGTGAAGACCTCCTCAGCATGATCGCCCTGACCAACCAGGTCTGCTGCTCCACCCCCACGCTGGCCAAATTCGTCGCCGCCGAGGCGGGGCTCGAAAGGCCGCCCGCCATCGTCGCCGATCCGGTGGATCCCGCGCTGCAATCGGCCTTCCCCGCCCCCCAGCCGAACCGGCCGCAGCTCCTATGGTTCGGGGCGCACGGCGCGCAGAACGCCCCATGCGGCATGGAAGACCTTCTGCGCATCGCGGAGCCGCTGGAGCGATTGAGCCGGCGCTGGGCATTCGAGCTGGTAGTGGTCAGCAACAGCCGCTGGAAATTCCGCAAGCTCATCTCAAGGCTGCCCTTCCCGACCGCGTATATCCCCTGGGAGCGGCAGGCTTTCCCCGGGATCCTCGCCCGCGCGCGGGCGGTCCTCATTCCCGTCGCCCCGAATCCCTTCACGCTGAGCAAGTCCAGCAATCGCCTTGCCGCGGCCCTGTTCTCGGGCATCCCCGTCGTGGCGGACGCCATCCCGAGCTATCTGGAATTCGCCGAATTCGCGTCGCTGGACGATTGGGAGCGCGGGCTCGACGCCGTCTTCCAGCAGCGGCCGCTGGCCTTGGCCAAGGCCGCAAGAGGCCGGGAATACCTGTCCCAGCGCTACCTGCCGTCCCACATCGCCGCTTCCTGGGAGAAGGTCCTCGCTCCGTGGACATGAGGCCCCAGACCAAGCAGCTCATCTCCCAAGGCGTCCTTGTTTGCCCGTCCTCCAAGCAGAGACTGCAATTGGCGGACGATGGGCGCTCGTTACTGACGGCGGACCGGAAGAAGACCTATCCGGTCATCGACGGCGTGCCCGTGCTCACCGACAGCTATGATGAGTTCCGTCGTCAGTCCGGGGACATGCTGCGCACGGACGCCAGAAAGCGCTCTTCTGTCGAAGGCGGCGGCTTGATCGCCAGGCTGGAACGTTATGCGCGCCGAGGATATGAGGGCGAGGATTTCCATAAAGCCTACGAATCCGTATTCCCATCGAGCGACAGCGGCCGGACCTGGGTGAACATCGGCGGCGGACAGAAAAGGAAATCCCACCAGCTGAATCTGAACATCGTCATCTTCGGCAGCGTGGACGTGATCGGCGACGCCCAAAAACTCCCCTTCGGCGACGAGACCGTGGACGCGGTTTGCTGCGAGGCGCTCCTTGAGCATCTGCCTTGCCCCCAGGAGGCCGTCCTGGAGATGCGCCGAATCCTTAAACCCGGAGGCAAGGTCTTCGCCTCCACGCCTTTCATGCAGAATTACCACGGCTATCCCGGCCATTACCAGAACTTCACTCACCAAGGACATCGCCTGCTCTTTGAAGCCGCCGGTTTCCGCGTCTTGGCCTGCGGTACGGGCGTCGGCCCTGTTTACACGATCCTGACTTTGAACGCCTTGTTCATCAAGGAGTTCTTCCCGCGCCCCCTCTCTTCTTGGCTGAGCCGGCTCTTCCGCTATGCGACGGCTCCTCTTCGGCGACTGGATCGCCGGTTGGCTTCGCATCCATCGTCATATCTGCTGGCGTCGACCACCTATCTGACCGCCGTCAAATGACGGCGGTCATGTCGGCCGTTTCCACTTCCTGATACATTATCCCCGCTGGTCAAGATGCGCCTCAGGCCCCGATTCATATCGCGCTGGCACCGCTGGGCGAAAGTCTCCGGCCATTACCTCTTCGGGAACGGAGGAGCCCCGCTGCCGCTCAGCCACGTCAGTCTGGAGCTCACCTATCGGTGCAACCACCGCTGCAACATGTGCTTCCTCTACGGGGACCACCTCCGGCCCCAGAATCCCGTCCTCGATACGATAGGCCGCCGGCGGGAGCTTTCGGCGGCGGAGTGGAGTCTCGCGCTCGAGGGCATCCGGGAAACCGGGACCCGGAGCCTGGTATTCACCGGCGGGGAGGCCTTTCTCAAGGAGGGCCTGCTAGGTCTCTTAGGGCAAGCGAAGGTCCTGGGCTTCTCGGTCTCGCTCCTGAGCAACGGGTCGCGGATCACGGAGGACGCGGCCCGGGAGCTGGTCCGCATAGGAGTCGACTTCGTGCGATTCTCCTTAGACGGCGACCGGGAGACACACGATGAGATCTGCGGGGCGCCGAACTACGACCTGCTGATGGCCTCGGTCCGGAGGATCGTGCGGGCCAAGGAGTCCTTGGCCGCCGCCCAGCCCCGCCTGGGCTTCGAGAACGTCGTCCAGCGGCGCAACCAGGGGAGGATATGCAGCGTCGTGGAGGCCGCGCACCGGGAGGGGGTCGGGCACGTCACGGTCTCCAACGTCTACTTCGCTCCCCAGCCCGGCGCGGCGGCCCGCTCCGCCGGGATGCAGACGCGCCACGTCCAACGTGAGCTCTACGCGGTGGACGCCGGGGCGCTGGCGGAAGAATTGGCGCGCGCCAGGGCTCTCGCCCGCCGATACGGCATCGACCTGCGCAGCCGGCTGGGCGGATGCGCGGAGGTCCAGCGCCTCTATCACGACCCGGCCTTCTCGTACGCGGACAAGTGCCTCTATCCGTGGCTGATGTGCCGGATCAACCCTTATGGCGACGTGATCCCCTGCACGGGGTCGAGCCTGGCGATGGGGAACATCATGGAAGCGTCGCTGGCCGAGATATGGAACGGCGAGGCCTACCTGCGCTTCCGGCGCGAGCTTCGGGCCGCCGGCCTCTTCGGGGACTGTCTCAAGTGCAATACCCTCGCCTCGGAGGATGCCCGCCGCTGGCGGTGGCTCCCCCGCCTCCGGGGTGGGGTGCCGACATGAGGGTCGGCTTGGTCACGCTGCAAGACGACCTTAACTGCTACGGGCTCCGCTGCCTCTCGTCGGCCCTGCGCGAGAAGGGCGTGGAGACCCGGGTCCTGATGCTCGACCGCTGGGGCGCCGACGGCGCCGCGAAGGCGTACCGCGGCGGCATGGTCCCCTACGAGAGCCGGGCCGTCGACCAGGCCATCGCGGTCCTGGATGGATGCGACCTGGTGGGCTTCTCCGTCATGACCCTCTATCACCGGGAGAGCGCGGCATGGAGCGGCCGGATCCGTCGCGCGCTGGGCGTCCCCATCGTCTGGGGCGGGATCCATCCCATCTGCAGGCCGGAGGAGTGCCTGGAGCACGCCGATATCATCTGCCGCGGCGAGGCGGAGGAGACGCTCCCCGAGATCGCGGCGCGGCTGGCCGGCGGGGACGGCCTCGAGGGGCTCCCCGGGGTCTGGTTCCGCAAGGGGTCCGAGATCGTCCAGAACCCGGTCCGGCAGCCGGCGCGCGAGCTCGACGGCTTCCCGTTCCCGGACATCTCCGTGGACGGCCACTACGCCTACCGGGACGGGAATATCCAGCCGCTGACGGCCCCGGAACTGCTGCGGCGATGGAAGCACACCTACATGACCATCGACGCGCGCGGCTGCGCGCTGCGCTGCACCTATTGCTGCAACAGCCAACTGGCCCGCCATTTCGATTGGACGATCGTCCGCGCCAAGGGCGTGCCGCGGATCATCGCGGAGCTGCGCGCGGCCGTGCGCCGATACCCCGGCCTCGAGGCGATCAAACTCTCCGACGACGCCTTCGGCGACCTGCCCATCGGGTACATCCGCGATTTCGCCCAGGCCTACAAGCGCGAGGTCGGCTTGCCTCTGGACATCCCCGGCTTCAGCCCCTCGAACCTGACCCGCGAGAAGCTGGAACTGCTCGTCGACGCCGGCCTCATGCGCACGCGCATCGGGATACAGGCGGGGAGCCCGAGGATCCGCCGGCTCTACGGGCGCTCGGAGACCGACGCCCAGATCCTCCAGGCCGTCGAGACGGTGCAAAGCTTCCGGCCGCGGATAAAGCACTTCAAGATCGACGTCATCACCGACAATCCCTGGGAGTCGGAGGAGGAGGTCGTGGAATCGATCCGTCTCCTCCTGCGCCTGCCAAGGCCGTATTCCCTGGCTTTGTTCTCGCTGACCCTCTATCCCGGGACGCCCTTGTATACCAAGGCCGAGCGCGAGGGGTTGGTCGCCAGCGATGGGACCTTCGCCCCTTATCGCCTGCACTTCTACGGCATCGATCAAGGCAAGAGGCTCAACCGCATCCTCGACCTATTCAGGCGGCCGGACCTGGATCGCCCAGGGGTCGAGAGGCTCGTCGCCGTCTATCGGGATCCGGAGGCGTTCGAAAGGGAGTATGAGCGCTACGTGAGGAGCCTGCCGTCACCGCCCTTATGGAGGAAGGTGGCGGGTTTTATACGCGCGAGGCTCGACGTCTAACGACGCTTCTCGGCGCTCCCAGCCTATGAAGGTCCATGGGGCGCGAGCACGAGGTCCAGCTGGCGCGCGAGGACGGCTGTCGAATAGCGGCGCTCGCAGAACTCCCGCGCGGCGGTGTGGACGCGTTCCAGCCGGACCCGGTCGCCCAAGAGCCGGAAGAGCTTATCGGCGTCCAGCTCGTCGCATGACACCGCCGCCCCCGCCTCCAGCGCTTCACGATAGGGTTCGACACGAGACGCGACCGTGACCGCCCCCATCGCGCTGTACTCGACGAACTTGGTCGCCGACCTGCATCTGTTGAACTCATCCTTGACCAGAGGCGCCAGCCCCACGACCCAGTCCTTGGTGTTGAGCATCTCGCGGAAGCGCCGATAGCCGCGCACCGCCGGCGTCGCGAGGACCTGCCGGCGCACGGCCGGCGGCCAGCGGATCTCCGCAAGGTCTCCGATCGATTCAAAGCGCCAGTCCGGATGCTCGCTCAAGAACCGCAGCAATGACGGAAGAACGACCTTCAGGTCCCGGATATGGCTGATAGTGCCCATAAACCCAAGGGTCTTCGACGAATTGAGGCTCTTGGCCCGGCCCACGCCGGGATAGGGGCAGTAGATGCCTGAAAAAGTCCGCGCCGCCGGAAAGCGGCCGCGCATGAAGTCTTCAAGGGGCTTCGTCGAGCAATAGACCAGGTCGGCTCTCCTGGCCAGGGCTTCGCGGCAGCCGACGACAAGGGGAGCCAGATGGGCTTTCCGCTTCGCTGCCGGAAGATCAGGCGGCAGGTCGAAGAGGTTGTCGTCGATATGGAAGACGGTCTTCACTCGGCGCGGTTTCGCCCAGTCAAGGATCTGGTCGTAGAGCGGCCCGCCGTAACGGGAGAAGACCACGGTCTGCGGCTGGAAACCTGCGATGGCGGCCAAGACATCCGGACCGCGGCCGGCCTCCACGAGGGCGGCGAGCTCACCCTGCGAATAGACCAGCCCCGCTCGCGCGCCGCCGCTGAACTGGTCGGCCAGCGGGATCTCGAAGGAGATGCTGAAGGTCGGGCCTCGATCGTCTACGAGAAAGACGGTTCGCTGAGGCGCTCCCGGCTCCCCAAGCAGCGTCCCTCCTGCCCGCGGCGCCAGCAAGCCCTTAAGAAAACCCCTCAAGCTCCCCACTGGCTTAGGCCTGGGTCCGGCTCCAGCGAGCCAGCTCCTCGAGGCCTTCCTGCAGGGAGGTCCGCGGCGTCCAGCCCAGGAGCGCGCGGGCCTTGGCGATGTCGGCGGTAGCGTGCCGGACGTCTCCCAGGCGGAACTGGCCGGTGACGGCGATGGTCCGCTCCGGGTCCTTGCCGAAGATGCGGCAGAGCAGCCGGGCCGCCGAGAGGATGCTGACCGGCCGGCCCGACCCCAGGTTGATGACCGTGCCGCCCGCCGTCCCGGCGGCGATGCCGCTCAGTATCCCGGCGACGACGTCGTCGGCCGCCACGAAGTCGCGGATGATTCCGCCATCCTCGAAGACGGCAAGAGGTTGATTCTTGAGCAAAAGCGAGCAGAAGACCGATAAGACGCCGGTGTATGGGTTGCGCAGGCTTTGGCCGGCGCCGTAGACGTTCTGCAGCCGGAAGACCAAGGCCTTCTCCCCTAGGGCCGATTGGGTGAGCAGATGCTCCTGCATCAGCTTGGTGGAGGCATAGATCGAGACCGGCGACGCCGGCGTCGATTCCACCGCGGCCAAGGGCTCGGAGAGCCGCACGGCCTTCCCGTCCTCGTAGGCCGCGGGGTCGAAGCGGCCCGCGGCCAGGTCCTCTCCGCGGCGCGCGCCGGGCACCACGACCTGGCCGTCGGCCCGGCGCCACGGGCCTTCGCCATGGACCGCCCGCGAGGAGGCCAGGATCACTTGCCCGAGCTCGCCCGCGCCGGCGATCAACGCCTCCAAGAGGATGGCGGTGCCGTCCACGTTCACGCTGCAATAGCGCTGCAGCTCGTCTCGGGACTGTCCGGTGCCGGTCTCCGCGGCCAGATGGACCACATGGGTCGGTTTGAATTCCGCGACCGCATCCTTGATGCTTCCGGCGTCGCGCAGGTCATATCGGAGGCAGGACACGTTGGAGGCGAAGTCCGGGAAAGCCGCGTCCGGCCCATGTACTTGCTCAGTGAGGTCGTCGATCACGCAGCATCGGTGGGCCGGGTCCTTCTGGAGCTCCCGGACCAGTTTAGTCCCGATAAATCCCGCGCCGCCGGTGATCAGGAACCTCATCGCCCGGCGGCCTGCCGGGCCCTCTTGGCCATATAGACTTCCCGGTGAGGGACAAATCCCTTGGCGCGGTCCGCGAGAAATTGCCAGCTGCGCAGCACGAAGCCCAGGGCGCCGGAGACCCTTGAGCGCCCCTCGAGGTCGCGCAAGAGAGACGGGCGGAAGTAGCCCAGCCTGATCTGCTCTTCCACCTCGGCGCGCCCCAGGGCGCCTTCCTTCAGCATCAGCCGGACCTCCTCGTACCAGACCTCCGCGTTCCTATTCAACGGAAACACCCAGGGCTGCGTGCTCATATCGGTGTAGTGGATATTGCAGGTCGTCGCGTCCAGATGCTCCAGGCTGTTCCAGCGGAAAGGGACCGCGTAGCGGATCTCCGGCTCCTTAAGGAGGCAAAGGTCGAACATCAGGCCCTGGTAATCGTATCTCGCCTCATCCAGGCCCCCGATGATGTCGTCGATCCTCCAATCCAAGCGCGCGCAGTCCATGACCATCACGGCGCACTGTTTGGCGCGCTTGCCGGGCGCCCCAAGCTTCAGGGCGGTATGACTCTGCTCTTGGCTCAACTCTTCCTGCACGATCACCTTGGCGCCCTTGAAGTCCAGCTCCCAAAGCTCCCGGATATCCTTCATGACCAGCATGTCGGCGTCCATATAGATGGCCCGCCCTCGATACCCCGCCAAGGCAGGGATGCAGAAGCGGCTAAACGAGAACCCCGTCCTCTGAGTCTGCCGCGGATCTTTGGGCACCCGGATCGGCAGGTCGCACATGGGGATGACTTCCACCGGCAGCGAGGCGTGCCGCTTGATGGAATGCTCCAGCACCTTCACGGCCAGCAGCTGGGATCTGTCGGTTCCTACGAAGACCCGGACCGCTTCCACTACTCCTCCCTCATAAAGAGCCCTCTATGTATTGCGCGATCCGGCTTGCCCCGTCGCCAGGCAGACAGACGCGGTCCCGAAACCCGCGGGCCGACGCTTCCAGGCGAGGGCCCTCGCGCCCATCCAGCGCTTGGCCGACGAACTCGTTCCAGCCTTTTGAGCTTCGGATGATCGCAAGAGGCTCATAGAGAGGCACGGGGATGTCGTAGGCCGCCACCGCGACCGGCTTGCCCATGCAGACCGAGTCAAAAACGGTCGTGGAAGGCGTCGTGATGACCGCGTCGGCGGCCTTGATGAGGGCTGGGGCAGTATAAGGCTCCCAGACCGGATCCTTGGGATCGGCGAGCATCAGGTTGGGCGAGGCCGGCAGCCTGCCGCCGAACCGCTCCGACAGCCAACGGCCGGAATGATGCGGCTTGACGAGGAACGAGACGGCCGGAAAGGCTGCCGCCGCGGCCTCGAGGTCCGCGAGGAACCGCTCCCGATAGCCCCCGTCATAACGGCTCCAGTGCAGGTTCTCGAACACGACGACCAGCTTATCACGATGAAAAGGGAGCTTGACGTCGGGCACGCGCGCGGGCTCGCGGACTTTCGGGCACCCGACCGGCACGCAGCGTCTTTTGATCGCCTCGGGGACCCGCGGATCCAGTCCCGAGAGCGGACCCCAGGTGAAGATTATATCCGAAGCGAAATCCACGCGCTGAGGCGGATACTCGGCGTCATAGTAGGTGAGGCCGATGTTCTCAAGCCCATGCTGGAGCGTGAAGGTGCGCAGCCCGCACAGCCTGGCCATGCGCGTCAGCCAATACCCTCGGGCGTGAGGGCGCGCCGTGGTGTCGCAAGCGGTGACGAGCGCCGAGCTGCGCAGCAGCGCGGGGAGGAGCCTTAAGCCCAGAGCGGAGCCTACGAAGGTCTCAAAGGCTGGACTCCCAAGCGCCGCCGACGTGCGCGGCGAGCTCGCGCGCAGCCTGGGGTCGAGGAGCGCCAAGACCCGGAAGCCGCGCTCAGACAGCGCCTCCGCCACGGGCAAGAGCAGGTCAAGGTCCGTGCCCTGATAGAAGTATAGAGCCGCCGAGCGGCATATCGTAGAATGAGCCGTTTCCACGCGCCCCATGCTGTTTAATTCACTCGAGTATCTGACCCTGCTGGCGCTCTCGACCCTTCTCTATTGGCTCGCCCGAAGCCAAGAGTCGCGCAACGCCATCCTACTCGTCGGCAGCCTGATATTCTATGCCAGTTGGAGCGTCCCTTATCTGGGCCTGCTGCTCGCGGTCCTGTTCCTGAACTGGTTCATCGCCCTTCGGCTGAGCCCCTCGCGGCCCTACTTGCTGACCACGGCCCTAGTCGCCAGCCTCGGCGTCCTAGCCTACTACAAATACGCGAATTTCTTGCTCGAAAACCTTGGGGCCGTTTTGCGGGTCTTCGGTGAGGGGTCCCCCCGAACCTCCGTCTCGGTGCTGCTCCCGTTGGGCATCTCGTTCTATGTCTTTCAGATCATCGCCTACACGATAGACGTCTATCGAGGGGATATCGAGCCGGAGGAGAAGTTCTCCGTGGTCGTCCTCTTTACCTTGTTCTTCCCGCAGCTCATCGCGGGGCCCATCTGCCGGGCCAGCGAGCTCATTCCGCAGTTGAAGACCAAGCAGACCTTCCGGCTCGCCGACCTCGTGGACGGGTCGTTCATGCTGCTGGCGGGTTTCGTGCTGAAATCCTGCTTCGCCGACGGTCTGGCGCCCTACGTGGACGTCATCTTCAGATCGCCCGAAGGGTACTCCGGCCTCGACAACCTCCTCGGCACCGCGGCTTTCGGGGTCCAGATCCTCTGCGATTTCTGGGGCTATTCCACCATGGCGGTGGGCTCAGCCCGGCTCTTCGGCCTGCGGGTCCCATTCAACTTCAACCTGCCTTACGACGCCCTCTCTATCCGGGATTTTTGGAAACGCTGGCATATCACGCTCAGCCGCTGGCTCAAGGATTACCTGTTCATCCCCTTGGGAGGATCCCGGACCTCTTCAAGACCCAAGCTGTACCGCAATCTGCTGATCACGATGCTGCTCGGCGGGCTGTGGCACGGAGCGAACTGGACCTTCGTGGTCTGGGGGGCGATCCACGGCGGGGCCCTTATGGTGAACCGGGCCTTCGGCGAACGCCGCCCCCGACTCGAGCTGCCGAAGAGCCTTTGCTGGCTCTTGACCATGGCCGCCGTCTTCCTCGGCTGGGTCTTTTTTCGCGCGCCGAGCGTCGACCAGGCCTGGCGGCAGCTCGGCCTTATCGTCCTTCCATCCCGTCATTGGTGGCGCACCGCGCTCGACCTGCGTTTCTTCGAGCTGCTCGCGCTGTTTGTGCCGGCGCACCGGCTGATCCACAGATACAGCTATGAGCGGCCGATCAGTCAGGAAGGATCGGCGGCCTACTGCCTGGTGCCCGCGCTCGTGGTCTTTTCCATCGTATATTTCGTCAGAGGCTCGGATTTCATCTATTTCCAGTTCTGATAGACCCATCCTCCGGCGGGCGGCGGCGGCGATCGCGCTCTCAGCGGCCGCGATCCTCTTTTGCGAGGCCCTGGTGCGCCTCCTCTCCCCGCCGAGCCAAGATTGGGCTCCGCGGACAGCCAAGGAGCTCATCGCGCAGGCCCGCGGCTACCTGCCTGCGTACGCGCGGGAGAAGGAGAACCGCTTCATCATCCATAACGTCGCCCTGCTCTCCGAGCATCCAGACCCGGCCTCGGTCACGCTGGCCTTCGTGGGCTCGTCGAGGACGAGGTTCCTTCGTCCCCGCGGGCTTCTGGGCTTGGACGCCGTGGTCGTCGCCGGCAATTCCTATAACGAGATCCCTTACGGGACGCTCGTGGAGCTGAACATCATCAGACGGCTGTTCCCGGGCCTCAAGACCGTGTTCGTCGAGGCTCCCCTCTTGATGCGCCGTTCGCGCCTCAGGCTGACTACGGACCATGAGAAATACCTTTTCGCGCTCAAAGAACTCGAGCCTTTGCGGCGCCGGCTTCCGGGGGGCGAGGAGCTCTCGCGCTTCCTCGCCTTCCACCAGGCGAATGTCGGGGGGTTCCGGCCGGAGCTGAAGCTCTTCAGAGCCCGCCGCGAGCTCCAGCTCTCCGAGCTCTTCAAGAGGCTTGTCCTCAAACGCGCTCCGGAGCGGGCGGAGCCCGAGCGGGCGAAGCTTGCCGCCAACGGGGAGTACCGCGAGCTCCAAGGGCCGCTGCTTGCGCGCCGGGATTGGCCCCCCCGCATCCAGCCGTCAAGCGAGAAGATCTGGCGCATCCAGGGGGCCGGACGCGACATTCCGGGAGACCACGTCTTCGAGCTTTGGGCCCTTTGGGCGCGGCAGGAAGGCTTGGAGCTGGTGTTCTACGACCCCCCCGTGCGCGGCGACCTCCTGGACGTCAAGGCGGGCCTGGGCCTGAAGAGCCACCATGAGGACCTCGTGCGCTTATCCGGGCGCTACGGGCTGCCCGTCGTCATCCTCAACGACTCGAAGCTGGGCTATGGGGACCAATGGTCCCTGTTCAGCGACGAGGACCACCTGGGGACATGCCTAGGCTCGCTGCTCCTGACCACGGCCATATGGGATTCTTATCGCGATTGGAAAGAGACCGGAAAACTCGTCCATCGGGTCCCGCTATCCAAGGCTCTTGAAGCCCTGCCCCGGGTCGAGAATCCTTGCCCGGAGACTTCTCTAGAGGGGTTCGGATCATGATGAGGTCCGTCCTCGACAAGGTCTCCGTCTTCCTCGCCGATCCCAACGGCTATAACCTGTTCTCGAGGGCCCTCGGCTCCAGCCGCGCCTGCGCGGTCTATGCCAGGGAGAGCGATGTCAATTGATTACAATGAGGTCTCAATGGAGGCCGCTGCCGAGATGAGCGCCGCCGTTTCGCGCGTGTACAGCTCCGAAAGCGAGTTGCGCCACCCACGCGCGCTGGCCTCGGCGCTTCGGCGCGACGCCGGCGAGGCATTCCGGCTCGGCTGGACGCTGTTTCGCCGGGATATCTCGCTGCAGCGCCGGCAGGCCTTCTTGGGCGCCTCCTGGGTGCTGCTGCCGCCGGTGCTGCTGGCGTTGACGCTGCGAGCCGCGCAGGAATCGCAAGTCTTCCGCATCGCGCCGACCGAGCTCCACTACCCTCTCTACGTCATCCTCGGCATGGTGTTTTGGCAGACCTTCTCGGACGCCCTGCAGGCGCCGATCCAAGGGATTACGTCGGCTCGGCCGTTCCTGGGCAAGATCCACTTCCCCCGCGAGGCGATCGTGGTCTCCAAGTTCTACCAATCGCTGTTGCACCTCGCGCTGAAGGCTTTTCTCGTGGCCGGCGTCTTCCTCTGGCTCGAAACGCCGCTTCCGGCCGGCGCCGTCTGGGCCGCCGCGCTGGTCTGGCCCTTGCTGCTGCTTGGAATGGGACTGGGCATGCTTTTGGCGCCCCTCGCCGTCGTGTTCGCCGACATCGGTAAGGCCGCGTCTATCCTCTCGGGCGTCTGGTTCTTCCTGACGCCGGTCATATTTCCCCGTCCAGCCGAAGGGCTGTTCGGATCGCTGATGCGCTGGAATCCGGTCACGCCGCTGCTCGAGGCCTGCCGCGACGCCGTCGCTCTCGGCGTTCCTCCTCAGCAGCCGTCCTGGCCGTTTGCCGCCGCGGCGGCCGCGGCCGCCTTCATCATCGGCTGGCTCGTCTATCGGCTGTCGCTGTCGTTCGCGGTGGAACGGTCGCAATCCTGACGCGAGCGGCCTACGAGCTTTCCCAAAGGTGCGGCTGGAAGAGCGAGCCGCGCGTCAGCCCGTCGCGAGGAGCCACCCGGAACCGGACGCCGTCGCGCGCGTCGTAGCTGAGCAATCGGCTTTCCCTGATATTGATCTTCATCTGATAATGGCCCGGGCCTAGATTGAGCACCGGCAGCCGGCAGCGCAGCTCCCCGACACCCTCCCGGACCGCCAAGCCCTCGCTGGCATCCATGTTGTGCAGGCGCAGCATCCACCCCTCTCCCCAGCCGCTCTCCCGGACAACGGCGGTCACGCGCAGTCCGCTCAGGGCCTTCGCGCTGTGGACCTTCAGGCAAAGCATGACCGGCTCGCCGGTGGTAGGCAGGTCCAGGATGTTGCCGTCCCCCCCCCTGAAATACACTTCGAGTATCCGCAGAACGCCGTCGGCGGACGCCGCCGAGGGCGCCTCCGGCGACTCCGCGCCCTCCATCGCCAGAGCTTGCTCGTAGCGACCGAGCGCCTCCTCGAGCGAGCCCAACGAGCCCATGCGGCCGGCGCGAAGGTAAAGGCCACGCTCGCAGGCCGCTCCGAGGGCCCATGGATTATGGGAGACGAACATAAGGGCCAGTCCGCCCTTAAGCATCTCGTCGAGCTTCCGATAGCATTTCAGCCGGAACTTCATATCCCCCACGGCGAGGGTCTCGTCGATCAGGAGCAGGTCGGGCCGGGAGAACACCGAGCATGCAAATCCCAGGCGAGCCTGCATCCCCGAGCTGTAGGTCCTCAACGGCGCGTCGACGGCCTCCCAGAGCTCGGCGAAGTCGACTACCGCGTCGAATACCTTGCGTATCTCCGCTCTTGCAAGCCCCAGCAACGACAGGTTGAGCGCGACGTTCTCCCGCCCGGTCAAGAGCGGATGGAAGCCCGCGCCCAGCGCCAACAGCGGCGCGACGCGGCCCCGGACCTCGACGCGCCCGGCGTCGAGCTTGATCAAGCCGCTGATCAACTTGAGCAGCGTCGTCTTGCCGCTGCCGTTGCTGCCCATCACCCCGAGCGACTCGCCCGGCGACAGCTCGAAGGAAACATCGCGAACCGCCCAAAACTCGCGCCCGCGCAGCCGGGCGCCCGAGCGCCGCAGGCCGAGCACCTCGCCCAGCGCGTCGACGGATCCATAGGCCATGGAGAGGCCGGCATGGCGGCAGAACTTCTTCGAGACGCCCTCGACCCTCAGCACCCGCTCAGGCCGCATCGCCCCCCCGTGTCAGCAGGAACAGCGGACGGTCCGAGGCCGCTTCGCCGATCTTCTCGATTTTAGGGAACAGAGTCTTCGCGGCGCCGAGGAAGCGCTCCAGGTCGTAGGGACGGCTTTGGGGACGGCCCGGCATCCCGGTCCATTGGCGCGCTTTGCGATCGTCGCCGGTCGGGAACTCGACGATCGCGTAAGCGGAGCAAAGCGACGCAAGCTTGAGCACGATGGGCTCCAGGTCGCCGTATTCCTCGGTCCGGTGATAAAGATGATGAATCACGCCGAGCAACGAGACGCACTGGTAGCGCCCCTCAAGCTCTGAATACCGGCGCAGCTCGAAACGGCAGCCCAGCCCGAGCCTCTCGTTGATCTCCGAACAGCGGCGGACGTACTCCGGATTGTAATCGACCCCGTGCGCTCGCGCCTTTTGACGGATCGCCGCCGAGAAGACGTGCATCCCCATGTTCGAGCCGATGTCGAGGTACTCGCTGACTCCGAGGCGTGAAAGAACCGCGTCGACCGCCTTCCATTTCCGGTAGGACGGAGCCCATTCGTGCCCTGCCTCCAATGCGCGGATCGAGTCCGGGCCGACGTCGAAATTCTGATACCCGCGCACTTGGTAGACGGGCCCGTCCCGGCGCACCGAGGATACGTCGGCGGGCTCCAGAGCCGGCGGATCATCCTCGAGCGAATCCAAGGCGCTCTCCAGCGACCGCCTTAGCGCCCGCCAACCCTCCACCGTCCTCAAGTCGTTGGCAAGCGCCGCCGTCCCGACCGCTTCGAACGGCGTGCCGCGCAAGGCCGCGAGAGCCTCCTTCTCGGCGCGGTCGAAGGAGGAGCTATCGTCCTGGATCGCCGATCCCCACGCGAGCAGCGCGCGTCTCCCTAAGCCGAACACAGCGAGGTGGATCAGCAGGGAAAGCTGGATGAAGCGGTTCTTCGCCGCCACCAGGTTCTCGCGGGGGCTCGGAGGGACGCCTTGCGGAGGGGAGACGAAAAGCAGCGCGTTGCCGCCGAAATCCACCCATCGCAAGCGGCCGTCGCGGCCCCACATGTAGTTCAATTCCAGCCCGCCGAGATCCCAGAGCACGAGGTTCCTCGGGATCAGCGCCTGCTGCAGGGATGCGACCTCGGCCAGCGCTCGCAGCAGCTCGCTCGGATAAGGCCGCACGGGACGGAGCTCTTCATATGGATATTCCAGGACCCGATCGTCCGACACGCGGATCGGGGGGAGGGCCGGGTGATCGATCCTCGCCGACTCCAGGGCCCGGGTCATGAAGAGGAACCGGCGCGCGTAGGGCGTGAGCGCCTTGGCGACCACCTCGCGCCCAGCCCGGCGCGCGCGGTAGACCGGCCCATCCTTGCCTTGGCCGAGGAAAATCAGGCCCCGGTATCCCAGACGCGTCAGGGTCCAACGTCCCCGCAGCCTCTGTCCGAGGCGTACCCACCGCCTGCGCGTCGACTCTGTCAAGGCGCCCTCAATCGCGGGCGCGTCAGCATAATCATAGGACCGGGTCGGCCACGCCCAGCATCGCGCGCAGCCTCGCCGCGTAGTTCTCCCAGCTCAAGTGCTCGACGGTCCGCCGCACGTCGGCGCCGAGGCGATACGCTTGCTCGATGAGCTCGGCGACGCGCTCCGCCGGGGCCTGGGGGTCGAAAAGGAAACCGTTGTCGCCGTGCCGTATGATGTCCGGCGCGAAGCCGGTCGCGCTCGCCACCGGCGCCGCGTTGCACATCATCGCCTCGATCAGCGGGATCGGCCCGCCTTCCAGCACGCCCGGAGAAACGAACACGTCCATCCGCGCGTAATGGCGCGGATACTCCGAATAGGGCGCCTCGACGTACTCGAAGTTCGGCAATTCGCTCAACTCGGCAAACCGAGGCCATTCGCGCCAGCGACGTCCGAGCATGATGAATTTACGCTGGGGTAGCCGGCGCGCCAGTTCCAAAACGAGCGCCGGGCGCTTGCGCTCGTAATACGCGGTTGAAAACCCGACCGCTCCAAGGCCGCGGCGATGCGGCTCGAACAACGCGGGGTCCGCGGCCGCCGGGATCCAGGCCAGCCGCCGTTCCTGCACGCCGAGCGCTCTCAGCAGGCCCACCGCGGCGGAATTGGGGGCGATGACGCGCGTCGCCCTATTGAAGGCGTAGACCAGCTCTTCCTCGCCGACCGTCAACTCCCTCGGATGGGTGTAATGCACGAGCAACTTCGCTCCCCAGGCCGCGGTATTGAGCTTGAGGAACTTGGGCAACAGACCGTAATGAGCGAGGAAGTAGGCGCGCGCCGGCGGAGGATCGGCGATGGCGTAATGAAAGGCCGTCTTTCCCCCGAACCGCGCCGCCGTTTCCCGGCAGATCGCCTCCAAGATCCAGCCACGCGCGGGTTCCGGCACCACGAACGCCAGGTCGTAGAGGGGCGCCGGGGTCGCGCCGAGCAGCCGGGAGACCAGATAGCGGGCCCGCGTCCGACGATAGGCCCAAGGATCGAAAAGCGGGGCCACCGTGATGCCGCGACCGCCTGTATGAAGGCCGGCAGCTGACATGGCTCCATCCTACAATTCTTCCCGAGCACCCGCCATCGCGTTTCACTTTGGTAGACTGGAGCAGGCCCGCGCGCCATGCCGACCCCGCCGACCGAATTCCTAGTGCCCGACGTCGCCGTCGAGTACATCCTGCTGCAGCGGACCGCCCTACAGCGTTATCCGCGCCTGCTCCGCGCGCTAAGCATCCCCTACCGACCCTGCGTTTCCTTTTTCGATTCTCGGCTGCGACGCCGCAGCATCAAGGCCGGTTTCGTCCGAAGCATAGTAGAGGATTTCGAAACGCTCAAGCCGTTCTTGCCGACGCGGGCCCGCGCCATCCTCGACATCGGCTGCGGCGTGGCGGGCATCGACGTCCTTCTGCACCGGCACTACGCCGTCGACTCCGGCGGCCCGCAGTTCTACCTGGTCGACAAGAGCGAGGTCGCCGCGAAGATTTACTACGGTCTTGAGCCGAAAGCCGCCTTTTACAACTCCCTCGACGCGGCGCAGCAGTTGCTCGCCGCCAATGGGGTCCCGCCCTGGAAGGTGCGCGCGCTCTGGAGCCGCGACGACGGCCTGATCGACGTCGCGAGCGGCGCCGTCGACCTAGTCGTTTCGCTGCTCTCTTGGGGGCATCACTACCCGGTGGAGACCTATCTCGACGCCGTCTGGGCCGCGCTCGCGACCGGCGGAGCGCTGATCCTCGACGTTCGAAATGGGACCGGGGGCGAGGACGCGTTGCGGCGCAGGTTCGGGCACATCGAAGCGCTTGCCGTTGACTCGAAAAAGACCCGGTTCCGCTGCGTTAAGGGCTCCTGACTAGCGAGCGCGCAAACCCTTGCGCGTCTTAGGCTTGCGGACGGGGCTCCTCATCGCCGCAGGGCCTCGGCCGCGGGGTCCGCGAAGTCCTCGGCCAGCCGGTCAAGACGCGAGTCGAAGGGGTCCAGCGCCCGCGCCGCGGCCAGGGCGGCGCGGCCCGCGGGCAAGGAGTCCGAGCCGGCCCAGCGGGCCCGGCGCAGCTCGGCAAGCGCCAAGAGGCGCAGGAACTCCGGCTCGGCGGGCCGGAGGCGGGCGCCGGCCAGGGCCGTGTCGCGCGCGCCCTCCAGCAGCGCCCCCCGTCCGGACGGCGGGGCGGCGCCGGCCGCGTCCCAAAGCAGGTTCATGAGATCCGTCCTGAAGGGCACGGACTCCGGGAGGCCGTCGACGGCGGCTCGGAAGTGATCCGCCGCCTCCCGCGGCCGCCCCTCGCTCCGCGCCAGCCGTCCCAAGAAGGCATGGCGCTCGGCGGGGATGCGGCGCAGCCCGGCCCAGGCGTTCCAGAGCGTCCCGCTCAGGAAGAGCACGGCGGCCGCGACCGCCGCGCCCCGCCCGCCCTGCGAGGGACGCGCCCCCAGCGCGGCGCCCGCCAGGGTGGCGGCCAGGAAGGCCACCGGCAGGATCGGGAGGTTGGTCTTGCTGAACAGAAAGATCGCAAGGAGTCCTCCCCCGGCCGCGGCGCCGGCCGCTCCCGGCGCCAGGGCCAGGCGCAGGCCGGCGATGTGCAGCCAGGCGTAGGCCGCCGCGCCCAAAGCGCCGAGGGCCGCCAGGACCTCCGCCCAGTCGTTATGGGCGTGGGGATAGACCGAGCCGGGAGGCGCCGCCGCGGCCAATGACTCTGAGCGCCGGCGCCTGTATAGGTTGCCGAAGGTCCCCGGCCCCTGGCCCAGGAGCGGCCGCTCGGCCAGGCCCCGCGCGGCGACCAGCAGGGCCGGCAGGCGCGTGCCCGCGGGGCGGGAACCCTTGAAACCGATCCAAGCCGTCGCCGCCGCCGCCGCCGCCAAGCAGCCGACCACCAGAGTCCATGCCGCGCGCCGGGCCCAAGGCCGCCCATCGCGCCACAGGAGCAGCCCGCCGCCGCAGGCGGCTCCCAGCCAGGCTCCCCGGGTCCCCGAGGCGGCCAGCGCACCCGCCGCCAAGGCCGCTGAAGCCGACGCGGCGACGCGCTCGGCTCCCGGCCGCGCCGCCAGCGCCCAGGCCAGGGCGGCGGGGGCGGCCAACGCCAGGTAGCCGCCCAGGGCCACGGGATGGCCGAAGAGGCCGCTGGCCCGGTCCAATTCGCCGCGGACCAGGAAGAACGCCCACCGAGGCGCCAACACCTGGGCCAGCGAGACCAGCGCGACCAGCACGGAGCCCGCGGCCAAACAGACGCCCAGCCCGCGGTCGGCCCCCGGTTCCGAGCGGCCCGCGGCCACGCCCAGGTAAAATCCGGCCAGCACGGCCGCCAGCCCGGTCAGCGAGGCTAGCGGCTCGAGCTCCGGGCCATAGAGGCTGGCGGGCAGGTCCGCGGAAACCGCCGTGGAGGCCAGCGCGGCCAGGCTGAAGGCCGCCAACGGAGCCTCCAGGCCGACCGCCAGCGAGCCGGCACCCCCGGCCGCCCAGGCCAGCGCTCCGGCGGCGGCGGCTGCCGCGGCCAGCAGGCACTTGGGAAGGAGCGCGGCGTCGCGCAGGCCGAAGAAAACCAGGCTCGGCGCGGCCAATGCGGCGGCGCAGGCGGCCCGGTAGGGGAGCATGGCCAAGGAATCCCTAGAGCGGGATGTTCCCATGCTTCTTAGGCGACTTCGCCGCCTTCTTGCCGCGCAGGAACCGGAACGCGTTGACGATCTTTCCGCGCGTCTTGCGCGCCTCGATGACCTCGTCGATGTAGCCTCGCTGGGCCGCGAGGTAGGGGTTCGCGAACTGCTTGGTGTAATCGTCGACGAGCTCCTTGCGGCGCTCCTCGGGCTTGGCCGCGCGCCGGATCTCGCGCGCGAAAAGGATGCTGACCGCCCCCTGCGGGCCCATCACGGCGATCTCGGCGCAGGGCCAGGCGAAGTTGAGGTCGCCGCGCACGTGCTTGGAGCTCATGACGTCGTAGGCGCCGCCGTAGGCCTTCTTGAGCACGACCGTCACCTTGGGGACCGTGGCCTGACAGTAGGCGTAGAGGAGCTTAGCACCCTTGCGGATGATGCCGCCGTGCTCCTGCTCGACGCCCGGCCAGTAGCCGGGGACGTCGACCAAGGTCAAAAGCGGGATGTTGAACGCGTCGCAGCAGCGCACGAAGCGCGCGGCCTTCTCCGAGGCCGCGATATCGAGCGCGCCGGAGAGGTGGGCCGGGTTGTTGGCGACCACCCCGACGGACTTCCCGCCCAGGCGGATGAAGCCGATGACGATGTTGCGCGCAAATCCGGCGTGCACCTCGAAGAAGCTGCGTTCGTCGGCCAGCTCGCGGATGACCTCGTGGGCGGCGTAGGGCCGCTTGGCGTCCTGGTGGGCGATGCGGTCGAGCGCGGCGGACTCGCGGTTGGGGTCGTCGGCGGTGACCCGGGGCTTGACGGGCTCGGCGTAGTTCTGGGGCAGGAACTCGAGCAGTTCCTGGATCTGACGGAAGCAGTCGGGTTCGGAGTTGGCGACGAAGTGGCAGACCCCCGAACGCTCGCTGTGGGCCTCCACGCCGCCCAGGGTGTCGAAGTCGGTCTCCTCGCCGGTGGCCGCGCGGATGACCTCGGGGCCGGTGATGAACATGTGGCTGGTATCCTTCACCATGAAGACGAAGTCGGTGATGGCCGGAGAGTAGACGGCCCCGCCCGCGCAGGGGCCGAGGATCGCGGAGATCTGCGGGATCGCCCCCGACGCCTGGACGTTTCGGTAGAAGATCTCGGCGTAGCCGCCCAAGGCGTCGACGCCCTCCTGGATGCGCGCCCCGCCCGAGTCGCAGAGGCCGATGACCGGCACGCCGCTCTCCAAGGCTAGGTCCATGATCTTGCAGATCTTCTCGGCGTGGGCGAGGCCCAGGGAACCGCCCATCACCGTGAAGTCTTGGCTGTAGACGCAGACGTTGCGGCCATGGATGCGGCCCATGCCGGTGACCACACCGTCGGCGGGCAGGTCCTTGTCGGCCAGGCCGAACTCCTTGGCCCGGGTCTGGCGCAGGAGGTCGAGCTCCTGGAAGCTGTCCTCGTCGAGCAGGAGGTCGAGGCGCTCGCGGGCGGTGAGCTTGCCGGCCTTTTTCTGGGCCTCGAGCCGCTCGGGCCCGCCCATCGCCTTGGCCTTCTCGCTCCGGCGCTGGAGGTCGGCCGTCTTATCGGAGACGATCTTCATTCACCCTCCCACCAGCTCGATGAGGACACCGCCGCAATGCTTGGGATGCACGAAGCAGATCTGGTGGCCGCGGGCGCCCTCGCGCGGCGCGGCCTCGAGCGGCGGCGCGCCGCCCTTTCTCAAAACGTCCATCGCGGGTGCTACGAGAGGTGCGGCGAAGGCGAGGTGGTGGAGGCCGGGCCCTCGGGCGCCGATGAACTTGGCCACCGAGGCCTCGGGGGCGGTGGGCTCGAGCAGCTCGATGGCAGTCCCCCCGAGCTCGCTCGGGTCGACGAGGAAGGCCACGCGCACCTTCTGGGAAAGGACTTCCTCGCGATGGACCTCGACGAGGCCGAGCAGTTCCTTGTAGAAACGCGCCGACTCATCGAGCGAGCTGACCGCCACCCCGATGTGGTCGATCTTCACTTCCGCCCCGCGAGCAGGGTCCCGCCCAAGGACTGCGGGCTGGACTTCTTGGCGGCCAGGAGGTCGATGTGCCGGTCGGTGACGCGCGCCATGGCGTCGCGGTAGAGCCGCCGGGAGAGGACCAGGGACAGCTCGCGGCGCAGCTGTCGGCGCCGCCGGCTCTCGAGCTCCCCGGAGGAGGCCAGGTGGGCACGGTGCGCGTCGATGTCGGCGGCCAGCTCGGCGACGCCCTTGCCGGTCAAAGCCGAGACGGGCGCTATCCGCGGGGCCCAGCCGCCGTCGTGGAGCGGGTTGAGCGAGAGCGCGTCCTTGAGCATCGCCACGGCGCGCTCCACCTCGGGCAGGTCGGCCTTGTTGACCGCGAACACGTCGCCGATCTCCATGGTGCCGGCCTTCATGGCCTGGAACTCGTCGCCCTGGTAGGGAGCGCTGACGCAGACGACGGTGTCGACCACCTCGGCTACGTCCACCTCGTCCTGCCCGGTGCCGACGGTCTCGACGAGCACCTTCGAGAAGCCGCAGGCCTCCAGGACGTGGATCGCCGCGAAGATGGTCGCATTGAGGCCGCCCATCATGCCGCGCGTGGCCAAGGAGCGCATGAAGACGCCGTCGTCGAGCGAGTGCGCCTGGAAGCGCATACGGTCGCCGAGGAAAGCGCCGCCGGTGAAGGCGCTGGTGGGGTCCACGGCCAGCACTCCCACCGTCTCGCCCGCGGCGCGCAGGCGCGTCACCAGGCGGTTGACCAGGGAGGACTTGCCGCTGCCCGGCGAGCCGCAGAGGCCGACGGTGTGCGAGGCCCCGTGATCAGAGAAGAAGGCTCCCGCCAGAGCCTCGTGGCCGGGACGCTCCTCGGTGACGATGCTCAGAGCGCGCGCGGCCGCCGCCCGGTCGCCGCGCCGGACGCGCGCGGCCAGCTCGCGGACGTCCTTAGCGCTTGGCACGGCTTCCCTTCGCCGCCTTGGGGGCGGCGTCGAGACGCTCGCGCAGGAAAGCGACGATGGCGTCGGTCGGCGTGCCCGGCCCGAAGACGCCCGCGACGCCCTTCTTCTTGAGCGCGGCCACGTCCTCGTCGGGGATGATCCCGCCGCCGAAGACCAGCACGCCGCCGAGTCCCTGCTTCTTCATGAGATCGACGACGCGCGGGAAGAGGGTCATGTGGGCGCCCGAGAGCAGCGAGAGTCCCACGGCCTCCACGTCCTCCTGGAGGGCGGTGCGCGCGATCATCTCGGGGGTCTGGCGGATGCCGGTGTAGATCACCTCGAAGCCCGCGTCGCGCAGGGCCCGCACGATGATCTTGGCCCCGCGGTCGTGGCCGTCGAGGCCCGGCTTGGCGATGAGGATGCGGTGCGAGGGAAGGGTGTTCACTTCGGTCATAGCATACCGTCCTGGGTCTCGAGGAGCTCCACGACCGCGTCGACGGCCTCCGGCCAGAAGCGCGTGCCGCGGCCGGACTTCACCTCGGCCACCGCGCGGGCCTTGAGCTCCTCGGGCGGCACGCCGGCGTTCATGCGCAGTTCCTCGATGACCTCGACGATCCCGAGGATGCGCGCCCCGACCGGGATATCCTCGCCCTTGAGCTTGCCCGGATAGCCTTGGCCGTCCCAGCGCTCATGATGGTGCTTGATGATCGGGATCGCCCCGTCGAGCAGGCGGATGCCCTCGAGCATCTTGACCGACATGAGAGGATGCTGCTCCTCGACCGGGGTGAGGATGCCCACCTCGGCCAGGATCTTGGGGTTCTTAAAGCCCACGTAGCCGATGTCGTGCAGGAGCCCGGCGTAGTACATCATCCGGTACTCGTACTCGTCGCCCCCCATCGCCCGGGTGATGGCGCAGGCCAGGCGCGCGGCGCGGGTCGGGTGCTCGAGCATGCGGGGTTTGGAGATCTCGATCATGCCGACCAAGAGCTCGAGGACGTGCGAGAAGAAGTTCTTCTGGTCCTGGATGATGCGGGTGTTGGTGATGGCCACCGAAGCCAAATTCGAGAGCGCCGAGAGCAGGCCGATGTCCTCGGGGGAGTAGGGCGGCTGGCGCTTGTTGAGCACCTCGCAGACCCCGACGAGCTCGCCGCGGAAGAACATCGGCACGGCCAAGAGCGAGCGCGTGATGAAGCCCGAGGCCTTGTCGAACTGGCCGGCGAAGCGCGGGTCCTTGGAGGTGTCGTTGACCACCTCGGGCTTGCCGTGCTGGGCCACCCAGCCGGCGATGCCCTTGCCGATGGGCAGGGTCATGGTCTTGAGCTTGGCGCCGGCAGCACCTCCGGCGGTCTTGAAGAACAGGCTCTTCTTGTCGTCGGTGACCAGCATGATGGCGCTGGCCTCGGAGTCGAGCAGGCGCTCGGCCGCCGCGCCGATCTTCTCGAGCAGGAAGTCGAGGTCCGGGGTGGAGTTGAGCGAGCCGGCGATGGAGAAGAGCTCGAGAGCCAGGCCGGTGTCGAAGACGCGGCCGGCGGCGGCGGGAGGCGTCGTGGTCATTTCTTCTCTTCCTCTTCCACGCCGCCGAGCACCTCGCGGACCGTGGTGATGCCCATCTTCACCTTCTCGAGTCCGTCGCCCATGATGGTGCGCATGCCCTCGCGCTGGGCGTGCTCGGTGATGTTGAGCGCCGAGGCGTCGGTCAAAGTCTGCTTGCGCAGGTTGTCGGACATGACCATGAGCTCGTGGAAGCCCACGCGGCCCTTGAAGCCGGTGTTCTTGCAGGTGTCGCAGCCCTTGCCGCGCTTGAACTTCTGGCCCGGCGGCAGGTCGATCTTGTTCTCTTTGAAGACCACGACCTCTTCGGGCTTGGGGTCGACCTCCTCGGCGCAGTCGCCGCAGATCTTGCGGCCGAGGCGCTGGGCCAGGATGGCCTTGGTGGTGCCCGCCACCATGTAGACGGGCACACCCATCTCTATGATGCGGGCGAGGGTCGACGGGGCGTCGTTGGTGTGGATGGTGGAGAAGACCAAGTGGCCGGTCATCGCGGCTTCCATGGCGATGTGGGCCGTCTCCTCGTCGCGGATCTCGCCGACCATGATGACGTCGGGGTCGAGACGCAGGAAGGAGCGCAGCGCCGCCGCGAAGTTGAAGGTCTTCCCCTCGCCGAGCTTGAGGTCGGGGTTGACCGGGACCTGGACGATGCCGTCCAGGTTGTACTCGACCGGGTTCTCGGCGGTCAGGATCTTGATGTCGGGCCGGTTGATGTAGTTGAGGCAGGAGTAGAGCGTGGTCGACTTGCCGGAGCCCGTGGGGCCGCAGACCACGATGAGGCCGAAATTCTTCTTGCCGCCGATGCCCTGCAGGAGGGCCAGGAGCTTCTCCTTGGTGTCCTGCAGGAAGCCCATCTTGTGGATGTCGACCTGGATCGAGCGCCGGTCCAGGATACGCAGGACGGCCGACTCGCCGTAGACGGTCGGGACGATCTCGACGCGGAACTCGATGGGGTTGCCGCCGGCCAGGATCTGGATGCGGCCCGACTGCGGGATGCGCCGCTCGGTCAGGTTCATCGAGTTGGTCAGGATCTTGAGCTTGGCCGAGATCGCGTGGCGGTACGACCACGGGATGTTGAACGGGCCGGGCTTGAGGAAGCCGTCGGTGCGAAATCGCAGGACGACCTTGGAGGTCTTCCCGTTGGGGTCCTCGAGCGGCTCGATATGGATGTCCGAGGCCTTGGCCTGCAGGGCGGCCAGGAAGATGGCGTTGACCCACTTCTCGACCTCGGGCGCCGCCGCGTCGACGTCGGAGATGTCGGACTTGGGGGCGTCCTTGGCGATCTCCCCCTGCACGTTGGGGGCTTCCTCGGTCTTCTGCACGTCCTCGATGAGCTTGGAGAGCGACTGGCCCTCGGTGCGCCCGTAGGCGGTGTCGAGCGCCGAGAGGATGTCCCAGGGCATCGCCAGGTAGGCCTGGATGTCCAAGCCCGTGCGCAGGTGCAGGTCCTCGGAGACGAAGAAGTCCTTGGGGTCGGCCATCGCCACGAACAGGACCGACTCCTCCTTGGCGAAGGGCACCGCGTGGTGGCGGCGGGCCACCGCCTCGGGGATGATGGCGACGACCTCCTTGTCGAGCTCCATCTGGGAGACGTCGACGGCCTTGACCTGCCACTCCTCGGAGAGCACCTTGAGGAGCTTGGGCTTCTTCATCAGGCCCGTCTCGACGATCACCTGCTGGAGGGTCTTGTTGTCCTTCTTGGACTGGTCGTCGGCTTTCTTGAGCTCGTCTTCCTTCAGGAGGTTGCGCTCCTTGAGGATCTCGAACACGGTCTTGCGGCGGACCAGCCCCTTAACGGCCATGGTGTTCTCCGAAGACGCCGCGCAGGGCGGCGCATATCTCGCCGAGGGTGGCTCCGTTCTCGACGCAGGCGAGGACCTGAAGGAATAGGTTGACCTTGGGGTCGCCGGCCTTGCGGGAGAGCTCGGCGACGGCGGCCGCGGCGGTTGCCGTGGGCCTCTTGCGCTTGAAGGCGGCCAGACGCTTCTTCTGCTCGACCTCGAGCTTGGGCGAGACCTTGAGGGTGGGCCGCGCGGTCTTGCCCTTCTCGTCGATCTCGTAGCAGTTGACGCCGACGACCTTGCGCCGGCCGGACTCGACGTCCTTCTGCCACTTGAAGGCCGACTCCTGGATCTCGGCCTGGGCGCGGCCGGCGGCGATGGCGGGCAGCATCCCGCCGCCCTCGCGCACGCGGTCCATCAGGGCGACGACCTTGGCCTCGAGCTCGTCGGTCAGGGCCTCGATGGCGTAGGAGCCCGCCACGGGGTCGACCGTGCCGGCCGCCCCGGTCTCGCAGGCCAGGATCTGCTGGGTGCGCAGGGCCAGGCGCGCCGACTCCTCGGTGGGCAGGGCCAGGGCCTCGTCGTAGGCGTTGGTGTGGAGCGACTGGCAGCCGCCGAGGACGGCGGCCATGGCCTGCAGGGAGACCCGGGCCACGTTGTTGAGCGGCTGGCGGCTGGTGAGGGTGGAGCCGCAGGTCTGGACGTGGAAGCGCAGGGCCGCCGAGCGCGGGTCCTTGGCCTTGTAGCGCTCGGTCATGAGCCGCGACCAGATCCGGCGGGCGGCGCGGAACTTGGCCACCTCTTCCAGGAAGTGGCTGTGACAGCCGAAGAAGAACGCCAGGCGCGGGGCGAAATCGTCGACGGCCAGGCCGCGGCTGAGCAGGGCGTCGACGTAGGCCTCGGCGTTGGCCAACGTGAACGCCACCTCTTGGACGGCGTCGGAGCCCGCCTCGCGGATGTGGTAGCCCGAGATCGAGATCGGGTTCCACTTCGGGAAATGCCGGACCGAGTGCTCGATGGCGTCGACGGCCAGGCGCATGCCGTGCTCGACGGGATAGATGTAGGTGCCGCGGGCCAGGTACTCTTTCAAGATGTCGTTTTGCAGGGTGCCGCGGATGCGGGCGGCGTCGACACCCTGCTTCTTGGCGACGGCCACGTAGAAGGCCTGGAGGATCGGCGCCGTGGCGTTGATCGTCAGCGAGGTGGAGACCTCGCCCAACGGGATTCCCTCGAGCAGTGTCTCCATGTCGGTGAGCGTGCCGACGTGGACGCCGACCCGGCCGACCTCGCCTCCGGCCTCGGGGGCGTCGGCGTCGTAGCCGGTCTGGGTCGGCAGGTCGAAGGCGGTCGACAGCCCGGTCTGGCCCTGCGCGAGCAGGTAGCGGAAGCGCTCGTTGGTCTGCGAGGCGGTGCCGAAGCCCGCGTACTGGCGCATGGTCCAGAGCCGGCCGCGGTACATCGTGCGCTGGACGCCGCGGGTGAAGGGCGGCTCGCCGGCCACGCCCAGCTTGGCGTAGAAAGAAGGGTCGCGGGTGTCGCGGCCGGCGGCGCCGGGGGCGCCCGGGCCATAGAAGCGCTGGACGGGGATGCCCGACGGAGTCAGGAACTCCGTCTCGGGCGCCGCGGTCTCGGTCTCGTTCTCAGCCATCGCGCAGTTCCAGCTCGTCTCCGGGGGAGAGCTTCCCCCCCGCCGTCCCGGCAGCCATCTCAAGCACGCTGTGGGCCGAGTAGACCCAAGGCGAGAGTCGCCAGGGCTTGAGGCCCTCCGCTACCCGCCGGACCCTCAGGCCCCGGTCGATGAAGACCACGTCGATCGGGAACCTCATGAAGAACATGTGGACCATCGCGCACGGCACGATCCACACGCCTTCGCCGGGTCCCAGGGAGTCCCGTCCGAGGAGCCCCTTGGCTCGCGTCGTCGCCGTGTCGCACCGGTCGATTCGGTCCGCTACGACGGCTCCGCGAGTCTTGTTGAATATTATCAAAATGGGCGCTCAATCCCGCAGCGTCTTGACCCAGCGAACCGAGCCTTTGGACAACTCGGGATGGTCGACGCTCTTCCAAGACCCGGAGGCGGCCTTAAGCGCACGCAACTGGCGGAGCGCTTTGCGCACTCTAGCTGCTTGCGGCTTCGTTCGCGGGTTGTTCTTGTTCATCCTAGCGTCCAACTGTCCACGTGGACAGTATACCCCGCGCCCGCGCTACCGGATGACGGCAACCCGGGCGGTCTGGGAGCCGGAGTCGGTCTTGACCAGGAGCAGGTAGACGCCCGAGGCCACGAAGTTGCCGTGGTCGTTCTTGCCGTCCCAGGAGGTCAGGGCGCGCAGGTCCCGACGACCCCGCGCGTCTTGTTGAATACTATCAAAATGGGGCCTTGGGGAAGGCTACTCGCGGACGCGCACCCCGGCACGATCGACGACGAAGAGCTTGCCGGAGAAGCCCTTGGCCGGGAGTGCAAGCACTCCGGCTAAAGCCCGGACCATCTCCTCGAGCACCGGCGGGTGAACCCGCAGGAGAATGACTCCCTTCGTGACGCTCGGCGGGTACTGGAGCACGTTGGCGAAGTCCTTATCTTGAGTAAGCAGGACGCGCTCCTGAGCGACGGCAAGAGAAACGATGTCCCTGTCGTTTGCGCCGCGCGGAGAATCCTCGACATCGTGACCTTTGCCGCGAAGCACGGCGACGAGGGCTGCCGGGATGTTCTCGTCGGCCAGCAGGCGCATCCTAACTGACGGACGGTATGAATTCCCGGTCCCTGATCAGTTGGGCGGCGTAATGGAGAGCGGCCTGGATGGATTGCTGGGTAAGCGTGGGGTAGTAATCCTTTAGAATATCTTCCTGAGAAATCCCCGCCTCGAGGAGCTCTAAAACGAGGTAGACCATGACCCGCGTCCCCTTGAAGCAAGGCTGGCCATGGCAGACGTCGGCGGTTACGGAGATATGGTTTCTCACATCCATCGTGCCCATACTTTAGCAGGGGCTTTGCCGAGCGTCAAGGCTGGCTGGGACGGCAGGATCAATGGATAAAGGCCAGCTTGAACCGCCTAATGTCGCTGCCCGCCTTCACCATGATTATGTATACGCCGGACGCCACGAATGTCCCGTTGGTGTTCTTCCCGTCCCAGAACGCCGTGGTCGTGAACGGCTGCAGGGTCCGGACCGGCTGCCCTTCCATCGTATGGACGGTCACTGCAGGACTCTTCCCATGGAACGAGACGGGAAGCTTGATGGTGACGCCGGAGGACTCGTTAGCCCTGAAGGGATTAGGGAACGCGACGACCGGATCGGCGACCACGAAGCCGGCCAAGGCCGACCCGTTGCTGCAGGCGCCGACAGGAACGCCCTGAGCCAGCTTGATCGCCTTGCAGGCGTTGACGCGCCCCGCGCCCTGGCTCGTGGCGGCAAGACCGATGCTGTCGGCGCCGTTTCGGATATGGGTCCGGACCTGCAGCGGCGTCAGGGCGGCGTTCTCGGACAAGAGGAGCGCCGACAGTCCGGCTACGATCGGAGCGGAAAAAGAGGTGCCGGTGGCGAGATCGCTGGCTGACGTGACGCCCCCGCCGATGGTGGTCGTAAGCAGCTTGACGCCGGGCGCGACCACTCCGCGCGCCGTCATCTCGGCGCCGCGGGAGGAGAAGGACGCCAGCTGGTCCAGGCTGTCGGTGGCGCCGACGGGGAACGCGTCGGTGCAATTCCCAGGGGCGTCGACGGCCCCGCCGTCATTTCCCGCCGAGGCGATGAAGACGACGCCGGCGGCGACGGCGTTCGTGATGGCCGTATCCAAGAGGCCGGAACAGGCGATGCTCTCGCCGAGGCTGGTGTTGACGACCACCCGCCCGAAGACCCCCGGAGCGACGGCCAACACCGTGCGCGCGTAGTCGATTGCGCTGATTATCGCCGTGTCGTCGGTCGCGCATATCTGGCCCGTCCCGTCGCCGCAGGAGGACGTGCAGTCCTGGGTTCGAAAGACGCGCAGCGAGATCAATTGGGCGCCCCACGACACGCCGGACACTCCGAAATTATTATTAGTGCCCGCCGTCGCCACCCCGGCGACCCGAGTCCCATGGTTGCATGCCGCGACCGCACCCCCACTAGGCTCAGCCCCGCAGGCGGTGTTATCTCCTCCAATGAGCTTGCTGTCACCCGGGTTGCAGAACTGGCTGACCCCGACCATTTTCCCCGAGAGTTCAGGGTGGCTGCCTTCGATCCCTGAGTCGAGAACGGCGATCGTCACTTTGGCCGTCGCCCCATCCTCATCGTCCCATGCCTGAGGCGAATTTATCTTTTCGAACTGATACTGAGACCAGAACAGAGGGTCATTAGGCACCTTGCTCACGTGATAGACGTGGTTCGGCTGAACCGCCAAGACGCCCGGGACGGCGGCGAGCCTGGTCAGGCCGTCCGAAACCGCCATCCCCGCGGGCAGAAGGACGTGGGTGCCCTCTGACAATTCCCGGATGATTCCCGCGCCGATGGCGGCCAAAGCGGTCTCGCGGCTGGAACGATTCACGGCCGGGTCGAAACGGACCAGAACCTCTCCGACGACGACTTCGATGCCGTCTCCCGCCAACGGACGCCCCCCTAAGGACCGCAGTCTCTCCACCTGGATGGCGTTCACGGTTGCTGGACATAGCAGCAGCATGGCGAACAGATGAAATTTATTCATGTTTCTCCACCCGGGATTGTAGAACATTACCGCCGTTTATCTTGACCCCGTTCTTGATCCCGCGCACGCGACGGCCCGCTCGTAGCCGACGAGGCGGCGTAGGAGAGCGTTGTACCTGGAATGGGCGGCGTCGGAACCCTCGCGGCTCAATAAGGCGTAGAGCCGTTTTTCAGGATCCAGGAACGGCTCCGCCAAGGTGAGGCCGAGGCTGCGGAGCTTGGGAGCTCCAATTGAGACCAGGAGCGCCTCCGCCGTCTCGCGTCTCCCGGCCAGGTCGGCCGCGCCTTGGGCTACGAGGTCAGCCCCAGGCAGGCCGGGGTTGATGTCTGCAGCCATTTCACCTCAAGAGCATAAACGACGATAATGGAATCGTGACGATCCTCGGATCAATGACTTCAGACACTTCGGTTTGACAGATTAGCAGGCCGAAAGGCGCGTTGTTCACTTTCTTCTCGATAAATGCACGCAGCCCTTCAGTGTCCGCCAGCGGGTCGATTCTCCTCTGATACTTCACTTCCAAAGGGATTCTTCGCGTCCCGACGGTAAGAATAAAATCGACCTCGGGGTCATCCCCGCGAGCCGGAAGATGCGCCAGATCCAATGCCGGGATCGTGGCGAGCAACGCGCCGACGGCGCTCTCGGCGAGATGTCCGGCGAGAGTCGTCAAATGGGGATTCTTCTCAAGCTCCCGAGGATCCAAAGGAATGATTTCCTGCAGCCAACTCGCTCGCAAACCATGATCGGCAAGGCAGATTTTGGAATTGCCGCGGCGTTGCTTGAGTCTAATCTCAAGAGGCTCAACCAGCCTAATCAAAAGCGTGTCAGACAAAAAACGCAGATATTGTCTTACGCGCTGCGACCCGATGTTGGCGTCGAGAGAGCGCTTTGTCTCTCTCGCAAAGAGCGCGTAGCCGGGAGTTTGTCCCACGTAACGGCAAGCCATCCGAAAAAGTTCTTCCAAAAGCGATTGGTCGCGCTTCCGTCCACGCTCACCGACCCGAAGATCATGTTCGATGACTCTTTTAATGACGGTCTCGTTCAAATGATCGGCGACTTGCGCCCAAGGCAACTCTCGACGTTCGTGTCCGAAGGGATATCCACCTCTCTCGGAAAATGCGCGAAAGGCGTTGTCTCGAAATTCACTGTTCTTGCGACCAGATTCGAGCAGAGAATGCCAAAATCCGTGCTCAACCAAGGGTTCCAATCCATTATCTCTCAACCCCGGCTCAAGAGCACCCAATCCTTGGAACAATCCGATTTCCGTAAGCGACAGCACCCCGGCTTCGATCGTCGAGATTCGTCCAGCCAAACTGTCACGACCCAAACCAATCCGCAAAGCAGAACTGCCCGTAACCAATATTTGAACGGCGGAATTATCAACCAGGTGCTTGAGCTGAGGCGCCCAGTCCTTTAGATTTTGGACCTCGTCCAAAAAAATGGTCGCCGGCCGTCCAACCTTTGCCGCTTCATTCAGCGACATGCCGAGAATCGATGTTTCGAACCAATCGACGATACGCAGGATTGGCTCGGACAATTTTTCAATTTCCACCAGCTCATCAGTCTGAACTCGAAGAATTCGCCGAGGTTCCACTCCGGAAGAGAGCAAATCCTCAAGGACCTGCATCTGCGCGGTCGTCTTACCGATCTGTCGTGGACCGCGAACGACGACGATCGGCGCCACTTTTGCATTGAGTCGCTTTTGGATGGAACGAACCAGATGCCGCCTGGTCTCCGGCTGGGGTTTCGAAGGAAGGCCTTCCCACCAAGGGTTCATCCGCCGCAAATCCCGGACCAAAGGATCACTAAGCTTCATAGCGGAAAAAAGGAAACTGGGGGAGGCTTCAGGCAAGGCCGTTCTCCTTCTTGATGATGTCGACGAGCTCGATGATGTCGCCCAGCTCGTAGTCGGCGCCCGACTCCTTGGTGTCGAAGGTGTCGCCGTACTTGGCCCAGGCCGTCTTCAAGCCGATCTTCTTGGCCCCCACGATGTCGCGGTCGGGCCAGTCGCCGACCATGAGGGTCTCCTCGGCCTTGGTGCCGAGGACCTCGAGGGCCTTCCGGAAGGGGATCTGGTCGGGCTTCTTGACCCCGTAGTCCTCGGAGGCGATGACGTGGTCGAAGTAGTTGTGGATCCCTAAGCCCACGATGCGCAGCCAGACCTCGAGCTTCGGGGCATCGGAGAGGACGGTCGAGCGGATACCCATCTTGAGCAGCTCGAAGAGCGTCACCGTGACGTGGGGGTAGAGGGCCAGGGACCCCGCCTTCGAGCGCCGGTAGCCGACGATCCCGGCGGCCAGGATCTTGATGTCGATGCGCCCGAACTCCTTCTGAAGGATCTTGTCGAAGATGCGCTGGTCCTCGACCCCCTCTTTCCAATAGAGCTCGAAGATCTTCTCGACGAAAGCGGTCTTGTCGACCTTGAGGCCGGCGTCGATCATCATCTCCACCGCCACGTCCACCGCCATGCGCTTGGTGCGCATGAAGTCGGTGAGCGTGTTGTCGATGTCGAAGATGACCCCGCGGATCAATCGACCACCCGGCCGACGTACTCTCCGGAGCGGGTGTCGACCTTGATCCGGTCGCCCTCTTTGATGAAGAGCGGGACCCGGACGGTGATGCCGTTGGCGGTGACGGCGTTCTTGAGCAGGTTCGACACCGAGTCGCCCTTGAAACCCGGCTCGGCGCTGGAGATCTCCACGGTGATGTTCGGCGGGACCTCGACGGTGCGGAACACGCCGTCGAAGAACACCCCGATCACGTCCATGTTGTCGGTCATGAAGCGCGCCTGGTCGCCGATCTGCTCGCGCTTGAGGGTCGACTGCTCGTAGTTCTCCTGATCCATGAAGTGGAAGGTGTCGCCCTCGGAGTAGAGGAACTGGAAGTCGCGCTTGCGGACGTCGACCTCGCGGAATTTCTCGGAGGAGTTGTAGGCCTCTTCGACGATCGAGCCGGAGTCCATGTCGCGCAGCTTGCACTGCACCTTGGCGCGCGCCTGGGACTTGCGGTGGTGCTGGTAGGTGATGACCTGATACTTGCGGCCGTTGGACTCGAAAATGAGGCCTTCCCTGAAGTCGTTGGGGGTGATCATGTATTGCCTCCGAAAACTGTCCGTGGATTGTAGAATATTCGACGATGAGCGCGCCCCCCCTCTCCGCCGCCCGCCGAGTGGTCATCCTGTGGACCGGCCGCCTGGGCGACATCCTGGTCTCCACCCCCTTCCTCGACGGCCTGCGCCGGGCCGTCCCCGGGGCCCGCATCGGCCTCATCACCGCGGAGGCCGGGGAGGGCGGCGCGCGCCTGCTCGACTGCGTCGACGAGGTGGGCGTCGTGCGCAAGGGCCGGCGCGTGCTGGCCAACGCGGCCCTCGTCCCGTTCCTGGGCCGGACCACCGACCTCCTCATCGACATGAACTCGGCGCCGTCTGGGACCTCGACGGCCCTGGCCCGGCTCTCGCGCGCCAAGGCCAAGGCCGCCTTCGCCCGCGGACGCGGCGACGGAGCCTTCGACCTCTTGGCCGAAGCCCCCGGCGAGCGCGAGCACATGCTGGCGCGCTACGAGCGGCTCGCCGCCCTCTTGGGCTTCTCCTGCGCGCCGCGCATGCGGGTGCCGGTGCCCGAGGCCGACGCCGCCAAGGCCAAGCGCGCCCTGCGGGTCCTTCACGAAGGACGCCTGCCCGTGGCGCTCTTTGCGGGCAACTTCAAGAAGAAGGAGAACCGCTGGGCCGAGGACCGCTTCGCCGCCCTGGCCGACCGCCTGGCCGACCAGCGCGACCTCGCACCCTACTGGCTGGCCGGACCCGGCGAGCTCGAGCGCGTGGAGGCGGCCGCGGCGCTGGCGGCGGCGCGCCTGCCGGTCCTGGGCCCCTTCTCGCTTGGGGTGACGGCGGGCATCCTCGGACAGTCGGCGCTCTACGTCGGCAACTGTACGGGGACCTCGCACCTGGCGGTCTGCGCCGGCACGCCCACCTTCACGGTCCTGGCCGGCTACACCGCCGCGGTATGGGCGCCCCCCGCCGCGCCGCCGCATTGGCGGGCCGTGTCGGCGGACTGGGAGTCCTGCCGCGAGGTCGGCGTCGAGGAGGCCTGGAAGGCCCTTCAGCCGGCGTTGGCTTTCTGCCGCTCGGCCAAGCGCGCGTAGTAGGCCATCGTCAGCCGGACCGAGGCCTTGTCGCTGAAGCGCTCGCGCACGACCTCGGCGCCGGCCCGCGCCAAGGCCTTCGCGGCGGGAAGGTCGGCCAGGGTCTCCTTGAGGACGCGCGCCAAGCGTTCGTCATTGCCGGCCTCGAACATCCTCCCTGTGACGCCCTCCACGACGAGCTCGGCGTTGCCGCCCGCGGCGCTGGCCACCGCGGGGACCTCCATCGCCAGGGACTCGCGCAGGGCGCCGGAGATCCCCTCGCCGCGCCGGGCGGCGTTGACGCTGACGGTGAAGTTGGACAAGAGCTCGGGGATGTCCTCGCGAAAGCCCAAAAAACGGCAGTCCTCGGCCGCCACGCCGGCCTTCTTGGCCCGCGCCTTGAGCTCGGGCGAGTCGGTGTCGCGCCCCGCGAAGACGAGGACCGCGCGCACGCCGTCGCGGCGCAGGCGCGCCGCGGCGTCGAGCACCACGTCCTGGCCCTTCCACTCCGAGTAGTTGGCGATCTTGCCGATGACCGGCACGCCGGGGGGCAGGGCCAGCTCGCCGCGCACCGCATCGTGCGGCGGAGAGGGCTTGAAGCGCTGGAGGTCGACCCCGGAGGGGATGGTCTCGACCCGCTCAGGCGCCACGCCGCCGGCGATGAGCTCGCCGCGGACGTTCTCGGCCACCGCGATGTAGCCGTCGATGCGCGGATGGCGGTACTTGAGCGCGCTGAAGGGGTTCGAGGAAACTTTGAACGAGACCCGGCGCGTCACGACGAACACCGGCCGGCGCGATGAGAGATACAAGCTCGCCAGACCGACGGCGTGGCCGCGCGGGTGGTGGGCGTGCAGGACCTCGATGCCCTCCTTGTCGATGAGCTTGGCCAGGCGGTAAGCCGCCGAGAGGTCGTAATCCTGGCGCGGGTGCAGAGCGACGTGGCGCATGCCGGCTCCTTCCGCGCGCCGCGCCACCTCGCCGCCCTCGGGACTGCAGAGCGTGACCTGCCAGCCCGCCTCGCTCAGCCCGCGGCCGAGCACGAGGATCTGCGCCGCCCCGCCCGACCAGCCGTGGCTCTCGCTGATGAAGGCGACCTTCACGCGGAAAGGATACGAATAATAAGGGCTGGCAAAAAATGGACTCGTCTGCTAGAATCACGTCACGCCGAGCCGGGGTCCCTTGCGGACCTGGAAGAAGTTCCCGGAGGTTCGGCGATGTCCCTCCTAAAGACGCTGCCGTTGACGCTCGTCCTTGCCGCGGCGCCGGTGCGCGCCCAGTCGGAAGACTCCGCCCCGCAGTTCCCGCCGGTGGCCGAGATCCTGGGCGAGACCGCGCCGCTCCTGCCGACCGCCGAGACCGCCGACCTGCGCGACGCCCTGCGCGCGATGCCGCCGCTGCAGTCCGAGCTCCGGGCCCTGAGCTCGGGTTCGGCCAGCCGCCAACGCGGAGCGCTCGAGCGGCTCGGCGAGGCGCGCAACCGCCGCGCCGCGCCCTACATCGGCGCCCTGCTCCTTCAGGTCAACGCTCCCGTCCAGAGCCGGGTCTCGGCCGCCACCGCCCTGGGCCGCATCGGCGACGTCGACTCGGTCCCCTTCCTCGAGCGCGCCACCCGCGACGAGGTGAAGGAAGTGCGCTTCGCGGCGGCCCTGGCGCTGGGCAAGACCAAGTCGCTCGACGCCGTGGCCGCGCTGGAGACGACCCTCCAGAACGACCCGCATTGGTGGGTCCGCTACGCCGCGGCCGTCGGCCTCGGAGACACCCGCCAGCCCGCCGCCGTGCCGGCCCTCTCCCGCGTCCTCAACGAGGAACTGCGCTGGCAGGTGCGCCAGCAGGCGGCGCGCGCGCTGGGACAGATCGGCAACCAGCCCGCCGTCGCCGCCCTGGGACGGGCCCTGACCGACTCCGACCCGACGGTGCGCTACAGCGCGGCGCGGGCCTTGGGCGAGATCGGCGGCAGCGAGAGCCTCGACCTCATGCACGCGGCCTACGCCGCCGAGAAGGACCCTTTGCCGAGCGGCCAGCTGCGGGCGTCTCTGCGCCGCGCCTCGAGCCGTTAGAATTTGGGCCTAAAGACCCGGTTGGCCCCTGGGTCCACGGCCCCCTGCCGCAAGGCCGCCATCGCTCCATCCTCTGAGTGGTGGCGGCCTTTCTTTTCCCCCTCCTTTCCCTGATAGCATGCTCTCACGCCCTGGCCGCCGACCCGTTGGCCCTTCCCGTCGGCCAAGCCCAGCGGGCGGTGGCCGCCGCGCAGGACGACGAGTCGCGCCGCTATAGGTTCATCGACCAGTCCGCCTGGTACTTGTGCAAGAACCAAGGCGGCGACACGGGCCGCAACTCGATCCCCCTGGAGACGTTCATCAAGCAGCGCCAGGGAGACTGCACGGATTTCATCGGCGCCGTCCTGGAAGGGTTGGACCTGCGCGGCGCCGCCTTGGACGGGGCCGACCTCAACTACGCCCGCCTGGCCAAGACCCAGCTGCGCGGCGCTCGCCTGAAGTACGCCAACGCGAACTACGCGCGCTTCGAGGCTGCCGACCTGCGCGCCGCGCACGGCGAAGGCGCGCGCTTCGTGGGGACGGTTCTCGAAAGAGCCGACATGGAGCAGGCCGTGCTCGACGGCGCGGTATTCGTCTCCGCCGACATGACCGGGACGAACCTCAAGGAGGCCTCGCTCGAGGAGGCCGTGTTCCGGGGCGCGCGGATGATCGGCGCGCGCCTGGGCAGCGCCAAGCTCACGCGCGCGGTCTTCACGGGCGCGGACCTGACCGGCGCCGCGTTCGCCAACGCCGCCCTGCGCGGAGCGGACTTCTCGCGCGCGGAGCTCGCCGGGGCGGGCTTTCAGGCCGCCGACCTGCGCGACGCTCATTTCTACGCTGTGGTGTTCCAGAAGACCGACCTCTCGCGCGCCGACCTGCGCGGGGCCAATCTTAGCGACGCCGTCTTCAAGAGCGGCAGCTTCGAGGGGGCCGACCTGCGCGGCGCCGTACTCTCCGGCGCCGACCTGAGCGGGGCGGTCCTGACCGGCGTCGAGCTCGAGGGCGCCACATACGACTACAAGACCAAGCTCCCCTTCGGCGACTACAAGGCCAAGCGCCTTAAGCTGGTCAAGAAGTAAGTCCTACCGCCTCTGCACCGGGTGCCTGACGTTCTCGCAGGTGTTCTTGAACAGCGTCTCCCCGAAGCGCTGGACGCAGGTCCGCGTGCATGAGACGCAGGTCAGGTAGGCCTCGGCGCGCCCGAAGCCTCGGTCGGAGACGGCGTCGGGGCCGCGCAGCGCCTGGCTGAAGTTTCCGAGACAGTCGGCCCGGCATAGCGAGCTCTGTCCCCCCCGGCCCAGCTCGGCGCCGAGCCAGCGGCTGGCCTGGATGAGGACGGCCCGGCCGCGCTGGTCGGTCATCGCCAGGTGCTCGCGAAACGGGATCACCCCGCCCTCGAGGCGGCCCAAGGCCGGGTCGAGGCTGAAGCAGGCCCCGTCGGCGTCGACCGCCCCCGCCACCCAATGAGCGCCCCATTCGACCTCGTTGCGGGTCGCCCCGCCGACCCCCGGCGAGAGGTCCTGGCTGCCGTCGCGGTTGTAGAGGAGGAGGTAGGCCCCGTGATAGCCGCAGGTTGCGCGCATGCGCTGAAGGATCACCACAGCCCGCAGGTCACAGGTGTCCTCGGTGAAATGGATGTTGCCGCCCTCTCGGATGAAGCCCCGGACGACGCCGCGGATGCAGGTCATCTGCTCGGGCGTGGCGCGCGCCACGTGGTAGCGGATGTGGCCGCAGTGGAGTTCCTGGCCTTCGGTTCCGCCTTCGACCGGCGTATGGACCGGCTCGGGGCCGGGGGCGGTGGGGCGGCGGTGGAAGGTCATGCCGGGAGGGAGGCGCCAAGAGTCCTCGGCGGCGGAGGGCGCGGCGAAAGGCAGAAGACCGGCAAGGAGCAGCGCGCTGGGAATACTCATGCCTTACTCTAAACGTGATCGGCGTCTGCTGCCCCTAAAATAGACCTTAAGCAGAAAAAGCTTATTCTAGAATGATTAATCAAATGACAGGCACCCCACATCACCCGGCATTAAGACAACCCGGAGCTGACTGGGGTGTTAAATAGCACCTAATAGAAGCCGCGGATCAGGCCACGGACTTTGCCTAGTGGGACGAAGGGCTGGGGCTGGCCGTCGGCGTCGAGCCAAGAGGCGGAGTCCTTGGACTCGTCGCGGTTGTCGCCGAGGACGAAGAGGTGCTGGCGCGGGACGGGCAGGGGGCCGAGGTTGTCGCCCTTGAGGGCCTCGCCGGCGCGCTTGTGGCGGGCGTAGGACTCGTCGAGCGGCTTGCCGTCGATGAGGACCAGCTTCTGGCGCAGCTCCACCGTCTCGCCGCCCACGGCGATGACGCGCTTGACCAGTTCCTCATCCTCGGGGCCTCGGAAGGCGATGATGTCGCCGCGGCGCGGATCGCGGAACTGGAAGGTGAGCTTGTCGAGGACGAGGTGCGTCCCTACCTCGAGGGTGGGCTCCATCGACCCGGAGGCGATGTAGATCCCCTCGCCGACCCAGGCGCGCAGGGCCAAAGCGCCGAGGACTCCGAGGACGACGAGGTAGATGATGCGGCTCACGCGCGTTCGAGCAGGGAGACGAGGCAGGACGGGGTGATGTCGCCGTCGCGGGCCGAGACCACGGTCTCGGAGACCAGGCGAAAGCCCCGGGCCTCGAAGCGCGCGCGGTAGTGCTCGCGGCGCGCGCGCTCGGCCGGGTCGGCGAAGCCGTGGGCGAGCAGGAGCCTCCCCCCCGCCCAGGCCGCCATGCGCTCCAGGGCCTCCTCGAACTCCTCCTGCACGAGCGGCTTGTCGAGGTAGTAGAGTACCTCGCCCAAGACGACCAGGTCGAAGGGCGCGCCGGCGCCGTCCCAGACCCGGACGTCGCCCAGATGGAAGCTCACACCCAAGCCGGTCGTCGCCTCGCGCGCCCGGGCCAAGGCCACCGGCGAGAGCTCGAGTGCGGTCACCGCGACGGAGAACGCCGCCATGCGCCGCGTGAAGTGCCCCTCGGCGGCGCCGACCTCCAGCGCGTTCTTGTAGCGCCGCCCCGCCACCGCCTTCTCCATCGCGTCGAGGCGCGCGGTCTCGTAGGGCGAGGCCGCGTAGCGGTAGGGGTCCTTGCCGCGCCCGAAGACGCGGTCCATCTTGCGCCTGACCGTCCAGCGGTGCCAGGCAAGGCGCAGGGCCTTGAGCATCAGGCCGCCGCCTTGAGCGCGCGGGTCAAGGCCGCGAACTGGGCCAACGAAATCGTCTCGGCCCGCGCCGTAGGCTCGATGCCGCTGGTCGAGAACGCCGCGTCGACCGTGGGACGCGGCAGGTTCAGGGCCGAGGCCAGGAGCTTGGCCGCCATCTTGCGGCGCTGGGAGAAGGCGGAGTGGATGACGCGGTTGAACTCCCCCTCGGTCAGCCCCTCGGGCAGGCGCGGCGCCTTGAGCCGAGTCAGGCGCACCACGCCCGAGTCCACCTTCGGCATGGGCCTAAACGCCTCCGCCGGCACGTCGATCATGTACTCGGCGTCGGCCCTGAGCTGGACGGCCAAGGTCAGCGTGCCGTAGTCCCGGGTCCCCGGTTCGGAGACCAGGCGCAGGGCCACCTCTTTCTGGAACATGAGCACCGCGGTCTCCCAGGCCGGCCATTCGAGGAGCTTGAGCATGATGGGGGTCCCCACCGCGTAGGGCAGGTTCGAGACGATGGTGCAAGGCGACGGCAGGGAGGCCAGGTCGAGGCGCAGGAAGTCCGCGCAGACCATGCTCAGGGAGGCGTCCTTGAGGCGGTCGGGCAGGGAATGGGCCAGCCGGGAATCGATCTCCACGGCGGTGACCTTGGCGCCTAGAAAAAGCATGCGCTGGGTGAGCACGCCGCGGCCCGGGCCGATCTCGACGACCGTGGTCCCCGGCCGGATGCCGGCGGCGCCGACGATGGCGTCGGCCGCCGCGGGGTCGGCGAGGAAGTGCTGGTCGAGCCGGGCGCCCATCAGGAGTCGGAGAGCGTGCCGCCCTCGAGGCGGCGCAGGAGGTCGGCCCCCACCTTCCAGACGTCCCCCGCCCCCAAGGTCAGGACCACGTCCCCGGCGGCCAGCTCGCAGGCCAGGTCCACGGCCCGCGTGAACGGCCGCGCGGCCACGCCGGCCCGCCGCGCGGCGCCGATGATGAGCCCGGAGGACACCCCGCGGATCGGCTTCTCGCCCGCGGCGTAGACGGGGAGGACGTAGGCCGCGTCCGCGCCCTTGAGCGCCGGGCCGAACTGGCGCCAGAGCTGGCGGGTCCGCGTGTAGCGGTGGGGCTGGAACACGACGACCAGGCGGCGGCCCTTGGCGAAGGAACCGCGCATCGCGGCCAAGGTGGCGCGCACCTCAGTGGGATGGTGGCCGTAGTCGTCGATGAAGAGGACGCCGCGCGCCGAGCCGAGGCGCTCCAGACGCCGGCCCACGCCGCGGAAATCCGAGAGCCCCTTGGCCACCTTCTTAGGCGCGCAGCCGATGAAGTCCGCGGCCGCGGCCGCGGCCAGGGCGTTTAAGGCATTGTGCCGGCCCGGCACGCGCAGGTCGAGCGTGCCCCAGCGCCGGCCGTGCTTCTTCACCTCGAGCCGCTGCGCCGCCTTGCCCGAAAGGGCGGGCAGGACCTTGCCGCGCCAGTCGGCGGCGCGGTCCAGGGCGTAGGTGAGGACAGGCCGACCGGCGGCGCGCGCTGCCGCCACGGCGTTGGCGTCCTCGCCGCAGACCACGGCCAGGCCATAGAACGGCAGGCGCCCCAGGTGCTCCCGGAACGCCGCCTTGAGGTTTTCCATCGTGCCGTAGTGGTCGAGATGGTCGTCGTCGATGTTGGTGACCACGGCCACCAGCGGGAAGAGACTCAGGAAGGAGCCGTCGGACTCGTCGGCTTCGGCCACCAGGTAGTCGCCCAGCCCGACACGGGCGTTAGCACCCATCAGGTTCGCCACCTGCCCGCCGACCACGACCGTCGGATCGACGCCGGCGGCCTGCAGGGCCATGCCCACCATGGCCGTCGTCGTGGTCTTGCCGTGCGAGCCGGCCACCGTGATGGTCTTCTTAAGGCGCGCCAGCTCGGCCAGCATCGCCACGCGCGGCACCACCGGGACGCCATGCGCGCGGGCCCAGCGCGCCTCGGGGTTCTCCGCGGCCACCGCCGAGCTCACCACCACGACCTCGGCGCCCGCGGCGTGCGCGGCGCGGTGGCCGAGATGGACCTTGGCGCCGGCCCGGCGCAGGCGCCGGGTCAGCTCGGTGTCCTTTAAGTCCGAGCCCGAGACCGAGAAGCCGAGGTTGAGGAGCACCTGGGCGATCCCGCTCATGCCGACGCCGCCGATGCCGACGAAATGGACCCGGCGCACGAACTGCCGCATGGGCTCTTTCATTTGGCTCCCTGCGCCGGCGCCCGCTTGAGCCACTCGAGTCCCTCGGCGGCCGCTTTGTTCTTGGGGTTGATGCCCAGGGCCTTCGTGTAGGCCTCGATGGCCCCGGCCTCATCGCCGCGGATGACCATGGCCACGCCGCGGCCCAGGAAGGCCAGTTCGCTCTTGGGGTCGAGCAGGAGCGCGCGCTCGAAGGCCTGGGCGGCGGCCCCCGCGTCGCCGAGCGCGGAATGGCCGATGCCGAGCACCACCTGCCAGAGCGCGGGGTCGGCGGAGGACGGAGCGGAGTCCTCGAGGACCTCCTCGATGAGGTTCATCCAGCCCGTGCCCATGACCCACAGGCCGAGGTCGTTGCCCACGTCGCGCGGCTGGTAGGCCACCTTGGGCTTGTCGGCGGCGTCGCCGCCGCCGGGGGCGGCCGAGGGCCGGTCGCTGAACTTGAGGTTCATGCCGACCCGGGTCTCGGCGTCGGCCGGGGCCTGGGCCAGGGCCTTCTTCAAGTCATCGAGGACCTGCCAGATCCGGGCCTGGCGCTCCTCAGGAGAGGCGGGCGGCAGAGAGTATTCCCGGTGTCCGCCGGAGACCGGCGGCTCGGGCGGCTTGCCGGCAGCCTCCAGCGCGCGCTTGAGCGAGGAGGAGTCGTCCTTTTCGCGGCGCACGAGCTTGGGCTTGGCGATGAAGGCGAGGTCGACCTCGAGCACGGCCTCCTGCTCGAGCGGCACGCGCGCGAGGTTCCGGGACACCACGTCGAGCGCCCCGCCGGCTCCGGGGTCGGGCGGCGGGCCGGCGGGCGGCGGCGCGCCGCTCTTGGCGGCCTTGGCGGCGGGCGTCCCGCCGTAGGAGACGGCCAGCGCCAGGCCGCCGCCGGGATCGGCCGGGGTCAGGCGGAAGACGCCGCGCAGGACGTCGCGGGCCTTGTCCCTCTTGCCGGCCCCCAGGAGCAGGCGCGCGAGCCGGAAGCGCGCCACGGCGTCGCGCTGCTTGATGCGCATCGCCTTGTCGAAGAGCTCGCGCGCCGTGCCGGCGCGGCCGCTCCGCTCCTCGAGCGAGCCGAGCTCGAGGATGGCGTCCTGATAGCCGTTGAAGAGCTTGACGGCCTGGCGCAGCTGCTCGGCGGCCTCCTCGTCGCGCCCCAGGCGCTTGTAGGCCATGCCGAGCTGGAAGCGGTAGAGCGGGTGCGTGCCGTCGAGCTCGACCGCGCGCCGGAAGCGCTCGAGGGCCTCCTGGAAGCGCCCGCGGCCCTCTTCGATGGAGCCGACGTTCATCTGGATGTCGGCCCGCTTGGGGTCGAGCTCGGCGGCCGTGAGGAAGGAGGCGTAGGCCGCGTCGTTGTCGCCCTTCCAGGCCTGCACGATGCCGAGCAGCAGGTGCGCCTGGGCGTCGGGCCCCAGGCGCAGGGACTCCCGGAACTCGGTCTCGGCCAGGTCGACGCGGCCGGTCCAATAGTACGCCGTGCCGAGCATCTTGTGGGCCAGCGGGTCATTGGGGGCCTGCACCGCGGCCCGCGCCAGGTGCTTGAGGGCGTCGTCGTAGCGCTTGCCCTCCAAGGCCACGGCCCCGTCGCGCATGTCGCGCATGGCCTGGGCCTCCATGATGCGGTCCCAGTAGGTCTCGCGCGGCGTGGCGTCGGTCTTGGCGGCGAAGGCCGCCGCCGCCGCCAGGGAAAGGAGCAGGGCCGGCGTCACCAACGGGCCGTCACCGGACTTTCTCGGCGAGCAGGGGCAAGACGGCGCGCAGGGCCTGGGAGCGGTGGCTGATGTGGTTCTTCTCGGCGTCGCTGAGCTGGGCCAGCGTCCGGACCTCGTCGGGCAGGTAGAAGACCGGGTCGTAGCCGAAGCCGTTGGAGCCCGCGGGGGACTCGGCGATGCGCCCCTCGAGCCGCCCCTCGCGGTACTGGACCACGCCCTCGGGGGAGGCCAGGGCGATGACGCAGCGGAACACAGCGCCGCGCTTGGGCTTGGGGACGTCCTTCATCTCGTCGAGGAGCTTGCGGCAGTTGGCCGCGAAGTCGCAGTCCGGGCCCGCGTAGCGCGCCGAGTAGACCCCGGGGCGTCCGTCCAGGGCCTCCACCTCGAGCCCGGTGTCGTCGGCCAGGGTCCAGAGTCCCGAGCGCAAGGCCGGCTCAAGGGCCTTCTTGACCGCATTCTGCACCAAGGTGGCCCCGTCTTCCACGACCGGCGGGAGCTCCGGAAAATCCTTGAGGGTGACCACCTCGAGGGCCCGGCCGGTCAGGAGCTCGGCGAGCTCGCGGGCCTTATGGGCGTTTCCGGTGGCCAGGAGGAGCTTCATGGGGGTTGCTGGAGACGCCTCGGCAAATTGTACAATGAGGCGTTGCCGTCGACAAGCATGGCTAGCCGCACCCTCCTGGCACTCGGCCTCGCCGCGGCCCTCATCGGCGCGGCCGCCGGCTGCCGCGCCCGGCTCACCCCCGCCGAGTTGGCCGACCCGGCCATCACCGCGCGCGTGAAGGCCCTGCTCGACGGGCACCCCGAGCTCGACATCCGCTACCTCGACCTCAACACCCACATGCGCATCGTCACGATCTCCGGCATGGTCGACAGCGTCGAGGCGAAGCAGAAGATCTCCAGCCTCGTGCGCCGCGTGGCCGGGGTCCAGCAGGTCGTCGTGAACGTGGCCGTCCAGGAGTAGGATTGCTCGCCGCCCTAGCCGCCGTCCTGGCGCTCCTCCCGGGAGCGGTCGCCGCCTCCACCGTGACGTCCGCCGTTTCCCGCGGCGCCGCCGTACGCTGGACCCCCGACGACTACATCCGCGCGGCCCTACAGCTCTCCCCCGACGCGATCTCGGCCGAGGCCTCGCTCGACGCGGCCGGCGCTCGGGCCCGTTCCCGCTGGGCGCGCGCCTTCGCCCCGTCGCTCGACTTCAGCGCCAAGGTCTCGCCGGCCAAGTTCGCCCCGGTCTCGCGCTTCACGTTCGACACCTGGAGGGTCAACGCCAACGACGTCCTGCTGACCCCCGGCCTGTCCTGGAACCTCTTCAACAGCTTCCAAGACCTGCTCGGGGCGCGCTCCACCGAGCTCTCCCGCGAGTCCGCCGGCGAGAGCCTCTATGCCGCCCGCCAGTCCCAGGCCCTGTCCGCCCTGAGGGCCTACTGGGGGTATTACCTGCGCGAGAAGCTGCTGGCCGTAGGGGTCCAGAACCTCAAGGTCCAGCGCGCGCAATACGACCTGACCTTGGACCGCTACCGCCACGGCATGAAGAGCCTCTCCGACCTCCTCAAGACCGAGGTGGACTGGCGCTCCTCGGAACTGCGCCTGGAGACCGACGCCGCTTCGAACCGCCTGGCCCGGTTTGGCTTCAACATCCTGGTCGGCGCCGACGAAGGCGCCCCGGTAGAACTGGCCGCCGACCTGTCCCTGGGCACGACCGTCCCGCCGCTCCTCGAGGAGGGCCTGCGCGCGGCGATGGTCCAGCGCCCCGAGATGCGCCGCAACAAGCTCCAGGTCCGGCAGGCTGAGTTGGCATATACCCTGGCCAAGATCGCGGCCGGCCCCACCGCCTCGCTCGACTTCGCGGCCGCGCACGCCTGGACGGGCGACTTCGGCGCCCGCGCCCAGCCGTTCGGCGCCGGCACCTCGATCTACGGCCTGACCCTCAGCCTGTCCTTGCCCGGCTCGTTTAACCTCTACTCCCAGTACAACGACGTGCGCGCCTCGGAGGCCGACCTGCGCGTCGCGCGCACTTCGACGGAGGCCCAGCGCCGCTCCCTGCGCCAGGAGGTCTACCAGGCCCACATCTCGCTGACCCGCGCTCTGCGCTCGCTGGAGATCTCCGGACGCAAGGAGGAGATCTCGCGCCAGAATCTAGAGCTTGTCAGCGAGGAGTACAGCCAGGGCTCGGCCGACGTCATCCGGCTCTCGCAAGCCCAGACCGACTACGTGAGCGCCCAGGCCGAGCGCCTGCAGGCGCTCCATGACGCGAAGATCGACGCGGCGGGCTGGGAGCTCGCCATCGGGGAGCCCATATGGCGATGACGCGGCGGGCGAAACTGTGGACCGCGGGGATCGCCGTCCTGGCCCTGGCCGGCGGCGGTTGGGGCTGGCAGGCCCGGCAGAAGAAGAAGGCCGCCGGCGCGCCGCCGGAGGACACCGACGCCGAGGTGACCCGGGGCGAGCTCGCGACCCGCTTCCGGGAGCTGGGCGACATCGCGGCCAAGAACACCGTCCAGGTCGCCTCCAAGGTCAGCGGCCGGGTCATCGAGCTGTCCGTCAGCGAGGGCTCGCGCGTCAAGGCCGGCCAGAAGCTGGCCGTCGTCCAGCCCGGCAAGACCGGGGCCGAGAAGTTCCTCCCCTCCGAGGTCCAGGCCCCCATCGACGGCGTGGTCCTGGCCTACATCAAGGACGGCAGCTCCAACGAGTCCGGCAAGTTCCTCCAGGTCGGCGATTACGTGACCGGCCTCTTCGAGTCGCAGAACCCCACGCCGATGATGACCATCGCCGACATGCGCACCGTCATCGTCAAGCTGCGGATCAACGAGATGGACGTCCTCAAGCTCCACGAGGGGATGCCGGTCGACGTCGTCATCGACGCCGTGCCGGGCACGACGTTCCCGGGCAAGGTCTCGGTCATCTCCCCCCAAGCCGAGAAGGAGCAGCGCGGCGGCAAGGTCTTCCGCGTCGAGGTCTCCATCCTCAAGCCCGACCCCCGCCTGCGCACCGGCCTGACCGCCCGGGTGGACGCCGTGCTCGAGAAGCGCGAGCAGGCCCTGCGCTTGCCGCTGACCGGCCTCTTCGAGGAGAAGGGCGCCGAAGTCGCCTACCTCAAGCCGGCGGTCAAGGACGGCAAAGCCAGGCAGGTCCTGCTCAGGACCGGGATGCGCACCGAGCTCGAGATCGAGCTCCTCGAGGGTCTCAAGGAAGGCGATAAGGTCCTGACCGAGAAGCCTACGGAGTTCGACGCCGTCCCGGCCGAGGACCTGCGCAAGGCGGGAGAGGCGCGGACGAGCGGCTTGGGCGGGCCGGCCCGGATGGGCGCGGGCCGCGTCAAAGGCATGGGATCGGTCCGGGTACACTGATGGTCGAGATCGACGCCGTCGTGAAGGTCTACGGGGACGCCGGGGGCTACCGAGCTCTCGACGGGGTCTCGTTCACCGTCCCCGAGGGCCAGTTCGCCGCCATCATGGGCCCCTCGGGCTGCGGCAAGTCCACCCTTCTCAACGTCTTAGGGCTGATGGACCAGCCGACCAGCGGCTCCTACAAGCTCGACGCCACGGCCGTGCAGGGTCTCTCCGACGCCGAGCGCACGCACCTGCGCCGCGACAAGCTGGGCTTCGTATTCCAGTCCTTCAACCTCCTGCCCCGGATGACGGCGCTCCAGAACGTCTGCCTGCCGATGGGCTACGCGGGGCTCAGCCGCAAGGACCGCCTGGAGCGCGCCCACGGACTCTTGGCCCGGGTCGGACTCAAGGGCAAGGAGCTGCGCACCCCGCTCGAGCTCTCCGGCGGCGAGCGCCAGCGCGTCGGCATCGCGCGCTCCCTGGCCAACCGCCCGCGCCTGCTGTTGGCCGACGAGCCCACCGGCAACCTCGACTCCAAGACCTCGGTCGAGATCATGGCGCTCTTCCGCGAGCTCCACGCCGAGGGGATGACCCTGCTCCTGGTCACCCACGACCCCGGCATCGCGGCGCAGGCCGACCGCATCCTGCGCGTAAAGGACGGACGGATCGTCGCCGACGAGCGCCCCGCGGCGCAGCCGGCGTGAACGTAGGCGAGTCCGTCCGCACCGGCTTCGTCGAGATCTGGTCCCACAAGACCCGTTCCTTCCTGAGCTTTTCCTCGATCGCCTTCGGGGTGGCGGCCATCCTCTACACGTTCGCCAACGTCAACGGCATGTACATCCGGCGGACGAAGGCGTTCGACATCGCCGGCCCCGGACGGCTCGAGATAGAGAAACGGGAGAGCGGCGGGTTCTCGGCGCTCGTCGGTCTCTCGAAGGGCCTGACGACCGGCGACGCCGAGGCTATGCGCGCGGCGATGCCTTGGCTCTACATGCTCTCACCCACCCTGCGAGCCTCGGCTGACCTGCGCGACGGCGATTTCCGCGACCGTGTCCAGCTCGAGGGCGTGACACTGGACTGGGCCAAGCGCGGCTGGGTCTTCACCAAGCGCGGCCGCTTCTTCAACTCCCACGACCTAGCCAACGCCGCGCGGGTCTGCATCGTCCTCGAGCAGGGGGGGTGGGCCGGCAAGAAGCCGTTCTGGGCGCGTTTCTGGCGGGACGACAACTTCGCCGGCCACGCGCGCCGCGCCGACATGCTTGGGCGCACGATCCAGCTCGACGACGGGCTCTACACCGTGATCGGCGTCCTCAAGAACCCGCCGCGCGACAAGGACCCGCGTTGGTTCTTCCGCAGCGGCGGCCTCCTCATCCTGCCGCTGACCACCGTGCAGCGCTATCTGGCGCGCCGCGGCGCCACCGATTCCCTCGACGGGGTCGACAACATCATCGTCGACACCGGCAGCGTCGAGACGATCCCGCGCGCGCGCCGGCGCATCGAGGCCCTGCTCTCGGGCCGCCACCGCGGCGTCGCCGACTACGAGATCAAAGACTTCCGCGAGATGGTCCAGAACATGCTCGAGAACATGCGCAAGTACGCCGTGGCCGTCCTCGCGGTGGGCGTGGTGGCCGTCTTAGCCGGAGGGGTCGGGATCATGAACGTGACGCTGGCCACGATCTTCTCGCGCATCCGCGAGATCGGGGTACGCCGCGCCCTGGGCGGCACGCGCGCCGACATCCTGGTCCAGTTCCTCACGGAGGCCGCCCTGCTCGGGGTGCTGGGCGGGATCGCCGGCATCGGCCTAGGACTCTCCGGCATACGCTACCTTTCCGACGACGGCGCCGAGACCGTCGCGGCCCTGCTGTGGTGGCACTTCCCGGCCACCCTGGCCATCTCGGCGGGCACCGCCCTGCTATTCGCGCTCTATCCGGCCTATCAGGCCTCGCGCCTCGACCCGGTCGAGGCCCTGCGCTATGAGTAAGGGGCTCCAGAAAGCCCTGCTCGGCTGGTATGACGCCCGGAAACGCGACCTGCCCTGGCGCAAGGACCACGACCCCTACCGCGTCTGGCTCTCGGAGATCATGCTCCAGCAGACGACGGTAGCGGCGGTCATCCCCTACTACGAGCGCTTCCTGTCCCGCTTCCCGCGCCTTGCGGACCTGGCGGCCGCCGAGGAGGCCGAGGTCATGCGGCTATGGGCCGGCCTCGGCTATTATTCGCGGGCGCGCAACCTCCTGCGCGCCGCGCGCGAGGTGACCGCCGCCGGAGGCCGCTTCCCCGACACGGCCGAGGGCCTGCGGCGCCTGCCGGGCATCGGCCGCTACACCGCCGGGGCCATCGCCTCGATCGCCTTCGGGCGGCCCGAACCGCTCGTCGACGGCAACGTCGTGCGCGTGTTCGCCCGCCTCTTCGCCCTGCGCGGCGACCCCAAGGGGGCCGCCCTCCAGAAGAAGGTCTGGGCGCTGGCCGAGACCGAGCTCGAGCGCGCCCGGCCCGGCGACTGGAACCAGGCGCTCATGGAGCTCGGGGCCACGGTCTGCACGCCGGCCGGGCCAGAATGCTCGCGCTGTCCCGCCGCGCGCCGCTGCGCGGCCAAAGCCCGCGGCCTCCAGGACAGCCTTCCCGCGCCGGCCAGGCGCAGGGCGCCGCTCAAGCTGGCCTGGACGGCCCTGCTGGCGCGCCGGGACGGAAGGGTCCTCCTGTGGAAGCGCGGCGACGACGAGCGCTTCCTGCCCGGGCATTGGGGGCTTCCCGAGGGACGCCACCTGCCGGGCGCGGCGGCGGGAAAGCTCGTGCGCCGCGTCAACCACTCGATCACCCACCACCGCATCGCGGTGGCGGTCCGGGAGGCCTCCGCCCCCGCCCGCCTGCCCGCCGGCGCGCGCTGGGTCCCCGAGGCCGAAGCGCCGGCCCTGCTCGTCTCCTCGCTCTTCCGCAAGGCCCTGGCGGTCTAGGCCTAAAGCCCCGTCGGATAGGACGAAGGGCACTCCTCAAGCCCGCCGCCCGCGGTTACACTGGGAGGATGCGGGCTACCCTCCTGGCGCTCCTCTGTGCCGCCTCCACGCAGGCCCAGACCTTCGGCCGCCTGGCGCGTCCCGTCGCCGGCGCTCCGACTCTGTCGGCGCCTGTCCTCCCGACGCCGGTCCTCTCGCCGACCCTCTCGGCGCCATCGGTCCTGCCGGCGGCCCCGTCCCCCCTCCTTCCAGCCGCCGCGCTGCTCACGCCGGCTCCAGCCGCCGCCGCCGTGGCGGCTCCAGCCGCCTTGCCCGTTCCGGCCGCCGGACCAGCCGCCGCTGGCGAAGCCGCGGCGGTAGACGAGGCCTGGGCCGCCGGACTCGGCAAGGGCAAGCGCCCGCTCGAGATCATGATGGCCGCCGCCGAGTCCTATCCGTTCGTCAAGACCGGCGGCCTGGCCGACGTGGTCGACGACCTCGGGCGGGCCCTGGCCGCCGAGGGCCATCGCGTCAGCGTCGTCCTGCCCAAGTTCTCCTCGGTCGACGAGGCCACGCACGGCCTCAAGCTCCTGCCGGGCTCCTTCCAAGTGCGGCTCGGCGACCGGGTCGAGACCGCCCGGCTCTGGCATGCCGAGCGGGCGGGGGTCGACGTCTACTTCCTCGACAACCCCAACCTCTACAGCCGCCCGGGACCCTACGGCTACGACGGGTACGACGGCTACGGCAAGCGCGACTACCCCGACAACGACGAGCGCTTCCTGTTTCACGCCCGCGCCGCGCTCGAGGCGATGCGCTTCTTGGGCCGCAAGCCCGACATCGTCCACGCCCACGACTGGCACGTGGGCCTGCTGCCCGCCCTGCTCAAGTTCGTCTACAACGCCGACCCGTTCTTCGCGGCCGCGCGCTCGGTCCTGACCCTCCACAACATCGCCTACCAAGGCCTCTTCCCCTGGACCGCGCACGCCAAGACCGGCCTCGGCCCGCGCGACGAGCGTTCGGGCCTGCACGGGATGTTCAGCTACCTCAAGGCCGGGGTCGCCTTCGCCGACGCCCTGACCACGGTGTCGCCGACCTACGCCAAGGAGATCCAGACCGCGGCCTACGGCAACGGGCTCGAGGACCTGCTGAGCGCGCGCGCCGCCGAGCTGACCGGGATCCTAAACGGCATCGACATGGCCGACAACGACCCGACCCGCGACCCCCTGCTGGCCCGCAGATACTCGGCCGCCGACGCCGGGCCGGGCAAGGCCGCCAACAAGGCCGAGCTTCAGCGCCGGCTGGGGCTGGCGGCGGCGCCGGACGCCCCGCTCTACGCGGTGGCCTCGCGCTTCGCGCACCAGAAGGGCATCGACCTCGTCGTCGAAGCCGCCGACGCCGTCCTCGCGGCGGGCGGCCAACTGGTCATCACCGGCTCCGGCGAGCCCGAGCTCGAGGAGGCGGTGCGCCGGCTCGCCGCCCGCTATCCCGGCCGCGTGGCCCACCACCCGTTCGACACCGCGTTCGTGAAGCTGGTCTACGCCGGGGCCGATTTCCTGCTCATGCCCTCGCGCTTCGAGCCCTGCGGGCTCTCCCAGCTCATCGCCCAGCGCTACGGCACCCTGCCGATCGCCACCAAGACCGGCGGCCTGCTCGATACCATCATCGACCTGGGAGCCGACCCCGCGCGCGGCGACGGCTTCCATGCGGCGGAGTTCTCGGCGCCCGCCCTGCGCGAGGCCATCGCCCGGTCCGCGCTCCTTTATAGGGACCCGGCGGCGCTGGCCCGGGCGCGGCGGACGGCCATGGCGAAGGACTCGAGCTGGACGCCGTCCTTGGCCAAGTACCTGGCGCTCTATCGGAAGCTGCTGGGAACATGAATCGGCTAGACTGAGGGATGCTCGAGCGCGCCAAACGATTCTACGCCGACCATGAGCCCGCCTGCACGGCGGGCTTCTTCGTCGCGGGCTTCATCTTCGACGTCTTCGCCGTCGGCCGCATCGACAAGCTCCACAACGTCCTCCACCAGGCCGGCTATCTCCTGCTCTGCGGCTGGCTCACCGGCCTGGAGATCCGCGAACAGCACGGCGGGTTCACGCCGCACGAGCGCTTCAAGGGAGCCTGGCGCTACCACAAGGCGGCCACCCACTTCATGCTGGGAACCCTGCTCAACATCTACACGCTGTTCTACTTCAAGAGCGCCTCGCTGACGGCCTCGCTCGTGTTCCTCCTCTTCTGGGTGGCGCTGCTCGGGATAAACGAGGCGCGCCCGTTCCCCGGTTCGGCCACCCGGCTGCGCATGACGCTCTTCTCGCTCTGCCTGGTGTCCTACTTCGGCTACCTCGTGCCGATGCTCGCCCACCGCCTCGGGACCCTGGTCTTCCTGGGCTCGCTGGCGGCGTCGACCGCGGCGCTGGCCCTGCTGGTCTGGCGTCTCGAGAAGAGGATTCCGGAGGGGCGCGAGGCCGTGCGGCGGCTCACCGTCGTCCCCTTCGCCTGGGTGGCAGCGGCTTTCACGCTCATGTACCTAGCCAAGCTCATACCTCCCGTGCCGCTCTCGATCTCCGACATCGGCATCTACCATGACGCCCGGCGCGTCGGCGACGAGTTCGAGCTGACGATGCTGCGCCCGCGCTGGCGATTCTGGGAGCGCGGCGACCAGACCTTCGCGGCGCGCCCGGGGGACAAGATTCACTGCTTCGTCAGCGTCTTCTCGCCGACCGACTTCAAGGAGCGCCTGGAGCTGCGCTGGCTCTTCAAGGACCCGGCCGCGGGCTGGAAGGCGTCGGACGTGATGCCGCTCGGCGTCACCGGCGGGCGCGATGAGGGCTTTCGCAGCGTGACGGTGAAGAGCCGCTACCAGCCGGGGACCTGGCGGGTCTTAGTCGAGACCTCCGACGGGCGCGAGTTGGGGCGCATCGGCTTCACGGTGAGCCCCGACGACGGCACGGAGCCGCGCGAAGGCCGGCTCGTCCGGCGCTGACGAGGACGGGCGCTCACTTGGACAGCTTACGGAACTTGTCTCCCGCCTTCGGGTCCTCCAGGCAGGGCTCCGCGTAGGTCGTGGAGTCCGACGTGCCGAAGTCGACCCCGCCCGAAGTCACGTAGCGCAGCCGGCCCTTGAGCGCATCCACGAAAGCCGTCCTCCCGGAGGCGCTGAGGATCCACATCGGCCGGCCCGTGACCCGGCGGAGTTGGGCCGGGTCCCAGTTTCTCAAGTCAGAGCATTCGACGGGAGGCTTTTTCGCCAGCCCTCCGCGGCAGGGGTCGTGAAAGAACCCGGTGGGGAGCCGCGCCAGGTAGGCCTTGAACGGGGTCTCCAGGGCGAAGCCGCCCTTGGCCGCCGCGTCCACGGCCGCCCCCAGGTCCACGGGGACGCTGCCGATGCAATCGGTGAAGCCGGTCTCGAAGGGGCTCTCGGTCTGGTCGGGCCCCTCCATGCGCTTGACGTCGTTGCAGAAGTTCACGTCGATCACGTCCCCGTAGGAGACCCGATAGCCGTTGACTTCCCGGTCGGTCCGAGACGGATAGTCGAAATAGTAGGAGTATTCCTCGAACGGCACCTGCCCGCGCTCGGGGATGCGACCCGCGGCCCGCGCCCGGGACCACTCCTCGGACGTGATGAAGGTCGTGTCGTCATAGAAATAATAGAGGCCGCTCAGGCAGGCGTCCGGCTTCCACGCGCGCGCCTGGTCGAGCGCCCGGGCGAGCGGTCCCATACGGGCGTCACCGGGCTTGCGCGGCTTTGGAGGCGCGGCGGCCGGCTTGGAAGCGGCCGTCCCCGTGCGCTCGGCCAAGCGCGCGCGCCCCGAGGAGCCGCGGGCGCAATAGGCCGCGGACTCGCCGCTGGGCAGTTTGCCCTTGCCCTCGTAGGGAGAGAAGCGCGCCGTGCAGCGCGCCATCGAGGAGCGTTGGGACTGCCGCAGCGCGTCGGAAGCCGAGTAGCCCTTGTCGCACATGGCGTTCCAGTCCGCCTGCGCCACCTCCCATTCCCGGCCGACCTCGGGAGAATAAGCGCCGTAGCAGTTGGGGTCCTTATCGACGGCGCCGGCCGGCGGCGCGGCCAGCAGAGCCAAGGCGAGAACGGCCCTCATCCCTTCCTCGGCCGGCGCGCCTCGAGCTTGGCCCGGCGCTCGGCCAGCGCGCCGCGATAGTAGGCGCGCACGCGCTCGAGCGCCGCCGGGTCGTCGAGCGTCCGGCGCGTCGAGATGAAGACCGGGAGGGCGCGCTCGACGTAGGCCAGCGCCTCCTTCGGGCTCATGTGGCGCCTCCGCCCGAGGAGCCTCCGCCCCGCCTCCGCCGCGCCGCCGCCCTCGCGCAGCTTAGCGGCGGCGCGGCGCAGGTCGAAGATCGTGTTGTCCGCGGCGGCCCGGAAGACGGCGGCGTCGTCTTTGAGGAGGGAGCGCCGGCCGTCGTAGACCTGCGCGACCAGCGCGTCGATGCCCTCCGGGCCGCGGAACCAGGCCTCGAGTGTCGCGGCCTCCGGCTCGTCGAGCTCGAGCAGGCGCTCCTTGCTCCACAACGCGGGCTTCTCCGCGAAGAGGTCGAGCAAGGCCAGGCAGCCGTCGTAAAATGCCAACTGCTCGTCCTCGAGGACAGCCAGGGCGAACGGCCCCCCCGCCAGCCGCCGGAGATCATCATGGACCCGCCCGTGGGTCAGCTCGTGGACGATGGTCGGAAGCGTCTTCCAAGCCAGGACGCGGGCCGCCACGGCCGGCGCCGCGCCGTCGTCGACTAAGTCCTCCGCCGCCCGCGCCAGGATGACCTCGTCGATCGCGATCCGGCGGTCGACGAGGCTGTAGGCGCCGAGGATGCTGTCGTCGACCTCGGCGGGATTGTCGGTGACCTGCAAGGGGATGCGCTGGGCCGAGACGAAGCGCCAATGCTCGCTCGTGGAGGGCAGGCGCTTGAGCAGGGACACCGCCTCCGCGAGGTAGGGCCGGTCGTAGGGCCCCCACTCCTGGGCGGCGGCGGGCCGCAAGACGAGGAACGCCATGAGCGCCGCGCTGCCAAGCATCAAGGGTAGGTTAGTCGGAATAGGCCCTGGACGCAACCCCGCATCCGTCCTACAATAACGCCCATGACCTTCCTGATCGCCGCTCTCCTGGGCATCGGCCTTCCCGTCATCTGGTGGAACATCCGCGAGAGCCGATTGAAGAACCCCGCCGTGCGCTGGCCCGAGCTGGCCGCCCAGCTCGAGCTGCAGTTCGTCGCCGAGCCCCCCCGCCTCGAGGGCAAGTACAAGGGTCGCTCCTTCCGGGTGCTGGCCGAGGGCTCCGGCGCCTCGGTCATGACCGGCCTGCGCGGCCGGCCCGGCCTGCGCGTCGAGATCGGCTCGAAGGACAAGATCGAGAAGGAGGCCGGCATGGTCGTTCCAGACCGCGTCAAGGTCAACGACCATGCCTTCGAGAAGCGCTACCTTGCGCGCTGCCAGCCGGCCGACCTCGCCGAGATGGCCTGCGACCACTCCCTGCGCCAGCGCCTGCTCTCCTTGCCCGTGGACGTCCACATCCTAGCCTTGCCCGACCGGGTCGTGGTCAACGTCCCGTTCCCCACCGAGGCGTCCGAGATCCGCAACTACCTCGACCTGGCCGTCAGCATGGCCGAGTCGCTCTCCTAACAGCCACCTGTCGGTGTCAGGTGTTGACTTGTTGACTTGTCAGCGCCTGGTCTTGCCTCCGACAAGTCAACAAGTCAACACCTGACACCGAAAAGTGACACCGAAAAGGAGCGCCCCCGGAGGGGGTCCGAGGGCGCTTTCCGTCCAGTAGGCCCGCCGAGTGGCCTACAAATCTACAGCGAAATTACGACATAAGTCTTTTCGCTGTCAAGCGGCCAGTCTCTTGAGCAGCCGCTGGCACTGGCGCAGGCTCAGGCTGCGGTTGTAGGCGCGCGCCAGGTGGGCGCGCAAGAGCGGCCCGTTCCAGCGCCTGTCGGGCCAGCCGCAGCGCACCGGGTCGGCCATGAGCTGGCGCTGCAGGCGCGCCGCCTCGGCCGAGGTCAAAGTCGACGGACGGCCGGGCTTCCCCTTCTCCTGCAGGCCTGTCAGGCCGCGGGTCTCGTATCGACGTACCCAATGCTCGACTGCCCGAGGGCTCCTCCCCCACACGGCCGCGGTCTCATAGCAGCTGAGGCCCCGGCAGACCGACAAGATCCCATGAAGGCGGTGGTCGTAGCGAGACTCGCGCGAACGGAGGATCTCCCGCCAGATGACCTGCTCCTTGTTCTTCGCGTCCACGATGCTGAGCCTGCGCATCTTCCTCCCCTCCCCTGCGCCAAGATTCCAACGTGCCGCGAGTATAGCAGAGCGTCATATTATGCGCAAGTTCTTAAGTCGTTTTTCCGGCTAAAAAAAGGGCCTCCCCGTCGGGGAGGCCCTTTGCGTCCGCGCCTCAGCTCTTCGCGGGCTCAACCGCGCGGCGCCGCCAATACTCCTGCCCTTCGGCCGGCAGGGTATAGACCGGGTCGCAGTACTCGTAGCGGCGCGAGAGCGCGTCGGCCACGTCGGCCTCGATCCCGGTGCGGTAGTTCTTGGTCCAGTACGAGATCCCCTTCATGCGGTCGTACTCCGCGGGCTGATGGATCCAGCGCTTGCCGACGAAGGGCACGTCGCAGGTGAACCGCGGCGTGGCAAAGCCCGGCATGTAGCCCATGATGTCGTGCTGGAGCTTCTGCGCCTCCCCCACCGACAGCCGCCAGTGCTCGGAGTTGGGGATGATGTCGCACATGTAGAAGTAGTACGGAATGATCTTGCCGTGGTCGAGCAGAGTGAAGCAGAGCTCGAGCAGGTCCTTGGTCGTCGTGTTGACGCCGCGCAGGAGGACCCCCTGGTTGCGCACGTCGCGGAAGCCCATCTCGAGCAGCGACAGCACGGCCTTGCGCACCAGAGGCGTCACCTGGCTGGCGTTGTTGACGTGGGTGTGGAACGCCACGTCGACGCCGCGCTCCCAGGCCTTCTTGGCCAGGCGCTCGAGTCCCTTGCGCACCTCGTCCTGCAGGAAGTGCTGGGGGATGCCCATGAGACCCTTCGTGGCCAGGCGGATGTCGCGGACGTTCTCGATGTCGAGCAGGGAGGACACGAACCACTCGAGCTTGGCGATCGGGAGGTTGGCCACGTCGCCGCCCGAGACCACGACGTCGCGGATCGTCTTGTTCTTGCGCAGGTACTCCAGCATCGCCTCCCAGCGCGGCTCGGGGGAGCCCGCGAAGGCGTGCTTGGTGACCTGGGGGACGCTGTTGCCGACTAAGTCCATGCGCGTGCAGTGGCCGCAGTACTGCGGACAGGTGGCCAGGAGCTCGGCTAAGACCTTGGTCGGGTAGCGGTGGGTCAGACCCTCGACCGCCCACATCTCGGACTCATGCAGGCTGTCGCGCGAGGCCAGCGGGTGGTTCGGCCACTCGGGATGGCGGTCGGAGATGATCGGCAGCATGTAGCGCCGCACCGGGTCGGCGCGCAGGTCGGTCTCGTCCATCGTGTTGAGCATCTGCGGCGGGATGAGGATCGACATCGTGGCGCGCTCGAGCTGGTCGCGCTCGATCTCGGCTACCAGGTCGTCGGTAAGCAAAGGCCCCAGGACCTTGCCGAGGTCCTTGATGTTCTTGATCGAGTTCTGGCGCTGCCAGAGCGCCGACTCCCACTGGGCCTTGGTGACGTCCTTCCAGCCCGCAAAGCGCGTCCAATCGGGCTCGACGAAAGGGCGCGTCAGCGGATACTTGAACGGCTGCTCCGCGGGGCGGGCCTTGAGCTCGGTCTGCTTGACGATCTTGGCCATGGGGTTCTCCTATCCTTTGAGGAAGAGCTTCTTGGGGTCGAGGACCTCGCGCAGGAGCCTGAGCTCCTCCGCGGTCGGGCCGGCCACCGAGCCGAGGCTGGGCCGGACCTTGAGCGGCCAACCCACCTCGGCCTGGCAGGACTCCAAGGTCTGGCCGGGGTAGAGCGCCGCGACCTCGAGCTCGCCCTCGGCGTTGGGCTCGAGGACGCAGCGGTCGGTGACGACCTTCACCGGGCCGGAGCCCGGCATGCCGAGGTCGCGCCGGTGCGTGCCCCTATAACGCATCCCGAGGCTGGTGACGAAGTCCACCTCGGCCGGGAACGCCCGCTTGCCGAGCTTCATGATGACGAGCATGCGCTTGGCGTGGGCGGCGATCTCGGAGGCCCCGCCGGAGCCCGGCAGGCGGACCTTGGGCTTGTCGTAGGGGCCGACCACGGTCGTGTTGATGTTCCCCCAGCGGTCAAGCTGGGCGCCGCCTAAAAAGCCCACCTGGATGCGGCCGTTCTGGAGGAAGTACTGGAAGATGTCCGTCATCGGCGCCACCATCAGCGAGCCAGTCACGAGCGCGGGGTCGCCGATCGACACCGGCAGGCGTTCGGGCACGGCGCCGACCGCGCCCGATTCGTAGATGAGGACCAGGTTCGGGGCGTGGGTGGCCCGGGCCAGGTTGCAGGCTAAATTCGGCAGGCCGATGCCGACGAAGACCACCTCGCCGTCCTTGAGCTCGCGAGAGGCCAACGCCGCCATCATCTCCGACGGGGTGCAGGCCAGGGTCTCAGTAGCCATAGTTGACCCCCTCGCAGACCATGGGCTTCGCGCGCAGACGCTCCGTCAGCCCCGGATTCTTCCTCAAGTAGCCGGCCCGGTCCGACACCCCGCAGACCTGCTCCTCGAGATACTTCTGGAGCGCGGCCGGGTCGCGAGAGATCGGCTCCCAGGCGATGTAGAAGTCGTTGTCGCGGTCGTAGTAGCCCTGCGCGAAGGAGGGATGGGCGCCGAACGGCTCGACCACCACGGCGCTGACGATGGGCGCCGGGATCACGGTGCGGTTGGGGTCGGCACGGATGACCTTCTCCGAAACCAGCTCCTCGACCACGACGATGACCTTCTTGGAGGCGAAGGCGGCCTCCTTCTGGACGCCGAGCAGGCCCCAGATCTGGGTGTTGCCGTTCTGGTCGGCGCGTTGGGCGTGGACGATGGTGACGTCGGGGTTGAGGGCGGGCACCGTGGCCAGGACCTCGCCGGTATAGGGACAGGTCACGGTCTTGATCCGCGGGTTGACCCGCGGAAGGTCGGTGCCGGCGTAGTTGCGCAGGGCGGCGAACGGCAGGCCGGAGGCCCCGGCCTGCAGGCGCGCCACCATGCCGAAGTGGGAGTACTCCTCGGTCTCGAGCGGCGCCCCCCCGCCCTCCACGGCGCGGCGGAAGGCGTGGAGAGAGCCCACCCCGGGGTTCCCGGCCCAGGAGAATACCAGCTTCTTCGCGCAACCCGCCGCCAGCAGTTGGTCGTAGACCAGGTCGGGGGTCAGACGCGCCAGTGTCAGGCCGCGCTTCTTCTGGCGGATGATCTCGTGGGCCGCCGCAAAGCAGATGAGGTGCGTGAAGCCCTCGATGACGACGGTGTCCCCGTCCGAGACGAAGGAGGCGACGGCCTCCTTCATCGAGACTACCTTGCTCATCCCGTCAGCCCCTTGAGCGTCTCGTCGAGGATGGCCAGGCCCGCGTCGACGTCGTATTCCGTGACGACCAGCGGGGGTGCTAGGCGGATGACCGACTCGCCGCAGGGCAGGAGCAGGAGTCCCTTCCGGAAGGCCTGTTGGACCAGGTCATGGACCAGGGTCTTGGCCGGCTCCTTGGTAGCGCGGGATTTGACGAACTCGACCCCGATGAAGAGCCCGGCGCCCCGGACGTCGCCGATGACCTGGTGCTTGGCCTGGAGCTTGGCCAGGCCCGCCATCATACGCGCGCCCATGACCCGGGCGTTCTTGGCCAGCTCGCGCTCGACTAAGTCCAGCGTGGCCAGGGCCGCGGCGCAGCCCAGGGGGTTGCCGCCGAAGGTCGAGCCGTGGGAGCCCGACTCCCACTTCATGACCGACTCCTTGGCGATGATGGCCCCGATCGGCAGGCCCGAGCCCAGGCCCTTGGCCGTGAGCAGGACGTCGGGCTCCACGCCGAAATAGTCGGCCGCCCACATGTGGCCGGTCCGGCCCACGCCGGTCTGGATCTCGTCGAAGACCAGCAGGATGCCGTTCTGGTCGCAGATGTCGCGCAGGCCCTTGAGGAACTCGACCGGCGGGATGACGTAGCCGCCCTCTCCCTGCATGGGCTCGATGAAGATCGCCGCCACGTCGTCGGGCGAGACGTGGCGCTTGAAGAGCTCGTCTAAGTGCCCCAGCGCCCATTCGGCCAGCGGCCGGCCGCCGGTGGCGGAGCGGTAGGCGTCAGGGTAGGGCAAGTGGTGCACCCCGGGCAAAAACGGGCCGAAATGGGCGCGCTGCTTGGTCTTGGAGGAGCCAAGGCTCATCGCCCCGTAGCTGCGCCCGTGGAAGGCGCCGCGGAAGGCCACCAGGTCGGTGCGCCGCGTGGCGGAGCGCGCCAGCTTGATGGCGCCCTCGACGGCCTCGGTGCCCGAGTTGGTCAGGAAGACCCGCTTCTTGCCCTTGCCGGGACCCAGCTGGGCCAAGCGCTCGCAGAGCCGCGACATGCCCTCGAAGTAGAAGTCCGTGCCGCAGATGTGCAGGAACTTGCCGGCCTGCTCCTGGACCGCCTTGGTGACGACGGGGTGGGCGTAGCCAGTCGCCGCCACGGCGATGCCGGCCATGAAGTCGATATAGCGGTTGCCGTCGACGTCCTCGACCATCGCCCCGCGGCCGTGGGAGATCGCCAGCGGGTACTCCTTGATGTAGGAGGTCGAGGAGTGCTCCTTGTCGAGCTTGACGATCTCGCGGCCCTTGGGGCCGGGCGGCGGCACGACGATGCGAGGGTAGTCCGGCGTCCCGTGCGGGGCGTGCGTCTCATTGGCGGGGACGGAGGTCTCGTGCTTCAGTTTGGTCTTTGCCATGGGACTACCCCTCTTTGATGACGGTCCGGCTCTGCTCGCGCATGAACTGCGACACGTAGTACGGGCCGCAGCCGCCCTTGCCGGTCGAGCCCGAGCCCTTCCAGCCCGTAAACGACTGGGCGCCCGGCCAGGCGCCGGTGGTGGCTCCGGAGCGCTTGTTGACGTAGGTGACGCCCGACTCGATGCCGTCCCAGAACGCCTCGATCTCTTCCTGCTTCTTCGAGTAGAAGCCGCCGGTCAGGCCGAACTCGGCCTTGTTGGACTCTTCCAGCGCAACCTCCAGCGAGTCGACCACGCCGACCGTGAGCAGGGGCAGGAAGAACTCCTCCATGAAGAAGTCCGAGGACAGCGGCGCCTTGACGATGGTGGGGGCCACGAACCAGCCCTTGTCGAACGCCGGGCCCTTGAGGCGCTCGCCGCCGAGCAGGACCTCGTACTCCTTCTTAGCCCGCGCCGCCACGGCGTCGAACTTCTTGGCCGCGCGCTCGTTGATGACCGGACCGAAGAAGACGTCGCGCTCGGTCGGGTCGCCGGCCTTGATGGCCTTGGCGCGCTCGACTAGCTTGGCAAAAAACGGCTCGGCCACCGCCTTGTGGACGTAGACGCGAGAGCAGGCCGAGCACTTCTGGCCCTGGAGGCCGAAGGCCGAGCGCATGACGCCCTCGGCGGCCATGTCGAGGTCGGCCGAGTCCATGACGATGGCGGGGTTCTTGCCGCCGAGCTCGAGCAGGCAGGGCTTCACCCACTTCTTCGAGAACTGGGCGTACATGTGGAGCCCGACTTCCTTCGAGCCCGTGAAGACGATGCCGTCGGTCAGCGGGTGCTGCCAGAGCGGATCGCCGATGACCGAGCCCTTGCCGGTGATGAAGTTGACCACACCCGCCGGGATGCCGGCGTCGCGGTAGATCTCGTAGAGCTTGAGCCCGGTCCACGGGGTGTCCTGGGCCGGCTTGTAGACCACCGTGTTGCCGGCCACCAGGGCCGCCGAGGACATCCCCGCCGAGAGCGCCAGCGGGAAGTTGAACGGGGCGATGCAGACGAACACGCCGTAGGGGCGCAGGACGTCGACGTTGGTCTCGATGGGCGTGATCTTGCTCATCGTGGTGACGAAGCCCTCGGCCTTCACCATCTGCTCGCAGTAGTAGTCGATGAGGTCGGCCGACTCCTCGGCGTCGCCCAGCGCCTCGAGGCGGCTCTTGCCGACCTCGAGGCTCATGACGGCGGCCAGCTCGAACTTGCGCTGGCGGGTGAGCTGGGCGGCTTTGCGCAAAAGCGCCACGCGCTCGGTCCACGGGGTCCGGCGCCAAGCTCCCTTCTGCGCGGCGGCCGAGCGGATGGCCTGGTCCACGTGGGCGGGAGTGGCTGCGGCGAACCGGCCGAGGATGAGGGAGGAGTCGATCGGCGAGGCGTCGTCGAGCAGCGCCTCGGAGGACTTGACCGGCTTATGGTCGATGTAGAGCGGGTACTCCCGGCCGGCCTCGGAGCGGACCTTGGCCAGCGCCGCGTCGAAGAAGCGGTGCGCCGCGTCCATGTCCGCGGACTGCGAGGTGTAGGTGATGCGGATGTCTTCGGGCGCCAGCGTGCTCATGAAGTCCTCCCAACGGTCACCGACCGCGCCGCCGTGTTCACGGCGTCGCTCAAGCGCAGCACGAGCTCGTCGAGCTCGGTCTCCGAGATGATATAAGGGGGCGCCAGCATGATGAGGTCGCCGTTCTCGCCGTCGGCGTTGCCGTAGTTCGGCCAGACCACGAGCCCGCGGTCGAGCGCCGCCTCGGCCAGCGACTCCGCGAAGCGCAGCGCGCGCGGCAGAGGGCGCTTGGTCTTCTTGTCGGCGACGAACTCGATGCCGGCCAAAAGACCCCGGCCGCGGACCTCGCCCACCAGCGGATGCTCGCGCAGGGCGTCGAGCTTCTTGTGGAAGAGCGGCCCCAGACGGGCGCAGCGCTCGACGAGACGCTGCTCCTTCATGATCGACAGGGCCGCCACGCCGGCCGCGCAGGTCACCGGGTGGTGCGAGAAGGTCTGGTTGTGGGCGAGGCTCCCCGAACCGCGCGCCACCACGTCGACCAGCCGCCTCGGCGCCAGCATGGCCGAGAGCGGGGCGTAGCCGCCCGAGATGCCCTTGCCGAGCACGAGGAGGTCGGGGACGACGCCGTAGGGCTCGAGGGCCGACCAGGTGCCGGTGCGGCCCGCGCCGCAGAGCACCTCGTCGGCGATGAAGAGGACCTGGTAGCGGTCGCAGAGCGCGCGGATGCGCCGCCAGTACTTCTCGGGAGGCACCGAGCAGCCGGTCGAGGAGCCGCCGATGGGCTCGGCGATGAAGGCCGCCACGGTGTCGGGGCCGGCCGATAGGACGGCGCGCTCGAAGGCCTCCGCGCTCAGCGCGGGGTCCTCCGGGCCCGTCGATCGGTATGGATAGGGCGCGGGGACGCGCGGGAACTCGACGAGCCAGTCGGAAAAGAGCTTTTTGTAGGAGGCGCGCGCCCCGGCCGAGAGGGCCAGCAAGGTGTTGCCGTGGTAGCTGGGGTCTAGCGAGAGTATCTTGGTCTTCTCGGGGCGGCCGGCCTCGGCCCAGTACTGGCGCGCGAACTTGAGCGCGGCCTCCACGGCGTCGCCGCCGTTGGCCAGCAGATAGGCCTTGTCGAGGCCGGGCGAGAGCTCGGTCAGGGCTCGCGCAAGGTCCTCGGCGGGGTCATGGGTGAACTGGGTTCCGTTGACGTAGCCGAAGCGCCGGGCCTGGGCGGCCATGGCCTCGCCGATCAGCGCGCTCCCGTGGCCCAGAGCGGCGACGTAGGCCCCGCCGCAAGCGTCAAGGTAGGAGCGTCCCTCGGTGTCGTGCAGCCAGACCCCCTCCCCGCGGGCGATCTTGGGGTAAGGGCGCTTGAGGCGCCGGTAATGGACCGGGCTGTCGGGATAGCTGAATTTCCCCGGCGTCATGGGCAGATTCTAGAATTTCCGAGGCGGTTTGCCCACCCCCGGAAGGCCCATGTTATTAAGGAAGGACGGATTAGATGGTGATGACGGAGCGCTCGCGCGCGGCGGAGCAGAACAGGTTGGAGCCGGCCTTGCGGAGCTTCTCGCGGCAATAGTCGAGATGGCGGTCCATGATCTCGTCGGTATGGGTGGGGTCGTGGTGGAAGAGGACCATGTGCTTGGCCTCGGAGGCCAGTCCGCGGACGATGGCATCGTCGAAGGTGCTATGGCCCCAGCCGCGCTTGTGCTGGTACTCCTCCTCGGTGTACTGGGCCTCCATGATGAGGATGTCGGAGCCGCGCGCGAAGTCGACGACGGCGTCGTCCTGGCGCTTGTTGAGGTCCTCGTCGCCGTTGAGGCGCTGGAAGCCCTCGTGGTCGCTGATGTAGGTCACCGACTTCCCGAAGGCCGAGATCCGGAAGCCGATCGCCACGCCGGGGTGGTTCAGGTAGTGGTAGGCCACGGTGGCGGGACCGATCTGGACGGGGCCCTCGAGCTCGACGAAATGGATGTCGGCGGCGAGATTGTTGAGCGGGACCGGGAAATAGTCGGCCGCCATCTGGCCGCGGAACACGCGCTCGAGGCTCTTCGAGCTGCCGCGCACCGAGTAGACGTTGAACTTGTTGCGCTTGATGTAGAGCGGCGCGAAGAACGGGAAGCCCTGGATGTGGTCCCAGTGGGTGTGGCCGATGAGGATGTGCCCTTCGATGGGCTCGTCCTTCTTCTCCTTGAGCAGCGAGAGCCCGAGCTCGCGGATGCCGGTGCCGCAGTCGATGATGAAGAGCACGTCGCCGACCCTCACCTCGACGCAGGCGGTGTTGCCGCCGTAGCGCACCGTGTCGGGACCCGGCGCCGGCGAGGAGCCGCGCGTGCCCCAGAAGCGGACCGAGACCTCGGTCTTCTTGGGGTCGTTGCGGGTCTCGATGAAAGCCCCGCCGCCCTTATGCAGGGTCATCGTGTCGCGGTCCTCGACCGTGGGGCCCGTGCCGTTCTTCTGGGGGCGGCCGATCAGCTCCTCGACCAAGGCCTGGATCCCGGCCACCGTGTAGGGCTTCACCATGAAGGCGTCGGCCCCGGACCGCTTGGCGATCTGCTGGTCGGTCTCGAAGGACTTCGACGAGGTCACCAGGATGCGGACCTTGGCGTGCAGGGGGTCGGCGCGCAGGCGCTGGCAGACCTCGTAGCCGTGAAGGCCGGGCATCATGAGGTCGAGGACCACGAGGTCCGGAAGGAACGTGGCGGCCTTGGCCAGGCCCTCGTGGCCGTCGACGGCCCGCTCGATGACGTAGCCCTTGCCCGACAAGGCGTCGCCGGCGAACTCGCGCAGGCACTCGTCGTCCTCGATGATGAGGATCCGGGGGGGTTTGGCCATGCTGAAGCCCTAGCGTACCAGGGAGGGAGACTTCCGTCAATAGCGCGCAAGAAGCGCCCCGACCGGGTTTGCCGGCCTGGACCTCGGCGCCCGCAATCGTCTACAGTACCGTCCTCTTGCCGGCGGCGTTTCCCAAGGAGCGAACATGCGCGCGATGAGACTGGTGGTCCTGGCGGCGGCGGCGGCGTCCTTGTCGGGCTGCTTCCTGACGAAGCTCGTGACGGTGCCCATGCGGGTCACCGGCGCGGTCGCCTCGATCATCCCGGTGGCGGGAGACGCGGCTCACAAGGTAGTCGACGAGGCGGCCGACACCGTCGACAAGCTGCCGATCTAGAACGGCGTCCTCTCCAGCCGGAAGCTGGTGTGCCAGTCCGCCCACTCAAGGCTCCTGACTCCGTTTTTTTCGGACGCCGTATAGGCCGCTTGGCCGGGGAGGATGGTGACCTTGATCACCGCTTTCTTTCCCGGCTCAACGACTCCTGCGTGCACGGCTGCCGCGGCCAGGCTGGAATCGGTCGTGTAGACGCCGCTGCCCCAGACGGAGCTCAACCGGTTCCCAACCACTTCGAAATACCATATCTTCCCTATGTCCTGCGGACCAGAACGCAGCAGGCCCGGATCCGCTTTGAGCTCCAAGGCCTGCCAGATGCGGTCCCGGACCGCCAGCGCCTCGTCGAGCCGCGCCTCCTTGGTGAATTTGTCTTGCACGGCCTTGAGCTTCGCCACGGTCGCCTGGCGCAGTTCATCGAGCTTAGACTCCGATTCCCGGCGGATCTCGGACGCCGCCTTATCGAATTCCGCGGCCAGCTTCGTGGCTTCCGGCACCGGGTCGACGTCGACCACCTTCTCCCACTTCCCGGATTCCGACGCCGGCAACGGCGCTTGGCTTGCGGCCGCGAGGGCGTCCTGCGCCATCCCGCCCGCAAGAAACGCCAGCATCGCCAACAGCCCCCCAACGACGCCCCTCATGTTTGCCATGGTCCCCTCCATCGCCTAAGACGGCAGACGCCTGCCACCCCGGACTTTGACTCTTATGCTCCAAGAACCAAAATGCGGAACTCCCCCCGCAATCCGTTCTGGCGGACTATCCCCGGGGATCGTTGGTTTGCGTTTCCATTCATCGCACCTCCAACGCTGGAGGAAAGGAGAACGGAAACGCTATCCGGAATCAGACGCCCTTATTCGAGCGTCCGGCGCCCAAGGCCTCTAAGGTGTCCTTGAGCGCCGCCCCGCGGGCGACAGTCTCGTCGCGCTGAACACGGACCTTGGCGACCTCTTCCTCGGGAGCGCGCTCCACGAAGGACTTGTTGCCTAGAATGGCATCGCATTTGGTCTGGTCCTTCGCCAAGCGCTCGAGCTCCTTCGCCAACCGGCCGCGCGCTTTCTCGAAGTCAACCAAGCCTTCCATCGCGAAATAGAACGCCGTTGTCCCGGCGACGGCCGCCGCCGACGCGGGCGGCCGGGAATCAACCTTTTCGAGGCTCTCGAAGCGGCCCAGAAGCATGACGGTCTCCGATTCGTCCCGCAGGAACTCCGCCCAGCCGCCCGAGCCGCTGTATTTCGCCTGGAGCTTCGCCCCAGGATGCACCTCGAGGATGGAGCGGAGCCGGCGGATCGAGTCCACCGCGAGGCGGAGGAACCGCATGTTCTTCACAGCCGAGGAGTCTTCCCAGCCCGTCAGGACAGGAGCCCCGGCCGAGAAGGCGAACTCCGCCGTCTCTCCCGCGTAGGGCTTGAGCGCCTGATAGAGCTCCTCGGTGATGAAGGGCATGAAAGGATGCAGGAGCTTGAGCGTCCCGGTCAGGACTTGGACGAGGATGGTCTTCGTCGCCTCGCCGCGCTCCGGGTCGGCCAGAGCCGCTTTCGAGAGCTCGATGTACCAGTCGCAAAAGTCGTCCCACAGGAAGCCGTAGAGGCAGTTCGCCGCGGCAGCGAGGTCGAGGGACTCGACGTCCTTGCGGGCCGTCTCCGAGACCTCTTGGAATCGGGCCAGGATCCAGCGATCGGCGACCTCGAGCTTGGCCTTGTCGAGTCCGGCGAGCGGATACCCGCCCTCCGGCGCCGGCTCGTTCTTGAGCGCATAGTCGAGCACGAAGCGCGTCGAGTTCCACAGCTTGTTGGCGAAGTTCCGCGGCCCCGTGATCGAGTCCTCGGCAAACGGGATGTCCTTGCCGGGATGGGCCTGCGAGACCAGCGCGAAGCGCAGGGCGTCGGTGCCGTGCTTGTCCATCATGAGCAGGGGGTCGACGACGTTCCCCAGCGACTTGGACATCTTCTTGCCGGCCTTGTCGCGCACGATGCCGTGCATGAGCGCCGCGGAGAACGGGACCTTGTCCATGAAGTGCAGGCCCATGAACTGCATCCGGGCCACCCACAGGTAGAGGATCTCGTAGCCGGTGACGAGGATGTCGGTCGGGTAGTAGAAGTCGAGGTCCGGGGTCTTCTCGGGCCAGCCGAAGACCGACAGCGGCCATAGGGCCGACGAGAACCAGGTGTCGAGCACGTCGGGGTCCTGGATGAGGTCCTTGCCGCCGCAGGCGGGGCAGGACTCCGGCCGCGCCGCGGAGACCGCGGCGACCTTGAGCTCGGGGGTGTTGTAGAGCTCGGAGGTGGAGCCGAGCTTGCCCGCGTTGCAGGCTTGGCAGTACCAGACCGGGATGCGGTGTCCCCACCAGATCTGGCGCGAGACGCACCAGTCCTTGATGTTCTCGAGCCAGGCCCGGTAGGGCTTGGCCCAGGACGCCGGATGGATCTTGAAGCGCCCGTCGTCGAGCGCCGCGCGGGCCTTCTCGGCCAGCGGGGCCATCTTGACGAACCACTGCCAGGCCACCAGCGGCTCGATGGTCGACTGACAGCGGTAGCAGGTCCCCACCGCGTTCTTGTGGTCCTCGGTCTTGACCAAGGCGTCGCCCAGGTCCTTGAGCACGGCGTCGCGGGCCAGCTCGCGCGAGAGCCCGGCGTACTTGCCGGCCTCGGGCGTCAGCTTGCCGTCGAAGCCGATGACCTGCAGGGTCTCGATTTCGGGATGCCGCTGACGGATCTCGAAGTCGTTGACGTCATGGGCGGGCGTGACTTTGACCGCGCCGGTGCCGAAGGCGGAGTCGACGTGCTCGTCGGCCACGACCGGGATGAGGCGCTCGGTGAGGGGAAGCTTGAGCTTCTTGCCCACCAGGGCCGCGTAGCGGGCATCCTTCGGGTTGACCGCCACCGCGGTGTCGCCCAGCATCGTCTCGGGCCGGGTCGTGGCGACGACCAGCCCTTCGCCGCCGTCGGCGGCCGGATAGCGCAGGTGCCAGAGCTTGGTCTTGCGCTCCTCGGACTCCACCTCGATGTCGGAGAGCGCGGTGCCGCAGCGCACGCACCAGTTGACCATCCGCGCCCCGCGGTAGATCAGCCCTTCCTTGTAGAACTCGGCGAAGGCGTGGTGGACCGACTTGGCGCGCGCCTCGTCCATCGTGAAGGCCTCGCGCCCGAAATCCAGCGCGCAGCCCAGGCGCGTCAGCTGGCCGAGGATGGTCTTCTTGCAGTCGCGCGTCCAGGCCTGCATGCGCTCGAGGAAGGCGTCGCGGCCCAGGTCGCGGCGCGAGAGCTTCTCGGCCTTGAGCTGTTTCTCCATGACGTTCTGGGTGGCGATGCCGCCGTGGTCGGTGCCCGGCACCCAGCAGGCCTCGCGGCCGTGCAGGCGGTGCCAGCGGATCAGGACGTCCTGCAAGGTGTTGTTGAGGGCGTGGCCGATGTGGAGGGCCCCGGTGACGTTGGGCGGCGGGATGACGATCGTGTAGGCGCGGCCGCCTTTGACCGGCGCGGACCCGAAGAGCCGGGCCTTCGACCAGGCCTCCACCCATCTCTTCTCGACGTCGGCCGGCGCGTAGGTTTTCTCGAGCATGTCGGGATTTTACTAGTTAACGGGCGAGCCCAGGTAGGCGGCCACGCCCTGCACCACCGCCTTGGCCAGCTTATCCTGGAACGCGGGGTCCTGCATCAGCGCCCATTCGCCGGGGTCGCGCATGTTGCCGACCTCGATGAGGATGCTCGGCATCTTGTCGGACTTGAGGACGGCGAAGCCCCCCTTGTCGGCGTAGGCCGCCAGCTTCACGCCGCGCTTGCGCAGGGAGTTCTGGACGCGCTCGGCGAGGAAGCGCGACTGGACGATGACGTCCTTAGGCGGGGCCGGACGCAGTCGCTCGTTGGGCTCGCGCGGCGGGCCCTTGGGGATCCGCTTGTTGGCGCCGTAGAACCAGACGATGACGCCCTTGGGCTTGCGCCCGTCGGCCTTGTCGGCGTGGATCGAGATGAAGGCCTTGCCGCCCACCTGCTCGGCCCGGTCCACGCGCTCGGAGAGCGGGACGAAGACGTCCTCCCAGCGCGTGAGGTAGGGCGAGAAGCCCTCGTGGCGGCGGAACTCCGAAGCGATCTTGTTGGCGATGGCCAGGGTCACCGCGTTCTCCTCGATGCGCCGGACGACGGCGCCGCGGTCCTTGCCGCCGTGGCCCGCGTCGATGGCGATGACGCGCGGCTCGGCCGCCTGCGCGGCCGAGGCCAGCAGCGCGGCCAGGAGCAGCAGCTTGACCAAAACGCGCATTTCGGATATATCGGGAGTGGGCAAAATGATCATGGAAGAGAGATTCAACCGCGCTTTCTTCGGGTTCCTCGACCGCCTCTTCATAATCGTATCTTTTGGCGAAGCCGCCGGCTTGGGCGTGGGCCTGGTCTCCGATGCCTTGGGGGCGAAATACGCCTCTCTGGCCCAGGGCTTGCTCAAGGGACGCGAGTTCTCGGCGATGTCCGCCCGTCCCAACGACCTGCTGCCCGCCTCCCTGCCCAAGGACTGGACCGCTCGCCTGACCCGCAAGGCGGTGGCCGGCGCCAAGCCCACCGTCGAGGCGGCCTGCTTCATCTACGCCCACACGGTCCTCGAGGCCGTGGCCCTGGAGTTCGCCGCCTGCCTGGGGCTCGAGCGTCCGAGGACGGGAAGCGCCGCGCGCGCGGTGGCCGAGACGGCCCGGCTGGCCCAGGTCGAGGGACTCGACCTGCGCGGGCTCTCGCGCTTCGACCTCATGCGCGACGCCGCGGTACGCGAGGGCGCCCCGATCGAGCGCTGGGAGGAGGCCACCCTCGCCATGCTCGACATCGCACTGCGCCTGGCCGCCGGCGTGGCGGCCGCCGGCGGGTTCCGGCTAGACCCGGCCGGCCTGCTTAGAGCAGCTCCGAAGCCAGCGCCGCGATCGGCGAGCGCTCGACCTTCGAGAACCAGACGTGCCCGAAGAGCCCCTGCCCCTTGAAGCGCTCCACGAGGTTGGTCAGGCCGTTGGACGCCGAGTCCAGATAGTAGTTGTCGATCTGGAACGGGTCGCCCGTCAAGACGATCTTCGAGCCCTGCCCCGCGCGCGTGATGATGGTCTTCATCTCGTGAGGGGTCAGGTTCTGGGCGTCGTCGATGAGGATGTACTGGTTGGGCAGCGTGCGGCCGCGCAGGAAGGTCACCGCCTCGACCTCGAGGCGGCCGTCCTCGAGCATCATCTGGACGTCGATGTCGGTCTCCTCGCGGTGCGGGCGGTCGAGCAGGAACTCCAGGTTGTCGTAGATCGCCCCCATCCACGAGTTGAGCTTCTCCTGCTTGGTGCCCGGCAAAAACCCGATGTCGTGCCCGACGGGGATGACCGGGCGCGCCACCATGAGGCGGCGGAAGAGCTTGTGGTCGCCCGAGCCCATCGTCTGCTCGAGGCCGGCGGCCAGCGAGATGAGGGTCTTGCCCGAGCCGGCTGAGCCGACCAGGGTCACGAGCTGGATGTCGGGCCGCAGCAGGAGCTCGAGCGCGAACTTCTGCTCGGTATTGAGCGGCTTGATGCCCCAGGCCACCGGGTCGACGCGCGAGAGCGGCACGAGAGCCTTGACGTTCCCGTCGTAGCGCGCCAGCGCCGAGGCCGACCCGCCGTCGGCGTCCTTGAGGATGGCGAACTCGTTGGCGATGAAGTCGGGCATGGCCAAGCGCTTCTCTTTGTAGAACTTGTCGATGTCCGTCGAAGGCACCTTGATCTCTTTGAAGCCGCTGTAGAGCTCGGTGACGTTGACCTTCTCCTTCTCATAGTCCTGGGTGTCGAGGCCGATGGCCTCGGCCTTGATGCGCAGGTTGATGTCCTTGGAGATGAAGACCACGTTCTCCTTGTGGTCCTGGAGGTACTTGGCCACGCTCAGGATCTGGTTGTCCTTGGAGTCCGAGGCAAAGCGCGCCGGCATGCCGTTCTGATGCACCATCTCCACGTGCAGGCGCCCGCCGTGCTCGAGCGGGACCCCGTCGGAGAGGCGGCCGAAGGCGCGCAGGTTGTCGAGCGAACGCGCCACCAGGCGCGCGGCCCGGCCGCGCTCGTCGTTGGAGCGCTTGAAGGTGTCGAGCTCCTCGATGACGGGGAGCGGGATCACGACCTTCGAGCCCTCGAAGGCGAACAGCGCTTCGGGATCGTGGATGATCACGTTGGTGTCGAGCACGAATGTCTTCATGGTGTCCTCTCCCAGGGCGGCACGAATTCTCTAAAAACCTCGTTGGCGACGAAGAGGCTCTCGCGCGTGAGCTTGACGCGGCCGCCCTCGTCGGCGATGAGGCCGCGCGAGCATAGGCGCTCGAGCTGGGGGACGAAGGCGGCGCGCATCGCCGGCGTCGGGACCAGGCCCTCGAGCATGCGCAGGCCGAGCAGCATGGTCTCGCCGAGCTTCTCGCGGCCCTCGAGGCGCTCGGCGCTCTTGACCGGCTTCTCGCCGCGCTCCACCCGCGTCACGTAGGGCGTGAGCTTATCCTCGTTCTGCGTCCGCGCGCCGTCGAGGAAGCCCGCGGCGCCGCAGCCCAGGCCCAAGCCCGGACGGTCCACCCAATAGCCCGTGTTGTGCAGGCTCTCGAAGCCCGGACGGGCGAAGTTCGAGACCTCGTAGTGGACGAAGCCCTCCGCCGCCAGGCGCTCAAGCGCCGTTTCCATCGTCTCGCGCGCCAAATCGGTGTCGACCTCGATCTCGCGCTTGCCGAACAGGGTGCGGTCCTCGACCTGCAGCGTGTAGATGGACAGATGGTCCGGCGCCAAGTCCAGGACGGCCTCGAGGTCGGCTGCGGCGTCCTCCTTGGACTGTCCGGGCAGGCCCTGCATGAGGTCGACGCTCAGAGCGAAGCCTCGCACGCGCGCCGCCGCGTAGACGGCCCGGAAGTCGGCGAAGGTGTGCTGGCGGCCGATGGACTTGAGCAGGCGGTCCGAGGCGGTCTGAAGGCCCAGGCTCAGACGCGAGACGCCCGCTGCGGCCAGGGCGTCGAGCCGGGCGGCGTCGGCGGTCTCGGGACTGGCCTCGACCGTCGATTCGCGCAGGCCTCCCAGCGGGCCGAAGCGCGCGGCCAGGCCGTCCAAGAGGCGGGTCAGCTGGGCGGCGCTGAGCTCGGTGGGCGTGCCGCCGCCCATGTAGAGCGTATCGACCGCGCGTCCGGGGTGCAGGTCGGCCTCGGCCAAGATCGCCGAGACGTAGCGGTCCATCGAGCCGCCTTGGCCGGAGAACGCGGCGAAGTCGCAGTAGAAGCACTTCACCGAGCAGAACGGGATATGGACGTAAAGGCCGCACCCCTCGGTCAACGAAGGGCGCGTCGGCGTCGGCAGGTCCGTCAAAGTCGTGGCCGTGCGGCGATTCTAGCACGGCCCGCCCCAAGTGGTATAGTTGCCGGATGGCGCACCGCGCGGGCTTCGTCTCGATCCTCGGCCTTCCCAACGCCGGAAAATCCACCCTGCTCAACGCCCTCTTGGGCCGCCGCCTGGTCTCGGTGTCCCCCAAGCCGCAGACCACGCGCCACCGCATCCTCGGCATCCTCAACACCGAGGACGCCCAGGCCGTCTTCGTCGACACGCCGGGCTGGCTCGAGAAAGCCTCCGACCCGCTCCAGGAGAGCCTGCGTACCGAGGTCAAGCGCGCCGCCCGCGAGGACGCCGACCTCGCCATCCTCGTCGTCGAGCCGCGCGTGCCCTCCCCCGAAGCCCTGGCCGCGCTGACCCAGCTCGTCCCGAAGAAAGTGCCGCTGTTCTTGGCGCTCAACAAGCGCGACATCGCCAAGAGCGAGACCTACCTCGACGCCGCGGCCGCGGCCTGGACCGCCGCTCTTCCGCAGGCCGTCGTGTTCAAGGTCAGCGCGCTCAAGGGCCCCGGCCTCCCGGAGCTCAGGGCCGCGGCGCTGGCCGCCCTGCCCGAGTCCCCCGCGTTCTACGACAAGGAACAGCTCTCCGACCGCTGGGACCGCTTCTTCGCCTCGGAGTTCGTGCGGGAGCAGATATTCTCCTTGTACTCCGACGAGATCCCCCACGCCTGCGCCGTCGTCATCGAGGAATGGAAAGAGACCCCGCGCCGCGACCTGGTCTGGGCCACGGTGCACGTCGAGAAGGAGTCCCAGAAGGGGATCCTGATCGGCAAGGGCGGGACGGCGCTCAAGAGGCTCACCGAGCGCGCCCAGGCCTCGCTGGAGGCGTTCACCGGCCGCAAGGCCGTGCTCGAGGTCTGGGTCAAGGTGCGCAAGGACTGGCGGCGCGACGCGCGCTCGCTCAAGGAGTTCGGCTACCTGGACGGATGACGCGCTGGACCCTGCGGCTGCGCGGTGAGGAGCTCGGCCCCCTGACGGTGGCCCAGTTGGCCGCGCGCGCCGACGTCGAAGCCGGCGCCCAGGTCCGCGCCGAGGGCGGCGGACCCTGGATCGAGCTGGCCGAACTGGCCGAGCGCCATCCCGAGCTGGCGGCCTGCCTCAAGGCGCGCGCGCGCGCCGCCGAGTCCTGGGCCGCGGTCGAGGCCGCGCGCAAGGAACTGGCCGCCTTGGACGGCACGGTCGCGGAACCTCCTCCCAAGCCGAGATCCATCCCCGCGCCCATCCCCATCACGCCGCGGCCCCGAAAGGCCTCTCCTCCCCCCGAATCGGCACCCGAGCCCGTCTTCGAAGCTCCCGTCTCGGAGCCGCGCGCGACGGCCCGAGTCGGGCTGTTCGTCCCGGCATTGATCTGCGCGGCCGCGCTTTCTGCGCTGGGAGCCTGGTTCTACGCCCATGGGAAAGCCGGCAAGCCCCCGCCGCCCGCGCCGCCGCCGCCCGCAGCCGCCCCCAAGACATCGGAGGCGGCACTTCCTCGCGATAGCGCTCGGTCGCCGAAGGCGCGGAAGTCCCGCCAGAAGCCCGTCGCGCCGCTGCCTATGCCCGGAGAGGCCGCGCTGGAGGAGCCGACCCCTTTGCCGGGCTCCTCCGCGGGTCCGATCCTCGCGCCGAAGCCGAAGCCCAAGAGCCCGTCTACCGCAGGGCTTCCAGGCTACGGCTCAGATCAGTAAGCCGCTGGGCTCGCCGCCGGTCAGGACGGTGAGGAACGCCCGCCCGTAGCGCTCGAGCTTCTTGTCGCCGACGCCCTTCACCGCGCGCAGGGCCTCCATGGTCTGGGGCTTCTGGGCGGCCATCTCGACGAGGGCCGTGTCGTGGAACACGAGGTAGGGCGGCACGCCGAGCTGGCCGGCGATCATCTTGCGCAGGCGCCGCAGGCGCTCGAAAAGGTCCTCGTCGGGCTGGGCCGCCCCCGCGGGCGCCTTCTTCAAGGCTTTCGATTTCTTCTTCCCGCGCGCCGTCGGCGGGGCGGGTACGCCGAGGCGCACGCTTCCTTCGCCTTTGCACAAGGCCTTGCCGGCCTCGGTGATGCGCAGGAGCGGGTAGTCGCCGTCCTCGAACACCTCGAGGAAGCCTTGGACGACGAGCTGGTCGACCCAGGAGCGCACCGCCACCTCTCCGGCGTCCTTGAGGATGCCGAAGACCTGCAGGGCGTCGTGGGCGTTGCGCTGGATGCGCTCGTCGCCTTTGCCGAGGAGGACCGCCACGACATAGCCGGCCCCGAAGCGGCCGTTCGTGCGCCAGGCCGCGCTCAAGACCTTCTGCGCCGTGACCAGCGCCTCGTCGGCGCCCAGGCTCTTGGTCTCCTCGAGGCAGACGTCGCAGCAGAGGCAGCCGCCCGCTTCCTGGACGGCGCCGGGCGCGGGGTACGGCGCGCCGAAGTGCTCGGCCAAGATGCGGTGGCGGCAGATCGGCGCCACGGCGTAGCGGCCGATCTCGCGCAACTGGCGCTCGAGCGATTTCTGGCGCTCGGGGGCGAGGTTGCCGTCCTTCTGGGCCAGCCAGCGGTGGGTGGCGAGGTCGGAGGCCGAGAAGAACAGCACGCACTCGGCCGGCAGGCCGTCGCGGCCGGCACGGCCCGACTCCTGCTGGTAGTGCTCCAAGGAGCGCGGGGTGTTGGCGTGGACGACGTAGCGCACGTTCGAGCGGTCGATGCCCATGCCGAAGGCGATCGTGGCCACCACGACGTCGAGGCGCTCGTTGACGAAGTCGTCCTGGGCCTTGCGGCGCAAGTCGGCGTCGAGCCCGGCGTGATAGGCCGCCGCCGAGATGCCGGCCTCGCGCAGGCCCGCGGCCAGGCGGTCGACGTCCTTGCGGGTCTGGGCGTAGACGATGCCGCCTTCGCCTTCGTGGCGGCGCACGACCTCGGCCACTTGCCCCGACTGGTCGCGGCGCGGGAAGGCGCGGTAGACCAGGTTCGGGCGGTCGGGATGCCCGATGAGGCGGTTCGGCTCGCGCAGGCCGAGCTGGAGGCAGATGTCGTCCTGCACCTCGGGCGTGGCGGTGGCGGTCAGCGCCATGCGCGGCGCCTCGGGGACGCGGTCCAGCGCTTCCTTGAGCCGACGATATTCCGGCCGGAACTCGTGCCCCCAGTGCGAGACGCAGTGCGCCTCGTCGACGGCGGCCAGGATGAGACGGGGGCCGATATCGTCCAGAAGGTCGCCGACGAGCAGGCGCTCGGGGCTGACGTAGAGCAGTTGGGTCTCACCGGCGGAGAGGCGCGCGTAAGCCTCGGACTTAGGTCCGGACGCGAGATTCGAGTGCAGGGCGTCGGCCGAGAGTCCGGCCTCGCGCGCGGCCGAGACCTGGTCGTCCATCAGCGCGATGAGCGGGGAGACCACGAGGACGAGGCCGCCTTTTCCGGCCACGGCCGGCAACTGATAGCAGAGGCTCTTGCCCCCGCCGGTGGGGAGGACGACCAGGGAGTCCTTGCCGCCGAGAGCCGACTCGACGGCTTCCTGTTGAAGGGGGCGGAAGGAGGTATAGCCCCAGTGCGACTTGAGGGCTTCGAGCGTCTTCATCGCTCCGACATGATACTAATCCGATGACCGCCCACCGAGGCGAGGCACAGGATGCGCCAAGCAGCAATTGCAAATCTACCTATGGATAAATTGCTAATCTACCGCTATATATATTGCTATAGCACCAATGAGCTATCATAAACGCGTCGTAGACGCAGAGCTTGCCCGGCGGTTGGCGTCCGCAGGAGCGGTCGTCATCGAGGGCCCGAAGGCATGCGGCAAGACCGCCACGGCCAGTCGGATCGCCGCAAGCAAGGTCTTTCTAGACGTCGACCTGGCCGCGCAGCGAGCCGTCGCAATCGACGCGGGCCTGATCCTTGAGGGGAAAACGCCGCGCCTCATCGATGAATGGCAGGTTGCGCCGGCGATCTGGAACCCTATCCGCCGCGCTGTGGACGAGCGCGGCAAATCCGGGCAGTTCATCCTTACCGGCTCCGCCGCCCCGGCCGACGACGTGACGCGACACGGTGGAGCCGGACGGATCACCCGGTTGCGAATGCGCCCTATGTCCCTTTTCGAGAGCGGACACTCCAGCGGCGCCGTGTCGCTTAGGAAACTCTTCGACGGGACGGTAGCGAGCAGCCCCGATCCGGGCCTCAAGATAGTCGATCTCGCGAACCAGATCTCCGTCGGAGGCTGGCCTGGCCTGCTGAATCGGGACTTGCAGCAGTCCTTGCAGGCGAATCGGGACTACCTAGAGGAAATACGCCGCGTCGACATCGGGAAAGCGGGCCGGAGGCGCCGCGATCCCGGCAAGGTGGATCGGATGCTTCGCTCCCTGGCCCGAAATACGGCGACCTACGTCGCCGTCGCGACGCTCGCCGCGGACGCCGGGGAGCCGAATCGACCGCTTAAGGACGGCACGGCGCACGAATATTTGACGGCGCTGGAGCGCCTCATGATCGTTGAAAATCAGCCGGCCTGGGCGCCGCACCTACGGTCGAAGTCGCGGCTTAGGGGCGCGCCCAAGCGCCACTTCGTCGACCCTTCGTTGGCGGTGGCCGCGCTCCGGGCCGCCCCGGAGCGGTTGCTGAAGGACCTGAATCTGCTCGGATTCTTCTTCGAGTCGCTTGTGATCCGCGATCTTCGGATCTACGCCCAGGCCGCGGACGCGCAGGTGCTTCAGTACCGCGACAATACGGGCCTCGAGATCGACGCAATCGTGGAATCGGCGGACGGACGCTGGGCCGCGTTCGAAGTCAAACTAGGGGAAGGCGAGGCGGAGGAAGGCGCGGCGAACCTTCGAAATTTCGCGGAGCGCGTCGACACCAAGAAATGCGGCGCGCCGAGCGCCCTCGGCGTGATCGTCGGCATGGGCTACGGCTATCGGCGTCCCGACGGGATCGCCGTCATCCCGATCGGCGCGCTGGGGCCGTAGGCTACTCCCACTCCTGCATCTTAAAGCCGAGGCTCGCCGCGTTCTCTGAGACGGCGCGCCTAACCTGATCCGAAACACCGTTGGGGAAGTCGGCCTGGACCTCGACCGTGATCTTGACCTTAGCATTGGGGTCAGAAATCAAATGGGCCACGATCTCCTCGGCGACTTGCACCAAGCGCATCTTGGCCGCCGCGGCGCTGATGTCCACGGCGCCTTGAAACGACCGGACCTTAACCCCTGCCGTAGCGCCGGGTGCACCTCCGGCAGCGACGATGGGAACATCGCCGCCAGGGACCCCGACAGCGCCGGGCGCGGCAGCTGGCGCGTCGCCGTCCTCCCTGTGGCTCAAACCTGCGTCAGCGGGTTGATCGGCGCCCCAGGACTTGACAGAAATCCCGCCCGGCGCAATCCTGGGGGTATGAGAACCCGACCCCTTCTGGCCCTGTCACTCTGCACCCTTTTGAGCGTCGGAGCTGCCGCCGAACCGGCGGTCCTGGAGTACGTGGAAGCCGAGTCCGGCTGGGTCATCCTCAAGGCCTCCCGGCCGGTGGGCTACCGCAGCAAGACCGACGGGGCTAACATCATCTTCATCGTCGGCGACGTCACCCTCGGCCCGGACGCGAAGGACCAGGAGGGCAGCGGCGGGATGGTGCAGAGCATCGCGGTCTCGCCGTTCGACGACGGCGGGGTCCCCTCCGCTCTCGTCAGGATTCATCTCGACATCGAGCGCTCCTACGCCGCGGCGTGGAAGGAGAACGAGCTTACCGTCGAACTCCAGGACCCCGTGCCGGGTGCGATTCCGGTGCCGAAGGCGCCGGTCAAGGCGAAGGCCGCCAAGCCGGCCGCCCCCAAGGCCTCGGAAGCGGCACTCCCTCGCGATAGCGCTCGGTCGGCCGCCGCCGGCAAGGGCTTCAGGGTCCAGCTCGCCTCGTTCCCCAGCGAGGCCCAGGCCGCCAAGTTCAAAGCCGAGCTCGGCGCCGACCTCGGAGCCTCGGAGGTCGTCCGCGCCGTGGCGGCGGGCAAGGTCGTCTACCGCGCCACGCTGGGGCCGTTCCCGGACCGCGCCGCGGCGAAGGCCGCCTTGGACAAAGCCTCCGCCGGCGGCCGCGATGGCATCATCATCCGCGATTGAACCGCCGGACTCCTCCTACAAGCCCTCAATAGGCGATTTCGTCCTGTTTCGCCTTCAGCGGCTCCTCGCAGCGTCGGTCGTGGCCGATGTCCCGCGGATGCCGGCGGCGGCCGTTGAGAAGCTCAGGGAGGTCCTCCGCCGGAGCGGCGACTATCTGGAGTACGGCAGCGGCGGGAGCACCATCCTGGCGTTGAGCGGCGCGGCCTGCCGGGTCGTCTCGGTGGAGAGCGACGCGCGCTATCTCGCCGCGGTGACCCGCAAGGCGGCGGGTTTCGAGGCGAGGTTCACGCCGCTGTACGCCGACATCGGGGTCACCACGAGATGGGGCTGGCCGATCAGCGCGGGCTCCAGCGACCGGTGGCCGGACTACGCGCGGCTGCCGTGGCGGCATCTCGCCGCCGAGGGAGTCTTCCCCGACTCGATCCTCTTCGACGGACGGTTCCGGGTCGCCTGCGTGCTGGAATCGCTGCTTCGGCTCGGGACGCGCACCTGCCTGCTCATGCTCGACGACTACTCCCTCAGGCCCAGCTATCACGTCCTGGAGTCGGAAGGCTTCGTCACCCGCGTGGAGATGGCAGACAGGATGCTCGTGGCCAAGAGGGCGGACGGATTCGACCCCGCGAAGGCGGGCGCGCTGCTCGAACGGTCCTTCATGGACCCCAGATGACGCCTCGAGGCCGAGGCCGGTCGACCATGCCGCGGGCGCTCACTGCCCGACTCAGGCTCCCGCTCGAGCGCCGCAGAGCGTCTCGTAGAGTCCGCGGAATGATTCCGCCATGGCCGCCGAACTAAACGAGGCCGCGCGGCTCCTTCCCGCCTCCCCCATGCGCCGGGCGGTTTCGCCGTCCGTTATGATGGCGTTGATCGCCTTGCGCAAGGCGGCGGCATCCCCAGGGGGCACCACCAAGCCGTTGACGCCGCCAAGGCAGACCTCGCTGGTCCCCGTGCCGAGCTCGGTGGCGACCACGGGCTTCCCGCAGGCCATCGCCTCCAAGAGCACCAATCCGAAGGACTCGGTGCGATGGGTGGAAGGCAGGACTAGAAGGTCGGCGGCGTGCATATAGGGCGCCAAGGGCTGTCCCGCCGGCACGTCCTCGAAGATGACGCGTTCGCCCAGGCCGAGACGGGCGGCCAAGCGCCGTGACTCGGCTTCCAGCGGCCCGCGCCCGATCACCAGGAGCTTGGCGTCGAGCCCGGACATCGCCTCGATGAGATGCCGCAAGCCTTTGTAATAGACATGGCGGCCCACGAACAGCAGCAGAGGGCCGCCTAGACGCCGGCGGATCTCCCGCCCTCCGTCGATCCCCTCTTTGGCGCCGTAAGGCTCGAGCTCGATGCCGTAGGGGATCACGCGCACCTTGGCCGAGAACCTCCTCAGCATCTCCGAGGAGCGCGCGTAGGAGCGGGTCCCCACCACGATGGCGTCGGCCCGCCTCAAGATGAGCTCCATGAAGGGCCGCAGCAGCAGCCCCGTCACCCTCTGACGGACGATGTCGTGATGCCACCAGACCACGAGCTTGCCCGGCGGGCGGGCCAGGAGATAGGCTAACAGCGACATCGGGTTCTGAAACGACAGCTGGATCAGGTCGTAGCCCCGCGCGCGGCGCAAAAACCCCACCAAGCTAGGCGTCACCGGAGTCGAGAACGCGGTGAACCAGGTGGGCAAGACCAGGCAGGAAAGGCGTCCCGACTTCTGCGCGCCCCCCTTGCCCGCGACGGAGCTGCACACCGCATCCAGGTCGAAGTGGGCCGCCAGGCGTTCCGAAAGGGCGAAGAAGGCGGTCTCCAGGCCGCCGGAGTGGTCGGGCGGATACTTCCCGACATGCAGGACCTTCACGCCTGGGCGCGCTCCTCTTCGACCATGGAGCGCACCACGTCCCGCATGCGCCGCTTGGCCTTCCAGCCCAGCTCGCCGGCGGCCTTCCCGGGATCAGCCCGTCCGACGCTTATATCCGAAGGCCGCAGCAGGGACGGATCGATGACGACGTGCTCACGCCAGTCCAGGCCCACCTCGGAGAACGCCGCCGCCACGAAGTCCTCCAGGCTGTTGGTCTCCCCCGTGGCGATGACGTAGTCCTCCGGCCGCTGACGCTGGAGCATCAGCCACATGGCCTCCACGTATTCCGGGGCCCAGCCCCAGTCGCGGCAGACCTTGGTGTCGCCGAGGCGGAGCTTCTCCGCCGCCCCGGCGGCGATACGGCAGGCGGCCGCCACGACCTTGCGCGTGACGAAGCGCTCCGGCCGCAGGTGCGACTCGTGATTGAAGAGGATGCCGGAACAGGCGAAGAGGCCGTACGCTTCCCGGTAGTTGGCGACCTGCCAGAAGGCCGCGGACTTGGCGACCGCGTAGGGGCTGCGCGGCCGGAAAGGGGTCTTCTCGTCGGCGGGACGGTCCCCGGCCTCGCCGAAGCATTCGCTGGAGCCCGCGTTGTAGAGCCTGATAGGCCGGTCCGTGAATCGGATCGCCTCCAAGAGGTTGAGGCTGGCCAGACTGATGCTCTCCAAGGTCTCCACCGGCTGCTCGAAAGACAGGCTGACCGAGCTCTGCCCAGCGAGGTTATAGACCTCGTCGGGCTTGGTCTTAGACAGCACCTGGAGGACGCTGCGGAAGTCGTTTAGGTGCGCGGACTCCACGCGCACACGGTCCCGGATTCCCAGGCGGTCGAGGTTGGCCAAGGACGCCATCTGGGCGTCGCGGGAGGTGCCCACGACCTGGTAGCCCTTCTCAAGCAGCAGGCGAGCCAAGAAGGGCCCGTCCTGGCCCGAAACGCCGCAGATGAGGGCGGTCTTCATCGCTGATCTCATCGCGGCGCGGCGAAGTAGAGCGTGCGGGTCCCCGTCTCCAGCTCTTGCCGCTTAGAGACGACAAACGACTCCCCCAGATAGCGCTCGAAGGACTGCTGATCGTAGTCGGCGTAGTCGTCGGTCTTGTTCTGGAGCAGGAGCTTGACCATCGGGTCCTCCTTGGAGACGAACTCGATGACGACGGCCGTCTTAAGCTCGGCCAACCAGCCGATGAATTCCCGGAGCGGGACGTTGGCGCTCAGCACGACGTGATGGATCAAGGCCAAGCATAGCGTCAGGTCGGGCTTCCCCCGCTCGGGCAGCGATTTCCTCTCCAGGCCGCGCCAGCCTAGGTTGGGGGAGGGGTCCACCAGGTTGTTGACCAAAGGCAGGATGCTCCGCCTCCCTTCCTTCTTGAGCGCCTGGTAGAAGCGCTCGACAGCCAACTGGTCCGCGTCCATGGAGACGACATAGTCCGCGTTCTCCGCGGCGATGCGGGAATAGGCGCCGGTGTTGCAGCCCAGGTCCCAGACCCGGCGCCAGCGCTTGGATATCACGGCGCCCCGGACGAAGGCGGCCTTCTGGTCGTTCTCGGGGGCGGAATAGGTGTTGTTTGCCGCGTACTCCGACCATTGCGAGCGTGCCTGCCTCCATTCCAAACCCGAGATCAGGTCTTGGAGCTTCCTGACGTTGGAGACGATCAATTCCTTGGGGAACCCGGCGCTCTGGAGCTCGCGCTTCACGGCCCGGGTCGACATGGAACCCTGGAGCTTCGCCTGAAGGAATACATGGGACAGGACGCCGGGCCGCCAGAGGTCCCGCAGCCCTAGGATGCGGTTGAACTCCTCCGAAGCGATCCCGTCGAGGCTGCCGCGCATCCAGGGCTGGAATGCCGCGTTCCGGTAGGCCTGGAGCATGAGGGGATAGAGGAACATCGAGCAGAACTGCCGGTACCCCACCCACGGCTCCCCCGCCGGGAGGCGGACAAAGGAAGTGATGTCGATGAACGTGGGCTGGGCGCCCAGCCACTGGATGTTGTAGGCGGAGGAGTCCTTGAGAATCATCCCCTCGCGCAGGGCGGCCTGCATCAGCTCCAGATGGAGGAGGGCCGCGTCCTTGAGCATGCCGAAGGGCCACTCATATGGGTAAGACAGGAACGGGACCGCTTCATGCTCCAAGACGGCGTCCCACGTCCCCAACTCCGGCTCTTGGACCCGCTTGGTCGGGATCACTTTGGCCGCACGCGTCATCGCAGGGAAGAATTCGCTGGCCGAGAGCGCCTGCCAGTCCTTCAGGGCCACCGCGCTCACCCCGCGGAGGACGCGGCCGTCCTGGTAGAAGACCCGGTTGTTCCGGTCCCGGAAGGAACCCGGCTCGCGTCGGCAAGCCACAGGCGGCCCTACTGCGGTCCGGCCTTCTGGCCGTCCTCGTCGGGCTTCCTGCCGAACTTGGCGGCGAGTTGGCGCCAATACATCTTGACGAGCACGAACAAGCCCGCGACGCCTCCCAGCAGGAGCTGGACGAACATGCTCCCGCTGCCCGGATCCAAATAGGCATGAGCCGGGGGGACCAACGCAAGCCACAAGACCAGACAAACGAAGCCGCACCAAAAAGCGCGGCGCCACCCTATGTCTTCTCTGTGATTTTTCGCCATCGGATCGAGATCTAGTATAGCATTGCCGCCGAGGAAGGAAATCCAGGCAGATCTTTCCTCAACAATAGACGGCGGTTTCCGATACAATGAGCGGCCATGAAAGTCTACCTGCAAGGCAGGGACTCCAGGATGTACCCCCACGAGTTCGGGGATGGCTCGTTTGATCCCGATGGCTGAAGCGATGCCGCCGCCCGCCCGGTCCACTTCCGTCAAACCCATGGACGGGGAGTTCTGGACCGACGGCCTGCATGTGCTGGTCCTCTGGAGCTTTGCGGTCGCAGATCCAGTGCTCCAGATCGTGGGGGACGAGCCTTCCAGATTAATCGCGATGGGATTCGACGTCTTCGATCTACTGCTCTTGCTGGCCGGCTTGTTTTTTCCGGTCCCGGCTTTGCTCATACTCGCGGAAGGCGGATTGCGGCGGATCGGACGCGAGAGCCAAAAGACGTTTCACTTCGCTGTCTTATCGGTCTTGACTGCCCTCGTCGTTCTGCCGCCGCTCAAGGCAAATCTGCCGGCCTCCGGCTGGCTGGCCGTCTTGCTCTCCTTCCTTGCAGCCGCTATTTTCGCTTGGAGCGCGCATCGGCTGGCGCCGGTAAGGATATTTCTAACCGGCCTCTCGCCCGCATTGCTCATCTTCCCGGCGGTGTTCCTGTTTTCCCCGCCCGTGACGGAGATAACCTATGCCCGCTGGACCCCGCCCATGGTCAAGCCTGGCGGCATCAGGGCGCCCGCCCCGATAGTCATGGTCGTGTTCGATGAATTACCCCTATACTCCTTGCTTGATGACGCCGGGGCTATTGATGCGGTCCGCTTTCCATATTTCTCGGCTCTGGCCAAGGGTTCGAGTTGGTTTCCCAACACCTACACGGTTTCAGATTTCACCCGCCACGCGGTCCCCGCGATTCTGACCGGCCTCCGCCCTCATGAATCCAAATTGCCCGGCTTCAACAGCTATCCCGACAATCTATTTTCCTGGCTTAGCCAGGCCTATGAGCTGGTCGTCATGGAATCCGACACCCGCTTATGCCCTCCCCCGTATTGTGACGCCATAAGCCCCGCGTCCAGCCGGCTGAGGCGGGGCATGCGGCTGCTCATCCGCATCCTTCCTGGGACCTTCGCTGCCCGCGTCCTTCCAGCGGATGTACGGACCGGCCTCGATGCCTTCGCCCATCGTCTGCGCAGGACGCGCGCGGGAAGCATATCCGCGGAGTCACCGCCGCGGAACATCGCCCGGCGGTTCGATGATTTCATCCGCACGATCCGTCCGTATAACAGACCCGTGCTGTATTTCTTACACCCGATATTCCCCCACGCCCCTTTCAATTACTTGCCTTCCGGAAAGTATGTCGAATTCGACAGCCGTGAGATCTCTCAAGACCCGATCTACAGCAAACCCACGACCGCGGCGGATGGCCGCGCGCTATTGAGCCTGAAATACCAGAGACATCTCCTGCAAGTGGCCTATGCGGACCGTCTATTGGGCCGCATCCTCCGGCGCTTGAAGGAAACCGGCCTGTACGATTCCGCGCTGATCGTGGTGACGGCGGACCACGGGGCCGCGTTCAATCCCGTAGGCGATATGCGCAAGGTCACCGCGGGCAACGCGATCGAGGTCCTGAAGGTCCCTTTCTTCATGAAGTCTCCGAATCAAAAGAGCGGGGAAATCCGTCCCCGCCGAATCCAAACAACCGATATCCTGCCGACCATCGCCGATGTGTTGGGGTCCAAGCTCACCTGGTTGCCCGACGGAGCCTCCGCCATGCGCCCTGGCTTCAAAGAACGCGATGCCGCCTGGGTGCTCTGCGCGAGTCGTCCCAAGGGCTATAGAGTCGCGGAATTCCCTATTCAAAAGACCTTGGAGGCGAAGCTTCTGGCGCGTAAAAGGACCCTCATCGACCCAAAAAACGATTGGTTCTCTTGGAATAGCCCCTGGAACGCGTTGATCGGCCGTCAAATCTCCCGTTTGCAGGAGATAACCCCCGTCTCAGGAGCCGAAGTCCAAATTTTTAATCCCGATCGCTACACTCGGGTGGATATTCGTTCAAAGTTCATCCCCGCCATCCTGCAGGGTACCCTCCGAACGCAGAGTCCGCAAAAGAATCCTTTGACCCTGGCCATCGCCCTCAACGGCAGCATCCAGACCATCGCCAGGACATTCTTTCACCGAGACAATGAATCCAGATTCATGGCCGCGCTCCCAGAGAGGGCCTTTCAAAACGGAAACAATGTCGTCGAAGTGTTCTCCATCCGCTCGGAGAACGGCCGCCCCGTCCTAGAACGCCTCAAGTAAATTTGCTAGTGTCGTCTTAGATCTTTTGATGAAAGCCCTCCAATACGAAGGACTGAACAAAGTCGTCTTCAGCGAGGTCCCCGTCCCCGTCGTCTCCGACGGGGAGGTCCTCGTCGCCGTCGAGATCTGCGGCCTCTGCGGCTCCGACGTCCTAAAGATCGATTCCGACATCCGCGGCAAAGCAGTCTGCCTCGGCCACGAGCTGGCCGGGCGCATCGAGCTCGTCGGCCCCGGCGTGAAGGGCTTCAAGCGCGGCGACCGCGTCGTCGTCGCCCACCACGTCCCCTGCGGGACCTGCCACTACTGCCGGAAAGCCAGCCCCTCGATGTGCCGCGAGTTCAAGCAGACCAACCTCGACCCCGGGGGCTTCTCCGAGTACGTCCGGGTCTCCTCGCGCCACGTCGAGAACGTCATGCTCAAGATCCCGGCCAAGGTCTCCTACGCCCAGGCCGCCCTGACCGAGCCCCTGGCCTGCGTGCTGCGCAACATCCGCCGGCTGGGTGTAGTCGAGGGCGACACCGTGGTCATCGTGGGCCTGGGCTTCATCGGCCTCCTGAGCGCCATGATCCTCATCAAGCGCGGCGTCACCGTCATCGGCCTTGACCTCGACCCCGCCCGCGTGCGGATGGCCAACAAGCTCGGCCTCGAGCACGCCTACACCGGCCGCGAGAACCGCACCGAGGCGGTCCTGTCCCAGCTCACCCAAGGCCGCGGCGCCGACGCCGTCATCGTCACGGCCGGCCCGGCCAGCCTCGTCAACCAGCGCCTGGCCTGGGTGCGCGACGGCGGCATCGTGAACCTCTTCGCGGGCTTCCACAAGCAGGCGCCCGCCCACATCGACTTGGACGCCCTCTACCACCGCGAGCTGACGATCCTTACCAGCTACTCGCCCGCGCTCGAGGACCTGCGCGAGGCGCACCGCATGATCTGCGCCGCGGAGATCGACCTCTCGCCGTTCGTCAAGAGCCAGTTCGCGCTGGACCGCTTCGACGAGGCCCTGCGCCAGGTGCGCGGGCGCGAGATCGTCAAGGCGATGATGCTCCCCCACAAACACTCCTCACCCGGATGAGCCCCGCGGCGGCCGCGATGCGGGCGGTCGTCTTCCACGGGCCGCGCGACATCCGGCTCGAGGAGAAGCCCGTCCCCCTCCCGGGTCCCGGCGAGGTCGTGGTCCGCATCGGGACGGCCCTGACCTGCGGCACCGACTTCAAGGCTTATCGCCGGGGACATCGGGTCCTGCTCGGCGACCCGCCCTCCCCCTTCGGCCACGAGATGGCGGGGACGGTGACGGCCGCCGGCCCTGGGGCGGAAGCCTGGAAGCCCGGCACGCGCGTCGTCGTCGGCAACTCCGCCCCCTGCGACGGCTGCTACTACTGCGACCGCGGGCAGAACTTCCTCTGCGACCGCCTGAAGCTCCACAACGGCGCCTACGCCGAGTACAACCTGGTGCCGGCCAACATCGTCCGCCACAACCTGCACGTCCTGCCCGATTCCGTCCCCTTCGAGGCCGCGGCTCTCTCCGAGCCCCTGGCCTGCGCCCTGCACGCCGCCGAGGAGGCCCGGGTCCAGCGCGGCGAGACCGCCGTCGTCATCGGGGCCGGCATCATGGGGCGCCTTCTGCTGGGCGTCCTCAAGGCCCGCGGCGCCAAGGTCATCATGGTCGGCCGCGGGCGCGCCGGTCTCGACGCCGCCGAAGCCCTGGGCGCCGACGCGGTGTTCGGCTCCTCCGACGGCGACCCCGTCAAGGGCGTCCAGGCCCTGACCGACGGGCGAGGCGGCGACGCCGTCTTCGAGGCCGTGGGCCTGCCGGTGACCTGGGCCTCGGCGCTGGCGATGACGCGCAAGGGCGGCCGGGCCTGCCTGTTCGGCGGCTGCGCCGCCGGCACCGAGGTGTCGATCGACGCCCACCGCGTCCACTACGAGGCCCTGACCCTCTTCGGCGTGTTCCACCACACCCCGGCTTACTTCAAGGCCGCCCTCGGGCTCCTGTCTTCCGGCCTGATCGCCTCGCGCGGCATGGTGGAGGGCTCCATCCCCCTCTCCGACGTCCCGCGCTACTTCGCCGAGAACGCCGACCGGTCCCTGCCCAAGACGGCGGTGGTGCCGTGAGCGATGAGGCGCTGATGCGCCGGACCCTGGCCCTCGCCGCGCGCGGCCGCGCGGTCAGCCCGAACCCTATGGTCGGCTGCGTCCTCGTAAAGGGCGGCCGGGTGATCGCCTCCGACTTCCACCGCCGGGCCGGCGGCCCTCACGCCGAGTCGCGCGTCCTGGCCCGGGCCGGAGCCCGCGCGCGCGGCGCCACGGCCTACGTCAACCTCGAGCCCTGCGCGCCCTACCGCGGCAAGCGCACGCCGTCCTGCGCCGAGGCGCTGGCCCGCGCCGGCGTGCGCCGCGTCGTCGCGGCGATGCCCGACCCCAACCCCGCGGTGCGCGGACGCGGCTTCGCCCTCCTGCGCCGCGCCGGCGTGCGGGTCTCCTCCGGGCTCCTATCGGCCGAGGCGCGCGCGCTCAACCGCCCCTTCGAGGTCTACGCCCGCGAGGGGCGCCCTTGGGTCACCCTCAAGGCCGCCGCCACGCTCGACGGCCGCATGAGCGACGGCGCCGGCCGCTCGCGCTGGATCACCTCGGCCCCCGCGCGCGCGCTGTCCCGCCGCTGGCGCGGCGAGCACGACGCCGTCCTGGTCGGCTCGGGGACCGTCCTGGCCGACGACCCGCGCCTCTCGGCCCCCGGCGGCCGCACGCTCAAGGTCGTCCTCGACGGCCGCGGGAGGGTCTCTCCCCGCGCCCGGCTCTTCAAGACCCCCGGCCCCGTCCTCCTCGTCTCGGCGCGCCGGCCGCGGACGCTTCCCCGCGGCGCCGAATGCCTGACCCTGGCGGACCGCTCGCCGCGCTCGCTTCTGCGCGCGCTGGCCAAGCGCGGCGTCGGCCGCCTCTTCGTCGAAGGCGGCAGCGCGGTCCACTCCGCCTTCCTCGACGCGGGCTTAGTCGACGAGGTCCGGCTCTTCCTCGCCCCGCGCCTGGTGGGCGGGCGCGCGGCCCCCACGTTCTACGAAGGCCGCGGGCGGACGCTTCCCCGGGCGCTGACGCTGGAGACCCCGGCCGTCCGGCGCGTCGGGACCGACCTCTTGGTCTCCGGGCTGGTGAAGCGCTGATGTTCACCGGCATCGTCGCCAAGACCGGGACCGTGGCCGCCAACGCGGGGCGCGCCCTGCGCGTCTCGGCCCGCCTCGGACGCCTGCGCCGGGGCGACAGCGTGGCCGTCAACGGCGTCTGCCTCACCGTGACCAGGATCGCCGGCGCCGTCATGAGCTTCGACGTCGGCCCGGATACGCGTCGCTTGAGCAACCTCGAGGGCCTGCGCACCGGGGACCGCGTCAACCTGGAACTCCCCCTGCGCATGGGCGACCCGCTGGGCGGACACATGGTCAGCGGCCACGTCGAGGCCGCCGCCCCCATCCTCGAGAAGGCGGCCCTGCCGGACGGTTTCGTGCGCCTGCGCACGGCCCTGCCCGCCGAGCTGGCACCCTGCGTCGCCCCCAAGGGGTCGGTGACCCTCGACGGCGTCAGCCTGACCGTGACCCGCGTCGGCCGCGGCTGGTTCGAATGCATGCTGATTCCCGAGACTCTAGAGCGCACCACGCTGGGGCGAAAAGGGCCGGGGGCTAGGATCAACCTCGAGACCGACCTCGTCGCCCGCCACGTCCTGCGCGTCCTGGCGACCCGGCGGCGGAAATGACTTTTGACGGCATCGAGGCCGCGGTCCGCGACATCCGCCGCGGGCGCATGGTCGTCGTCGTCGACGACCCCAACCGCGAGAACGAGGGAGACCTCGTGATGGCGGCCGGGAAGGTCACCCCCGAGGCCGTCAACTTCATGGTCAAGCACGGCCGCGGCCTGGTCTGCGTGCCGATGGAGGCCCCGGCCCTCGACCGCCTGGGCCTCGAGCCCATGGTCCAGGCCGGCACCGGCCCCGGCCGCGACACCGCCTTCACGGTCAGCGTCGACGCCCGGCGCGGCACGACGACCGGCATCTCGGCCAAGGACCGCGCGGTCACGGTGAAGCGCCTGATCGCCGCCGCCTCGCGCCCCGAGGACTTCATCCGCCCCGGCCACGTATTCCCCCTGCGCGCGAAGGAAGGCGGCGTGCTGGTGCGCGCCGGGCACACCGAGGCCGCCGTCGACCTGGCCCGGCTGGCCGGCCTGGCCCCGGCCGGCGTCATCTGCGAGATCCTCAACGCCGACGGCACGATGGCGAGGGTCCCCCAGCTTCTGCGCTTTGCGCGCAAGCACGGCCTACGCATCGTCACCATCCAGGCTCTCATCGAGCACCGCCGCGCCAAGGAGAAGCTAGTCAAGCGCCTGGTCGCCGCCGCCCTGCCCACCGACTACGGGGAGTTCGAGATCGCCGTCTACCAGGAGACGCTGACCGGCAAACAGCACCTGGCCCTGGTCAAGGGCCCGGTCGACGGCGCCAAGGACGTGCTGGTGCGCGTGCACTCCTCCTGCATCACCGGGGACACCCTCTTCAGCCTGCGCTGCGACTGCGGGGCCCAACTCGAGGCGGCGCTCAAGGCCGTGGCCAAAGAAGGCCGCGGCGTCGTCCTCTACCTCTCCCAGGAGGGCCGCGGGATCGGCCTGGTCAACAAGATCGCCTCCTACAAGCTCCAGGACCAGGGCCTCGACACCGTCGAGGCCAACAGGGCCTTGGGATTCAAGGCCGACCTGCGCGAGTACGGCATCGGCGCGCAGATCTTGGCCGACCTCGGTCTGACGACCATACGCCTGCTGACCAACAACCCGCGCAAGATCGTCGGCCTGGGGGCCTTCGGCCTGCGCGTCTCGGGGCGCGTGCCCCTGCAGACCCCGCCCAACGCGCACAACGCGCGCTACTTCCGCACCAAACGGCGCAAGCTCGGCCACATGCTCGACCTGGCCCCGCTCGACGCCCTCCGCAACCATCCGAGCCTGGGGACCTGATGAAGCGCCGAACCCGGATCGCCGTCGCCGCCTCGCGGTTCAACGAGGAAGTCACCGCGCGCCTGCTGGCCAGCTGCATCCGGACGCTGGCTCGCGGCGGCGTGGCCGCCGCGGACATCGAGGTCGTGCGCGTCCCCGGCGGCTTCGAGCTGCCCTGGGCCGCCGCACGCCTGGCCAAGGGCCGGCGCTTCGACGCCGTCATCGCCCTAGGCTGCGTCCTCAAGGGCTCCACACCGCAGAACGACCACATCTCCAGCGCCACCGTCTTCCACCTCCAGCGCATCGCCGTCGAGACCGGGGTGCCCGTCATCCTCGGCGTCATCACGCCGAACACCTGGGCCCAGGCCCTGGCCCGCACCAAGGGCGCGCTCGACCGCGGCAAGGAAGCCGCCGAGGCCGCCCTCGAAGTCGTCGCGCTAGCAGGGAGGCTCTGATGGGACGACGCCGCCAGGGGCGCGAGACGGCCCTCCAGGCCCTCTACCTCTCGGACACCGGCAAGATGAGCGTGGCCGAGGCCGTCCTCATCGTCACGGCCGGCGGGCCCATCGACGAGAAGACCCTCGAGTTCGCCCGCGCCCTGGCCGAGGGCACCGCCTCCCACATCGCCGACCTCGACGTCCACATCCAAGAAATCGCCCAGAACTGGTCGCTCGAGCGCATGGCCACCGTCGACCGCAACCTGCTCCGCCTGGCCTCCTTCGAGCTCATCTTCCACCCCCAGACCCCGGTCCGGGTCGTCATCGACGAGGCCATCGAGATCGCCAAGTCGTTCTCCTCGGCCGAGTCGAGCAAGTTCATCAACGGCATCCTCGACAAGATAAAGGACCGCCGGCCGGAGGGCGCCGCGTGAGCGGAGCCTCGGTCCAGGAGCGCCTGGCCCCGGAGAACGCCTGCTTCGGCTGCGGCCCCAAGAACCCGAAGGGTCTGCGCATCCGGAGCTTCCCCACCGGCGGGCCGGGAACCGAGCTCTCCTGCGAGTGGACGCCCGAGGCGCACCATGCCGCCTTCCCCGGCGTCCTCAACGGGGGCATCATCGGCGCCCTGCTCGACTGCCACATGAACTGGACGGCGACCTGCCGCCTGATGGAGTTGGGCGGGCTCGACAAGGCGCCCTGCACGGTGACCTCCGATTTCGCGGTCAAGCTCCTGCGCCCGACCCCGGCGGTCGGCCCCGTCACCCTTGCGGCGCGCGCCGTGGCCGCCGACGGGAGCAAGGTGACGGTCGAGGCCGAGCTCAAAGCCGGCGGCAAGGTAACCGCCAAAGGAACCGGGACCTTCGTGGCCGTCGGTCCGGGACACCCCGCATTCCATCGCTGGTGATGAAGTCCCCCAAGGTCGAAGCCGAAGCCCTGCGGGCGGAGCTCCGCGAGCACGAGCGGCGCTACTACCTGGAGGCCAAACCGGTCGTCTCCGACGAGGAGTATGACCGCCTCATGGAGCGCCTGCACGCCATCGAGGAGGCCCATCCCGAGCTTCGCTCCGACGACTCGCCGACCGTCCGGGTCGGCGGCTGGGCGTCCACCGATTTCAAGCCCGTGGCCCACGCCGTGCCGATGCTCTCGCTCGACAACTCCTACTCGCCCGAGGACATCCGGGAGTTCGACGAACGGGTCCGCAAGCTCCTCCAGAAGGCCCCGTCAGGCTATGCCTGCGAGGCCAAGATCGACGGCCTCTCGCTCTCGCTGACCTACGAGAAGGGCCGCCTGCTACGCGGCGCCACGCGCGGAGACGGCCGCAACGGCGAGGACGTCACCGCCAACGTGCGCACCATCCGCGACATCCCCCTCCAGTTCCACGGCAAGGGTGTGCCGGACCTTCTCGAGGTCCGCGGAGAGGCCTTCCTCGAAAAATCCCAGTTCGAGCGCATCAACGCCGAGCTCAAGACCGAGGGCGAGGAACCCTTCGTCAATCCGCGCAACTGCGCGGCCGGCTCGCTGCGCCAGAAGGACCCCAAGGTCACCGCCTCGCGCCGCCTCAAGTTCTTCGCCCATTCCTTCGGCCGCCTCGAGGGCGGCGCCCGGCTCGAGTCCTACTCGACGTTCATCGAGGCCTGCAAGGGGTGGGGGTTCTCCGTGTCCGACGTGCGGCGCACCTGCCTCGACGTCGAGGCCTTGCTGGCGTTCTACGACGAGTTCCGCGACAGGCAGTTCACCCTGCCCTACGAGATCGACGGCCTGGTCGCCAAGGTCGACCGCTTCGACGAGCAGCGCGTTCTCGGGTTCACGTCGAAGAGCCCGCGCTGGGCCATGGCGCTCAAGTACCCGGGCCGTCAGGCCACGACGACCATCGAGGGCGTGGAGTTCTCGGTGGGGCGGACCGGGACTATCACCCCGGTCGCCAAGGTCAAGCCGGTGTTCCTCTCCGGCGTGACGATATCCTCGGTGACCCTGCACAATTTCGAGGAGGTGGACCGCCTCGACGCCCGCATCGGCGACACGGTGATGATCGAGCGCGCCGGCGAGGTCATCCCCAAGGTGGTCTCCGTCGTCAAGGAGAAGCGCCCGGGCAAGACCAGCCCTATCGCCCCGCCGGCCAAGTGCCCGGTCTGCGCCGGAGCCGTCCAGCGCGAGGCCGAGGCGGTGGCCTGGCGCTGCGTGAACCCCTCCTGCCCCGCCCAGCTCAAGCGCAAGCTCCTGCACTTCGCCTCGCGCGACGGTCTCGACATCGAGGGATTCGGCGAGGCCGTCGTCGAGCAACTGGTGGGCGAGGGGCGGGTGAAGGACCTGGCGGACGTGTTCTCGCTCGGCAAGGACGTCTTCCTGGTCCTCGAGCTCTTCGCCGAAAAGCGCGCCGACAACCTCGTCGCGGCCCTGACCGCCGCCAAGGAGCGCCCTTTGTCGCGGCTGATCTATGCCCTGGGAATCCCCCAGGTCGGCGAGAAGACCGCCCGCGACCTGGCCGGGAGCTTCAGGACGATGGACGCTCTGGCGGCGGCGCCGCTCGAGGCCCTTCAAGCCGTCCCCGACATAGGCCCCATCGTCGCCGAGGCCGTCCAAGGCTACTTCGCTCAAGCCCCGGTAAAGTCCCTGCTCAAGAAGCTCCACAAGGCCGGCCTCGACATGACCGAGCCCGAGGCCGCCGTCTCCGCCGACGCGCGCCTCTCCGGCAAGACCTTCGTCTTCACCGGGGAGCTCGAGTCGATGCCGCGCGCCGACGCCGAGGCCAAGGTCCGCACCCTCGGAGGCAAGGCCGTGGGCTCGGTCTCCAAGAAGACCAGCTATGTAGTCGTCGGCGCCGAGGCGGGCTCCAAGGCCGAGAAAGCCAAGAAGCTCGGCGTAACGGTCCTCACCGAACGGGAGTTCCTGGACATGACCTCATGAGCGACGCCCCCAAGAAGACCGCCCTCCTGAGCGTGGCCGACATCACCGGCATCGTGGAGTTCGCCCACGGCCTCTCCGAGCTGGGCTGGGACCTGGTCTCCTCCGGCCTGACCGCCAAGACCCTGCGCCAGGCCGAGATCCCGGTCCGCGAGGTCGTCGAGCTGACCAAGGCCGCCGACCTCGTGGCCGGCCGCGTGCGCCTGCTCCAGCCCCGGCTCTTCGGCGGCATCCTGGCCGACCGCTCCGACGCCAAGCAGCTGCGCGAACTCGAGATCGAGGGCATCCCGCTCGTCGAGCTCGTGGCGGTCAACCTCTACCCCCTCTCCCAGGTCCTCGAGTCAGGGCAGATGAGCCAGCGCGAGGCGATGGACTTCCTCGACGTGTCGGGCGCCGCGCTCCTGCGCGCCTCGGCGCGCAGCTTCCACTCCGTCATCCCGCTCTGCGACCCGCGCGACTACCGCGCCGTCCTCGACGTCCTGGCCCAGGGCAAAGGCTTGGGCGTCGAGCAGGGCCGCCGCCTGGCCTCCAAGGCCTTCAACTACATCTCCTACTACGACTCGACGGTGGCCCAGTACCTCTCCGACGGCTCCGCCGAGTCCCTGCCCGACGAGTTGATCCTCTCGCTCAAGAAAACCACCGAACTGCGCTACGGGGAGAACCCCCACCAGGGCGCGGCGATCTACAACCGCTCCGGGGCGCGCCCTTGGGGACTTAACGCCGCCGATCTCATCTCCGGGCGCCCGCTGGCCTTCAACCACTACCTCAGCATGGACCGCGCCGTGGACCTGGTCGGCGAGTTCGCCCGCCCGGCCTGCGCCATCGTGAAGTTCGCCAACCCCGCCGGGGCGGCCTGGGCCGAGCGCTCGGGCGAGGCCGCGCGCCTGGCCTACGCCGCCGACCCCTCCGGCTGCACGGGCGGCGTGGCGGCGTTTAATCGCGAGGTCGACGCCGACGCCGCGAAGGTGCTGGCCACCGAGTACATCGAGTGCGTGGTGGCGCCGGACTACACCTCGGACGCCCTGGACGCCCTGCGCGCCAAGAAGGACCTGCGCCTGGTACGACTGCCCTCGCTCCTTCTCTCGGCGCGTGAGGTCGACGTGAAGACGATCTCGGGCGGGGTGCTGGTGCAGGACCGCGACAATCCGACCGCCCCCGAGGCGTTCAAGGCGGTCTCCAAGCGCGCCCCGAGCGAGCTCGAGACCGCGGCCCTCGACTTCGCTTGGCGGGTGTCGAAGCACACGACGACCTTCTCGGCGGTGCTTGCCCGCGGCACCGCCACGTTGGGCGTGGCCGGCGGCCAGACCACGCGCCTCGACGCCGTGCGCCTGGCCATCGTGAAGGCCCAGGAGCGTCACCCGGTCATCTCCCCCGCCCTGCCCACCGTGCTGGCCGCCGACGGCGCCCTCGAGCGCCGAGAGTTCGAGGAGGCCGCCCAGGCCGGCGTCACCGCCGTCATCCTTGCCGGCGGGACGCGGCTCGACCCCGACTGCGTCTCGGCGGCCGACGACCTGGGGCTGGCCTTGGTCTTCACGGGCAAGCGGCACTACCGCCTGTAACACGCGTCTGTTAAACTGAAAGAGCCATGAAATACTGGCTTTTCGAGGACGAGGCCCTGCACGGTCCGTTCTCCCCAGGCGAGCTCAAGGAACGCCCGCGCTTCGCGCGCGGGACGCTGGTACATCCCGAGGAGCGCTTCGACCCGGCCGAGGAACGCTGGATCCAGGCCGGAGACATCCCGCAGTTGGCCCTCGTCCTGGCCGCCAAGGAGCGGCAGGCCTCCGAGGGCCGCTTCATCGCTCCAGAACCGACCGTGCGCGACCTGCCGGTCCTGGGCGCCATCCTCGAGGGGAGCGAGAAGCTAGAGGAAGCCTTGGTCTCGCTGCGCGCCCAGTTCCGTGCCGTCGAGGACGCGATGGACGGGCTGCGCGCCGACAGCCGGGCCCGGGAGGGCAAGACCGACGCTTTCAGCGCCGCGGTCGCCGCGCTGGAAGCGCGCTTCACAGGGTTCGCCGCCAGCGCCGACGCCCTGCGGCGCGAGTCCGCGGAGCTGGCGCGGGAACGAGCCAACGCCCTCGCGGAGCGTTCCGGCGCCCAAGAGCGCGCCTCAGGCTTCGAGACGGCCTTGGCGGCGCTCAAGGGCGCCTGCGAAGGCCGGCTTGCCGCGCTCGAGGCCGAGGCATCCGGGCTCAAACTCGGGCTGGCGGAAGCGGCGGTCCAGAGGACCGCGCTGGGCGCGCGATTGGCCGCCGCCGAGGCGGCCTCCGACGCCTTGAGGGACGAGTTGGCCGCCTTCAAGGACGCCGAGCGCGAACGCTGGAGCCTGGGCAGGTTCTGGTTGACACCGCGCCGGCTCCTCCTGCTCTCGGCCCTCGCCGTGCTCCTAGCTACGTTAGGAGCTCTGTTGCTGAGCCGTGCTCTCTAGGACCGAGGCCGGCAGGAACGTAGGGATCATCTGGCGGAGGCGCGCGATGAGGGTCCGCTCGTCGCCCTCCTGGCAGAGCGACTCCAGCTCCTTCGCGTAGGCCTCGAGGACCTCCGGCGCCGCGCCTGCGCTCCTGAGGATCGAGATCTGAGGGTGCCCAGACTCGACCGAGTCGTCGGTGCTGTCGGACAAGTCCTCCTCCATCTTCTCTCCCGGCCGGATGCCGGTATATTGGATCCGGATGTCCACTTCAGGCTTGAGCCCGCTGAGCAGAATAAGGTTCTTGGCCATGTCGAGGATCCGGACCGACTCCCCCATCTCGAGCATGAAGACCTCGCCGCCCTCGGACATCGTGCAGGCCTGCAGTATCAGCTGGACGGCCTCCTCCACCGTCATGAAGTAGCGCTTCATGTCCGGGTGCGTCAGGGTGATCGGGCCGCCCTTCTCGATCTGCTCCTGGAAGAGCTTGAGCACCGAGCCGGAGGAGCCGAGGACGTTGCCGAACCTGACCGCGAGGAAACGGGTCATCGAGCGCTGCGCGAAGGCCTGGACCGCCATCTCGGCCGCCCGCTTGGTGGCGCCCATGACGCTCGAGGGGCGCACGGCCTTGTCCGTGGAGATGAGCAGGAAGCACAGCGCCTGATGGCGGTGGGCCGCCTCGGCCGCATAGTAGGTCGCTAGGAAATTGTTCATGACGGCTTCGTGGACGTTGGTCTCGAGCTGGGGCAGATGCTTGTGCGCCGCCGCGTGAAGGACCAGTTCTGGCTTGTGTTCGACGAAAACCCTGTCCAGGAGCGATCGATCCTGGGTGCTGCCCAGGACGGGCACGACAGGAACCGTCCCGGCCTTCTCCTTAAGGGTCCGCTCGGAATAGAACAGCGAGGTGGCGTGGGAGTCGAGCAGGACGACCTTCGCGGGACCGTAGCGCATGACCTGCAGGCAGAGCTCCTGCCCGATCGTCCCTCCCGCGCCGGTCACGAGCACGCTCTTCCCCGAGATGAACCGGGCGATCTTCGGCTCGTCGAGCCTGACCTCTTCCCGGCCGAGGAGGTCCGCCGGGCGCACCTTGCGCAGGACGATCTTCTCGCCGGGGTTGCGGAGCAGCTCGTTGAGAGTCGGGGCTATCTTGAGCTCGGCCCTGGAGCCGCTGGCGATCAAGGCGTCGGCCACCGCGCGGACGATGTCGCCCTTTCGGGCGTTGATCGCTATGATGACCTCGTCGACGGCGAAACGCTTGACGAGCTCGGGCAGCATCTTGACGCCGCCGAAGATCGGCACGTCGTGGATGCGGCGGCTCCATTTCGCAGGGTCGTCATCGACGAACCCCGCGATGCTGTGCCCGGAGCCCTGGGTTTGGAGGGCTTGGCGGAGGATACTCTCCCCCATGTCCCCGGCACCGACGATGAGCGCCGAGTGCTCCGGACGCCTGTCGCCGGGATCTTGAAGGTAGTCCCGGTTGAAGCGGAAGGCGAACCTTGTGCCGCAGACCCCCAGGAAGATGAACACGTGGGAGATCAGCAGGACGGAGCGCGGATAATCCCCGTGATGGACGAATAGGATCAGCGTGCTGGAGACGACCAGGCCGACACTCGACGCGCCGATGATCCTCACGAGGTCCGTGAAGGATGAGTAGCGCCAAATGCCGCTGTAGAGGCGGAGGTACTTGAAAGGGACCAGATAGCCCGCCACCGCCAGCGGCAGCGAGCTCCACAGGAGCTCGCGGCTGCGGGGATCCACCGAGAACTCGAAGCGCAGCAGGAAGGCCAGCGAAAAGCCGACCATGATGACAGCGAGGTCCAGGACCAGCAGCGAGATGCGTATTCCGGGCAAACCGACCACCGTTCCGGTGGGATTCCGACCACGCGTCCGGACCATTGCGACCACTTGTCGGAGCGTAGCGACGTTGGGCGTCACGTCAGTCTAGCATAGGGCCCCGTCGGACCCGCAGCAGGC
>JACPXC010000065.1 GCA_016196755.1 Elusimicrobiota bacterium
CACGTTGTTGTTGGAATGCAGGTCGATGGCCGCGTATAATTTCATGGGTCCTCTCCTTTGTTTGGTCTGTGTGTGTCGGCAAACAAACACTACCAACCCCGGGAGGGGACCTCTAACTTCTAGATGATTATCAGTCCCTGAGCTTCTGATTTGAGGGAACCAAATCGGGGGGGGCGGCGTACTAGTGGTATGCCCAGACAAGCACGCAGCTTCCCTCCGGATGCGACGTTCCACATCATCTCACGCGGCAATCGCCGCCAACCCATCTTCGAAGCGGAGGAGGATTGGGGGCGCTTCCTCAAGAATCTCCTCACTGAATTGGACGCCGAAAGCGTGATGCTGCTGGCATTTTGTCTGATGCCCAATCATTTCCACCTGGTCGTGAGATTCCTTCAGGACGCATTGTCGCGCGCCTTGCATCGCGCCCTGACGTCGCATGCCGCCTACATGAACAAAAGATATGGGCGGACCGGGCATCTGTTCGAGGACCGCTTCCAGGCGTACCCTTGCGCTCCCGAGGGGCTTCTCCCCTTGGTCGCCTACGTTCATCGCAATCCGGTGAGGGGCAAGCTCGTCGCCACGGCCGACGACTGGACTTGGTCGAGCCATCGCGACTATCTGGACCTTTCGAGCCCGGCTCCGTCTGGTAAGGCGTTCGTGCTATCCACGGTCGATAAGGACATCGCGATAGCGACGGACTTCTATCGCAGTTACATGAAGGGATATGAAGGCGGCGTTTTCGAAAAGACCGGGCGGCCGTCGCTCGAAGCCCTGTGCGCGAAGGTCGAGCGGGAAGGCGGTCATGTCCCCAACCTCATCAGAACCCGTTCCAAGCGCCGCGATATCACGGGAACACGCAGACGTTTCATAGACGCGGCCCTGAAGGCGGGCTTCAAAGCTGTCGCGATCGCTGATTTTCTGGGCTTGGCTCAGTCGGCCATCAGCAGATATCGGGATGATTTGAGTGCGAATGTGAATTTCAGGGAGTGTCCCTAATCAGAAGTATTACGCCTTGAGCAGGGCGGACTTGAAGGCGCGGGCGTCGGAGAGGCGGGTCTCGGGGTCGGGGTCGAGGGCGCGGACGAGGAGCTCGTCTAAAGCCGGCGAGACGCCGGGGACGGTGCCCGTCAGGGGCTTGAAGAGCGCCCGCTCGGCGGCCCAGCCGTCCGGGCCGAAGGGCAGCTCTCCGCTCAGGAGCTCGTAGAGGCAGACCCCCAGGCTGAAGACGTCGAAGGCCGGGCCGACGACGCCGCGCTCGGCGTCGGGCGGCCGGTAGCCGGGTGTCCCGGCGATGGTGCGGGTGCGGGTCAGCGCGATGGGGTTGGGGGTGGGCGTGGCGGCCGGGACGGCGCTGGCCGCGACAGCCCCCGAGGCGCGGGCCACGCCGAAGTCCATGAGCTTCACGTGGGCGTCGGCGCTGACCATGACGTTGCCGGGCTTGAGGTCCCGGTGCACGACGCCGTGTTCGTGGGCGAAGGCCAGCGCCTCGCAGACCGGGGCCAGCACGGCGCGCGCGGCGTCCAAGGGGACGGTGCGCTTCTCGGCGAGGACATGGGCCAGGGTCTTCCCGGAGACCCACTCGAAGACCAGATAGAGCTGGGGCTTGAGGTCTAGGATCTCGAAGATCTCCACGATGTTCGGGTGGTGCAGGGTGGCGATGGTCCGGGCTTCCTTGATATAGAGCTCGCGCAGGGCCGGGTCGCCGGCCAACTCCGGGGCCATCTCCTTGAGCGCCACCTGCCGCCGCAGGCTGACGTCCATCCCTTCCCAGACGATGCCCATCCCGCCGCGGCCGGCGACCCGCTTGAGGCGGTATCTGCCGGCCAGGAGTCCGTCGCTCTCGACGGGCTGGAGCCGGGCGGCGGCGACGGGAGCCGGCCCCGCCGCGGGCTTCGGTGCGGCGGCGGCGCTGTTGCGGCGCCAGCGCTGGACGGCCGGGACCAGGGCCCGCGCTGCGGCCGCCGAGGCGGCCAGCGCGAGGAAGACGGCGCCTAGCAGCGTCAAGGGGTTGGCGCGCTTGACGGGCGGGGCCGAGAGGCCGGACAGGAGGTTCTCGTTGTCCGACGCGGAAGGGTCGAAGAGCCGGATGCCGGCCTTGGCGCGGGCTAAGTGGTTCGCGAAGCGCGGGTCGAGGGCCGCGGCGCGCTGGAGGTCGGCCAGCATGCGCTCGCGGTCGTTCTTGAGCTCGTAGGCGAAGGCCCGCATCAGATAGCCCTCGGGGTTGTCCGGCTCGAGGATGACCATCTGGGTGGCGCTGGCTTCCGCCGCGTCGGCCTTGCCGTTATGCAGTTGGGCCCAGGTCAGTTCCCTGTAGCCCTTGAAATTTCCGCGGTCGAGCTGGACCGCGCGCTGGGCGGCCGACTCCGCGTCGCCGTAGCGTCCCAGCTTGTTGAGGGCCGCGGCCTTCATCGTCCAGGCCTTCGCATTGCGCGGGTCCTCTTTGAGGGCGGCCTCCGCGGCGCGCAGGGCGCCGCGCGGGTCTCCGTCGGAGAGGCTGTCGCCCGCTGCCGAGAGCAAGCGTCGGCCCGCCGCCCCGCGCATGTCGCCGGTCTGGCCCCCGGAGAGCAGGATGGCCTTGTCGGAGCGCAGGCCGTCGACGGTTCCCGCAGGGCGGCCGTAGCCGATGTTCGCGGCCGCGCTCGGACCGCCGCTTCCTGCTCCGGGGCTGCCGGCCTGGGCCGTCCAGCTCTCCGGCTCCTCGGCGGGAGCGAGGTCGCCCCCGCGGGTCAAGGAAGAATCGAGGGTCTGGGCGACCAGGTCGTCGCCGAGCTTGCTCAGGCCCTGACTTTTGGCGGCCATCTCTCCGAGCCCCATCTTGCCCGACTGGAGCGCCTTCTGGATGCTCTGCGCCTCCTGCTGGGCCTGCTCGGGGGTGGCGGCGTGGGCCTCGTGGGCGTTGGCGGCGGCCGAGTAGTGGATCTGGTCCTTTACCGTCGCGTACTGCTGTTCGTTGTAATAGCCCCCGGTGGTCCTGAGGTAGTCGTTCTCGGCGTCGACGTAGGCCTTCCCGGTGTCGACGAAGGCGCCTTCGGCCATCATGGCCTGCGTGCGGGCGTCCTTGTAATACGCGCTGGCTTTCTCGGCCTTGTGCTCGGCCTCGTTGAACCAGTCCCAGCCGCTCGGGTTCTGGGCGCGGCGGGCGGCGTCGAGGGCCCACTGCTTGGCCTTCTCCTTGCGCTCGGCGGCCTCGTCCGCCTTCCTGCGCGCGTCGTGCATCGCTCGCTCGGCGGCCCGCACCTTCGCCGCGGCCTTCTGGTCGGCCTCGCTCATCGCTCCGCGGCCGGGCGCGGGAAGGCACAGCCCAAGGAGGGCGAGCAAGGCCAGATGCCGCATTTCCCGAGTTTAACCGGGGACCCCCGCCGCCTCAAGGCCCGGTCTTGACGCGCCGGGCTCCCAAGCCCTAGCCTATCCCGATGCCGCGCTTCCCCGACCCCGCCGCGCTGCCGGACGGCGAAAGCCTTTGCGCGGTCGGGGGAGACTTGGAGCCCGAGACCCTCCTCGAGGCGTACGCGGCGGGCATCTTCCCGTGGCCGCGCGAGCGCCCGCCGCTCCTATGGCATTCCCCCGACCCGCGCGGCGTGCTGGATTTCGGCGACCTGCGCGTCCCGCGCAGCCTGCGCCAGGAGATCAAGAAGTCCGGGTTCACCTTCACGGCCGACCGCGCGTTCGCGCGCGTAATCAAGGCCTGCGCCGCGGCGCGCGGCCCGGGCCGGCACGGCACCTGGATCACCCCCGCCATGGTGCGCGCCTACGTCCGCTGGCACGAGTTGGGGCACGCGCACAGCGTCGAATGCTGGTCGGGCGGAACGCTCGTGGGGGGGCTCTACGGCGTCTACGTGGGCGGGGTCTTCAGCGGCGAGAGCATGTTCCACGAGGCCTCCGGGGCCTCGAAGGCCTGCATCGCCGAGACCGTGCGCCGCTTGGCCGCCCAGGGGCTCACGTGGATGGACATCCAGATGGTGACGCCGGTGACCGGGCTCATGGGCGGCAAGGAGATCCCGCGCCGCGGGTATCTGGCCCGTTTGAAAGCGGCAAGGGTTTCCGGCCTCCCTGAGCGCCTGGATTTCGCGGCATGAGCCGCTGGCAGATAGGCAAAGCCGTCTCCTTCGTTTTCGCCATGGCGTTGTGGTTCGCCGTGTTCCGCCTCTGCCGCCACACGTGGCTAAGCGACCGGGACCCATCCATGCTGTTGTTCTGCGGCATGGCCGTCTTGTTCGCCGTGATCTTCACGCTCATCCCCTTTAAGCTGCGCGAGGAAGAGGAGCGTCTGGCGCAAGCGCTCGGCCTGGAGAACACCGGCTTCCTCGGCGGGCGCGCGGGCATGCGCGGCGCTTGGCAGGGTTTCCCGGTCGTCGTCCGTCGTTGGGCGGAAGGGGGCGGAAACACATACAGCCAAGGCGGCTTCGCGGACGCTTTCCTTACCGCGGTCGAGGTCCAGCGGCGCCGGCCCGCCCCTTTTCACCTTTGCGCCGGCCAATGGGCCAAGAGCAAGAGGCCGGTTCCCGAGATGGAGCGGATCGTCGTGGCGGAGGCCGGCGGCATAGAAGTCTATGGAAAGCCGGCGCCTCTGGCGCGAGAGTTCTGCGCCCGCAGCGTCCGCTCTCTGCCGCATCCGCGTCCGCCGCGCGGCGAGCGTCCCGTAATCGGCGATCCGGTCCTCGACCTGCTGATCATCTCGGAGCGCCGCCTCGAGTTGGTCTTTCTGGAGCACACGCCCATCGACGAGAATATGATGCGCCGCCTGCTCGACTATGCGGTCGCCGTCGCCGCGGCGTTCTAAGAAGAAATCCGAGTGTGGCGCGGGAGGGAGTCGAACCCTCAAGGAGCAAGCTCCGAGCGATTTTGAGTCGCTTGCGTCTGCCAGTTCCGCCACCGCGCCGACGCGAGATTGTAGCTTTTGAGACGACCCGGCGTCAGGCGCCGAGGCGGGCGGCCCAGGCGCCGGCGCGAAAGAGCACCAGGCCGAGCAGGACGCTGGTCAGGACGTTGGCGGCGGCCAGGGCGAAACGGCCATGGCGCAGCAGATGGTCGGTCTCCGAGGCGAAGGTCGAGAAGGTCGTGAAGGCCCCGCAAAGGCCCACGATGAAGAGTATGCGTCCCTGGTGGCCGAACAGCTGGTGCCGCGCCGAGAGCTCCTCGAAGAGGCCGATCAGGAAGCAGCCCGACAAGTTGACGGCCAGGGTCCCCCACGGATAGTCCCGTCCGGCCAGGTGGGCGACGCGCGCGGCAAGGAGGTAACGTCCGAAACCGCCCACGAGGCTGCCCGCCGCCAGCGAGAGGACGGCCTTCATCGAGTCCATGCCTGGATTTTAGCCTTTCCCCGAGCTTGAATCGCCGCGCCAGGGGGGGTATATTGGTACGTAATGCCGCCGATCCTCTGGCTCCTCGCCGCGTTCCTGCTCGGCGCCCTCCTGGCCTCGCTGATCTGGTGGTTCTTGACCCGCGGCCGGGCGGAGTTCGCGGCGCTCAGCGCCCGGCTCGAGGCCGAGAAGGAGGCCGCCGGCCTCAAGGAGCGCCTCAAGCTCCTGAGCGACGGGGCCGCCGCGGCCGAGGCCCAGTTCCGCTCCACGGCCGCCGAGGCGCTCGAGTCCAACAACAAGGTCTTCCTCGACCTGGCCAAGTCCACCCTCGAGCGCTACCAGCAGGCCGCCCAGGGCGACCTCGAGAAGCGCCAGGAGGCGGTCCGTCAGCTCGTCGAGCCGGTCAAGACCACCCTCGAGCGCTTCGATGCCAGGATGACCGAGATGGACAAGGCCCGCTCGAAGGAGGCCACGTCGCTGGGCTCGCACGTGGAGAGCCTGGTGCGCCTCCAGAACGAGCTGCGCGACAAGACCACCGACCTCGTGCGCGCCCTAAAGTCCTCGGCCGCCACCGGCCGCTGGGGCGAGGTCCAGCTCAAGCGCGTCGTCGAGCTGGCCGGGATGGTCGAGCACTGCGACTTCGTCCAGCAGACCGGCAGCCAGGGCGCCGAGGGCCTCTTGCGCCCCGACATGCTGGTGCGCCTGCCGGGCGGGAGGACGATCGTCGTCGACGCCAAGGCCCCGGTCTCGGCCTACATGGAGGCCGCCGCGGCGCCTACCGACGAGGCCAAGCGCCTCCTGCTCCTGCGCCACGCCCAGCTCGTCAAGGAGCACGCGGTGCGCTTGGGCCGGAAGGCCTATTGGGAGCAGTTCAAGCCCGGCCCGGAGTTCGTGGTCATGTTCCTGCCCGGCGAGAACTTCTTTAGCGCCGCGCTCGAGGCCGACCCCCAGCTCCTCGAGTCCGCGGTGGGCGAGCGCGTCGTGCTGGCCACGCCGACCACCCTCATCGCCCTGCTCAAGGCCGTCTCCTACGGCTGGCGCCAGGAGCGCATGGCCGACAACGCGAAGGTGGTGGCCGAGCTCGGCCAGCTCCTCTACAAGCGCTTGGCCGACCTGGCCTCGCACCTGGGAGACACCGGCCGCTGGCTCGACAAAGCAGTGGAGTCCTACAACAAGACCGTGGCGTCCTTCGAGACCCGGGCGCTGGTCAGCGCGCGCAAGTTCAAGGAGCTCGACGCGGCGGGCGAGGAGAAGGAGATTCCGGAGCTCGCTCCGGTCGACAAAGCGGCCCGCAAGGTCGAGTTGCCGGCCGAGTCCCAGCCTTAAGGCCGGCCCAAGACCACGATCCTCGGCCCGTTGCCGGAATCGAATTCCACCAGGCGCCGCCAGCCGACGGCGCCGGGCTCCTTCAGGAGCGCGCGGTAGACGGTCCTGGCGGCTTCGAACTTCGGCCGCAGGGGGTCCGAAGCCCGGGGGCCGTTTCCGTCTACGAAGCGGTCGAAGCTGCGGCTGCTCAGGACCATGAAGTCGGCGTCCACCGCGGCGACCCAAGGGAGCTCGTAGCGCAGGGGGACGGTCTCATAGCTGGATTCAGCGGCGAGGGTGCGTTCGTAGAGCCGGCGGTGCGGGCCGCTGAGGGCGCTGCGCTTCTGCTCCGCCGTCCAGAGGCGGGGGGTATACGCCCAGTCCATGACGACGCCGCTGCCTTCCGGGGCGCGCTCCTGGATCCAGCGGTGGGCCTGGCGGCGTGAATCCTCTCGGAAGGCCAGGCGGACCTTTTTCGCCGCTGCCCAACCGGGGAGCGCCAGCAGGCCGACCAGCAGCAGGGCCGGGAGGGGCCGTCCGAAAGGCGTCGACAAGACGCGGTCGTAGGCTCGGCCCGCTAGGAGCGCCAGCGCGGGGAGGGCGAACAAGAAATAGTGCGGCGACGGACGCTTCAAGCTCCCTATATTCAGAAAGGCTGGCACGATAAGGGCGAACAGGATGGTCTCCTCTCGTCGCCTGCGCTGGATGGCGCCTGCTACTGCGGCCAGATATAGAAGTGCCAAGACTCCCTCGGTCCGCCAGAGAGCCTGCGACAAGCCCAGCCATGGCGGCGCCCATGACATCGAGGGGTTGCCGCGCTGAGTGGTGGAGAACCATTGGACGGAGACCCCCTCTACGATCTTCGACGGGGAGAGCGTCCAACCGATCGCGCCGAAAGCCGCGGCCGCCGCGACGAGGAGTAGCAGCCTTAGCGCCTGACGGGGATCCCGGCCCCGGATTAGCGCGGCGAGTGCTAGCGGGAAGATGATCGTCGCGCAATTGTACTTTGCGGCCAGGGCCAGCCCGGCGAACACCGCGGCGCGGTCCAGGTGGACCGAGGCACCCTTCTGGACGCTGAGCAGGCAATGACGCAGGGACAGCGTGACGAAGAAGGTCATCGCGGCATCGGGAAGGGCGTAGGCGGAGTAGGTTGCATGCAGAGGCGAAAGTGCCAGGGTACCTCCGGCCATCGCCGCCGCGCGCCCGCCCCAGAGATCTTTGGCCGTCCGGTACGCGGTGAGGACCGTCGCCAATCCGAAGGCCGTGCTCAAGAGGCGTCCTGGAAGATATGAGAGGACGCCGCCCGCGGAGCTCAGGGAGGCGAAGTCGCTGGGGGCCGGGATGACTCCGAGCATGGTCAGCGCCAGCGCCGTGGGAGCGCTGACGGCCGCGAACAGGTAGGAGTAAAGGGGTGGATATACCGTGGCGGCGGGAATCAAGGTGCGCTCCTTGATTAGTTGGACCGCGCATTCGAGCACGTGCGCCTCGTCCCAGAACGGGTAGGCGAACGTGAGGGCCAGGCGCGGCAGCAGGGCGACGAGGAGCAGGACGAGCTCCGCGCGCGTGAGGGAGGGGAGCTTCAGACCGCCGCTTCCAGCGCCTCCGCCTTGCGGCGGAACTCCTCGGGGACGCGCTTGACCTTGCCGGCAGCGTAGTCGAAGCAGGCCTGGACCGTCTTGGCCTGGGCCATCAGACGGCCGGCGCCCTTCTCCTCGAGCCGGTATTCCATCGTGAAGCTCGAGCGGCCCCACTCCGAGACCCGCACCCAGCAGGCCAGCTCGGTGTCGAGCATGACCGCGGCGCGGTAGTCGATCTCGACGCGGGCCACGATGATGTCTATCGCCTTGATGTCGCGCGAGCCCGTCACGGTCCGCCAGTAGTGCAGGCGCGCCAGCTCCAGGTAGCTTAGGTAGACGGCGTTGTTGACGTGCCCCATCGCGTCGGTGTCGCGGAAGCGCACCTGGACGTCGACGGAGACCTTGTAGCCGGGCGGGGGCACGCGGCCTAGATCGCCGGCGGCAGGTGCGGCCCGCGGCCGCGGTTGCCGGGCCGGTTGTGCATGAAGTCGTTCCAGTCCTGGTGCATGCCGCCGCTCGAGGAGCTCGAGCCGGGGGTGTAGAGTTCAGGCAGGTCCCCCGGCGCGGGGGCGTCGGGACGCGGCTCGACGTCGGGCTCCAGGCCGCGGCCGCCCAAGCGCTGCTGCTCCAGGGCGATCGCGTAGAGCGCCGCCGCCGCGATCATGGGGTCCTGGGAGGTCAGCATCTTCTGGATCTTCGAGAGCCCAGGGGTGCCGTCGGCGTTGGGCTCCGAACGGGTCATCCCGGCGAAGAGGCCGTTTCGGACCACGACCTTGGCCCAGGTCACGGGCAGCTCGAAGAAGGGCTGTTCGTAGTTCGCGTTGAGGTTGCCGGGGTTCTGCCTCATCGCGGTCTCGAGGGCGTCGAGCAGCTCCGGTCCGCCCACCTTCTGGGCGGTGTACAGATACGCCAACAGGACCGGCCACTTGTCGTCGTAGGACGTGAACGAGTGCTTCTCCAGGTACTTCTCGAGCTGGCGCTGCAGGTTCCCCGAGAGGTTGAGGCGCGCGGCGATCCGCGAGTAGGCCTCGGCGGCGTGGTAGTGGGTCACGCGGTCGTCGTTGAGGGTGCCGTTGAGCACTTCCTTGAGGATGGCCAGGTCGCGCTCCGGCCGGCCGTAGCCGCGGCCGACGAGCTTGAGGATCAGGATCTTCTGCTTCGCGTCCCACTTCTTGAACGGGGCATTGGAGTACTTGCCGCTGCCGTCGGGCTGGGGCGGCCAGTGGGCCTCGAAGAAGCCCTCCAGGCGGGCGGGCTCGACGCGCTCGAGGAGCTCGATGAGGGAGTCGGGGTTGACTTCCTTGAACTCGGCGTCGGCCATCGTCGGCAGGTCCTCGAGGACGCCGACCTTGCCGAGCGCCAGCTGGGCGGCTTCCTTGACCTGTTTCTGGGTGTAGTCGCCGGCGGCGGCCTCGTCGTAGACCGCGCGGGCGCGCTCGCGCCCGGCGCGCGCCAGGACGGAGCCCACGGCGTCGATGAGGGCCATCTTGGCCGGGATATGGGCGTGGGTCGAGGATGTGTACTTCTTCAGGATGCGGACCAGTATCTCGGCGTCGGCGGCCGTGCCGTAGCGCTTGAATAGGAGCGCGGCCGCCATCAAGAGCGGCCAGGTGTCGGTCAGGCGGCTCTCGGTGGCGTCGCGGTCGGCCCAGCCCTTCTCGACGATCCAGCGCCGTGCGGCGGCCAGGTCGCCCTTGCCGGCCAAGGCGGCCCAGCCCGAGGCGGCGGCCACCTTCATGTTCGGGCCGGAGTCGGCGGTGGAGAGCAGGGTCTTGAGGAAGAGCTCCTTGGTCTTGGCGCGCTCGCGCTCCTGGTGCGGCGTCAGCGGGCGTTCGGCGTCGGCGGCGGCGACGACTGGAAGGGACCCCCTCGGCGCCGCGGCGGCGCCGGAGAGGGGGAGCTCGATCCAATAGTCGGTCCCCTGGGCGCCGGTCGAATAGCCGAAGCGCGCCCCGGGGATGGCGGTGAGCTTCCGGTAGAGGTCGAGCAGGTTGTGGTCGCGCAGGATGGCGGCCGTCATGTTGACGGCGTCGGCCGCCTGCTGGGCGGCCTTGAGGTCCTTGGGCGGGTTGCCCGTGAAGTGGAGCCGCATGGCCTCCGCTTCGCCCTCGCTCATCGCATGGGCGGAGTGGACCCTGACCCGGACGGCCGAGGCGGTCGTCTCGTAGGAGACGCTGACGGGCTCGGCCGCGCCGGCCTTCTCGGCCTCGGTCTTGGCGTGGCGGGTGAAGTGCTTCACCCAGCCTTCGCCGGGCTGGCCGGCCTCGGGCTGGAGGACGTCGAGCACCGCGGGGACGGCCCCGGCGGCTTTGGCGCGGGCCTGGAGGTCCTCGCCGGCGCCGCGCAGGGCCTTGTCTTTCTTGGCGGCCGTGTTGTGCTCGCCCTTGACGGTCGTGCCCGCCGTCCCCGGGTAGGACGTCTGGGGGTTGAACACCGGCGCGGCCGCGGGGGCGGCGGCCGGCGCGGCCCGGCCGGTGACCTGGCGCAGGAGGGCGTCGAACGTCGACTCAGTGGGCTCCGGCGCCGGCGCGTCGCCGATGCGCGCGGCGGCCTGGGCCTCGACTAGGGTCATGACCTCGCGGGTCAGGGCTTCGGCGGTTCCCTCGAGGGTCCGCTTCTCGACGACCTTCTCGGGGCGGTCCAGGGACTCGAACTTGGTCGTGCCGTTCTCCACCGAGACCTTTATGCGCCGGCCGCGGGCCGTGCCGCCCTGCTGGGCCATCTCGAGGACCCACTTGGCCAGCGGGTCGACGATGAACTTCTCGATGGCGCCCTGCATCGGCCGCGCTCCGTAGAGCGGGGAGAAGCCGTGCTCGACGAGCAGGTCCATGACCGCGTCGTCGACCTCGATGTCGGTGTCCTGGCGCTCGCGCATGAGTTCGATGAACTCCTTGATCTGGAGCTTGGCGATCAAGCCGATGTTCTCGCGCTTGAGGCGGTTGAAGATGACCCACTTCTGCTTCGAGTCGGGGTCCTCGTCGAGGCGGTTGATGAACTCCGGGCGGAAGCGCGACATCACGCCTTCCTGGATGGCCAGGGCGATCTCGGCGTCCCAGGCCTTCTCGATCTCTTCGACGTCCTTGGCCAACTGGGCGCGGCGGGCGTCGATGTCCCCGTTGATTCCGTAGCGGGCCTGGATCTCGCCGCGCTTGGACTCTACGGCCTTGGCCTGCTCGGCGGCGGCGGCCTTTAGGGCCCGGTCAGCCTCGGCGCGCAGGCCCTGGAGCTTGTTGGCGACAGCCGAGATCTGCGCGAGGTCCGTGAGGTCCTCGGCCTTGCTCTCAAGGGCGGCGATCGCCTTATCATTCCTGGAGCGCAGCTCATCGAGGGCGAGCTCCTGGCTCTTGCGCAGCGAGGCCAGACCCTTCTCGACGGCCGCCGCCACCGCGGCGGGGTCTTGGGCGGTGTCCAGCCGCTTGATCTGCTCCCACTTCTCCTGGAGCATGCGCTCGTACTTCTGGGAGTCGACCGCGCCCATGCCGACGTTGGAGGTCATGATGATGACGGTGTTCTTGAAGTCCACCGTGCGGCCTTCGGAGTCGGTCAGGCGGCCGTCGTCGAGGATCTGCAGGAAGACGTCCCAGACCTTCGGGTGGGCCTTCTCGACCTCATCGAACAGGATGACGGTGTAGGGGCGCTTGCGCACCGCCTCGGTGAGCTGGCCGCCCGCGCCGTAGCCGACGTAGCTCGGCGGGGCGCCGACGAGGCGCATGTAGGTGTGCTCCTCCATGAACTCGGACATGTCGAAGCGCACGTAGGCCTCGGGGTCCTTGAAGAGGAAGCGGGCCAGCTCCTTTACCAGGTGGGTCTTGCCGGTGCCGGTGGGGCCGACGAAGAGGAACTTGCCCATCGGCTTGTGAGGGTTTGAGAGGCCGGACTTGTTGCGGCGGATGGCGTTGGCCAGGGCGCGGATGGCGCGGCCCTGGTTGACGACCTTCTTCTCGACCTCGGCCTCCATGTTCACGTAGCGGGAGGCGTCCTCCTCGCCGAGGGTGAGCTGGCCGGCGGAGATGCCGGTCTTCTCGGCCAGGACCTTCTTGATGAGGTCGACGTCGATCTGGCCGCGGCCGTCCTTGACCTCGGCCTGCGCCGCGTAGCCGTTGGCGATGGCGTCGACCAGCACGGCGATCTTGTTGTAGGCCTCCATCGGCAGGGCGATCGCCGAGGCGATGCCCTTCTTGGCCAGCTCCTTGGCGGCGGCCGTCACGGCCACGCCGAGCTGGCGCCAGCCTTCGCGCAGCTCGAGCGCCAGGGCGGCCCGCAGGTTGTCGGGGCGGGCCAGCTCGGCGGTCTGCTCGACGAGCTTGACCGACTTGCGCGGGTTGTGGGTCTCCTTGTCGAACTGGTCGGAGAGCTTGGCCGCGGCGTCGAGCGCCTCGTCGGAGATGTCCGCCTCGTGCTTCCACTCGTAGTACGACTTGGCGCCGTGGAGCATCTGCTGCGTCTCCTCCACGGTCGGCTCGTCGATGTCGATCTTCTCGAAGCGCGACTTGAGGGCGTCGTCGGAGTCGAAGTACTCCTTCCACTCCTTCTCGGTGGTCGTGCCGGCCACGGAGATGACGCCGTCGCGGATCGGCCCCTTGAGGGCGTTCATGATCTTCACGCCCTGGGGGTCCATCCGCAGCTTCTGGGTCTCGTCCATGAGCAGGATGACGCGGTTGCCCTTGCGGGAGTCGGCGTCGTTGAGCTGCGGCAGGAGGTCGAGGAGGGAGAGCAGGACCTTGATCGGCTCGTCCTCGGCCAGCAGGCGGTCGATGTCGAGGTTGACGAACCAGCGGCCGCGCAGGCGGCGGATGTCGAGCCAGGCCGAGCCGTCGGAACCCTCGAGCTTCCCGGAGTCCTGGTTGACCGAGTCCTCGATGAGCTGGGCCAGGCCCTCGAACACGGCGGTCTTGCCGGTGCCGGCCGGGCCGACGAGCATGACGCTGTTGATCATGCCGCGCGGGGCGGTGAGGATCGGGATGACCCGCTTGGTCTCCTTGACGCGGCCGATGACCGGGTGGCGCTTCTGGCCGGCGGGGGGGACGACCGGCTTGAGGAAAGTCGAGATCAGCCCGACCGCCTTGGGGTTGAGCGTGCTCTTGCCGTCGATGAGCACCTGGGTCTGCAGGAAGTTGAGCCAAGCGGCTTGAGCGTCGCGCCGGCGGGCCTCCAGCTGGGCGGGGGTCTCGGCGGGAGCGTCGGCGGCGGCGGGAGCCTCCGCGGCGGGCCGCTCGGCCAGCGGCCGCAGCGAGGAGACCGGGGCCTCGGCGGTGACGGCCGAGGCGGCCGCGTCGATCGACCAGGCGGGGTCATCCGACTCGGCGGCCTCGAAGAGGTGCAGGCCCGTCATGCCGCGGTAGTCGGCCTCGACGAGCTTCAAGCGCAGGCCCTCGGCCCAGGCCTTGACCGCGTCGAGCCCGGCGCCCTCGCGGGCCTGGAGCAGGACGCCGCGGGCCTCGTCGGCCCCGGCCTGCTCGCTGTGCGTGGCGTCGTTGGCGATGCTGTGGTCGAAGGCGTCGGGGTCGTTGCCGCGGTACTCCTCGAGCGCCTGCATCCCGGCGGGGCTGAGCTTCATCGTCGCCAGGTGCTCGTTGCCTTGCACGGCCGAGGCCAGGGCCGCGCCGTAGCGCATCTCGCGCAGGACGAGGGTGATCGCGCCGGCCTCGATCTTGTAGCGCAGCGCGCGGCTGCGGACGTGCATGTCGACGAATTCCTTGACCGCGGAGGGCTTGGTCCCCTCCTTGAGCTCGAGGCGCACCGTCTTGCGCTCGGTCATGGCCGGGTCTTCCTGCGCCTTAGACGGCAGCGGGGCGGCGAACTGGGCGCGCACCTCGCGGGACGCCCGCGGATGGACCTTGATCATCATCACGTCGGGCTGGCGCGAGGCCTCGACGGCCTTGGCCGCGGCGGCGGAGGCGTCCGCGGCGTTGACCGTGATGTTGTAGGGCCGGGAGAAGCCGATCGTACCGCCCAGCGCGGCGGCGATCTCAGCCACCTTCTCATCGGAGGCCAGGGAGGTGACGATCACCTCGATCTTCCCGGCCTCGTCCCAGTCCGCCTCGGAGCTGATCTTTTCGAAGGCGGGGGGCGGCTGCTGGGCGGCGGCCTCGGTGGCGTCCACGGCCGCAGACAGGTCCAGCCGGCCGACGACCTCGGGGTGAACCGAGATCGAGGTCACCGCGGGATCGGTATTGGCCTCGCGGATGATGCGCTCGGCCTGGGCCCAGTCGTTGGCGACGACCTTGAGCCGGTAGCCGTTGATCCATTCGTAGGACTGGACCAGGTTGTCGGCGCCGTTGTAGATGTTGTGGCGCGCCATGAACGCCTGCTGGTCGGCGAGCGTGGGATTATCCTGCGGGGTACCGACGTTGATCCAGAACTCGAGCTCCGAGGACATCGTGCCGTTCTGGGTCCACTTCGCCGTCGGGGCGGCGGGGGCGGCGGCGACGGCCTTGCCGATGTTGAGGACCCGGGCGGTGGTCGGCTCGACGACGACCTTCGTGACGGTCTCGGAGGCGGCGGCGGCGAGGGCGAAGCGCGCCGCCGTGACGGCGTCGGGGGCGTTGACGACGGCCGTGACGTAGGTGGTCATGCCGTGCATCCTGAGCTTCGTCTCGACGGCCGCGGCGGGGGCGGCGGCCGCCAGGGCCTCGCGGACCTGGGCTTCGCTCTGGCCGGAGGCGAAGTCCGCGTAGAAGTTCACGCCCTCGGAGCCGACCGGGGCCGGGAGGTTGGCCGAGACGAGCTTGGCGCGCGCCGCGGGGGCGGCGGCCTCGACGACCTCGGCGGCCGTCAGGAAGTAGGCGGTGGGGTGGACGTCGACCCGCTCGACCTCGGAGCGTCGCGCCAGGACCATGACCTTGCGCCTGGCGTCCTCGGCGTCCGCGACGGGGACCGAGGCGCGGAACTCGGGCGGCGCCATGCCGCGGCTGTGCGCGGTGACCTCGCCGCCCATGGCGGCGGCGATCGTGTCGGCCTGCTCGCGGCTGGTCGCGTCGGCGAACGTGACCGAGATACGGCCGGCGTCCGCCGAGCTGTCGGAGCGGACCTTGGCCCGCGCCGCGTCCTCCGCGGCGTCGGAGGCGGCGGAGTCCCCGACCGTGCCGAGCATAGCCCCCAGGCCCAGGGCCGCGGCCAGCGAGATCATGATCTCGGGCGCGGCCCCCATGAGCTCGAAGCCCGGGATGCCGGCGGCCAGCGCGAGCAGGCCCAGCGGGGCGAACGCCGCCATCCCCGAGCCGCCGGCGCCGCGGGCGCGCTTCTCGTCGGCCTCCTTCATGGAGTCCTTGAGCTTCTTCTTGGCGTGCGGGCTGTGCATCTTCTCGAAGACCTTGTGGTCGGCGAGCCACTTCTGGAGCCGCGCCATGTAGTTCTCGTTGCGCGGGTCGGCCAGGATCTCGCGGATCTTCTCCTCGGAGTCCTGCGTGAAGACCTTCTCCTTGAGGAACTTGACGGCCATGTCCGGGTAGACGCGCATGAACTCGGCGATCTTCTCCTCGTCGGAGAGGGCCTGGAACTCCTCCTTGGCCATCAGGTCCTCGAGGAGCTGGTCGACGGCGTTCTTCATCGCGTGCTCGGCCTCGTAGGACGAGACCTCGCTCTCGGCGTCGTGGTCCTCGGCGATCTGCACCAGGGCCGCGCCCCATTGGCTCATGAGGTCCATCATCTCCTCGACGGCCTCCTCGGAGCGGACCTTCTCGCGGATGCACCAGTAGTCGTAGGAGCAGGGCAGGGCGAGGAAGAGCAGGGGGAACTGCATCGTCGTGAAGACCAGCGCGTAGAACGCGCCCAGGGCGGCCAGGGTGGCCACGCGGGTTATGGTGTTGACCTGGTCGAGCGACTTGATGTTGAAGCGCGAGAGCAGATAGGCCGGGCCCTCGTAGATGCGCCGGAAGATCCCCTGGTACCCCTCGGGGAGGTTGGGGTTGGCCGTCCAGCGCGCGTAGGCGCTCTTCGAGAACATCGCTACCAGCAGCTTGCCGCCGTCGAGCCAGGGCAGGGGCAGGAGGTTGAAGAGGGTCAGCGCCAGGTTCATCTTCCAGAGAGTCGAGAGGATGAGCGCCCCGGTGCCGGCCGCCGACATGAGCCCCAGGGCCGGCAGGGCCCAGAGCGCGCCGAAGGCCAGCCCGGCTAGGCCCAAGTTCATCAGCGGCCCCAGCGCCGCCACCTTGGCCGCGTCGTGCTGGACGTCCTTGAGATTGTTGAAGTCGACCGGGACGGGCTTGGCCCAGCCGAAGAGGACCGGGAAGCCCAGGACGGCCTGCGAGACCGCCAGGCTGACGGCGGGAAGCAGGAGCGTGCCGAAGACGTCGATGTGCGCGAAGGGGTTTATGTCGTCGCGCCCGGCCTCTTTAGGAGAGGGGTCGCCCCAGATGCGCAGGCCGAGGATGTGGGCCGACTCGTGGGCCAGGATCGAGAACATCAGCGCGCCGGAGATGACGGCGGCCGGGATCAGGCTGGCCTGGAAGATCAGGGCGGTGGCGCCGAGGATGGCGATCGGCGCGCCGTAGCGGACCAGCGGCTTGTTCCAGATCGAGTCCGGGACGCCTTCTTCCTTGTGAGCGCCGGGGGTGGGGACGCCGCAGGAGCCGCCCGCGCATTCGTTGACGGCCGAGATCGCGGCGGCGGGCTTGAGGCTGTTGATGACGCGGCCGGCGCGGCCCTGGACGGCCGTGGCGCCTTCCGGGGACGCTTTGCGGGAGTTCGCGTCGAAGACGGCGTTGAGCGAGGCGGCGGCGCGTTCGCCCTGGGGAGCGGCGCCGGGGCGGTTGGCGAGGATGCGCGAGACGAGGTTCCTGAGGCCGCGGCTGGAGGCGGCCGGCCGGGGCGCGGGAGTCTCGGCCGCGATCGCGGCGGCGGGGCGGGAAGTCGGCGCGGCGGCATGAGGGGCGGCCGACCGAGCGCCATCGCGAGGATGCGCCGCCTCCGAGGCTATGGGAGCGGCCTGGGGGGCGATGGCGGAGGCGGCGGCTGCACGGGCGGCGGGGCTGACGGTCGGGATGGCGGAGGGCAGGCTCAGGGAGGGAGTGCCGAGGGAGGCGGCGGGGCTCGAGAGCGGGGAGGCCGAAGGGACGGCGACGCTCTGGGGGGCCACGACGTTGACTCCGGCGGAACGGCCCGAGGCGGCGGCCCCGGAGACCATCTGGGCGTAGGCCCTGGTGGCCAGCGGGCCCGGCGCCGTCACGAGCAGGGCGGCGGCCGTAATGGTCGCCGCTGCCGACGTGAAAGCACTGCGTTCGGAGCGATTAATCATAGCGTCTCCCTTGATCGATGACATTGACCGGAATCAATGTCCCCTAGGCCTATTTATAGGGAAAACCAGGGAATTCAGAGAGGAGCCTAGGGCCCACGAAATGGATTTCTTTCGACCCACGGGGCCCCTGGGACTAAGGGTGGGGGGGGAGTAGGCCTAGCGGGAAGTAGATTCCATTGAGTATCGTTGCGTGCTTTTTGTGAACGCTCAGCGGGGGATGCGTCCGCGTTCGATCACGAGCATCGCCGGGCGGGTATCGTCGCCCAGGATGAGGGCCGAGCAGAGGATGCCGCCCGCGTCGAAGGCGATGAGGGTCTGTAGGGTAGGGGCCTTGTCCGTCGGGGACGTCTTGGACAAGAGTACGATTTCATGGGCCTGCCAGCCGTTTTCCAGCCGCGTCGATTTGGAAGACCTCACCTCGACGGCCCCCGCGCGGCGAAGCAGCTGGAGCTGGCCTTCCGCGATGCGCGCCGGGTTCGCGCCGCGCACGGCCTTCCCTATATAGCTGATGGAGAAGACGCCCGGCGCAGCCTTCAGGCGCAGCCCGCGGGCGCGCTCGGAGTCCGGCGTCACGTCGGAGACGACTCCGGCCGTCAGCGGGAATTCGACCCTGTCATCGAAGGCCTTCAGCCATGTCACCTCGGCTTCCCCGCCGAGCCGGCCCGTGCCGACGATGGCGGCGGCCTGTTTTCGGTCGACGCCTATCCCGATCCCCACATAATGAGCCCCTCCGGCGGCGAATGCCAGGATGCTGTGCGGAAATGGCTCTCCTGAGGGCGTCACCCCGCAGACCAGCTGGGCTTCGACGGCAGGCCAGTCGTTGGACAGCGCGCGCGGGGCCGTGAAGACCCCCTCCATGCAGGCCGACCGCTTCAGGCGCAGGCTCTTCTCGTTTTCCACCAGCGTGCGCAGGTCTCTGGACACCGCCGGATGGATGTCGAGCCGTCCCAGCGGCGTCCTGAGACTGAGCAGGTCCCTCCGGTTCTCGTCCGGGGTCTCGTCGACGACGCCTTCAGGCACGGCGAAGCTGAGGCGTCCCTCGAACGCGGGGAGCCGCCGCGCCGAGTCCGCGTGGGTGCCGGCAAACGCCGCGCCGCCGATCAACAGGACCAGTAGGGAGCACAGCGGCATCGGCTTAGGGTAGAGGATAGCATGGGGGGACTGGACAAATCCTGAGAATCCCAGCATAGTTATCCCGATGGCGGAAAAGAGCATCCTGATCATCGATGACGACCAGACCTTGGTGGCCGCCATCAAGGAAGGCTTGGAGACCCTGGGCTTCCGGGTGGCGGCCGCGTTCGACGGCCTGCAGGGCGTCCTGCAGGCCCATCAGGGCAGACCCGATGCCGTGATGCTCGACTTCAACATGCCGGCGGGCGGCGGGGCGGGCGTCTACGAGCGCCTGCGCTCTTCCTCGGTGACGGCCCAGACCCCGATCATCTTCCTGACCGGGGCGACGGTCGACGAGGTCAAGAAGGTCATCCGCTCGACCCCCAACACCTATTTCCTCAAGAAGCCGATCTCGGTCAGCCAGTTGCGCAAGGTGCTCGATAAGATCCTGGGCGGGGGGGGCGGGCCGCTGTCGTCGAAGTCCCGCCCGGTGACGCTCGGCCTGCCGGCGGCCCCGCCCGCGGGCGCCGATTTCGCCGGCCTGGGCGGCGGCCTGCCGCCGCTCCCCAAGCAGCCCGGGGCGACGCCGCTGCCCGGCGTGCTGCCGACGCCGAAGCCGATCACCAACTCGACGCCTCTGCCGGCCCTGATCCCGGGACAGCCCTCGGCCTTCGTCTCCGCCCCGCCGCCGGCCGCCGGTCCGGCCCCGTTCTCCCCTCAGCCGCTGCCGGCCCCGTCGCCGCCGTCGGCGGCGCCGGCCGCCGCGGGGTTCGAGGGTTCGGTGCACCGCCTCGAGCTGCGCGTGCCCTACGCCGACACCGACCGGTTGGGCATCGTCTACTACGCGAATTTCCTGCGCTACTTCGAGCTGGGGCGCACCGAGTTCATACGCATGCTCGGCGTGCGCTACCGCGACCTCGAGCTGGAGCGGCGGATCTTCCTGCCGGCCGTCGAGTGCCGCGCGCAGTACCTGGCGCCCTGCCGCTACGACGACCTGCTGCGCGTGCGCACCTGGCTGTCCTGGCTGGGGCCGGCCAGCGTCTGCTTCCAGAACGAGGTCCTCAACGCCGACGAGGGTGGCCGGCTGGTGGCGCGCGGCTTCACGCGCCACGCGGTGCTCGACGGGAACTGGAAGCCGGCTCGGCTGCCGCCGGACATAAAAAAACGGCTTGCGGCCTACCTGAAGCCGGACTGATTACAGGTAGGGGATCTCGACGCCGGCGACCGCCTGCGGCGGCGCCGTCTGCGCCTCGCTGACGTACCAGTCCCAGCTCACCATCAAGAGCGCCTTGAGGACGCAGGCGGCCGGGACCGCGAAGAGCAGGCCCACGAAGCCGAAGAGCTTGCCGCCCACCATCAGCGAGAGCAGGAAGAGCAGCGGGTGCAGGTGCACCGAATGCTTCGCCACCACCGGCTGGACCAGCGCCTCGTCGGCGAGGCGGATGCCGATGAAGAGCGCCGCGACCTTGAGCGGCATCGTCACGTTCTGGAACTGGAAGAAGGCCACCAGGCCGCCGACCACCAGCCCTATCGCGGCTCCGAGATAAGGGACCAGGCTGGAGAGGCCGGCCAGCGTGGCGATGGCCACCGGGTAGTTGACCCCCAGCGCCGACAATCCGATCCAGCTGGCGGCCGCGATGGTCCCCGAGATGATGAGGACTCCGCGGATGTAGTTGCCGAGGGCCGTGTCGATCTCGCTTAGCACGTGCAGGGCCTGCTCGACGTAGCGGCTCGGGAGCACCTGGATGGCCTGCTGGAGGAGGGTGGGGGAGTCGAGCAGGAGGAAGAATGTGATGAAGGGGACGAGGAACAAGAGCGAAAACAACGGGACCAGCCCCATCACGTACTGAGGGATGAGCGGGAGCTGCTCCATCAGGGGCTCGTAGAGCTTCATGTTCCAGGACTCGACTAGGCTGCTGCCGAACGGCAGGCGGTGAGCCGCCGCGTATTGTATCGAGCCGACCAGGTCCTTGGCGCGCGTGATGTAGCCAGGGACCTTGCCCTCGAGCAGGGCGAACTCGCGGGTGGCGGCCGGCAGGACCCAGTTGGCGGTCAGCGTGATGACGGCGGCCACGAGCAGGTAGATGCCCAGCACGACCTGCTCGCGCCGCATGCCCCGCACCTCGCAGTAGTGGACGAGCGGGTTGAGGAGGTAGGCCAGGGCGAAGCTGAGCATGAACGGCACCAGGGCGTCGTGGATCTGGTAAAGCGCCCAGGCCGCGCCCGCGAAGACGATCATCGTCCACCACGGAGGCCGGGGCGTTCGGCGCGCCATGCTCAAGGGATCGCGGAGACCGCGGTCTGGTTCGAGACCCGGCGCAGGCGGGCCGAGAGCAGGCGGGCCAGGTGGCGCATGACCGCCACGCCGATGCGCGGGTGGTAGTGCAGGATGTCGTCGAGCTTGGAGCGGTAGAGCAGGAGCAGGGTGGAGGTCTCGAGGGCCACCGCCGAGGCCGAGCGCGGAAGCTGCTCGAGCAGCGCCATCTCCCCGAACAGCGCCCCGGGCCCGAGCTCGGCGATGCGCTGGGGCGCGCCGTCGGGACCGTGCTTGGTCAGCTCCACCTTTCCCGACTCAAGGACGAACAGCGCGCGCCCGATGTCGCCCTCGAGGAACAAGGTCTCGCCCTCGTTGTAGACGCGGTTGTGGAACGAGAGCTGGAAATAGCCGAGCTCGCGCTCGCTGAGGCCCTCGCATAGCGGCAGGTCCTTTAGGAACTCGCGGCGCGACGAGAAGCTCTTATCCCGGAAGTAGCGCCGCAGGAACGCTAGCGGACTGTCCACTAAGTGCCGGTTTCACGATAGGCCTTCTTCCCGGCTTCCCAGGCGGCCTCGATCTGCTCCTTCTTGTGGGACAGGGTGTCGCGCTCCTCGCGGACGAACTCCTTGGTCTTGTCGCGCCGCTCCTCGAGCCAGTCGGTGATCGCCTCACGGGTATCGGAGCCCTTGCGCGGCGCCAGCAGGACGCCGAGCGCGCCTCCGATGATGCCGCCGACCAAGAACGCCAGGATGCTGTCGCCGCTGCTGTTGTTCGACATGATGGCCTCCAGAGAAACTAGTTCCGGCTCCGACGCGCGCCCCAGACCGCGGCGGCCATGCCGAGCGCCGCCGTCCCGACCTTCATCCAGCCCGAGCCCAGCGTGCCGGCCACGCCTTCGACCTTCCGCGTGAGCTCTCCGAGGCGCGCCACCTGGTCCTGCGCCTGGTAGGCGACGACCTCGACGGCCTCGGCCGCCAGGCGAACCTGCAAGAGGGCGATGACGAGGAACACCGCCCCGACGACATGGGCCGCCGTCAGGAGGCCGAGACAGACCGCGATGAAAGTCAGCATGGCGGCATTATAGAATAGGCGCCGGCCGGCGGCAAGTAGGTCTTAAGGCCTAGGTCCTTCGGCCCTTGCTGCGGGCCCAAAAGACCCCCACACTGGGGAGATGAAGGAACAACGCCGACGGCGCCGCTTCGAGACCGAGCCCAAGGCCGTCCCCGAGCCGCCGCGTTCGCTCTCCACTTTGCCGCCCGAGATCCCGACCCTCAAGGAGAAGGAGGAGGAGAAGAAGGGCGCCGGCGTCCCGTGGTACGCGGGCTCGAGCGGCAGCGCCCCGGGCATCATCGGCGGACAGGGCGTGGCGCGGCTGGGCGCCTCGGCGTCGCTGCGCGGCGGTTTCCTCGGCCGGATCTCGGCGGGCCTGTCTAACGCCCTGGGCGGCCCGAGCACCTTCCTCGGCGGGATGTTCGCGGGCGCGGTGGGCAAGTGGCTCGTCCTCGGCGGCATGCTGGCCTGGGGCGGCCTGATGCTGGCGGCCGGCGGCCGACTCATGGGCGGTTGGGGGGCGAGAGGCCTCGACACCGTCGGCTTCCCGTCGATGAGCGGGGCCGGCGCCTCGGGCATCGTCATCGACGCGCCGAAGGACCGTTCCTTGGGCTATCTCACCAGCGCCAACAACGGCGAGATCCTCTGGGACGCCAACAAGCCCAAGGAGACGGAGCCGGTCAAGGACGCCGCGGGGGCCGAAGCCGGCACCCCGGTGGAGGCCCCGAAGCCCGAGATCCCGAGCTTCGAGATGCCCGACGTCGCGGAGATGGTGAAAGGCGGCCTCAACCGCGACGGTTTCATCAAGAAGCTGACCGGCGACGTCGGCCAGCTCCATGGCGGAGCCCCCAAGATCAAGGACGCCTCGGGTTTCGCGTTGAAGAAGACCTTCAGTCCCAAGGGCACCCCGGCGGGCCGGATCGGCAGCCTCACGCGCGCCAAGCGCCAGCTCGCGGCCAGCCGGCTCAACATGCGCGGCCGCTCCTCGCGCGCCTCCGGCCAGCTCAAGCTGGCCAAGGCCCTCTCCAAGTCCGGCAGCACGGCGGGGAGCCTCGGAGACGCCAGGACGTTCGCGGCCGACGCCTTCGACCAGGGCAAGACCATCGGCGGCGAGCTCGCCGCCGGCATCGGCGACGGCATCGTCGCGCCCAGCGGGAGCGGGGCCCCGGACGTCGGCGTCCCGGACCTCCCGCCCGGCACGAACATCACCCCCTATCAGTCCCAGATCGACAACGCCAAGGCGATGGACAACAACTCGGCCATGCTCAAGGTCCTGGGCATGATGATGATCGCCATCGGCGTCGGGCTCGTGGCGGTCGGCCGCGCCTTGATGGGCAACCATACGACCTTCCCGATCGGCATAGCGCTGGTCGCCGCGGGCATGTCGTTGATCGCCCTGGGCACGATGATGCTGGCGATGTCGGCCAGCCAGGCCAAATCGGCCCAGAACCAAGGCAAGAACATCGACGAGCAGTACGGCCAAGAGGACCAGGGGGCGATCGTCGATGACTGCGCGAACCAGGCGCAGAACGGCGGCACCAAGGCCGACAACTGCAACAGCACCCCGCCGCAGGTCAACGGCCGCAACACCGTCCGCGAGGACGTCCAGACCGAGCTCGATTCGGACTACACGCTCGAGGGCGGGATGAACGCCGCCGGCGAGATGATCAAGGGCGCGGCGCAGAAGGCCGGGCCGGTCATCAATCGCGAAGCGCAGCGCGGCCAGGACATCAGGCAGTAGGACGGCGAGGTCGGCCGTCAGGACCAGCGCGCCAGGCGGCGCGCCAGGGAGTACTTCCGGTCCATAGCGCGCAGGTCCCAGAAATCCTCGTAGACCATCCATTGGCCCGGCCGGCGGGCGATGAAGCGCTGCATCGAGGCCGCCACCGCGGCGTGGAGTTCGGTCAGCGTCTTGCCCTGGGGCCGGATCGGCTCGTCGCACTCGACGACGCCGCGGTCGCCGTTGGCCGTGGCGTAGACCGGGAGGATGGGGGCGCCGGAAGACAGAGCCAGGCGCGCCGGGGCATAGCCGATCGGGGCCGGCGCGCCGAAGAAGTCCGTCGTGATGCGGCGCGGCAGGAAGTTGATGTCCGAGATCGTCGCCACGATCTCGCCGCGTTCCAGCGCCTCCAAGGCGGCGGTGGCCGAGGCGCCCACGGTCTTGATGGCCGAGTATATCCCGGGGGGGAAGTGAGCCAAGAACTCGCGGTTGAGGATCGGCAGGCTCAGCGGGACGCCGCCCTCGACCAGCGCCCAGAGGAAGTGGGCCACCAGCCCGTAGTTCGGCGTGGCGATGATGACGCCGCGCTTCTCGGCGCCCAGGCTTTTGAGCCGCTCCATCATCGGGAAGTCGAGCGTGCGGCGGGCCGCCTCGACCTCGACGGGATGCGCGGCCATGAGGAGGAGGAAGCGCGCGAACAGCCTCAGGCTCTCGTCGAGCAGGGGGTCGACGTCGTCGTCCCGGCAGGAGCGCCCCGCGTGGGCCAGCACGCGGCGCAGGTTGCCGCGCGCCGCGCGGCGGTTCGGCGGCCAGCCGAGCATGAGCCCGCGCACCATGATCCGCTCGAGGAGGAACCGGGCGGCCGGCCCTGGCAGGCGGCGCACCAGGCGCGACCATGCCGAGAAGGCGGTCATCAGCCTGCGAGCAGCCTCAGCGCTTTGGCCAGGCGCCTCCGGTAAAGGAAGGCCACCGGCAGAAGGAGGCTCGTCAGCTCGACGAAGCGGTTCATGAACACGACCTTCATCGTCAGCTCGAGCGAGGTCAGGTCCTCGTTGAGCTCGGAGAGCTTGAGGGTGAAGGTGGCGTGATAGGCGCTCAGCCAGCCGCCGGAGGAGGCCGTCAGGGTGAAGCCGCGCGGCGGGTCCCACCAGGCCACCCGGGCGCGCATGAAGGGAGCGCCTTTGGCGCCGCGTCCGATCGCCAGCTCGGTGCCCATCCCGGCGGGCTCTTGCGGGCCGGCCACCACCTCGCCGCGGAACTTATTGGCGCCGTAGCCCGCGAACGCCTCGATGAAGCGCGGCCAAGCCGCGGGGTCGGAGGCCTTGGTCCAGACCGGGCGGACGCCTTCCCTGGCCCTCAAGGCGGCGACGACGGATTGCATCTACTCCATATAACAGGGTTCCCGCCCCCTGTCAATCGAGAATTAAATTCAGGGAGTGTCCCTTAACTTAATTCTTGCCGCGGAGGGTGTCGACGACCCAGGCGGTGAGCCTGGCCGGGTCGAAGACTCCGGCGGCCGGCTCGGGCGCCGGCGCCTTCGGACCCCGGGCGTCCAGCCGCCGTTGGAGCTCGTTGACCGCGGCCACGGGGTCGAGGCTGGGGATGCCCAGCGGGTGCAGGGGGGTGTCGACGGGCTTGCCCGTCGAGCGCAGGATCTCCATCTTCTCGTCGACGCTGACCTTGACGCCGCGCTGGCGGGCGACCTGCTCGAGGGCCGTCATCGCCGCGCTGACCCACGGCGCGGCGTACGAGGTGCCGTTGGAGGGGGCATAGAGGTTGGCCGGGTCGGCGTACCGGCGGCTCGGGTCGCGGGCCGCCATGGGCACCTGCTCGCCGAAGGCCATGAGCTCGGGGACCGTCCGCAGCCGCACGCCGCCGGTCGGCAGGGCGTCGATGGAATCGCCCTCGCTCGAGAAGCGGGCGGGGATGTCGTTGGCGTCGACGGCTCCCACCGAGAAGGCGAAGGCGGCGGGAGCGGACAGGGTCCCGGGGCCCTCGTTGCCGGAGGCCGCGACGACCGGGACTCCGGCCTTGTGCGAGGCCGCCACGGCGTCCTGAAGCGGCTCCCGGAGCGGCACGCCCCATTCGATCTCCGTCCGCTGGCTCAGGTTGACGGCCGCCACGCCGTCGCGGCGCGCGGCGGCTATCGAGCGGGCCAGGTTGTGCGTATAGACCCAGTCCGGTGAGACGTCGCGCCAGGGGGGCAGGTTGGCCTCGTCGTCGGGCAGGTTCTTGTACGAGCGCAGGCGGGACTCAGGCATGGCGGCGACGACGACCGAGCCTACCGCGGTCTCGTGGTCGCCGTCTGCCATGGCTACCGGCTTTCCCCCGGGGCCCGGGCGGCGCTCCTGGGAAGAGTTGCCGGCATGGATCACCCGGCCGGCCAGGAGCGGGTGCTTGTCGTCGACGCCGCTGCCGATCACGCCGACCTCGAGGGCGGTGCCGTCCGGCAGCCGGCCGGTGATGCCCATGCGCCATAGCTTGGCCCAGCCCATGCGGTTGATGCTCCCGCCCATCGGGAACCGGTCGATGAGCGCCGTCCATTGGGCTTCGTCGAGCTGGCTCTCGTGGATGAAGCGGACCAGCGGAAGGAGGGCCTCCTGGCGGTGGGTGCCGGCGGCGCCGGGCACGGTGAGGTCGTCGATGGCGGCCACCACGAGCTCGAGCTCGCGGGCCTGGGCGGGGTCGGCGCGCAGGGCCTGCTTGGTCGCCGGGCCGTTGAGCCAGCCCAGGAACTTCGCGCTGCCCTCTAGCCGGCGCAGCTCCTCTTCGTTGCCTCCGGCGGCGCGCCGGGCGGCGGCCTGCTGTTCGACCGCGCCCTGGCCGGCGTCGAGGAGGCCGCCGAGCATGCGCCGGCCGGCGATGAGGCCCTGCTGGAGCTGGGCCCGCGACTTGGCCATGCGCAGGACGTCCTCGGTGGTGTGGGCGGGAGGCGGCGGCGGAGGCGGCGCCCCGCCGCCCCCGCCGCCTGCGGCGTTCGCGTCCTCCCTTTCGGGAATCCGGGCCAAGGCTTTTTGGGCCTCGGCCAAGAGCGAGTCCCGGTCGTCGGGAAAGAGCTGGGCGTGGGTGCCGCCCGCGGCGGTGTGGTTGTTGTCCATCGGAAGCACGTATTGATGGAGGATGCGCGCCGCCTCGCGCAGCTCGCGGTCGTTGGGCTGGGCCCCGCCCAGCCGCGCCTTGAGGACCTTGCGCTGACCCGGGCTGAGCTTCCGGAGCATCGCGTAGAGCTCGCGGCCCAAGTCGCTGACCGTGCAGGCGCGGTCGGTGGGCCAGGGTTCGGGCTCGACGGGCTCGGCGTAGCCGAGCGTCACCCAGGCCGGGGTTCCTTCCTTCACCTCGAAGAGCTCCAAGGGGCGGTTCACGAATCCGCCGCCGAACGGGTTGCGGTGGAATCGGGCGTAGTCGATCTTCGGGCCCATCCCCAGGTCCTCGAAAAAGGCCGCGATGCCGCAATCCGACTCGGCACGGGCGGCCGAAGGCTCCAGGAGCGCCAGAGCGGCGAGCAGGAGGAACCTTCTCATGCCTCAAGGATAGACGGGAATCTCGGGCGCGTATTGGACGAATCGGACACCGCGGCGTAAATTTGTAGAATCCCGTCCCAATGGCCACCGGGCAGGAACCCAAGAGCCGCTACTCGTCGACGGTCCAGCTCCCGCAGACCGAGTTCCCGATGCGCGGGGACCTGGCCAAGCGCGAGCCTCAGATCCTCGAGCTTTGGGACCGCCTGGGGGTCTACGAGCGCATGCAGGAGCGCGCCAAGGGCCGCCCCGCCTACGTCCTCCACGACGGGCCGCCCTACGCCAACGGCCACATCCACATCGGCCACGCCCTCAACAAGGTGCTCAAGGACGCGGTGGTCAAGTCGCGCGCCCTGATGGGCTTCCGCGCCCCGTTGGTCCCCGGCTGGGACTGCCACGGCTTGCCGATCGAGTACGCGCTGCTCAAAGAGAAGAAGATGTCCAAGCGCATGGTGGCCGACGCGGTGGCCTTCCGGCAGGAGGCCGCCGCCTTCGCCGAGAACTTCATCCAGCTCCACATCACGGAGTTCCGCCGCTTGGGCGTCTTCGCCGATTGGGCCCGCCCCTACAAGACCATGTCGCGCGGCTACGAGTCGGCCGTGCTCAAGGCCTTCCGCCTGCTCTACAAGGCCGGCTACATCTACCGCGGCCGCAAGACCGTCTCCTGGTGCGTGACCTGCGAGACCGCCCTGGCCGAGGCCGAGGTCGAGTACAAGCCGAAGACCAGCCCCTCGGTCTATGTGGCCCTGCCGGTCCTCGAGTCCGCGCTCAAGGAGCTCTCCGGCGCCTCGGTGCTGGTCTGGACGACGACGCCATGGACCCTGCCGGCCAACCAGGCCGTGGCTTTCCATCCCGGCCTCGACTACGTCCTGGCCGACTTCGAGGGCCGCCGACTCGTCGTCGCCCAGGCCCGCCTCGAGGCCGTGGGCAAGGCGCTGGGCAAGGCGGCCTCCGTCCTGGGGACGTGGAAGGGCGCCCAGCTCGTCGAAAGCGGGTTGGTCTGCCAGACCCCCTTCGGCGACCGCCCGGGCTTCCCCTGGCTGCGTTCGCGCGCCGTGCTCGCCGACTACGTCACCGCCGAGGACGGCACGGGCGTCGTCCACACCGCTCCGGGCCACGGGGCCGACGACTATCTGACCGCCGTGCGCGAGAAGCTCGACATCGCCTGCCCGGTCGACGGCGCCGGGCGCTACACGGCCGAGCTGCCCGCGCCGTTCACCGGGGTGCACATCTTCGCCAAGGGCAAGGAGGGCGAGCCCTCGGGCAACGACCTGGTCCGCGCCCTCCTGACGGAGTCTGGGCGTCTCCTGGCCAGCGGCGACATCTCGCACAACTACCAGCACTGCTGGCGCTGCAAGAACCCCATCGCCTTCCGCGCCACCGAGCAGTGGTTCCTGCGCGTGAGCGGCGACATCCGAGAGTGCCTCCTCGAGGCCGTCAAGAAGACCCGCTGGGTGCCGGCTCAGGGCGAGGAGCGCATCGCGGCGATGCTGGGCTCGCGGCCCGACTGGTGCCTGTCGCGCCAGCGCCTATGGGGGACGCCGATCCCGATCTTCTCCTGCGCCTCCTGCGGCAAGGTCCAGGCCGACGACGACGCCCTGGAGGCCGTGGAGCGGCGGGTGGCCGAGCACGGCTCGGACTTCTGGTTCGCCGACCCGGGGCGCCTCGTGGCGTTCGGCCCGGGCGGCGACCGAGCGCTATCGCGAGGAAGTGCCGCCTCCGAGGCTGTGGTGGCGGCCGACGAGCCCGGCGCGGCGCGCTGGGAGTTCATGCCCGCGAAGGCCTGCCCCTGCGGCGGGAAGACCTTCCGGCGCGAGACCGATATCCTCGACGTCTGGCTCGACTCGGGCGCCTCTTGGCTGGCCGTCCTCGGCGAGGGTGAGGTCCCGGCCGACCTCTACCTCGAGGGCTCCGACCAGCACCGCGGTTGGTTTCAGAGCTCGCTGGTGCCGGCCGTGGCGCTGACCGGCAAGGCGCCCTACAAGGCCGTGCTGACGCACGGCTTCGTGCTCGATGACAAGGGCCGGGCCATGCACAAGTCGCACGGCAACGTCGTCGCCCCCCAGGAGGTGGTCGGCAAGCTCGGCGCCGACGTCCTGCGCCTGTGGGTGGCGCTGGCCGACTACTCCGACGACGTCCGGCTCTCGGCCAAGCTGCTCGAGGGCCCGACGGAGGCCTACCGGAAGCTGCGCAACACGCTCAAGTACCTGCTCGGCAACACCGACGGCTTCGACCCGCGGGCCGACGCCGCCCAGCGCGGGGCGATGCCCGAACTCGAGCGCTTCGTCCTCATGCGCCTGGGGCGCCTGGACAAGGAGGTGCGCGCCGCCTACGAGGCCTTCGAGTTCCGGCGCGCGGCCACCCTCCTGCTCGACTTCTGCAACCTGACGCTGTCCTCGTTCTACCTCGACGCCCGCAAGGACGCCCTCTACACCCTTCGCAAAGACGACCCCGCGCGCCGCGCCGCCCAGACCGTGATGTGGGAGAGCTTGCGCCGGCTCCTGGGCCTGGCCGCGCCGATCCTGTCATTTACCTGCGAGGAGGCTTGGTCCGAGGCGCGCCGCCAGCACCCCGGGGCGGGCCTGGCCGAGAGCGTGTTTCTGGCCGACCTAGAGCCCGCGCCGCCATCGTGGGAGGAGCCGGGTCTTTCGGAGCGCTGGGAGCGCGTGCTGGCCCTGCGCGAGCGGGTTCACAAGGCGCTCGAGGAGGCCCGGGCCGCGAAGCTCATCGGTTCCTCGCTGGCCGCCAAGGTCCTGCTCTCCGCGGCCGACGCCGCCGAGAGGGAGCTCGTGGGCGCTATGGGTGCTGAGGCCTGGGCCGAGCTCTGCATCGTCTCGGAGTTCGAGCTGGCCGGCGGCGAGCCGCGCGTCGCCGTCGAGAAGGCCGCCGGCGCCAAGTGCCCGCGCTGCTGGCGCTGGCGCGTCGACGTGAACGTCAGTCCCGAGGACCCGGAGCTTTGCGCGCGGTGCGTGCGACAGACCGCCGCCTAGAGGCCTTTGCCGTCGCCGCCATCGTGGCGGCCGACCGCCTCACCAAGGTCTGGGCCCAGGTCTGGCTCGAGCCGCGGGGCTCGGTGCCGGTGACGCCCTTCTTCCACCTGAGCTACGTCGAGAACTCGGGGGCCGCCTGGGGCATGCTGGCGGGCAGCAACGGCCTGCTCGCCGTGCTCTCGCTGGTCCTGCTCGGCGGCCTGATGTGGGCGCGCCGCTCTTGGGACCCGGACAACCGCTGGGCGCACAGGGGAGCGGTCCTGGTCGTGGGAGGAGCGCTCGGGAACCTTTACGACCGGCTGGCCTACGGGGCGGTGGTGGATTTCCTGGATTTCCGGGTCTGGCCGGTATTCAACGTGGCCGACTCCTGCATCACGGTAGGCGCCTGCGCCCTGGCCTGGGGCCTGCACCTCGAGGACAAGCGCCAGGCTACTCGATCGGGTTGTTGTTGAGGTAGGTGATGCCGGCGAAGGCGCCGAAGCCGATGGCGCCCAGCGCCAAGGCTCCCATCGGGCCGCCGAAGATGAAGCCGAAGACCGCCAAGACCATGCCCGCCGCCGCGCCCCCGATCATCGCGCGTTTAAAGTCGCTCTTCTCCTTCGCGTCCTCTTCCTTCTTCTTGGCGGCCGCCTCGTCCTCCTTGTCGGCTCTGATCAGCGAGCCGTCGGGTCGGGGAATAGAGTTGTAGCGGACGCCGGAACCCGCGCCCGAGCCCTCGAGGCCGGAGGGAAGGGGGGCCGAGTTGTCGACGGCCGTGCCCGCGGCGGGTGAGCCCGCGGCGTCGTAGCCGCGCGAGAGGGGTTGGCCGGCGGCGGCCAGGTCGGCCACGCGCTCGAGCGACTGGCGGCCGGCGCCGTCGGGGCCGGCATTGACGGCGGCCGAGGCTGGGGCGGTCAGGGACGCGGCTAGGACGAGGCTGAGGGCTCTGGTCATATGGAGAGTGTAGCGGGCGGGCATTCCCATTCGAGGAGCCTAGGGCCCAGACGGCGGCGGGGCCAAAGACCTAGCCGGACAATGAAAAGCCCCCCGGCTTGCGCCGGAGGGCTGGGGGCTTTCGAACGCGGCGAGGGGTCGCGCGCCCTACCGCCTCCATCTCCAGCATAGGCCGCGCGGGGAAGAAGCGCGAGGACTGCTATGCCTAGAGGCTTATGGGCCCTAGGGCCTGGATTGTTCCGACCCTACTCGATCGGGTTGTTGTTGATATAGGAGACGCCGGCCATCAGAGCGAAGCCGACGGCCCCCATCGCCAAGGCGCCCACCGGGCCGCCGAATATGAAGCCGAAGACGCCCAGGACCAGCGCCCCGCCCATGCCGCCGATGACGGCGCGCTTGAAGTCCGTCTTTCCCTTGGCGGCCTTCTCTTTCTCCTTGGCGGCCTTGGAGTCCTCTTTGTCGGGGCGGATCTGGGTACCGCCGCCCGGGACCTCGGAATTATAGGCGGCGCTGCGGCGCGAGGCGGCGCGCTGGCGCGCGGCCTCCGCGGCGTTCTCGCGCTGGGCCAGGTCGGCGTCGCGCCATTGCCGGCACTCCGCCTCGAGGGCGGGGTCGATCGGCCCCGCCGGAGGCTGGGCGGAGACGGGCGTCCCGGTCTGCGTGTTGGTGAAGTCCGCGGCGCGCGAGGCGCCCTCGGTCGTCGTCTGGGCGTCCGGGGCGCGCGAGTCCGCCAGGTCTCCCTGCGCCCTGGCGCCGGCCGCGCCGCGCTCGCCGCCCGCGCCTGGCGCGCCGGCGTCGACCGCGCAGTAGAAGGCGACCAGAGAGTTGCGGTCGACGCGCTGAGCCTCGAGCACGGCCTTGAGCCCGGAGGGCTGGTTCGCGTCCTTGAGGTGCGCCGCCGCGGCCTCGCGAGCCTTGGCGAGGATCCCCTGGCGCGCCGGGCCGTCGCCGCCCAACGCCTTGTCGAGCTCCTCGGAGAACGCCGCCTCGGCCTCGTCGCCGGTCTTGCCGCCCCAGGACTTGGCGAGGAAGACGGCCAGGGCGCGCTCGGCGCGGTTCTGGAAGACCATGCCGACGCGGGCTTCGAGCGGGCCCTTGTTGAGCCGGCCCTGCCAGGTCTCGACGACGCGGCGCCTGCGAGCCTCGTAGTCGGAGGCGCGCCGGTCGAGGGCGCGGAGTTCGGCGGAGAAGCGGGAGTGCATACGTTCGCCGGTCGCGGGGCCGAATACGCGCACGAAGTCCTCTTTCTTCGGCTCGGGGGTGGCGGCCGCCGGCGCGGTCCGGGGGGCGGTGGCCGCCAGGCGCGTGCGCACTTCGGCGAGGCTCCCCGCCAGGTTGGCGTGGGTCACGGCGTCACGCACCCCGTTCCAGTCCTGCTCGGCGGTGCCGAGCGCCCCGGTCGGCTGCGCGGCCACGTAGGCGAGGAAGCGACGGACGGCTAGGCGGTTGCGCGCGATGATCTCCAGGTCGGCGTCCAGCGTGCCCGCGGTGGAGCCGAGCTGGCGGGCGGGGACCACGCCCCGGGTCTGTGCCAAGACATACTCGTCGCCGTTGAGGATCTTGGAGACTTTTTCCTCGAACCCCGCGAGACGGTGCGCTGGGAACTGGGTCAGGTCGGCGGGATTCTCGGCTAAGAGCGCGGTGGCCCGCTGCCTGAAGAGGGTGCGCCAGCTTTCCGCGAAGCTCTGTACGGCGGCGGCATTGCCGGCCGCCTCGTCGTTTTTGGCGCGCATGAGGTCGTCATAGAAACGGCCGAGGACGGCGGGATCGGAATTGAGCGCCCTGAGGACGATGAGCTGCGCCGGGGAGAATATCGACGAGATATCCAGCGCGCGGGCCTCTTCGGCGGTGAGGGCCCAGGCCGGGGCGGTCTGGACGGCGGGCAGGCAGACGGCCAAGAAGAGGCTCAGGGCAGCGGAGGGGCGCGCCATGGTGTACCTCGGTTGCGGCGTTGGGGCTAGGATAGGGCGCGAAGCCCGGGATTTCAAGGGGAAACGCCCCAGGGAACCTGGCCCAAGCTCAGCGTTCGCGGAGGCAAAGTCGGGCTCATCGCGCGCCGGACGGCGTCTCGAGGGCGGCCACCTGGGCTACGCC
>JACPXC010000066.1 GCA_016196755.1 Elusimicrobiota bacterium
CGCCCAGACCCTTCCGCCGTTCTCCGTTCCAGATCCTCGAATTGCCGGCCGTTCGGCAATTCGAGGATCCACGCGCCCGAAGCGCGTAAACTCCACTGTGCCGGTGAACAACTCGCCCCCCAAACCCCGGGAACATGGAGGCCCCGCACCCTTGACAACTGTACACTTGTACACTAAACTCCCTCCATCACCCCTGGAGGCTCAAAATGGTCCACACCGTCCTCGGCTCGTCCTGGCTCCCGTCCTGGTTCCTTTCCGCCCTCTGCCCCGCCCTCTCGCGCGGCATGAGCGTCCGCTGGATCGACGCTGGCCACGACTTCGACGGCCCCGGCCTCGACCGCACCGCGCGCTATAGCGGCGCCGACCCGCGCCGCGTCATGGGCCGCGTCCAGCTCGAGCGCCCCTCAGACCCCTTCCAGCTCGAAGTCCTGCTGCGCCACGCCACCCTCAGAGGCGCGCCCACGGTCGTCTCCGACCCGCTGGCCCTCCTCTATGACGAGCGCCTCCCGGAGGAGGACGCCAAGCGCGCCGCGCCGCGTCTCGCGAAGGCCCTAAAAGAGCTGCCCGCCGACTGCGTCGTACTCTCCGTCTCGCGCCACGCCCCGCCTTCGCGGCTGGCGCTCGGCGAGGCCGTCCTCGCGGCGTCCGACCGCGTCGTCACGCTGCGCGAGGAAGACGGCCCCCTGAGCCTGGCCACGCTCGGCTGCGAGGACCTTACCCTAGCGGCTTGCTGACTCGAGCGTCGGGTCGTCCCTAAAGCGCACCGCCACGGCCGCGACGCCGTTCTCCACCCTCAATAGTCCCGCGCGCGACAGATAGCCTTCGATGAGGCGGGTCAGGACCGGCCGGGCCTTCTCGCGCGCCGCGGCCAGAGCCGCCGGCTCCGAGGCGTCGCGCTTGACCGACTCGTAGACCTTGCTCTCCATGGCCTGCTCGAGAGCCCTGCCCGAGCGGTCGCGCAGACGGCCCCAGCCCGGCTCGACGACCGTGGCCTTGTCCTGCCAGAACAGCTCCGCCGAGAGGACGCTGACCGGCGGGAACTCGACGGCGAGTATCCGCGTGTCGCGGTCGAAGCGGAAGGCCACCGGCTCGGGCGCCGTGAGGTCGAGCGCGTAGTGCACGCGCCCCGGCACGGTCAGCATCGCCCGCGTCACGCCGAGGTCGAGTCCCATGACGTTCTTGGCGCTCTCGCCCGTCATGGTCTTCACGAGGTCCACGCGGGCCACGACCAATCTCAGGTCGGGCTGGACCTCGGCCAGGCCCGACACGAATTCGCGCACGCTCAGGCGCGAGGAAACCAGGTCGACGCGCGCGCGCCAGGCCAGGAGACCTCCCCCCGCCACCGCCGCCGCCAGCAAAGCACCCAAGACCCGGCCTTTCATCCCACTATAGATACGCTCGAAGCGTCCCAAAAGCAACAGGTCCCAGCCTCGGGGACCGGGGGGCCCAGAGCGGGGCGCCGGGGCGGTGCTACGATTGTGGGATGCTGATCTCGATCCTGCTCGCTCTTGCCGCCCCCACCGCCGCCCAAAACCTGCGCGCTACCTTAATCACGCCCGGCGCCCCCTCCGTCACCGTGACCCCGGCTCTGACCGTCACGGCGCCGCGCCTGACCGTCGCCCCCTTGGCCCTGCCGGCGGCCAGCCTTACCCCGACCCTTCCCGCTCCAGCCATCGTGGCCGTCGTAGCCGCGCAGGCCGCTCCGGCCCCCCTAGCCTCCTTCGTCCAAACCCAGGCCGCGGCCCAACCCGCCCTCCAGGCCCTGAGCGTCCCCAACCCCTCGGCCTCCGGCGCCCACGCCGCCGGGGTCTCGCTCGAGGACGCCCTGACCGGGCGCAAGTCCATCGGCGCCGTGTTCGCCGCCCCGGTCGGCCCGGTCAACGGGATCGGCCGCTCGGAGCCCGCCGTGTCGGGCGTCTCCTACGCCAAGGACATCTCCGCCCGCCAGCGCGCCAGGCTCGACGAGAGCCTGCGCCGCCGCAAGGCCGGCTGGTACCGCGGCCTCTCGCGCATGGGGATCACGCTGGCCGGCCCCGAGTCCCCCAAGCTCAAGGTGGTCAAGGCCGAGACCCTCTCCTCGAAGGGGCTGGCCGCCGTCGTCGTCGCCGAGGCCTTCACCGTCGAGTGGAGCCAAGGCCGCACGCGCGGCGGGTCGTTCCGCGTCACCGTCCCCGCCAAGGACCCCGAGCCCGAGTTCCGCCGCCTGGCCGACCCCGCGGTGCCCGACGCCGCGCAGGTCGTGGTGCGCTTTAAGACCGGCGCCGCCGACGCCGACATCCGCGCCTTCCTCGAGTCGCAGGGCCTGCGCGTCATCTCCCGGGGCTACGACGGGACCTGGCTGGCCGGCGTCACCGGGCGCGCCAAGCCCGCCGCCGCGGCCAAGCGGCTCCTGAGCGACCCGCTGGTCCTCTCGGCCGCCGCCAAGCTCGCCGCCTTCGCCGAGGCCGACCAGGCCTTGATCGCCTTCCGGGCCGGCGCCGACGAGACCGCGCTGGCTGACGCCCTCAAGCGCCACAAGCTCACCGTCTTGGAAAGGACCCGCGACGGGCTCTGGAGGGTCGGGACCCCGCAGGGGCGCGCCGACAAGGTCCGGGCGGCGCTGGAGACGGAGGCCGCCGTCCTCTACGCGCGGACCCTCAAGGCCGATTTCCCCGAGTCGCGCCAAGCGATCGTGACGCTGCGGACGAAAGACGAGGACGCGCTGCGCGCCTTCCTGCGCCACCATGGGCTGACCGTCCTGGACGTCTTGGGCGAGCGGACCTTCCGCGTGGCGGGGACGATCTCCGAGGACGCCGGCGTCGAGTCGGTCGTGGCGGTGGGCTCGCTGCCCGACGCCGCCGTGGACGCCGCGGCGGCCGGCGCCGCCTCCTACAAGGGACGCCCGTGGTCGGCGACCGAGTACAACCTCAACTGGGCGCTCGGCTACGGGTCGCTGGCGCGCCTCGGCGCCAGCGCGGCCCAGTTGGCCCGCTACGAGAGGCTGACCGCCGAGGCGCCGGTGCGCGGCGGCGGCTTCAACCCTTGGTCGGGAGATTAATCAAGGACTAGTCGGCCGAGCGCTTGGAGAAGAGGTTCTTCAAGTTGATCATCGGCTTGAGCTTGGAGATCCGCTTGAGCGTGTTCTCCTCCCCCCACCGATAGACCAAAGTCGTCTGCGCGAAGAGGCCGGGGGTGTTGCCGCCGACCACATTCGGGCCGTCGAAGAGCAGGAGCTGGCGGACCACGGTGTCCCACATCAGACCGTCGACCAGCCGGATGCCCACGCCGAAGGACAGGCCCACGCCGTCGGCCGTGCCGTTGGGGTCGGCGATCGCCACGTCGGTCTCGCGCAGGGTCTCGGGAGCCGAGCCGTCGCCGTCGCGGAGCCTCGTGCTCGACTCCGAGAAGATGTTCTTCTGGAGCCCGGCGCGGATGGCCAGGAGGTCCCAAGGCGTCGTCTCGATGGCCACGCGGATCGGGAACAGCAGGCTCCTCGAGCGCGCCAGGTCGGAGTGGTTGCTCGTGCCGGCCAGGACGTCGGTGAACTGGAAGCTCTGCTTGATGTAGGTGTGCTCGGCGCCGATGGAGGCCACCAGCATCGACTTATAGCGGTCGTAGGGGCGCACCCAGGTGAAGTCCGTGGCGATGAACTTCCGGACGTTGGCCCAGTAGCCGTTGCGGTTGGTCGTCAGCGCTCCGCCGTTGGCGCCGGTGCCCTTGATCCCCGCCTCGGCCGTCGTGTCGGTGATGTTGCCGCGCAGGGTGACCGACCACAGGGACTCGGTCTCGTTGCGGTGGCCGAACTGGAACAGGCCGCCGGTGTTGATCATCGGCTCCGAGCGGATATAGCTGTTGGCGTAACCGCCCGAGGCGCGGCCTTCCGCGTACTCCATGTCGAAGTCGGGCAGGGAGGCGTCGACGACCATGTGCATCCAGGAGTTGCGGAAGCCGTTCCAGCGCCAGCCCAGGCGGGTGTTGAACTCCTGCGAGAGCCGGTCGAGCTCCATGAAGCCGGGGTTGGCGGCCGTGGCCGAGTTCTCGAAGCGGTCGTGGCGCACCTGGCCGCCGGCGTTGCGCGCGTAGTTGAAGTGGACGCCCCAGTCCATCCGCCCCCAGGCCCAGGCGAAGATGGCGTCGACGTAGTTCTGCGGCAGGGCGATGTTGCGGGTCATGGTCGGCGAGCCCGTGATGGTCAAGGCGCTGGTCCCGGTGCCAAAGGGCCCCGAGGTCGTCCAAAGGCCGGCGGTATCCGCGGCCGCGTCGAGGCCGGTGACGCCGTTGACGCCGCCGGCCGCGATGGCGCCGCCGGGCATCGGCGTCGGCAAGGAGGTCGCCGAGGCGTTGAAGTCGTTGGTCTGATACGGCCGGCGCACGTAGAGCGCGAAGACCGCCGACTCGCCGATGCTCTTATGGAAGCCGCCCCACTGCGAGCCGGCCGTCAGCGCCGCGTTGTCGGCGGGCTGGGTTCCCATTTCGAAGAGGCCGAAGTCGGGGGCCGAGCGCAAGAGCGCGGGGTTTGTCCAGTGGTTGGTCTCGTCGTCGAGCTGCCAGTTGTCGAGTCCGAGGCTCAGGACGCGCGTCGTGGAGGCCGCGGCGGGCTGGGCGGCGACCAGGACGGCGAGCAGGGCGGCTAGGGGAGCGGTTTTCGTCATGTTTCCTCCGGGCGCCAGCATCGTAACAAACTCATGAACAGTCGCGCTCGAAGGATTTCTCGTCGAAGGCCTTTCCCAGCCAGCCGGCCAGGACCCGCGCGTCGTCCTCGGCGCTCTTGAGGCAGACCGAGGCGCCCGGCGAAGGCGTCACGTCGAAGAGGATGCGGTCGCCCTCGAGCTTGGCCTCCCCGAGCTCGAGCCGGCCGGTGCGCCGGTCGATGAGCTGGGGACGGATCCCGCCCGGCCAGGGAGCGGGTCTGAGATCGCCGGCTGCGAGGCCCGGGACGATCTTGCGCGCCTCGGCCGCGAAGGCGCGCGCCCCGAGGACGGGCACGGTGTAGAGCGCGTTGCGCAGCGCGAAACCGCGCACGGCCGGGTCGGCCAGGAGGCCCGCGGCGCGCAGGGCCAGAAGCGGGTCGAAGCGCGTGCTTTGCAGGAAACCCCAGAAGCTCCCCAGGTCGCCGCGCTCCAGCAAAGGGAGCACGCGCGCAGTGGGCCCGAAGCGCGTGATCTTGGGGTCGCTCAGGTCGGGGTCGCCGTGGACGGCCGCGAACGGGAGGCTGTCGTCCTGGACGGTATAGACCTTGCCCTTCAAGGAGCGCGGCGCCACGTAGAAATCGCCGGCCACCGGCAGGATGGCGAAGTCGCGGCCGTAACCGAGGCGGTGCGCGAAAAGGAGGCTCATGGCTCCCGCGGCCGCGACGACGGTCCGGGCCTCGATGCCCTGGGGCTCGAGCCGGAACAGCCCGCCTCGGCGCTCGACGGCGCCGACACGCCGGCCGAGGGAGACGTCGACGCGCTTGGCCGTGGCGCGCGCGTCCTCGAGGAAGGAGCCGGAGAGCAGGCCGAAATCGACCGCCGGGCCGTCGGGGGCCTTGAGGGCGGCCAGCGGCACGGCGGGATCTCTCTCCTCGACGACGGCCGGCTCGGCGGCGGCGACGCCGTCGCGGTCGAGGAGGACGAGGCCGGGGAAGACGGGCTTGAGAGCCTCGTGCCGGCGCTTGAGCAGCGCCACCTCGTCGGCGCCGACGCCGAGCACCATCTTGGGGCAGACCTGCCCGATCCCCGCGGCCCTCGTCCGCTCGAGGTAGCGCGCGACCCGGCTCGCGGCCTGCGCCACCCGGCGAGCCTTCTCGGGCGTGTAGTTGGTCTCGATGTCGCCGAAGTGCAGGGTCTGGCTGTTGGCCGTGCTCTTCGAGTTGACCTGGGCCACGGCCGCGTAACGCTCGACGAGCGCCACGCTGGCGACGTCGGTATAGCGGGTCAGGACGTGCGCCAAGGCCGTGCCAGTGACTCCCGCTCCGATGATCGCCACGTCGTAGGGCGGCACGCGGGGATGGTATCACAGTCCCTTGACAAGTCGATACTGCCCGGGCATCTATTAAGGAAGAGCACCCCCCGTCCCATGTCCCCGCTCTTGCCGCCGGCCCTTCTGTGCGCGCTGCTGCTTTCCGCGGCCGCGCCCTCCCGTCTCGGCGCCGAAGAGCCGGAGGAGACGCCAGCGGAACAGCCCGCGCCCCCCGAGCCCGTTCCCGGGGCGGAACCGACCTTCGAACAGCTTGCCCGCTACAAGCCCGACGCCCTGAGCGTATTCCTCGACCAGCATCTGCGCGGGCCCGCCCTCATCGGCTTTAACCGCTTCATCGAGCCGCTCGAGGACAGGCTGGCGGCCGGCCAGCCTCTCTCTCCCGCCGAACTCACCCTCTATCGGAACATCCTCGACAAGGTCGCCGAACGCATGGCCAAGCTCCAGGAGCGCGGCCCCGCCGGCGCGGAGGACCGGCTCGACCTGGGCTCCCTGCGCGCGCTGCACGAACGCCTCTCCGGCATCGGCGCGCTGCTCGCGCCGGGTTCGCTCCCCGGGACCGACGGCCCCGCGGCACCATCGGGCTCGCCATCGAAGAGCCGCTTCCTGACGACAGCCCACGGCCGGCGCGCGGCCGGCGCCGCGGAGACCCTCGTGCGCCCCGGCCTTGCCCTGGCGGCGGACGGCGACCGCCTCCGCCCACCGGACGAGCCCGACCCCGGCGCCCGGCTCGCCGGAACGCCGGGGAGGAACACGGTGGTCCGCCCGGCCGCCGCCCCCTTGTCGCCGGACACCGTCCAAGTGCCGGACCTGCCCGCGTCACCGGCGGAACCGGCCGCCGACTCGAGCTCCTTGGCGGCGGCCGCCGACGCGGCGCTCGAAGCGCTCGTGGGCCTCTTCGTCGGCCTTCCCCCCGCCGCGCCTTCCGGGCCGTCGGTCCCCCTAGGTCACGACGTCGCCGCGCTGAGCCGGCATAGCCGGGAGGAACTCCTGGCCAGGCTTTCGTGGCTGACCGAGCGCATGCGGCCGGGCGCCGCGCCGGAGGCGGACGCGGCCCTGAGCGAGAAGCACGCCGGCGAGCGCGCCGCCATCGAGCGGTTCCTCTACGGGCATCTCGGCGACACGACGGCCAGCCCCGGTCAAGGCCAGGCCGCGGAGGCCTTCGCGGCGGACCTCTCGGCGGACAGACCAAAGGCGCTGGCGGCGTTCATGCGCCTGCCTCCCGAACGCCGCAACGAAATCCTGCTCGGCCTGTCGCAGTCCGAATTCCGCTCGCTTGAATGGGGGCTGCAAGGGCTCGACGAAAAGACCTCCGCCGAACTCGCCGGCGCTCGAGCTGACTTCTTCGGGAGGCGGCGGAAGGCGCTCGCCGCGGACTCCGAGCTCAAGGACCTGGAGGCGCGCCTCGCCGCGGCTCAGTCCCTGCGCTCCACATCGGAACGCAACGCCTCCGACGCATCCTCCGCCGCGTACGAGGCCTACAGACAGACCTGGGACTGGTGGTTCAAGGACTGGAGCCGGGCGACGGAAAGCCGCGGCTACTGGGCCAATGACGCGCAACGGGAAGGGGGGCGGCGGGCGGCCGAGGCCGCGGCGCCGCACCAGGCCGAGGCGCAAACCCACGCAGCCGAGGTCGCCCGGCTCGAGGCCGGCATCCGGGCGCGCGTCGACCTGCTCGGGCGATCTCAGCCCGGCGAGGACTCGGACCCCCGCATCGCCGCCCTGCTCGAGACCCAGCGCCTGGTCCAGGCGACGTCGGCCGGCCTGCCCTCGGCCCTGCTCGGCGCCGAGGCCGCCCGGAACTGGCTGGGCATGAGCGGGGCCGAGCGGGACGGCGCTCTCCCCGGGCTCAAGCCCGTGGAGCTGGCCATGCTCGAGGCGCAACTGCGGCGCCTGCCGGCGACCGAACAGACCAAGGCGGCTCTTGCCAGGCTCTCGCTGGCCAGGCTGCCGCCGCCGCTCTACCAGCTGTTCCGTGAGGACGCCGCGCGCGACGCCCCGGCCGTGATGGCCTTGTCGCCCGAAGAGCTGACCCGGGAATGGGCCGCCTGGGACCTCGGGCAAAGGACCCGGGCCCGGGAAGCCGAGGTGCAGCGCAAGCTCGACGCTTGGCTGGCCGCCAATCCGCGCGCCCAGGCGGAGGTGCAGGGGATGATCCAAGCCGAGCGGGAGCGCCTGAGGGCCCTGCTGCCCGAAGCGGCCCGCGCGGGGTTCGCCGAGCACTTCAAGCCCGTCGTCCGTTGGGACGAAGAGGGGCGAGCGTCCGTCGTGTTCGCCGCCAGCCCAGAGCTCAAGACCCTTCATTTCCGCCAAGCCCTGGCCATAGGGTTCGTGATCGGCGGCAACGGCGACGAGGGCTACACCTATAAACGGCATGTCGCCTTCAGCCGCCCCGAGACCGACGCCGAGGCGCTGGCGTTCTACTCTATGGTCGGCGGCCGGGCCCCCGAGGAGTTCGTCGTCAACAACTCCTGGTCCGGAGGCCTCGAGTCGACCTACGACGAGACGAAGCTCATCGTCGGCATCCCGGCCCTGGGCGGGAGCCTGCTCCGCCTGGGGGTCCAGGGTACGCTCAAGGCGATGGGCTACGGCGCCGGGTTCGGCTTGGGGCTGGACGCGGTCGGCCAGGGCGCCGAGAACCTGGACTACCACCGCAAGCATGGGGAATGGCTCGGCTACGACCCCGGACGCGCCGCGCGCTCGACGGCCCTGGGCGTAGCGCTGGGTCCCTTCGTCGTCGCCAACCCGACCGTCCTCTACCCCATGGGCGTGGCCGGTGTCTACAACGCGGGGCAGCAGGCTTACGCGGGCAACTACTGGACCGCGGCGGCCGACCTGGGAACCTCCGCCTTGGCTTTCTATGGCGCGCGCACGGCCCTGCGCGGGCCGCGTCCGCCCAAGGCGGCCGAGCCGGCCGCCGCGCCCAAGCCGGCGCTGAAGCCCCCGGGACCGCTCGGGCGGGCCTTCCTGAGCTACAACCTCGCCGTGAGCAAGCTGGTCTACCGCTTCACGGGATACGGGATCCTGCCCAAGGGCATCGGCAGCAACGGCCGCGGACAGCCGTCCCTCTTCTTGGAGCGCACGTCCTCCGACTTCCTGTCCATAGGCGTCCACAACACCTACGATGCCGCCTCGAGAAGGGCCCTCATCAAGGCCTTCCAGGAATTGACCTCTCCCAAGACTGTGGCTGCCCTGCGCCTCGGCCAGCCCGGCGCCCCCGCCGGCTTCCGCGTGGTAACCGAGGTCCCCGAGCTGGTGGCTCTAGCCAGGCGCCACGCGGCGGAAGGGTGGAAGGTCCAGCCTTACGAGACCGTCAGCAGGGGAGACGCCTTCCAGCACTGGGCTCAGCACCCTTTCTCGGGAACGGCCCGCGTCGTCGGCCGCCTCTTCGGCATGCGCCAGGACCCGCGCTACGTCGTCTCACGCGACTTCAGGCCCGGGCCGGCCTCCTCCGCCGGCCCCGACGTCCCGCCTGCAACGAGGCCGAGGTCCGCGCCTTCTCGCAGGCCCTCGAGCCGGGCATGAAGCTCAAGATGGAGGACGGCTTGGTCGGCGGAAAGGCCGCCTGGCACCTGCATCTCTACAGCTCCCGAGGGACCAGGGCTTGGGGCGGCCACCACGTCATCGTGAGCGCGGAGGCCGTCGCCGCGCTGCGGGCCCAAGCGCCTTCCAACGTGATCCTAGGCGCTCCCCGCGCGCAGTAATAAAGGAGAGACCCCGCGCCTTTCGGCGCGGGGTCTCTTGCCAGACTCTATCCCGGTCGGGATTTAGAGGGGCTTCACGTTCGCGGCGCGCGGTCCCTTCTCGGACTGCTCGACGTCGAACTCGACGGCCTGGTTCTCGGCCAAGCTCTTGAAGCCGGAGGCGATGATGCTCGAGTGATGGACGAACAAGTCCTTCGAGCCGTCCTCGGGCGTGATGAAGCCGAAGCCCTTCTGATCGTTGAACCACTTAACTTTGCCTTTCATTTGTTTTCTCGTTACTGCGGGTAAGCTTTTTAATTTAGCGGCGACGACCGACCGGTCAGGAGTATGAGTCTTGAGGGTTCGTGTGGATCGCTTTGCTCTAGCCTACGTGGTCCTATTATAGCAGTAGAATAGGCCATTATGACCGAACTAAATGAGATCGAAGCCCGCGTCCTGGGGTCGCTGATCGAGAAGGCGTTCTCGACCCCCGACCAGTACCCGCTGTCCTACAACGCCCTGGTCAACGCCTGCAACCAGAAGACCAGCCGCGACCCGGTGATGAACCTGGAGCCCGAGGCGGTAGGGACGGCCGTGGCCTCGCTGGTGGAGAAGGGCCTGGCCGCCAAGCTCATAGGGGACCGGGTCCCCAAGGTGGCCCACCGCGCCGAGGGGCTGGGCGCCGGGGAGAGCCCCGAGGTCATCGGCACGCTCGGGCTCCTGCTCCTGCGCGGGGCCCAGACCGCCGCGGAGATCCGCGTGCGCACCGAGCGCATCGCCCAGTTCCCGAACACCGAGGCCGCCGAGGCCCAGCTCCAAAAGCTGGCCGCGCATCCTTCCGGGCCCTTCGTGGCCAGGCTCTCGCGGGGGCGCTACCAGCACCTGTTCTCGGGACCGGCGGCGGAAGCCGCCTCCAGGGCCTCGGAGGCGGCCGACCGGCTGGCCCAGCTCGAGGCGCGCGTCGCCGCCCTCGAGGCGGCCGTTCAGGACCTACAGACGCGCTAGGCCGGCGGCCGCCGCGCGCCGCGCCTGGCGCTCGTCCTCGCTGGAGCCTCGCGTGCCGGCCCACGTCCCGACGCTCCGGCGCAGGTCTGCGCGCATGGCATCGGTCAACGGCAGGATGGTCAGCGCCTGCATCAGCGCGTCCATCCACGCCGGGCCCCGGGTCAGCGCCAGAAGTGGTTCGACGCTGGGCAAGCGCTCTTGGAGGTAGGAGGCCAAGCGCTCGGCGGCGCGCGGCGAGGTCAAGGCCAGGCGCAGCAGCATGGTCAGCGACCCGGGCGACTTATGGATCGGGAGCAGGACGTCGGGCTTGCGTGTGTTCAGAAGGCGCTCGAAATAGCGCGACATCGCCTCCGGCCTCACCAAATCCAGCTCGGCGGCGGCCGAGTCCCGGAGCTCCGGAGCCAGCGGGGCCCCCACGGCGACATGGTTGGCCAGGCCGATCCAGGCTTCCCAACGCCCGCTGGCGCGCGTGAAGACCTCGGCCAAGCGCGGCTCCCCGCCCGAGAGCATGAACACAGGATGGTCGAGCGGCACCCCCTGCAGGCGCTCCACGGCGAGGCCGTCTAGCGTGCGCAGCATGGCCTCCTCGCCCCCGGTCTTATAGACGCGGTGCCAGAAGCGCAGGGTCCCCTCGGTGTAATGCGTACGCTTTCTCAGCTCCGAGAAGCGGCCGCGCTTCCAGGCCTTCAGGTCGGCGACCTCTCCATCGCTCAAGCCCAGCTCCTCCCGGGAGGCCACCGCCTTGTCGATCATCAAGAGCTCGAGCATCACGGCGAAGCCCTCGTTGACCGCGTCGAAGGCGGTGAAGGCGTTGGTCGAATCGCGCCGTGAGCCCGTGCGCGCGTAGAACAGCGCGTGCGCGTACTCATGAAAAGAAGTCACCAGGCGCATGAGGCCCGGGTCCATCGACGGGGCGGCCTCGAAGGGGGTACCGCCGCGCGCGGGCTCGACGCCGGGGACCGGCAGCACCGGCCCCTGGAGGGCGATCTCCCCCCGGCCGCGGGCCGACAGGGCGAAATGACCATCGATGGACTTCCCGGCCGTAAACGACATGGTCATCGGCAGGGCCAGATAGAAGGCCGGGAAGAACCGGGCGTAGAGCCGGCGAGTCTTGGCCAAGGTGGCACGCAGCTCCCGCTGCGCCGGAGAGTCCGGGCCGCGGTCCGTCCGTACGGCCTCCGCCGCGGCGGGAGCCATCCCGCCTCCGGCTCCCCCGGCCGCGCCCGCGAAGAAACGCTCGAGGTGGGCGGCCTGGCGGGTGCCGCCGCGCGCCGCACCCTGCTGGGATAGCGATGCCGCCAACCCTGTGACGGCGGCGCGCGCCTCCAGACCGGACGCCTTCTGCTCCTCAGCTGCCGCCGTGAGGACGGCGGCGACGGCAGGGTGCGCCGGGGCGGCGATGGCCGAGGCCGACGGGACCGGCGCGGGAGCCGGCACGGGCGCGACGGCCTTAGGCAAGGTCGAGACCGGACCGAGGCCGGCCTTTCCCGGGCCGGTCGCAATCAGGGCCGGGGCGAGGGAGACGGGCCGGACCGACCCCGCGCCGGCGCTCCCGCCGACGGCCGTCACGGGTGGCGCCACGGGGACGACCCGGAACTGCGCCCAAGCGGGCGCGGGGACGGCCGCGGCCGCCATAGCGGCGGCCAGGGCCGAGGCTAGGAATCTTCTCACGACGCTAGAGGATAGCCCGTCCGGCTCGCGGAGACCTGGGCCAACGGTCCCAGACGGGGACGGCCAATAGGCGGATAGCCCCGGACGGGGCTTGGGCGGCCAGATCGCGTCAGGGACCGGCCAGCTCGAAGAGCCGCTCGCGGCCCTCGAGGTATATCCCCAAAGGACTGACCCCGGGCCGGCCGTCGGGGACGGGCAGGCCGCGCGCGGCGAAGTACGCTTCCCAGAAGGCGCGCGCGGGGGTGCCCTCGCGCCCGAAGCTCATCGGCCGAGGCTTGAAAATGCCGGCCTCCTCGAAGAGGACGCTGATGAGCCGGGAGCAATAGAAGCCCGGCCCGTCCCATGCCATGTCGCCGTCGTAAGGCCGCCCGGCCAGGCTCTTGGCCTTGGCCGCGGCGGCCCGCCCAAGCGCGCGCCACTCGGGCCGCAGCCGTCCCAGGTAATACCCGCCCGGCTGGCCTCGGCCGCCCGCCACCCTGGCCAGGAAGAAGCGCAGGGGGACCCTCGACACTCCCCGACCGGGCCAGGCTTCCCACACGAACGGGACGCCGTCCTCCACCTCGACGACGCCGGAATGGTGCAGGCGCACCCCCTCCCCCCCGAATTGCTCGAGCGTGGGGTCGGCGATGGCGTCGTAATAGGGGCCTCGGCCGAAATCCAAAAAGAGGATGTCGCCCGACTCCACCTTCGGCAGCTCCCGCGCGGCCGCGCTCGGCGCCGGGACGGGGCGGACGGCGACCGGCGCGGCCCGGGGGCCTGCCGGCACGGCCCGAGGGAGCGTGAGGTTCACGGAGACCGCCAGGGACGGCCGGAAAGGCTCCTGGAGCGCCAGGCCGGCGATCGGGGCCAACGGCCGGGAAGGCGCCGGCAATAGGCGCGTCTGCCCGAAGGCGAGGCCGACGCCGAGGCCTAGGACGAACAAGGTCATCGCCGCGGTTTGGCCGGATCAGTCCGCGTACTTGACCGAGCAGCCGTAGGGCTTGGTCGTCCTCTTCTTCACCTTCTTGCCCGCCAGCACGGCGTCGAGCGCGCCGGCGACGTAGTTCTCGGCCGAGGCGATCGACGCGGGGTCCGACGACGAGTCGGAGTCGATGGCGCCGTTGTAGCGCAGGACGCCGTCCTTGTCGACCACGTACATGTGCGGGGTGGTCTTGGCCCCGTAGAGCTTGCCGAGCTTGCCCGCCGGGTCGAGCAGCACGGCGCTCGGCGACGCGCCCGAGGCCTTGGTGTCCGCGTCGGCCTCGGCGCCGGTCACGTGGCCCTGCTTGCCGTCGGCCGACGAGACGACCGACAGCCAGACCACGCCTTTCTCGGTGTAGGCCTTCTGGAGCTTCTGCATGTTGCCGGCGCCGTAGTGCTTCTTGACGAAGGGGCAGCCCTTGTTGAGCCACTCGAGCACGACGGTTTTCCCTTTGTAGTCAGCCAGCGCGACGTCCTTTCCGGCGCTGTCCTTCGCCGTGAAGGCGGGCGCGGCCTTATCCACCCTAGGGGCGGCGAAGACGGCGGCCGGGGTCAGCGCGACGATGAGCGACAGAGCGGCGATGCGGGTCATCATGGTCAATCCTCCTTTCTCAGCCCCTCGGCGAGCAGCCCGGGGGTCAAAACGGTCGGCAGCAGCTTCGGCGGCCGGCCCTGCCGATAGACGGCGTAGACCGGGACCCCGGCCCTCCCCAGCTCGGCCAGGGCCGCCGTCACGTCCGCGTCGCGCTCGGTCCAGTCGGCCTTAAGCAGCGCCAACCCGGATTCTAGCAGGACGGCGCGCCCTTTCGGGCTGCGCAGGACCACGCGCTCGTTGACCTGGCAGGTCACGCACCAGTCCGCCGTGAAGTCGACGAACGCCCCGTTCCCCGCGGTCGCCTCTTCGAGCGCCGCCGGCGAGAAGGGCCGCCAGGGCAGCTCGGGGGGGCCCGGCCGCAGGAGCAGAGCCGCCGCCGCGGCCGCGGCCAGAGCGGCGCCGCGCCAGGCCCGGCCGCCGCGGCTCCAGAGCCACCAGACCAGGCCGGCGGCGCAGGCGACCCAGGCCGCCGTCCCCACCCGTGGCGCCTGGGCGCGACGCGCGAGGATGCCCGCCAGCCAGGCCGCCGTGCCGAAAAGCGGGAACGCCAAGCCCTGTTTGAGCGTCTCCATCCAGGCCCCGGGGCGCGGCAGCAGGGCAAGCAGGCCCGGCCGGGCGGCGAGGAGCGGGTACGGCAGGGCCAGTCCGGCGCCCAGCGCGGTGAAGACCGCCAGGGCAGCCGCCGGCGGCATCGCCGCCGCGGCGCCCAGCGCCGCTCCCATGAACGGCGCCGTACACGGCGTGGCGACCACGACCGCCAGGCCGCCCGAGGCGAACGAGCCCCACAGCCCTCCGTCGCGGCCGGCAAGGCCGCCCAGCCGGGTCAGGCCGGCGCCGAGCTCGAAGGCGCCCAGCAAGGCCGCGCCCATGACGATGAACAGCAGGCAGAGTCCGCCCACCACGGCGGGCGACTGAAGCTGGAAGCCCCAGCCCAGGCGCTCGCCCTGGGCGCGCAGGACCAGGAAGACAGCGGCCAACGCCCAGAGGAAGACCATGACGCCGGCCGCGTAGGCGGCGCCGTGCGCGCGCGCGGCCTCGGGCGAGCCGCCCGCGCGCTTGACGAAGCCCAGCACCTTGAGCGAGAGGATCGGAAACACGCAGGGCATGAGGTTGAGGAGCAGGCCCCCCGCGAACGCCAGGAGCAGAGCCTCGACCAGGCGCGGCGCGGGCGGCGGTCCGGCGGGGACGTCGACCTCGTAGGCTTCGTTCCCATCGACGACGAAAATCCCCGTCAGCCGCGCCGGGAGCGCCTCGGTCTCCTCGGCCAGCGGCAGCTCGAGAACGAGGGTCGCGCCGAGGGCGGCGGGCGGCGCGGCCGCGGCAAAGACGCCTCCTTCATAAGGGAAGAACTCGGCGCTGGAGGGCGGGGCGCGTCCCTCGGGGACTGAGAGACGCAGGGTCAGCCCGCGCGCGGAGGCGGAGGACTCCGGACGCCACGCGGCGCCGGAGCGCGGATAGCGCCCCTCGGCGCGCACGGCGACGGCGGCCCAGTCGGGGTTTGCGGCCGGGCGAGCGGCCGCCAGAAGGGTCGCCGACAGGTGCGCCGAGGCCGGCAGGCACTCCTCCTGGCAGACCAGCCACTCGGCATCGAGACCGATGCGCAGCGGCCCTTTGACGTCCGGCGCCAGCGTCAGCCGCACGGTGAGGATCGCCTCGCCTTCCCAGCCGAAGTTGGTCAGCGGGCCGGTCTTGAGCCGACGCGGGAACGGCCAGCGCATGTCCCCGACCGAGACGCCCTCGGGCAGGCGCCAGCGCAGGATCGGCGCCGCGCCGGAGTCCCCGGAGTTGCGCCAGTAGGCGTGCCAGCCCGGGTCGGGCGAGAGGATGAGGGCGGCCTCCAGCGTCGAGCCCGGAGCCGCGGCGGTGTTCGAAAGAAGGAGGGCTGCGGAGCTGTGCGCGGAGCGCACCGGTCGCGGGGCCGCGGCGGCGCCGGAGGCCGCGACCGACCGAGCGCTATCGCGAGGAAGTGCCGCCTCCGAGGCCATGGAAGCGGCCAGCAAGAGCAGGGGAATCGTCGAGACCATGCTCTATCCTACCAGCGCCGCCATCCCGGCGGCAAAGAATCCGAAGGCGGCCACAAGATGCGCGGAGGGCCTACGCCGCTCGACGGCGCACTCCAGCGCCGAGGCGAAGGCCGTGCTCGTGATGGTCACGCCGGATACCGCGGCCAGCTGGCCATGTTTGATGGCGGCGAGGTAGAAAAGCAGGGAGGCATAACAGCCGATGAGCGACCCGACGGTCACGAGGAGCCGGTCACGGCGGCCCAGCGCCTTGAAGCGGCTCACGAAGCCCAGCGGCTTGAAGCGAGAGTAGGCCGCGAAGAAGGCCAAGGCGCCCAGAGTGCGGTAGAAGTTCCCCTCCACGGCTTGCAGAGCCGGCACCGCCTCGAAGCAGGCGCGGGTCAGGAGGACCCCGCCGGCGTCGAGCAGCATCCCCGCCCCGGCGGCGGCGAAGGCCGCGGTGTTCCAGTGCCCCTCGCGCCGGCGCCCCTCGTCGGAGACGGTGGCCAGGCAGAGCATGAAGAGGACGACGGCCAAGCGCTGGCGCGCGTCGAGGGTCTGACCCAGGAAGAAATGCGCGAGGAGCCCCAGAACGACGGGCTGGAACGCGAAGATCATGAGCGTGCGGCCCGCGCCCATGCGCGCCATCGCGGTGACGAGGAACACGTCGCCCAAGCCGAGGCCGATGGCCCCCGAGACGAGCAGTCCGGCCAGCGGCGCGCCCTGGAGGCCGAGCCAGCCGCTCGTCAGCGTCACCGTGGCGGCGAACGCCCCCGCCGCGAGGAGCGCCTTGTAGGCGTTGACCCAGGCCGGCGAGGTGCGCCGCGCGAAGCGCGCGTAGAACAGCGAGCCCACGGCAAAGCAGAGGTTCGCCGCCAGCGCGAGATAGGTCGGGTTGTAATCCATGGGGGCCCGGGAGCCGCCTCCCGGGCCCCATTCTAGGATTTAGCGGGAAACGGCCGCGCGGGCCAGCTCCAGCGCGTCGACTCGCGGCCGCCGCGCGGTCCTCTTGGAGCCGTCGGTGCCCCAGCGCCACGACACCGTGGCGTTGAAGCCAGCCCCCGGAGCCGGCACGTAGAAGCGCTGAGCCCGGCCGGACAGGGAGGACAGAATCGCACGCGACTGGTAGCGCGCGTCGGTGATGTTCGTCCCGCGCAGACCGAAGAGCCAGGCCCCGCGCTCGGCCATCAGCCCGAGGTTCGCCGTGCAGTAGCCCGGCAGCTGGTCCTCGTTGTTCGCCTCGTCGCCGAGGATGATCTGGCTGCCGACGCAGATGGCGTCCGACGATAGACGCCAGCCCGGGGCCGGTTTGAAGGCGACCTCGAGCGTGCCCCGATGCTCGGGCACCATCGGCAGCGTGTCGCCTTTGTTGACCACCTGGTTCGGGCTCGAGGCCTTGAACATCGTGATCTGTGAACCGAACTCGGCCCGCGTCCAAGCATGGCCCACCTTGGTCTCCCAGCGCTCGCCCTCCCAAGCCACCGACGCCTCGCTGCCGAAGCGCCGCGTCTTCGGGAGATTCACGTTGCGGCCGAACGCCCCCACGGTCTGGTCGTAGTAGATCTCGTCGACCGCGTCGCCCCGGAACACCGCCGCCGCCACGGTCCACTCTTCCACCGGCTTGCCCCGCAGGCCCGTCTCGTAGGTCTTCACCTGCACCGGGTTGAGCAGGGCGCCGTTGCCGGCGCCCAGCGGCGTCAGCTCCAGGGCGGTGGGAGCACGGAACGCCTCGGCGTAGGACGCATAGAGCGTCCAGCGCGGGTCGGGGTTGAAGTTCAGGCCGATCTTCGGCGAGGTGCGGTGATAGGCGGTGCGTTCCTTGAAGATCGCCGTGAAGCTGTCCACATGCTCATAGTCGTAGCGGTTCTCATCGTAACGGACTCCCGCGGTGGCGCTCAGGCGCTCGGGGACGAGGTCGACGGAGGCCTGCGCGAAGAACGCCGATGAGTCGTCGCGCACCAGACTCCGGCTGTCGAAGCCCGCCGAGAAGGACTCGGAGGCCGCCGCGCTGCGCCCGCCTTCCGCCCCCGCCGTCAGCGAGTAGGCCCGGTCCAGAGCCGTGCCGGCGCGCGAGAGCTGCACCGTGACGCCGCGGGAGTTCATGTTGGAGAGCGACTTCGACAGCGTCGTGCGCCCCTTGTTCTGCGGGGTGTCCTCGCGCCGGCCGCGGAAGTTGGCGTTGGCCGAGAGCGAGAGGTCATAGGGCAGGGCGCGGCGCGCCTCGACGACGACCATGTCGAGGTGCGAGACGGTCTCGACCTTGGACACGTTCTGGGTCGGGTCGGCGGCAAGCTCGGGGCCGGTGATGGACCCGCCCATTCGCATGCGGTCGGCGGCGCGCTCGTAGGACACCGCCAGGTCGGTGGCCGCGTCCGGACGCCAGCCGGCCTTGACCCGGGCGGTCTTCACGTCGCCCTCCGAGTGCTGGCGCCAGCCCTCCTCTTTCTCCTCGGCGACGTTGAACCGCCAATCGAAGGAGCGCACCGTCCCCTGCGCGGAGGCCCAGCCCTTGCGGTTCTGGAACGCCCCGTAGCCGGCGCCGGTCTCGACGGCGACCGACTCGCCGCGCCCGGCGCGGCGGGTCGTCACGCTGACGACCCCGGACAGAGCCCCTCGGCCGAACAGCGTCGCCGGACCCGGCAGCACCTCGACGCGCTCCACGTCCGTGAGCGGGATGAGCTGCCAGTTGATCTGCCCGAAGTCGGGCTCGTTGACGCGCGTTCCATCGACGAAGACCGCGGTGGCCGGCACGGGCTGGGCGTTGAAGCCGCGCATGTCGAGCGTGGGCTGGAAGGCGTTTCCGTTGGCGTCGAACATGTTGACGCCCGCGATGCGCCCCAGGAGCTCGGGCAGGGAACGTGCCCCGGAGCGCTCGATGGAGGCGCGGTCGATGACGGTCACCGCCCCGGGGACGCGATCCTGGGTGATGGGCGCGTCGGACAGGCGGTTGGCGCCCATGACCGGCGAGCGCCAAGACTCCGAGGCGACGGTGAGGACGGGCGCGGCTTGGGCGGATGACATGGAGAAGGCGAGGACGACGGCGACGACTGGACGATAGCGGGGCATTTAGCTCCCTCCCACGAGGAATCAGGGAGCGGAGTCGACCGGACTCATCCTCCCGGAGGAGGCATCACCGTTGCGGGGCAGTCCCGGGGTCTCACCGGGTTCCTCTGCCACTCCCTGGCCGGGACTCTCGTCCCGGTGAAGGGACTTTAACTTAATTCGAAGGCTCAGTGAAACGCGCGTCGATGTAGGGCGGCGACGAGCCGTCTCCTCTATAAGAAGTCGCCAGGGTCCCACCACGGCATACGCGCGGATGAGCGTGGAGGTCGAAGATCAAAGGGATGTCGAGCATGCTCTCGCCGTGGACGACCTCGCAGACCCCACGGCGTTGGGCCTCCGCGAAGAGCTCCTCCTTGGGAAGGAAGTCGTAGGACTTCTCACGGTGCCAGCCCACGCGGAACCGGAACGGCGAATGAACGGAGGGCGACAGGAGCGCCGTCCAGAACATGAGGTGGAGGGCGACTCCTCCGACCGCCGCGGCGGCCAGGACAGGGCGGCGCCGCGCCGGCGGCAGGCGCGGCCAAGCCGCGGCCGCCGCCAGGAGGAAGAGGTGGCTAAGCAGGATGTAGTAGCGGATCGAGCTTGTGTTCCTAAACAGGATGAACACCGCGGCGTAGACGACCGGCAGGACGGCCAAGAGCGTCTCTGCCTGGCTCTCCCCGCTTCCCGCGCCGTCGAGGCGCCGCACCCCGCGGCCGAGGACGGCGGCCAGGAAGAGGGCCGCCCAGGCGTAGAGGAGGACTTCGACGAAGCCCGGCAGGCGCCAGGAGGCCAGCCGCGCCAGCACCGCTACGCCGGATTGTATTTGGATGAGCGCCACCCAGTGGAACCAGAAGGCGGCCGCGAGCAGGGCGAAGAAGGCCCGCCGCGCCCAGGCCGCCGCCTCGGGGGCGCGCGGATGGACGAACAACCCGGCCAGCGCCGCGCGCCAGCGCGGGGCGGCCTCGAGCGCGGCCACGGCCGCGAAAGGCAGCAGGCAGAACGCCGCCAGGAGCGGGACCCGGAGCATCGGCCAGGAGGCCTCGGTCAGCAAAGGCTTGACGGCGAAGAGGATGAGGCAGGGCCCGAGGTTCACGAGCGCCGCCTGCAGGAGGTCCAGCCAGCGCTCGCCGCCCTCGCGCGCGTGGAGCGCGGCGGCGGCGCCCGCCAGCGCCAGCGGCAGCGACAGGAAGATGAAGTGGTTCTGCACGCCGATGAGGCTGGCGGCGAAGAGCAGCAGGGCCGGCCCTCGGCGGCCGCCGTCGAGGACCTTGAGCGCCGCGGCGACGCAGAGGCCGAGGAGCAGAGGCTGGAGCGCATAGACCTCCCAGGCCACCCGCGACTTGAGCACGACGATGGCCGAGGACGCCGCCAGCGCGCACCAGGCCAGGCCGGCGCGCGGCCCGGCGGCGCGGACCGCGGTCCGCCACAGGACCAGCCACGCCGCGACGTTGAAAAGCGCTCCGGGCAGGCGCAAGGACTCCACGCTGACTCCCCAGCGGCCGAAGGCCGACTTCACGAGCCACGGGTAGAGCGCCCCCGTGTAGGTATTCATCTCGTGCGGGGTATAGAGGCCGCGCTCGCGCAGGCGCAGCGCGAAGAGGCCGACCCAGGCCTCGTCGCCGTGCAGGCCCGGGAAGTCCTGCAGGCGTGTGAAGAGCGACGCGGCCATGACGGCCAGGATGACGAGCGCCACGGCATCGGCGGCGCGACCCTCCTTCTTGGATTCCACGCGGCGATTCTAGTAGAATCTCCTCGATGGTGGACACGCCCGCCCTGCTCGTGCTCGAGGACGGGACTGTTTTTTCCGGGCGCTCCTGCGGGGCCTCCGGCGAGCGCTTCGGCGAGCTGGTCTTCAACACCGCGCTGACCGGCTACCAGGAAGTCCTGACCGACCCTTCCTACTGCGGCCAGATCGTGGTGATGACCTACCCCATGATCGGCAACTACGGCATCACCGCCGCCGACCACGAGTCGCGCCGGCCCTACCTCGAGGGGTTCGTCGTGCGCGAGATGTGCAAGCATCCCTCGAACTGGGAGTCGGTGGAGTCGGCCCCGGCCTTCCTCGAGCGCTCGGGCGTGCCGGCCATCGAGGGCATCGACACCCGCGCGCTGACCCGGCGCCTGCGCGAGCGGGGCGCCATGCGCGGCGTCATCTCCACAGTCGACCTCGACCCCAAGAGCCTGCTGCGCAAGGTCCGCCTCTCGCCGACGATGGCGGGGCTTGACCTGGCCTCGCGGGTCACCTGCGAGGCCTCCTACCCGTGGGACGAGGCCCTGCCCGACGCCGTGCGCGGCTGGCCCCTGCCCTTCCCGCTCAAGCCCCACGTCGTCGTCATGGACTTCGGCGTCAAGCGCGGCATCCTGCGCAGCCTCGTCTCGCTGGGCTGCCGCGTCACCGTGGTGCCCGCGCTGAGCTCGGGTGAGGACATCCTGGCCCTGCGCCCAGACGCCGTCCTGCTCTCCAACGGCCCCGGCGACCCCGAGCCCTTGAAGGAGCCGATCGCGGCGATCCGGCGCCTGCTCGACGCCCGCCTGCCGCTCTTCGGCATCTGCCTGGGCCATCAGCTCCTGGGACTGGCGCTCGGCGGCAAGACCTACAAGCTCAAGTTCGGCCACCACGGCTCGAACCACCCGGTCAAGGACCTCTCGACGGGCCGCGTCGAGATCACCTCCCAGAACCACGGCTTCTGCGTCGACCTCTCGAGCCTCCCTAAGGAGGCCTCGACGACGCACGTCAACCTCAACGACGGCACCTCGGAGGGGCTCGCCCACTCCCAGCTGCCGGCGTTCTCGGTCCAGTACCACCCCGAGGCCTCGGCCGGCCCGCACGACGCGCGCTATCTCTTCACGCGCTTCGGGAACATGCTGCTCGAGCGCATGGGCGTGCGCGCCGCGGCGCCGGAGCTGAGGGCGTAGTGCCCAAGCGCACCGACATCGAGACCATCCTGGTCCTCGGCTCGGGGCCCATCGTCATCGGCCAGGCCTGCGAGTTCGATTACTCGGGCACCCAAGGGATCAAGGCCCTGCGCGAGGACGGCTACAAGATCGTCCTCATCAACTCCAACCCGGCGACCATCATGACCGACCCGGGGCTCTCGGACCGCACCTACATCGAGCCGCTGACCCCCGAGACCGTCGAACTGATCATCGCCAATGAGCGCCCCCAAGCCCTCCTGCCCACGCTCGGGGGCCAGACCGCCCTCAACCTGGCCGTGGCCCTTGCCGAGCGCGGCGTCCTCGAGCGCTACAAGGTCGAGCTCATCGGCGCGCCGCTCGACGCCATCCAGAAGGCCGAGGACCGCCAGCGCTTCAAGGCCACGATGCAGGAGATCGGCCTCGACCTGCCTAAGAGCCGGATGCTCTCCGACCTCTCCGAACTGCAGTCGATCGCCCGCGAGCTGGGCTTCCCGGTCGTCGTGCGGCCTTCCTTCACCCTCGGCGGCACCGGCGGCGGGGTGGCCTACAACCTCGAGGAGCTGCGCGACAAGGTCCACAACGCGCTCGAGGCCAGCCCGGTCAAGAAGGTCCTCCTCGAGGAATCCGTCATCGGCTGGAAGGAGTACGAGCTCGAGGTCATGCGCGACGCGAAGGACAACTTCGTCGTCGTCTGCTCGATCGAGAACATCGACCCGATGGGCGTGCACACCGGCGACTCGATCACCGTGGCCCCGTCGCAGACCCTGACCGACCGCCAGTACCAAGCCATGCGCGACGAGGCCCGGCGCGCCATCAGCGCGATCGGGGTCTCGACCGGCGGCTGCAACGTGCAATTCGCCGTCGACCCGCGCACCGGGCGGCGCACCATCATCGAGATCAACCCGCGCGTCTCGCGCTCTTCGGCCCTGGCCTCGAAGGCCACGGGCTTTCCGATCGCCAAGTTCGCCGCCAAGCTCGCCGTCGGCTACACCTTAGACGAGATGTCCAACGACATAACCAAGAAGACCCCGGCCTGCTTCGAGCCCTCGATCGACTACGTGGTGACCAAGGTCCCGCGCTTCGCCTTCGAGAAGTTCGGCAAGGAGTTCCCGCTCGACACGGCGATGAAGTCCGTGGGCGAGGTCATGGCCTGCGGGCGCACGTTCAAGGAGTCGTTCCAGAAGGCCCTGCGGGGCCTGGAGACCGGCAAGGCCGGCTTCGAGGACCTCCCCAAGGAGATCCGCGACTCCTGGGACGAGTCCACGCTCCTGCGCAAGCTCTCGATCCCCTACTCCGACCGGCTCTTCGTCGTGCGTGAGGCCCTGCGCCGCGGGCTCTCGCCCGCCGAGCTGAACCGGATGACCGGCATCGACGCCTGGTTCCTCGACCAGATGAAGGACCTGCTCGACTTCGAGGCCCGGCTCGAGGCCGAGAAGCTCACCCCCGAGCTCCTGCGCGAGGCCAAGCGCCAGGGCTTCTCGGACCGCCAGGTGGCTCGCCTCATAGGCAAGAAGGAATCCGACGTGCGCGCCCTGCGCAAGCGCTGGGACATCATCCCGTCCTACAAGCTCGTCGATACCTGCGCCGCCGAGTTCGAGGCCTTCACCCCCTACTACTACTCGACCTACGACGGCGAGTCCGAGGCCCAGCGCTCCAAGAAGGCCAAGAAGATCGCCATCCTCGGCTCGGGCCCCAACCGCATCGGCCAGGGCATCGAGTTCGACTACGCCTGCGTCCACGCGGTCCAGGCCCTGCGCGAGCTCGGCTACGAGACCGTGATGGTCAACTGCAACCCGGAGACGGTCTCCACCGACTACGACATCTCCGACCGGCTCTACTTCGAGCCGCTGACCTTCGAGGACGTGATGGGCGTGCTCGAGAACGAGAAACCCCAGGGCGTCATCGTCCAGTTCGGCGGCCAGACTCCCTTGAACCTGACCCGCCGCCTCTCCGAGGCCGGCGTCAAGATCCTCGGCACCAGCCCCAAATCCACCGACCTGGCCGAGGACCGCATGCGCTTCGGCGCCGTCCTCAAGAAACTCGGCATCGCCGCCCCGGCCTACGGCGCCGCGCGCAGCCCCAAAGAGGCCCTGGCCGTGGCCCGGCGCCTGGGCTATCCGGTCATGGTGCGCCCGAGCTACGTCCTGGGCGGCCGCGCGATGGAGGTAGTCTTCGACGACGACGGCATCCGCGCCTACGCCGCCAAGGCCTTCGCCGCCTCCGAGCACCCCGAGCTCTTCATCGACCGCTTCCTGTCCGACGCCGTCGAGGTCGACGTCGACGCGGTCTCGGACGGCGTCGACGTGTTCGTGGCCGGCATCATGGAGCACATCGAGGAAGCCGGCGTGCATTCCGGCGACTCGGCCTGCACCCTGCCGCCGCACTCGATCACGCCCGGCATGGTCGAGCGCATCAAGACCTCGACCAAGCGACTGGCCCGCGAGCTCAAGATCGTCGGGCTCATGAACCTCCAGTACGCGATCAAGGACGGCGTCCTCTACCTCCTCGAGGCCAACCCGCGGGCCTCGCGCACGGTCCCCTTCGTCAGCAAGGCCACCGGCCTGCCGCTGGCCAAGATCGCCGCCAAGGTCATCGCCGGCAAGCGCCTAAAGACGCTCCTGCCGCCCGGGATCCTCAAGACCGGCCTGCCCGACCTCCCGTACGCCGCCACCAAGGAGGTCGTCTTGCCCTTCATCAAGTTCCCGGGCACCGACCCCATGCTCGGCCCGGAGATGAAGTCGACCGGCGAGGTCATGGGCCTCGACGTCGACTTCCCGCGCTCCTTCGCGAAGGCCCAGGCCGCCTCGGGCCAGGCCCTGCCGACCTCGGGCCTGGTCTTCCTCAGCGTGCGCGACGAGGACAAGCCGCACCTCCTGTCCGTGGCCGGCCAGCTCAAGCAGCTGGGCTTCGACCTGGTGGCCACCGGCAACACCCACGCCTTCCTGACCCGCCACGGCATCCAGGCCAAGACCGTCTTCAAGCTCGGCGAGGGCAAGCCCGACGTCGTCGACCTGATCAAACAGCGCAACCTGGCCCTGGTCATCAATACCCCCTCGGGCAAGCGCGCGCGCTCCGACGGCTTCAGTATCCGGCGCACCTCGCTCGACTTCGGCGTCCCCATCGTCACCAACATCAACGCCTGCCAGGCCGTGGTCCGGGCGGTGGCGGCCCTGCGCGGCACGCGCCTCGGCACCGTGGCGCTGCAGGACCTCTACCCCCTGCTCCCCTACAAGGTCAACTAGCAACAATCTGGGCCCTTGGCCCCGGAGAGACCTAGGCCTTCGGCCTCATTTGCCGGTCTTACCTTGCGCTTACCCTCGGAGGGATGGCTCACACGGCGCTCTTGGCCGCGCTCCTCGCGCTATCCGCCCAAGCCGAGAACCGCGTAGAGTACACCGCCCCGCCGCCCGAGGCCCCGGGCCGGTTCGAGGCGGGCAGCGCGGCGTCCCTGAGCGTCGAGACTGACAAGCTCAGGGACGCCCTCGCCGCTCCGGGGGTCGGCAACGGGGAGCTGCACGGCCGGGCCGCCGCCCTCTTCGGCGGGATGACGAGCGTAGACGGCCCCACGGTGGCCGCCCCCCAGCTCCGCGGCTGGGAGAAGCCCGACCGCGCCAGCCAGGATTCCGTCGACAGCATGATCAACCGCTCCGGCCGCACCATCGCCGCCGCCAAGTTCAAGGCCTCGGCCGACGCCCCGCCGCCGCCTGAGCTCGAGGAGGCCTGGCAGTACGGGCGTCAGATGCGCGCCGACGGCCTCTCCGACTACGACCGCGCGGGCGAGCTCTCCTCGGGGATGCTCGGCGTCTACCTCTTCGGCAAGGTCGCCGCCGTAGGGATCAAGTTCCACAAGGACTTCCAGACCATCCAGCGCTGGATCGGCGACGAGCTGGCCGCGGCCACCTCGATCCACGAGTCCGCCCACGCCCGCGACCACGCCCAGGGAGCGCTCAACGCCATGGAGGTCAAGAAAGGCGAGAAGCAGGCCTTCGAGACCGAGTTCAAGTACCTGCGCTTAGTCGACCCCACCGGCCAGAAGCTGTCCTGGGCCCGGGTCAACTTCTGCTCCCCGGACTCCGCCGCCCCCAAGATGGTCTGCGACTACCTGACCCACCTGGCCCGCATCTCCTGGCACGGCGAGACGGGCGACTGGGACGGGCTGGTGTCCGGCCTGGGCTACCGCGACCGGACCACGGACCCCTTCGCCCACCACCACGACGACGAAAGCGAGCACGGCGAGCACGACGGGCATTAGCCCCGCCCCCCGTCGAGAGCCCCGCCAAAATGATAACATGGCGGTTCTATGGGAATTTTAAGAAGTCGTGAAGAGCTACTACCCGTCACCTGCGCCGTTTTGAAGGAGACCGAGCGCGACTCGTTCTTCAACGACATCCGCCGCAGCGCCAACGGGAACATGGACCGGGTCGCCAAGACGGTGGGCGTGCCGGTCAATATCCTGCAGGACTGGGTGAACGGGGCCACTAACGTCCCCTACATCGCCCTCCAGCGCCTGGCCTCCGAGTTCAGCGTGGAACTGCCCACGGTGACCGAGCTGCGCCGGGAGTTCCAGCAGATGACCCAGGCCGTGGCGCCCAAGCGCCCGGCCGTCCGGATGCCCTCCCACCCCGGCCCGGTCGGCGGGGCCGGACGCGGTGAGGCGGGGCGGGGCGAGCCGCGAGCGCGCCGCGACGGTCCGCGCGTGTCCGGCGGCAACGACTACGAGCCCTTGCGCCCCGAGGCGCCCGTCCGGCGCGAGCGCCCGGCGCGCCCCGAGCGCGGCAGCCGCCGCCGCGGCGAGAAGAAGGACCGCCCGGCCAAGCAGGGGCAGCCCAAGCAGGAGCGCAAGCAGCCCCAGAAGGGCCAGCGCCAGCCGGCGCGGCCGTCCCGGGCGCCGCTTCCTTCCGGCCCGCGCGTCCCCAAGCTCTCCGCCGAGGCCGCCTATTGGGCCGGCGCCGTGTCGGCCGCCGGCCGCCGCGACGGCGACATCCTGGTGCTCAGCGCCGACCGGCGCCTCGGGCAGAACTACGCCGCCATCTGGTCCTCGCGGACCTTCGAGCTCTTCGGCGTGCGCCCCGACCTGTCGTTTACCGCCGACGAGCTCTGCCAGGAGGCGCGCCTGCCGCTGGCCGGCCTCGAGGACTTCGTCGGGCGGATGGACCTCAAGCCCGAGGCCGCGCGTCCGCCGGCCCCGCGCTGGGTCTGGTCGAACCCGGACTGGAAGAAGTCCTTCCTCAAGGGCTTAGTCGACGCCTCGGCCGAGTTCATCCGTGAGCCCGAGGTAGTCATGAACCTGGCCCCGCTGGGCGAGCCCCTGCGCCGCTCCGCCGAGAAGCTCTTCGCCTCGGTGGGCTTGGCGCCGCGCGTCAACGAGGACGGGACTCTCAGCCTCGCCGGCGCGGAGACCGTCGAGAAGTACCATACCGCGGTAGGCGCCGACAACATGAAGCTGCGCGACCAGCTCAAGGCGTTCTTTGGCCGCGCCGGGGCCTCGGAGGCCCCGGTGGCCCCGATGCCGCCGGTGGCGCCCTTGCCCGAGACGACGACGGCGGAAGGGACGCAGGCGCAGACCTCGGCCGACAAGGCTCAAGAGCGCGGCCGCGGGCGGCGGCGCCGCGGACGCCGAGGCGGGCGCGGACGGCGCGCGGCTCAGGCGCCGGCCCAGCCCGGACAAGCGGCGCAGGGCGCGCCGGCCGATAGCCCCGCTCCCGAGCCCCACCAGCCCACGGAGGGTCAACCCCCGGAAGTCTGAGGTACGATTTACATCCAGGAAGGGTGCGTGAGCGGTTGAAACGAGCACTCTCGAAAAGTGCCAGGGATGCAAGTCCCTCGTGGGTTCGAATCCCACCCCTTCCGCCAGTTTGAGGCATCATGTGGAACCCCCTCGCTAAGATCAAAGAGAAGCTGACCGGCACGCCGGCGGCCCCCACCGACGACGCCCAGGAGGCCGCCGCGGCGGCGCTCCTAGCCGGCGGGGGCACCCCCGACCTCAAGGAGCTCGAGAAGCAGGGGCTCACGGGCAAGTTCTTCCGCTACTGGAAAAACCCGGCCTTCCTTGCCCAGATGAAGTCGCTGGCCGCGGCGATGCACGCCGACGGCGTCAACATGAAGGACCAGGCCGCCGTGAAAGCCTGGGTCGAAGCCCACCAGAAGGACATCGTCGCCGGCAAGTACGCCGCCGGCGCACCCGCCGAGGCCGCCAAGGTGGAGACCTTCGTCAAGAAGGACCCCGCGGTCGGCCGCAACGACCCCTGCCCCTGCGGCTCGGGAAAGAAGTACAAGAAGTGCTGCGCCGACAAAAAGTGACATAGCCGTCATGGCTTGCCGGGGGCGCCGGGGCTATCCTATGTTTTCCACATGCGTCTCTCCCTGCGCCTCTTCCTGAGCTTCGCCGGCGCCGCGGCCGTGGCCGCGGCCGGCTCCCATTGGCTCCAGCCCGACTCTCCGACCCAGCGATTGGCGGTCGAGGTCGTGCTCTTCGCGGGGGCGGCCGTCTGGCTGGTGCGCTCGAACGTGCTCGGGCCCATGGACCAGATGGCGGCCTGGATCAAGGCCGTGCGGGTGGGCAGCAGCGCCCCTCCGGCGCCCGTCGCCGCCGGCCTCCTCGGACCGCTGGCCAACGAGGTCTCTCGGCTGGGCAGCTCCCTAGCCGCGGCCAAAGCCACAGCCGAGGAGGAGACCCGCCTGCGTGTCAACGCGGCGGCCCTCTGGACCCCCCAGCGCCTCAAGGAGGAGATGCGCCGGGTCCTCGACGGCCGGCCGCTCGTCGTCGTGGCCAACCGCGAGCCCTACATGCACGTGCGCCGCGGCCGCGAGATCGAGGTGGTGACCCCGGCCAGCGGCCTGGTCACCGCGCTCGAGCCGGTGCTGCTGGCCTGCGGCGGCACCTGGGTGGCCCACGGCGGCGGGGACGCGGACCGCGACACGGTCGACGCCGACGACCGCCTGCAGGTGCCGCCCGACAACCCCAAGTACGCCCTGCGCCGCGTCTGGCTCACGAAAGAGGAAGAGGACGGCTACTACTACGGCTTCTCCAACGAGGGACTGTGGGCGCTCTGCCACATCGCCCACAACCGACCTTCGTTTCTACCCGAGGACTGGGCGCACTATCAGGCGGTCAACGCCAAGTTCGCCCAGGCCCTGCTCGAGGAGATCAAGGACGCCCGCGAGCCCTGCGTGCTGATCCAGGACTACCACTATGCCCTATTGCCGCGGCTCATAAAGGAAGCCCGCCCCGATGCGCGCGTCGGGGTTTTCTGGCACATCCCCTGGCCCAACCCCGAGGCCTTCGGCATCTGCCCCTGGCAGCGCGAGATACTCGACGGCATGCTCGGGGCCGACGTACTGGGCTTCCACGTCCAGGCCCACTGCAACAACTTCCTCGAGACCGTCGATGGGGCGCTCGAGTCGCGCATCGACTGGGAGCGCTTCGCGGTCCAGCGCCTGGGCCGCACGACCTTGGTCAGGCCGTTCCCGATCAGCGTCGACGTCCCCGAGCCGGGGACCCTCGGCCCCAAGCCCGACCGCGCGGTTGTCCTCAAGGAGGTCGGCAGCCGCGCCGAATTCCTCGCCGTCGGCGTCGACCGGGTCGACTACACGAAGGGCATCGTCGAGCGCTTCCGCGCCGTCGAGCGCTTCCTCGAGCGCAACCCCAGCTACATCGGGCGATTTACCCTGGTCCAGATCGGCGCGCCGAGCCGGGTCCAGATCAAGCGCTACGGGGACTTGAACGTCGAGCTAGAGGCCGAGGCCGTCCGCATCAACGCGCGCTTCACGGCCGGCGGCTGGAAGGCCATCGTCCTGCGCCGGCGCCACCACAGCCACGAGGAGATCCGGCCGTTTCTGCGCACCGCCGACCTCTGCATGGTCACCTCGCTCCACGACGGCATGAACCTGGTGGCCAAGGAGTACGTCGCCAGCCGCGACGCCGACGACGGGGCGCTGATCCTCAGCCGCTTCACCGGCGCGGCCCGCGAGCTGACCGACGCCCTGCTCGTCAACCCCTATGACCTCGACCAGACCGCCGACGCGATCCATTACGCCCTGGAGATAGCGCCGGCCGAGCGCGCGCGGCGCATGGCGGCCATGCGCAAGACGGTCCGCGAGCACAACGTCTATGAATGGGCCGGCAAGCTCATCTCCGAGCTGGCCCGGGTCAAGGTCAGGGACGCGGGGAATGTCCACTCTCTGGTATAAGGACGCGGTCTTCTACGAGGTCCCGGTCAAGTCGTTCTACGACTCGAGCGGCGACGGTTTGGGCGACATCAAGGGCCTGAGCGAGAAGCTCGACTACCTCCAACGCCTGGAGGTCGACTGCCTCTGGCTGCTGCCGATCTATCCCTCCCCGCTCAAGGACGACGGCTACGACATCTCGGACTTCACGGCGGTGCGCGCCGACTGCGGCACGCTGGCCGACTTCGACCAGCTAATCGCCGAGGCCCACAAGCGCAACCTCAGGGTCATCTGCGACCTCGTGCTCAATCACACCTCCGACCAGCACCCCTGGTTCCAGGCCGCGCGCCGGCCGGGCAGCGCCAAGCGCGACTGGTACGTCTGGTCCGACGACGACCAGCGCTACAAGGGCGCCCGAGTCATCTTCACCGACAGCGAGCTCTCCAACTGGACCTGGGACCCTCTGGCTAAGGCCTACTACTGGCACAGGTTCTTCAGCCACCAGCCCGACCTCAACTACGACAACCCCGAGGTGCGCGCCGCGATGCTCGATGTCGTGCGCTTCTGGCTGGGCCGCGGGCTCGACGGCTTCCGGGTCGACGCCGTGCCCTACCTCTTCGAGCGCGAGGGCACCTCCTGCGAGAACCTCCCCGAGACCCACGCCTTCTGCAAGGAGTTGCGCGCCCTGGTAGACAAGGAGTTCCCCGGACGCCTGCTCCTGGCCGAGGCCAACCAGCGACCCGAGGACCTCTGCGCCTACTTCGGGCAGGGCGACGAGTTCCATATGGCCTTCCAGTTCGCGCTGATGCCCCGAATCTTCATCTCCCTGCGCCGCGAGGACCGCGCCCCCATCGTCGAGGTCCTGCACGGCACTCCCGCCATCCCCGACACCTGCCAGTGGGCGCTGTTCTTGCGCAACCACGACGAGTTGACCCTCGAGATGGTCACCGACGAGGAGCGCGAGTATCTGCTCAAGGAGTACGCTAACGACCCGCGCATGAAGGTCAACATCGGCATCCGCCGCCGGCTTGCCCCGCTCGTCGAGTTCGGCCGTCGGCGGCTGGAGCTCTTGGCCTCCCTCATCATGTCCTTGCCGGGCAGCCCGGTGCTCTACTACGGAGACGAGATCGGGATGGGCGACAACATCTACCTGGGCGACCGCAACGGCGTGCGCACGCCCATGCAGTGGAACGCGGACCGCAACGCCGGCTTCTCGCGCTGCGAGTCGGAGCGCTGCTTCGCCACGCCGATCGTCAACCCGCGCGCCCCCTACCAGGCGGTCAACGTCGAGAGCCAGGAGCAAACCCCGAACTCGTTCTTGAGCTGGATGAAGCGCATCATCGACCTACGCCGCCGCCACAAGGTATTCGGCCGCGGCTCGATCGAGATCCTGGAGCCCGAGAACCGACGCATCTTCGCCTTCCTGCGCGTCTTCGAGGACCAGCACATCCTCGTGGTGGCGAACTTCTCGCGCTTCGCCCAACCGGTGGGGCTGAACCTGCCGGCGTACAAGAACTGGACCCCCATCGAGATGTTCGGCCACACGAAGTTCCCGCCCGTGGGCGAGGGGGCATACCCGTTGTCCCTCGGGCCGCACAACTTCTATTGGTTCAAGTTGGAGCGATAAGCGACTAGTCTGCCTTGGCGAGCCGCTCCAACAGCCTCGCCACGACCTTCGTATCCCGCGCCCGCCAGCGCGCCTTAGACGCTCCTTGCCCGACCTTCACGCAGAGCGCCCGCGCCCCGAGGGTGCGGAACCCCTCTTCATCATTAGTGTCGTCGCCGATGAAGACGGTCACCGCGCCGGGGGCGAGCCGCCGGCGTGTCAGCATGATGGCGTCGCCCTTGTCCCACGGCAGGCGGGTGCGGATCTCGAAGACCTTCTTGCCGGGGGCCAGGCGCAGGGTCGGCTCCTCGCGCATGCAGTCCATGAGGCTGGCCCCCAGGCCCAGCGCGGCGGTCGGACTGCGCACGGCGCGCACGTGGACGCTCAACGACCAGACCTTGTCCTCGACCCAGGCGCCAGGGACCGTCGCGGCCAGTGCCGAGGCCCGCCGGACGACGCGCCTCAGCGCGGCGCGCAGGGGAGGGAGGCCGGGATGGCGCCAACGCAGGCCCGGGCCGGCCACGTCTAGGCCGTGGTTGCCCGCGTAGATGAGCTCGGGCAGGCCGACCTTGGGCTGGAGGGTGGAGAGGGCGCGTCCGCTGGCTATGGCGACCAGGACGTCGGGGCGCGCGGCCAGGCGCTCGAGGGCGCGGCGCGCGGCGGCGGGCAGGCGGGCCCGCTCCGGGCGGGGGGCCAGCGGCGCAAGCGTGCCGTCGAAGTCGACCGCCACGAACAGGCGATAGCCGCCCCAGGCCCGGCTCATCTCAGCAGGACGGTAGCCACGGTCAGGTAGGTCGTCGTGCTCACCATGTCGGCGATGCAGGTGATGAGCGGGGCGGTGGCCGTGGCGGGGTCGATCTTGAGGCGGTGGAACACGAACGGCTCGAAGGAGCCGATGGCCGCGGCCGTCGTCGTCGAGACGGCCATGCCGATGCCGATCACGGCGCTAAAGCCGAGGCCCAAGGTCGAGCCGTAGATCATATAGGAGACCCCGGCCATCACGCAGCCGTAAAACGAGCCGAGCAGCGCGCCGACACAGGTCTCCTTGAAGCAGACCCGGCTCATGTCGGACATCTCGACCTCGCCGGTGGCCATGCCGCGCACGATGATCGTGGCGGTCTGCGCCCCGACGTTGCCGCCCATCGCCGCGATCAGAGGCATGAAGGAGGCCAGGGCGATGACGTGCGTGAGCACCGGCTCATAGTGCTGGATGATCCGCGAGACCAGGATATAGCCCGCGCAGGTAGCCAACAACCAGGGCGAGCGCACCCAGGTCATGCGCCAGACCGGCTCGTCGAGCAGGCCCGCCCGCGTGCCGGCCATCTTGGCGATGTCCTCCTCGGTCTCCTCGGCGGCGACCTCGTCCATGTCGGCGTCGAGCACGACGCCGAGGATGCGTCGGTCGCGGTCGACCACCGCCGCGCAGGGCAGTCGGTAGCGGTGGAAGATGCGCGCCGCCTCCTCCCGGTCGAGCTCGGGGAGCATGGCCTGGGCCTGCGCGTCCACGAGCTCGCCGACCGGCATATCGGCGGGCGCTACGACCAGCTCCTTGAGCGTGACGGTCCCCAGGAAGCGGTCCCCGGTGTCGACGGCAAATAGCACGTCGAGGTAGGTGTTCTCGATGAGCCGCAGGCGGGTCGAGGCCGACACGCGCGAGAGCGCCTCGCGGCAGGTCCAACGCGGCGAGACCGTCAGGTAGCGGGTGCGCATCAGCGCCCCGACCGACTCCTCGGGGTAGGAGGCCACCTCGGCCGCGCGCGCGCCGCCCGAGCCCTTGCGCAGGATGGCGTCGAGCTGGCGCACCAGGGGCTTGGGCAGTCCGCGCAGGATGCGGCCGGTCTCGGCGGGGTCGAGGTCGGCCACCAGCTCCTCGACGTCCGGGACCTTCAACGCGCCCAGGAGCTCCTCCTGGTGCGCGGGGTCGAGCTCCTCGAAGAGCTGCAGGGAGCGCTGACGCGGCATGAGGCGGAACAACACCGGGCGCTCCTCGCGGTCGAAGTGGTCCCAGCCGTCGACGAGGTCGACCGGGCTTATCTCCTTTAACGCGGTCCGCAGGGAGACGAACTCCTTAGCGGCCAGGAGCTCCTTCAAGTCGGAGAGGTACATCTGGATGAGCCGCACGGAGGCATCATACCAAACGCGCCGAAGGGCCCCTCCCGTCGAGGGATGACTTTGATATAATGTCCTTTGGACGGGAATGTATCATGGGGGCCGCATGAAGGTAGGCGTCATCGGCGGGTCGGGCTTCATCGGGTCGCACGTGGTCGACAAGCTCGTCGACGCCGGCCACGACGTCACGGTCTTCGACATCATGAACCCGCATCGCTCGGACGTCCGCCACATCATGGCCGACATCCTCGACCCCGGCCGCACAACCCTGGCCTTGGCCGGCGAGTACGACGCGATCTACCTCCTGGCCGCGGTGGCCAACGTCAACGACGTCTACCACATCCCGGTCGAGTCGGTGCAGACCAACGTCATGGCGGTCGCCAACGTCCTCGAGGCCTCGCGGCGCACCGGCGCCAAGCGCGTCATCCTGGCCTCCACGGCCTGGGTGTACGGGATGTCCGACCGGCCCGAGGTCGACGAGGAGACCCCCCTCTCGGTCAACTCGGTCAACCACGTCTACACCGCCTCGAAGGTCTCGGCCGAGATGCTCTGCCACTCCTACTCGAAGCTCTACAAGCTCGACACCACGATCCTGCGCTACGGCATCCCCTACGGCCCGCGCGCGCGCATGGGCACGGTGCTCGCCACCTTCGTCAACCGGGCGATGCGCGGCCAGCCGATCGTCATCCAGGGCGACGGCTCGCAGTGGCGCAGCTTCGTCTACGTCGAGGATTTGGCGCTGGGCAACGTCGCGGCCCTGCAGGACGCCGCCAAGAACGAGACCTTCAACCTCGAAGGCACCGAGCGCACCACCATCCGCCAGATCGCCGACAAGGTCCAGGAGTTCTTCCCGCATGCCGACATCCGCTACGTCGACGCCCGCGCCGGGGACCTGGCGCCGAAGATCGTCTCCAACAAGAAGGCCTTCGCGCGCCTGGGCTGGAAGCCCACGGTAGCCTTCAACGACGGGGCCGAGGCCTACATCCGCTGGGCCCAGCGCAGCCTCGAGGCTCAGAAGAAGCCGGCCCTGGCCGTCTAGGCCGGGCGCCTTCATAACCCCATCGAAGCCCGGCACAGCGGGGCTCCGCCCCGCTAGAGCAGCCAGGCGGCGAGGCCGGCCAAGAGGCAGGCGGCCGGCAGGAGCGCCGCGGCCGACGGCGAGGCCGCCTCGGCCGTCCAGCCCATGGCCTGGTGGCCCAGGCCGAGAGCCACGACCATCAACGCGTAGACGAAGGCCAAGGACTCGCGCAGGCGCGCCCCGCGCTCGACCGACACCCGCGTGATGAGCAGCGGGAACAGCGGCCCGAAGAGGGCCCCCGCCAGCCAGAACCCCCAGGGGCTTCCGGAAGCCCCAAGCAGGGTCCCCGCGGCCCCGCCGACGAGCCCCAGGGGCACGAGGACGCGCTCGGCGCCCGGCCGGACGAAGGCGGCCGAGGCAACGCGGCCGGCGGCCAGGGCCAGGAAGAAGCCGCTCAAGACCCGGCCCGCTTCGGGCAAGCCCATGCCCTTGGCCGTGAGGATGGCGACCATCCACATCGAGGTCAGGACCTCGCCGAGGACGTAGAGCGCCACGACGGAGGCCAGCCGCCATGGCGCCCCCGCCGGCGCGGCGGCGTCCGTTCCCAAAGCCGCGGCGCGGCCCCCGGGCAGGACGGCCGTGGCCGCCAGGAGCAGGGCCGGCAGGAGCGCCGGCGCGGCGAGCAGGGCCATCGGCCCGCCGCCGGCGCGCTCGACGGCGGCGACGTAGAGCGGCGGGAAAACGCAGCTGATCCCGTAGAAGACATGCAGGAGGCTGACCACGCGCGCCCGGCTGGAGGCCGGCGTGGCGCGCATGACGAGCAGGTTCGAGCCCATCCCCAGCCCGCCGTTGCCGGCCCCCCAGAGCAGGCCCGAGACCGCCAGCGTGCCGAGCCCGGGAGCGGCCGCCGCCAGCAGCATGGCCGCGGCCTGCAGTCCCGCGGCCAGCGCCACCACCGCGCGGTCGCTGAGCCCCGAGAGCGCCCGCAGCGCCAGCAGGTTGAAGGCCAAGGAGCCCACGCTGCCTGCGGTCAAGAACGTCGAGAGCCGGCCGTAACCCGAGGCGAAGCGCTCGGCCAAGAGCGGCAGCGCCGGGGCGCGCAGGCTGTCGCAGAGCGAGGAGACGACGAGGCAGCCGAAGCCCAGGACTAGGAGACGGACGGCGTCTCGCGATTGTGCCATGAACCGTAGAGCAGGGCGACCCCGGCGGCGATGAGGACGATGCCGGCCCAGCGCACCGGCCCGACCCGCTCGCCGAGGAAGACCGCGGCGGTCAGCGCCACGAGGATGTACTCGAGCGCGTTGAGCGGCAAAGCCCAGCTCACTTCCGACCAGGACAGCACCGCCAGCCACAGGAGATAGTTGGCCAGCTCGAGGAGTATCCCGCCGATGACCCAGGGGTTGGCGACCGCCGCGGTAAAGAAGGCCCACAGGGAGACGGGGTCGAAGGCCTCGAGCGAGCCCACCGCCTGCATCCCCTTCGAGAGCGCGACGTTGCCCGCTCCCGCAGCCGCGATGGCCACGAGCATGACGACCAGGACCCTGGCCTTCACCATGAGCCCATCACGCAGGCCACCCCGCCCGAGATGAGGCCGATTCCCAGCCAGCGCCGGACGGCCACGCGCTCCTTGAGCCACCAGGCCGCCAAGCCCGCGGTGACCGCGTACTCGACCGCGTTCATCGGCAGCGCCCAGCTGACGTCGGCCCAGGACAGGACGATGAGCCAGAGCATGAAGTTGGCCATCCCGGCCATGAGGCCCAGGAGCACCCACTTGTTAGAGACGGCTCCGAGCCCGTAGCGGAGGAGCGGCCCCGGGCGGCAGTCCTCGAGCGGGCCCATCGCCTGCATGCCGCGGCTGGTCAGGACGTTGGAGAGGCTCGAGGCCAGCACGGCGATCCAGATGAAGACGGTGGCGCGGATCAACGCACGGCCTCGGCGAAAGCCATGCGGCGGGCGCCGGCGCGCTCGAGCGCCTCGCGCACCCGCGGGGATAGGAGGGCCGCGAGCTCATCGGCGTGGCGGTAGTCCGGCATCTCCTCGGCGAGCACGCCCTTGGTGGCCGTGGCGGGATGACAGTAGACCTCGGCAACGCCGTCTCCAAGGCGCGCGGCCACCCGCAGCCAGGCCGCCTCGTCCATCGCGCCGGTCTCGAAGAGGCCGTGGAGCTCGTCGTTGACGGCCAGGCCCGCCGCGAGGAAGCGCCGCCGCGCCAGCGCCGTCCACGGGGCCATGACGGCCGCCGTCAGCGCCCCGGCGGCGGTCATCCCCCGCCAGGGCTGAGCCGGCACCCGCACGGCGGGGACTCGGAACTCCGCCGCCAGGCGCGCGGTGATCGCGGCCACGGTCGGGTGGATGTGGAAGTGGTTGTGAGCGTTGACGTGGTCGAAGGAGAGCCCGGTCCCCGCGAAGCGCTCGAACTGGGCCCGGCACTCGGCCTCGGCCTGCGAGCGCGCTCGCGCCGAGAAGAAGATCGCCGCGCCGATGAAGGCCATGTCCTCGCGCAGACGGCCGCGCGCGTCGACGAGGTCCGGGATGCGTTCCGGAGTCAGGACCGGCCGGGCGTGGACCAGACAGAGGTGCAGGCCGACCTTGAGGCCCGGGGCGGCCTTTGCCAGCGCCACGGCCTCCTCCCAGGCGGGGGCCCCGACCATGAGGCTGGCGGCGGTCAGGATGCCGCGCCGGTTGGCCTCGACGACCGCGGCGTTGACCTCGGGGCTCAAGCCGAAGTCGTCGGCCGTGACGACGAGCTTTGTCACGGCCCCATCTCGACCATGGTATTGCCCTTGAGACGGAAGGCCCGCCCCTTCCAATGCACCGTGCGCCCGGAGAGCGCCGCGAACCACGTGGCGAGGCCCGCCAGGTCTCGCGCAGGCAGCAGCCACAGCGAGCGCAGGCCGTCGGAGTCGCCCAGCAGGACGGCGTTGACCGCCGCGGTGGCTAGGCGCAGGGCCAAGGTAAGGATGAGCACCGCCGCCCCCTCGAAGCCCCCGAAGAGCCAGTACAGGAAGGCGAACGGCACGCCGCGCACGGTCCAGGTGAAGAAGAAGCCCGCCGGGCTGGCCGCGCGGGTGTTCTGGTCCCAGTAGACCTGGTGGCGCCACCAGTCGCGCCACGAGCCCAGGTCGACGCCGGTGCGCGCCACATGGGGGACGAAGGCGATCTTGAGACCGGCCTTGAGGACCGCCACGCCTAGCTCGAAGTCCTCGACGAGGGTATGGGCCATGGGCTCGAGGCCGCCGATGCGCTCGAGGGTGTCGCGGCGCAGGGCCTGCGACGCCCCGGGGCAGGCCGGTGAAGCCCCGGTGACGGTGGCGAAGATCATGGCCGGGACGAACTCGACGTTGAGCGACAAGAGCTCCAGACGCTCGAAGACGCCGCGCGGGCGCCAGGCCCGATAGACCGTACAAGAGACGCCGACGGCGGGGTCGGCCAGCGGAGCGGTGACGGCGCGCAGGTAGCCCGGCTCGAGGCAGACGTCGGCGTCGGAGTAGACCAGTACCTCGCCGTCGGCGCGCTTGGTGGCGTTTAAGATGTTGCAGAGCCGGCCGTTGGGGCCGGCGCAGGTCTCGTCGAGGACGACCTTCACGCGGCCGGGGCGGCGCTCCCTCATGCGCTCGGCCAGGGCCAGGGCCGGGTCATCGGGCCTCTGTAGCGCGAAGACGACCTCGTAGTCCGGATAGTCCTGCTCGAGGGCGCTGGCCATGTTCTCCTCGAGGCCGCTCTCCAGGCCGCACAGCGGCTTTATCAGCGAGACGCGCGGCAGTCGGGAGGGGGCGGGCGCCGCCGGGGTCCGGCGCATGAACCACCAAACGGCGCCGACCACCAGGAGCCAATAGACGCCTGAGCAGAAGACCGGGACCAGGAGCGGAAACTGCCAGGCCATCGACGAGGAAACGATGATAGCAGTTTAGGGGGACGAGCCTAGCCGGCGTCGTCGGGGGCCCAACCCATCGCCTGCAGGCGCTCGCCCGAGAAGAACTCCTCGGCGGTGGGCAGGCCCTCGGGAGGGCGCTTCGGCACGTAGGGCTTCCAGCCGGCGTCGAAGAGCATCTTGAAGTAGGCCCTGAAGAAAGCTACGTCGGCCTCGTCGAGCGTGAAGCTCACGTTCTCGTAGGAGTTCTTCTCGGCGTTGGCCGTATAGTTGAAGGACCCGGCGCCGAGCATCTTGCCATCGATGATCACGAACTTGTTGTGGGTCTTCTCGAAGTAGACGTTCTCATACGGGTTGGGCCCGGCCAGTATGCGGACGTCGAAGCCGTGGTAGGAGAACCAGTCGTCGAGCTTCATGAGCTTGGACTGCATGCGGTCGAGGACCAGGCGGACCTCGACGCCCCGCTCCTTGGCGGCCAAAAGCTCCTGGGCGATGCGCACCGAGTAGAAGCTGAACATCGCCACCTCGACGGAGACCTTGGCCGCGGCGATGGCCTTGACGATGTTCTCCTCGATGAGTCCGGCCGGCGAGAACGCCTGGCGCGGCAGCTTCGTCCCGTTCAGGTCGATGGCCAGGTCCTCGTCGACCGGCGCGCCGGCCGGGCGCTCGCCGGCCCAGTCGTGCTCCTCGGCCTTGTCGAGCGGCTGAGAATAGGTCCGCATGAAATCCCAAGCCTTGCGGTAGAAAGCCACGCGCTCGGACTCGTCGGCGAACTGGATATGCTCGAAATGGTGGTACTCGGCGGTGTAGGCCCAGTTGTAGGAGCCGTACTCGATGAGCTTTCCGTCGAAGATGGCGATCTTGTTATGCATGATGCCCGGCAGGCGCGTACCGCGCAGCACGGTGGTGTCGAACTCGTCGAAGAGCGCCTGGATCTGCGGATTGCGCACGCGCACCTCGCCGTTGTGGCGGTTGCCCTTCGGGAAGGCCTGATAGTACTCGACGATGGCGCGCACCTTGACGCCGCGGGCCTTGGCGCGGCGCAGGGCCTCGACGACCTCCTGAAGGTTGAATTCGTAGAGCGCCAGCTCGATGGACTCGGCGGAGGCGTCGATGGCCTTGATGAGGAGCTGCTGGACCGGGTGGACGGGGCGCACGGCCGACGAGGGCAGGGTCTCGCCGTTGAAGTTCAGGGTCCGGGCCTCGGGCAGCGGGCCCCACTGCGGCCCGGGCGGCAGGGGCTGGGGGACGCCGCGGATGCTTTCGAGCGCCTGCTCTTCGTTCGGCAAGGTGGGCTCGGAGGCCGGCGGGATGTGGCGCTCGGCCAGGCGCGACTTGAACATGTCGTCGAAGTAGGCGGCGAACGAGGCCGCGTCCTTGGCGTCGTCGAGCAGGTAGAGGCCGTCGAAGTTGGTGACGACGGCGCTGACGGTCCAGTTGGTCGAGCCGGTCAGGACCAGCTTGCCGTCGAGGATAGCCAGCTTGTTGTGGGCTTTCTCGAGGATCTTCGGGCCGTCGGGGTTGGGGCCGGCCAGGGTCTTGATGGGGATCTTATGGTAGGCCAGCCAGTCGACGAAGGGCTTCATGAAGTCTTCGGGCGCCTGCGAGCGGTCGACGATCATCCGCACCTTCACGCCGCGGTCCTTGGCGGCCTTGATGGCCCGGACCATGGCCGGCGAGGTCAGCGTGAACATCGAGATGTCGATGGTCTTCCTGGCGGCGCCCAAGGCCCGGATGATGGTCTCCTCGGCGAGCTTGTCCGGCGAGAAGGCCCAGGACGGCAGGACCACGCCGTTGAAGTCGATCGACGGCGCGAGGTCTTGGGGGGGCCGCCCCGGGATGGTCTGCGGCCAGACGTGCTCGCGGGCCTGCGCGAAGGGCACGCTCATGGCGCGCATCCAGTCCCAGTAGGCCTGCAGACCGGCGATGCGCTTCTTGTCATCGGTGAAGACGAGGTTCTCGAAGTGGTTGTTCTCGGAGGAATAGGACCAGTTATAGGACCCGAACAACGCCAAGGAGCCGTCGAACACCGCGAACTTGTTGTGGGCGATGCCCCACTTCTCGCCGCCGCGCAGCAGGGTGACGTCGAAGCCTTCCTCGTCGATGAGCGACTGCATCTCGAGCGGGCGGCTCGGCCAGTAGCTCGAGTCGTCGCGCTTGACCGGGAAGGTGTGGCCGAAATCGACGACGACGCGTATCTTGACGCCGCGGTCGCGGGCCGCGCGCAGGGCCTTGAGGATCTCGCGGTTCTTGAACTCGTAGAGCGAGATGTCGATCGAGGTCTTGGATGCGTTGATGGCGGCTATGATCAGCGGCTCGATGGGGCGGTCGGGGCGGAAGGCCACCGACGGGAGTTCCGTGCCGTTGAAGTTCAGCGTCCGCGCCGGGTAGACGGGGTCGGCGACCGGTGCGGGCGCCTCCCTCTTCCGCCCCTTGCGGGTCGGCGGTTTGCGGCGCGCGGCCTCGGCCTCGGCGATGTCGTCGGGCTCGGCCGCCTCGGCGTCGAAGAGCGAGAAGTTGAGCCCGGCCTTCTGGCTGAAGAAGGCCTCGGCCTGCTCGCGCGAGTCGCCGGGCGAGGCGTCGGACTTCGGCGCCTCGGCGTCGGAGCCCAGGGCGGCTAGGCCCGGGCGCTCGCGGCCTGCCTGCTCGTCGCCGGCGACGGCGTTGACGGCGGAGCGCAGGCCCTCGCGCATTGAGACGGGGGTCAAGGATTTAGACGCCGCGGCCGTCGGCGCCGCGAAGGCGGCGGGCAGGGCGCTCGGGGCCGCGGCCGCCGCGCGGACGGCGGGGGCGGCACCAGGGGTGAGCGCCGGCGTCGGAAGAGTGGGCGTCAGCCCGGCGCTGAGGCGCGGAGAAGCCAGGGACGCGCCGGCCGTGGGCGCCACGCCGGCGGCTCCGACGGGGGCGGGCACGGCCGAGACGACGGGGGTGGCGCGGACGGCGCCTACGACCTGGGCTAAGGCTGAGGGCGGGAAAGCCACCAGCCATGCGGCGGCCAGAGCACCGAGGCGGGTCGGCCAGCGCCTTTCGGCCTTCATCCAGCCCATGGTACCGGCAAAGACCCCCGCTACGTAGGGGCGAAGGGCCCAACACCCCCCAGGCAAGCGGCCCAAAGCAGGCTGGGCCCAAGGAAGGGCTTCTTCCTTCTTTATATGATGGGCCCCGTGGAGCCCTTCCTGGCCTGGCCGGAGAGCAAGGTCCTCAAGAGAAACATCGCTCTTTCCCTCGTCCTGACGGCGCTCTGGCTGGCGACCTACGGGGCGGCGTCGTATATCACGGGGCTCCACGAGACGCGCTGGCGCGTGCACATGGATTGGGAGCTGGGCATCCCGTTCCTGGCTCCGTTCGCGGCGGTCTACATCTCGATCAACCTGCTGATGCCGCTGGCGCCGTTCATCCTTCGGACGGAGGAAGAGTTCCTCCGGCTCTACAAGGCGATGCGGGTCGAGATGCTCGTGGCGGTCGTCTTCTTCCTGCTCTTGCCGGCCAGGCTCATGTTCCCCCCGCCGGTCGTCGAGGGCTTCTGGGCGCCGTTCTTCAGATTCGCCGACGTCTGCAACCTGAACCACAACCTCCTGCCCTCGCTCCACGTGGCCTTCGCGCTGACCTGCGCGGCGGCATACGCGAAGAAGCGCGGCCCGCTCGGGAAGACGCTGTTGAAGTTCTGGGCTTGGTTGGTCTGCGCCGCCACCTTATTCACCCACCAACACCACGTCGCCGACGTCGTCGCCGGCGCCGCGCTGGCCTGGGGCGTCAACCGGCGCTATCTCGTATAATCAGCCATGGCCGCAGTCCCCGAAAAACTCGAGAAGGTCCGCGACGAGATGTTCCGCATCCGCTGGGAAGGCGGCCATGTCAGCGAGTTCCCGTTCCGCTACCTGCGCCAGAACTGCCGCTGCGCCGCCTGCCGCGACGAGTTCACGGGGCGGATGATCCTCGACCCGGAGAGCGTGCCGAAGGACCTCAAGGCCTCGAAAGCCGCGCTCGTCGGGAACTACGCGCTGGCCTTCGCCTTCAGCGACGGCCATGGCTCGGGCATCTACACCTTCGAGGCCCTGCGCGAGATCTGTCCGTGCTGCGCCAAGGCGCAGGCTTAATCGGCTGGGACTTCGGGCCCTCGCCGCGAGAAGCTGGGCCTGCTGTCATCGACCTATGGCTGAAGGGAATGGGACGCTGCCTGCGCGGCCTCATCGCGCGGCGCGCGCTCGTTCGAGCGCCCGAACCGCAGATAGAACGCCGGAAGTACCAGCATGTTGAGAGCCGTCGAAGAGAACAGTCCCAATAGGATGACCATCGCCATGGGAGTCTGGATCTCCCGACCGGGCTCACCGCCGCCGATTGCCAGGGGCAACAGCGCGAGCGCGGCCGTGAGCGCGGTCATGAGGATCGGTGACAGACGCTCCAGCGCGCCGCGCTCGACGGCCTCGTGGAAGTCCGCGACTCCCTCCTGTTCTCGCAGGTGGCGGATGTGGGAGATGAGCATGATGCCGTTTCGCGTGGCGATGCCGAAGAGCGCGATGAAGCCGACCATCGTGGCAATCGAGATCACGCCCCCGGACTGGAAGACTCCCGCGACGCCTCCGATCAGCGCGAACGGCAGGTTGAGCATGATGAGCAGCACGTCCCGGACGGACTCGAACGCGGAGTAGAGCAGGAACCCGATGCCTAGCACCACGGCCAGGCCCATCCAAATGAGTCTTGCCGACGCGGCCTGTTGGGCCTCGAACTGTCCGCCGTATTCGATGAACACTCCTTGCGGAAGTTTGACCGACTGCCTAACACGCGCCCCGATGTCGTCGACGACGCTCTGAAGATCGCGGCCTTCGACATTGCAGGAGACGACCGCCTTGCGCTGAACGTTTTCGCGGTCGATGAGGTGCGGGCCGTTGGTGCGCGTGATCTGAGCCAGCAGGCGCAGCGGGATCTTCCCCCCCGAGCTCGTGTCGAATAGCAGGTTTTCGATGGGACGCACGTCGCCGTCGGCTTGGACATCGGAGCGCACTAGGAGGTCGAAGGGCACGCCGCCCTCCAGGACGCGAGAGACGACCTTCCCCGCCAAGGCGGTCTCCAGGGTCTCGGCGGCCTCCTCGGGCCGCAAGCCATGGCGGGCCAGGGCGGTCCGGTCGAACTTCACCTGAAGGATCGGGATATTGGGCTGCTGCTGGAGGATGAGGTCGACCACGCCGGGGACTTGATTCATCACGTCTTTGACCTGCGATCCGACCCGGCGCAGCTCATCTAGGTCGTCGCCGAAGATCTTGACCGCGAGGTTGGAGCGGCTTCCGGAGAGCATGTGGTCGATGCGATGGGAGATCGGCTGGCCGATCTCGACCTCCACGCCCGGGATCTGCGAGAACACGTGGCGCATCTCGGTGAGGAGCCCGGGCCTGTGGTGGCCCTGATCGGTCAGGGTCACTTCCCATTCGGAGCGTTCCACGCCCTGGGCATGCTCGTCCTTCTCCGCGCGCCCCGTGCGGCGGGCGACGTTGCGGACCTCCGGAAACGACTTCAGGGCCTGGTCGATCCGGCCGGCGATCTTGTCGGACTCCGCAAGCGACACGCCGGCCAGCGTCGTCGCTCCGATCGTCAGCGTCCCCTCGTTGAACGAGGGCAAGAACGATCGGCCGAAGAAGGGCAGGCAGGCGAGGGATGCTCCGAGCAGCAGGAGAGCGACCGACGCGACTCTCCACGGATGGTTCAACGCCGTGCCCAATAGCGGGCGGTAGCCCGTCTTGAGCTTGCGCACGAGCCAAGTATCCTCCGGGCGCGACAGCGCCCGGCTCTTGGGCAGGAGCAGCGAGCATAGCACCGGCGTCACCGTCACTGCGACGATCAGCGAGGCGAAGAGCGCGGTGACGTAGGCGAAGCCGAGCGGACGAAGGAGCTTGCCTTCCAGCCCCGGCAGGAAGAAGAGCGGAGTGAAGACGAGGAGGATCACCAAGGTCGCGAATACGATGGACGATCGGATCTCCTGGCTGGCCGAAAGGACGATCTCCATGGCCGGTTTTCGCTGCCCTTCGGGCCTCAGTTTGTTCTCGCGCAAACGGCGGAAAACGTTCTCCACGTCGACGACGGCGTCGTCCACGAGATCGCCGATGGCGATAGCCATGCCGCCCAGGCTCATCGTGTTCACCGTCGCGCCGGTCCAGCGCATGGCGAGCAACGTGGCCAAAAGCGACAGCGGTATCGCGGTCAGGGTGATCAGCGACGCCCGGCCGCTGGCGAGGAACGGTATGAGCACCAGGATGACCAAGAAGCCGCCGTCCCTCAGCGCTTCGAGGACATTATGGACGGCCACCCGGATGAAATCAGCCTGCCGGAAGATGTCGCGCTCCAGGATCATCCCGGCGGGCAGTCCCTGGGCGATCTCATCGAGCAGCGAGTCGAGGCGGCGAGTCAGTTCCAGCGTGTTCGCGTCGGGCTGCTTCTGGACGCTGAAGATCACGGCGGGCTTCCCGTTGAACGCCGCCGTGCCGCGCTTGAAGGCCGGCTTGATGGAAACCGAGCCCACCTGCTCGACCAGGATCGGCACTCCGCGCCGCAGCGAGATGACCGTCTTGCCGATGTCCGAGACGGACTGGACGCGCCCGAGGCCTCGGATGATGTACTCCTGCCCCTGCTCGGTGTAGATTCCGGCCGACGCGTTGCGGTTGCTCGCCGCCAAAGCCTCGGTCACCTCGCGCCATGTGATGCCGTGGGTCTCGAGCTTTCTAGGGTCCACCCGCACCTGGAACTGCTTCTCGTCGCCGCCCAGGACGACCACCTGCGCGATGCCCGGCAGGGCCAGCAGCCGCTTTCGGACATTCCATTCCGCGACGGTCCGCAGGTCCATGGCTCCATGCTGGTCCGAGCGCAGCGCGAGGAAGAGGATCTCGCCCATCACCGAGGAGATCGGCGCCAAAGCCGGGGCCTCGGCTTCAGCGGGAAGGCTCGACTGGACGAGCGCTATACGCTCGTTGACGATCTGCCTGGCCCGGTAGATCTCCGTGCCCCATTGGAATTCCGCCCAGACCAGCGAGATGCCCGCGGCCGAGGAGGAACGGATGCGCCGGAGGCCCGGCGAGCCGTTAAGCGCGGTCTCGATGGGGAAAGTGATGAGGGTCTCCACTTCTTGGGGCGCCATGCCGTGCGCCTCGGTCACGACCGTGACGGTGGGGGCCGAGACGTCCGGGAAGACGTCCACCTCCATGCGCGCCGCCGTCCACAGGCCCGCGCCCGTGAGAAGGCAGGCGAGGAAAAGAACGACGGTCCGGTTGTTGAGCGAGCCCGCGATGAGATGTTGCATAGGTCAGTGCAGGTGGGACGGCATCGCGCTGGTAGAACCCGCCAGGCGGATATTGAAGCCTCCGCGCGTGACGACGCGCTCTCCGGGCTTGAGGCCTTCGAGGACTTGGACCCTATCGCCTTGGCGCAGGCCGAGCTTGAGCGCCCTGCGCTCGAAGGTCTCCCCTTCGGGCTGAACGTACGCCGTGGGCTGGCCGGCATCGTCGATGATCGCTGAGGCCGGCACCACGACGCCGGCCGCCGTCTCGCCGGTCAGGATGTCGACCTGGCAAGTCATCCCGATGCGCGCCAAGCCCTTGGAGTTTGGCATCTCGAACACGAAGGGAAGCGTCCGCGTCGCGCTGTCGAGCGTCCCGCCCGCGCTGACCAAGGTTGCCTCGTGCCGGGCCGCGCCCGGCAGTTCCACGACGGCCTTCTTGGCGCGGCTCACCCTAGGTAGGTCCGCCTCGTAGACCCGGGCTTCGACCCAGACTTTGGACAAGTCGAGCAGAGTCACGATCGTCTGCCCGGCTTCCACCGGATCGCCCGCGCTCACATGCACCACCGCCACGACGCCAAGCCGGTCCGCCTCGATGGAGCGGGTTCCGGCGGCGGTCGCGATCCGGGCGAGCGTCTGGCCCGCCTCGATGGATGCCCCCAAAGTCGGCAGCGGTCCTTCCACCGAACCGGCGGCCGGGGCCTTGATCACCCGGGCGTCGTGCGTCGAGGCCCGAATCGTGCCGGGAACGCTTACGGTCAGCGGAAGGCTGCCCTGCTTGACCCAATCGGTCGCGAAATCCGCCTGCCACTGCTGCTCCTTTAGGAAGGGTATGCCCTCGCTGGCCGCCTCTTTTTGTTCCTCGGCCTTCTCCGAGCCGTGCACTTCGATCTCTCCCAGTTCGTGGCGATCCTTCCACCCGGGAGCCTGGATGACGAGCGTCGACTGATAGTGTCCCGGCTTCTCAAGGGTGACGGTCGGTTTGAAGATGCCCGGCCGGGAAGGCTTGGAGACGGAGAACGTCCTCTTCCCCTCAGGAGTGACGACGATGACCTCCACGACGGCTTGCTCAAGCGGCTTGAAGTCCCGCAGGCCGGTCAGATGCGCGAGGAACTCCGCCGGTTCCCCGGGACTCAGATGCGGGTACTCGAGGAACAGCTCCGTCCGAGAACTCCAACGGGTGACTAAATGGCCGCTCTTCTCTTCGTGAGCGTGAGGATTCGCGTCATCGCCGTGATGGTCCTCTCGCGGCCCTTTCTGGCAGGCCGCCAGCGTGAAAGCGAGGAGTGAAAGGCACGCCAGGAATCTGTTTTTCATCGCAGGTCCTCCAGTCTCGCGCCGCTTAGGCGCTCCAAGAGCAGGTCCGCCTTCTTCGCTTCGAAAGCCAGTTCGAGGGTCCTGAGGCGTACGGCCAGGCTCGCGCGGTAGGCGTCCAGTATCTCGAGCAGCGTTCTCCGGCCTTCCAGATAGGACGTTCCGACCGTCCGTTCGAGCCGCTCGGCTTGGCGGAAGGCGGTCTGCTCGTAACGCTGGGCGAGCGCTCGCCTTTTGGCGGCGATTTCGTGCTGCGTCCGCAGGAATGCGGCGATCTCAAGGCGGAGCTCCTCGCCTCGCGCCGCCGCGCCTTTTTGACGAGCCTTCTCGGCAGCCGCGAGTGCCTGCCCGCGGTTGAAGATTGGCAGCTCCAGGGAGAGCCCGGTCACGAGTCCCGAGCCGCTTCGTCCCGGCTCATCGATCGACTTGCGTCCCGCCGCGACCTTCAGCGAGGGTATCCAAGCCCGCTCGGCGCTGCGGCGCAGCACATCCTGTTTGAGGCGGCGCCATTCGAGCGCCGACAGATCGGAACGGCTATCCGCCTTCGCTGAGAAGCTCTCGAACCTCGGGAGGTCTCCCTCAGGGGGCAGCGCGCCCGAGAGCTTGACGGGCTCGGTGGAGACCCCGAGCAGTTGCCGCAGCGCGGCATCGGTCTCCAGCCGGTGCAGCTCGGATTCTTCCAAAGCGGCCTCGGCTTCCGAGACCTCGATCGCCAGGCGGAGTTGATCCTGCACGTCCGCGCCTCCCCGGCCCTGGATGGCTTGGGCGAGGGAGCGCATTCGGCCTAGACCCTCTCGGAGAGCCCTGGCTTGCTCCTGCGCCCACAGCGAGGCGTAAAACGACAGGCTGAGCTCATTCTCAAGCTCAAAGATCCGGCGTTCGACAAGGCCTTTCTGTTCCTTGAATCCCAGGTCGGCCGAGCGGCGGGTCAGCCCGTATCGGCCGCTGATCGAGAGCGGCAGGGCGAGCGTCAAGGACTGCTCGGTGGAGGCTCCTCCGCCGGCGTTGACGCGCTCCCGGCTCCATTCCAGTTCGGGGTTGGGGTAGAGGCGGCCGCCGCGGCGCTCGGCTTGCGCGGCTTCAAGCTCGGCCGCAAGCGCCTTGAGGGCCGGGTTGCGCGCGCGGAACGCCGCGAGGGCGTCCTTATCGGAAAGGACGTCTTCGGCATGGGCGAGGCACGGCAACAGACAACAAATGACGGCGAGACGGAATCGTGGCATAAAGCTCCAGGTAAACGCAGACGACGTGCGGCGTCTTAGGCGTTTACGGGCGGGGCTCTGTTGCCGTGGGAGGCGGCGTCGGAGAGGGACCGGCTGAGGCGGGGTGGGTCTAGATCGAGAGCAACGATCCAGCGGCGAGCGATGAAAGCCGACGCCGCGCGGGGCAACATGGGCTGCAGTAGGGTTGTCTTCGCCGCTGCAATGACCACGGGACCGGCCAAAACCGCCATCTCGTGGCTGCAGGAATCCTCAGCAAGAGGTTCATGGTCCGGGTCTTCGGGATCGTGGCTGTGCCGGGTGGAAGGTTCGCCGTGATGCGAGTGAAGCTCGTTCGGATTGATCTCATGCGCTGCGCGATGAGCGGCCGACGCAGAAACCGCCCAACAGGTCGCCCAGCAGCCCATCAGCCAGGGCAGCAACATGAGTGCGGACCACTTCCTTCTCATCGTTCGCAATGGGATACCGTGCGCAAAGTCTAGCAGGAATAAACTGAATCCGCAAACTTAGGGCCTGCGTTCAGCGGAGTTTTCAGCGAGCTCATAGCCTCCATATCGCGCGTTCCCTGCCGTGACGCTCCACCATCCTGTTGGCAGGAAAATTGATTCCATGGGTGATGAACGTCGGACGCAAACGAGGAACGAACCATGCTGAAAATCCTTCTCCCCTGCTTCGTCTTCTGCTTCTTCCTCGAGCGCCTGATCCCCGGCTGGAAGCTCCCCGCCGTCAAGACGTGGCCGCTCCGGGTCATCGTCGTCAACATGGTCCAGCTCGGCGTCGTCACCTTCGCCGGCCTCACGTGGGAACGCTGGCTCTCGTCCTGGTCGGTCTTTCACCTCTCGGACCATGTCTCGCCCCTCGCTGGCGGCATGATCGCCTACTTCATCGCCACGTTCCTCTTCTATTGGTGGCACCGCTGGCGCCACACCGTCGATTTCCTCTGGCTGGCGTTCCATCAGATCCACCACAGCCCGCAACGCATCGAGGTGATCACGTCATTCTACAAGCACCCCCTCGAGATGACCGTGAACTCCATCATCGGCAGCCTGCTCGTGTACACGTTCCTCGGGCTGAGCGTGTCCGGAGGGGTGGTCTATACGCTCTGCACCGCGCTGGGCGAGTTCTTCTACCACACCAGCGTGCGCACCCCGCGCTGGGTCGGCTTCTTCTTCCAGCGGCCGGAGATGCACCGGATCCACCATCAATACCGGAGGCACAAGAACAACTACGGCGACATCACCTGGTGGGACATGATGTTCGGGACCTACGAGAACCCGCCCGAGTTCACGGCCACCTGCGGATTCGACGATGAGAAGGAGCAGCGGCTGTTCTCCATGCTCGCCTTCAACGACGTGCACAAGCGGGCCGCGTCCGGCTGACGGCCGTTAAGGGGTCCGCAGGGCTTCCCGCAGCTCGGCCCCGAGGCGCGCGGTCACCTTCAGCGCGCCGTCGTAGTTCATGTGATTGCCGTCCAACCGCCCCACCCCTTCCTCGGGATACTTGAAGACATAGTCCGCGTACTCCAAGCCGTACGAAGACCAGTCTCCCGTCAGCACCCGGACCCGCGGCCCGGCCTTCGAGCGCACCATCGCGGCGACGGCGGGACCGAAACACGCCGGGACACCGCGCTCCATGGTCGGGGTCTCGGGCGTGATGAACACGATGACCCTCTTGCTCACCTTGACCAGGGCGGCCAGGGTTCGGTCCAGGTCGGCGGAGGCTTTCGCCATGTCGCACACCGCGTCGCCGTCCTTCCATAAGTGCGGGTACGCCACGGGAGCGAGCGCGGCCAACCTCGGCAGGAGGTCGCGGCGCTCGAACGCCTCGATATCGGCCGTGACCCCCCAACCCCCGGGGACACTATCGACGCGAAAGCCCTCCACCAAGCCCAGAGACGCCGACCCGAGCGACAAGTGTCTCAGGAAGCGCCTCGCCTGGCTCTGATCGACCAGCTCGTTCCAATCCAGACGCGGCCCTCCCCGAGAGTCGCCGATAGTGGGCAGAGTGACCGTATCCTCGGCGTCTGGAGAGGAAGCCAGCCCGGTCCGCGCCCCGTTCCTGGCGCTGTAGCCGAGGATCGTCACCTCGGTCTTGGAGCCGCGCGACGACATGGCTTTCGCGCTGGCCCGCACCTGGTCGCCGCGCATGTTCGAACGCGTCAGGAACAAGACCTTCGGCGACCGCAGCCCGGAAAGGCCGCCCAAGGTCGAGGCCACCAAGCCCGAGTAGACCTCGGAGTTCCCGATCGCGACGATGTCGGCCCCGTATCGCCGGTAGACCTCGAGGCCGCCCTCCCACGAATTTGAGACGCAGGCCCCAGGGTCCAGCGCCCCGACCGGCGGAGACAAGAGGGAAGAATTGAACTTCCTCGCGAAGTAGAAGTCCCACATTGCGTCATCCCGCCGGCTATCCGCGTAGCCGGGAAACAGCGCCTCGAAGAGCTCCGGATTCGTAACTGCTCAGGTCGCCAGGTCCCCGGCATCCTGAACCGGACGCCCTGCGCCGTTGACGGAGCCGTTTACGCGCCTCGTGCGCGTGGCTTCGAGGATTGCCGACGGAGGCAATCCTCGAAGCTCCTCCGCTTGAACG
>JACPXC010000006.1 GCA_016196755.1 Elusimicrobiota bacterium
AAAAGCAGGAACTCGAGGTTCTGAGGGCGCGAATCCAGGCCAGGAGGCTTTCCTACGAGTAGTGGATTAGACTGACGCCATCAACAGAACCTGCGAATCGATAATTCGGAAGTCGACTGCCCGCGAGTTGCGGAATGTAGGGTCCATGAATATATAAATGCCTATTCAAGCGATCCTCAACGAATGGATCTGTTGGGGTACCTCTGCCAAGAAAGATGAGACCAGGAAGCGCCGTATAGCGGTCGGCCTTGATAAGATGCGCAAAGGCATGCGCCGGCCTTGTTGTTGGCCGGGCTGTCCTCACAGGTGATTATCTGCTGAAAGTGGCCGGAGACGCCATGTGCGCCTGCGTCGCCCTGCTGCATTTCGGCTTCCTGGCGCTCGAGATGTTTTACTGGGAGCGGCCGATAGGACGACGGATATTCCGTCAGACTCCGGAATCGGCCAGAAGCTCCAGGGTCCTCGCCGCCAATCAGGGACTCTACAATGGATTCTTGGCGGCCGGCCTCCTCTGGGGTCTCGGCCGTGGAACGGACGGGCAAGCCATAAAGCTGTTCTTCCTCGGTTGCGTCGTCATAGCCGGCGTGTTCGGAGCCGCCACGGCCAGCCGCAGGATATTATGGGTTCAAGCGTTGCCGGGCGCGATCGCTCTGGCGTTGGTGTTCGCGGCATAAGCCGGCCGGTGCCGTAAGCCCCGTGGCACCATCGAACCTTTCCTGTTAAACTAACCTCATGACCCGCACGGAGCGCTTCACGGTCGTCTTCGAAAAGGCCGACGAAGGCGGCTACATCGCCCGCGTCCCGGCGCTTCCTGGCTGCATGACCCAGGGAGAGACCCTCGAAGAAGCCGAGGCCATGGTCAAGGACGCCATCCACTCCTATTGCGCCAGCCTTAAGAAGAACCGCGAGGCGCTTCCACGGGACATAGAAGAAGTCGTCGAGAGCATATCCGTCCGCGTCCCCGTGTGACACCGGGTCGTCTCGGCAAAGCAGGCAGGGCTCACGCCCGACCAGTTTCGCGCCCTCTAGCTTCGAACGGGGTAAGGTGATGAATCAGAGCAGATACGGCTACCCCGCGTCGTAATCGCGCTCAAAGGACAGCCCCTTGCGAGGCTCGCCGTCGAGTTCCGCGTAGGGCCGGTTCAGGAAATTGAGCGGGGCCCCCACCTGGCGCGGGAAGAGCTCGATCTCCCTTCCCGTGCTCACCAGGACGCGGTCGGCATCGAGGCGGCCGAAGTAGAACTCCGCCTTCTCGGGATGCTTCCAGGCCTCGGAGATGTCCACCGGGACCCAGCCGGCGCCCCCTGCGTGGAACTCGGCCCAGCAATGGTAGCCTCCGCCCAAGCTTCCCTTCGCCGCCAGAGGCAGGGAGTAGCCCATCCGGAACCTGGCGGGCAGGCCTGCCGCATGGGCCAGGGCCATGAAGAGAGAATGGAAGTCGGTGCAGTTTCCCTTCCCCACGCGGCAGGCATAGAGCGAGTCGCCTTCCCCCCACCCCTCCCCCGACTTGTCGTAGGCCATCCGGGCCAAGACGACCCGATACAGCGCCCGGCCCTTCGCCAGCGGGTCTCGAAGACCCTTGGTGGCATTGGCGGCGATGGCGCGGATCTCGGCATCGATCACCTCCCGCCCTTGAGGCCGCCGGTCGCGGCGGAGCGCCTTCCCGCGCAAAGGCGCGTCCTGCGGCCAGCGGGTGACCCGGTAGCGCACGGAGACCACGGCCTCGCCTGCCGCCGCGGCCGAGCCCTCGAAGAACAGAGTCTCGTTGCCGAACTCGCTTTCCTGCGTCAGGCGGTGCGGCCAGGGAGCCGTCACGTCCAGCAATTCGACCTCCTGGCCCGGTCCGGTCGGGGGCTTCGGAAGCCAGAGACGCACCCTGGTCCCTGGCTTTTCAACAATGACGCGGACCTGCTCCGCCACCACCACCGAACGTCCCGCGGGTTCGGCCGCGCTCCCGGCGGCGGCCAAGAGCGCGGCCAGGAGGACGCTCACTCGACGGGAACGCGCTCGTTCTTGTCGTTGTAGGTGTAGCGGGCCTTGCCGTTGACCTTATGGATGAGGACCTGGTCGATGGTCCACGAATCGCCGGCCTTGGAGGCGTAGAAGTCCAGGTCGAGCTTGTCCTTGGAGCCCACGCTCTTGAAGTCGGCGCAGGCGAAGAACTTCTTGCCGCCCAGGTGGGCTACCCGCTTCTTGTGGACGCCTATGAGCTTGAGGGTCCATTCCTTGCCGAGCTTGTCGTCCTTTACCTTGAACCCTTTGGGGGCCTTCGCGACGTAAGCCTCGACCGCCTTGGTGTAGTCCTTGGACATCTGCTTCGTCCATGCCTTGGAGCCCACGGGATGCTCATGCCCGGCCGGGTGCTCCCCCTTCTTGCGGTGCTCGGACGAAGCGGCCGCCTTTGGAGCCGGGTGTTCGGCGGCGGTGGGATGCTCCGGATGCTCTCCCGCGAAAAGAGGGGCGGCAAGCGCGGCGGCGATGAGGAAGGCAAGGGTTCTGTTCATGGGTTCTCCGATGTTGCGGACGGTGCGGCATATTACCAAGTCTCATCGAGCCCTTGCGGACTCGCAAGGCCGAAGCTAGACTATCCTCGTGGGCGCCTTCGACGAGAAAATCGGCAAGACGGTGGGCCGTCGTACAGGCCACCGCGACCCGGTTTTGGATACCGCCGCCCTTCAGGAAACCTTCGGCCGCCTGCGCACCGCTCCTCTCTGCCCCAAAGGAGTCTGGCGATTCCATTCGTTCGAGGAGGCCGACGCATGGGCGCTCAAGATGATCGTCCGCAGCCAAGGCCCCCAGAAGTAGCCGACCTCGTCGCCATCTGCCGAGCCCTCAACGCCGCGTCAGCGCGCTATGCCGTCATCGGCGGCTTTGCCGTCAACCTCCACGGCTACGTACGAGGCACGATGGACATCGACCTCCTCATTGACCCCTCCCCGGAAAACGTGCGCAAGGTGAAGGCGGCGCTCTCTGTGCTTCCTGACCACGCCGCCTCGGAAGTGGCAGACGACGACGTTCTGAAGCACACGGTGGTCCGTGTCGCCGACGAGATCGTCGTGGACCTCATGGCGAAGGCCTGCGGCATCGATATCGACGCCGCCCTTGCGCGCTTTCAGCGGCGAGGCTAGACTAATCCCATGAACTGCCCCCGCTGCCATAAACCGCTTGCCGCCGTTGAGGTCGCCGGACTCGAGGTCGACCTCTGCAGAGACTGCGAAGGCGTCTGGTTCGACGGCGACGAGTTGGCCGCGGTCATGGAGAGCCAGAAGGACGCCTTGAAGGACTCCCCGGTGGCCAAGACTTGGGAAGGCATCGAGCGCAAGTCGGATAACCCCGGCACGGCCGTCCTGGACTGTCCGCGCTGCGGGGCGAAGCTAGAGCGCTACCGCTACCAATCCTCCGCCCCGGCCATCATCGACGGCTGCGCTAAAGGCTGCGGCGTCTGGCTCGACGACGGCGAGCTCAAGAAGGTCTACGAGCATTGGGCGCACTCCATCCTGCCGCCCACCGGCGACGAGAAGGCGCTCTTCATGGAGGCCTACGCCAAGCTCGAGGGCGAGCGCCAGCGCAAGGAGAAGGCCTTCGTCGAGAACCTTACGACGATGGACGACCAGCCCGGGATGAAAGGCCGAGCCGGCAAGGTGCTTCAGAAGGTCTACGAGAGCTTCTACAAGCTCGGTCTTCGCTGACTCGAAACAAACCCTTCGGTTCCGCCGTATCTACGATATGAGGTGGGTATTTTTTCTCGCGCTGCTGTTCACGCTCGGCGCTGCTGCACCTCTCAAGCTGAAGGACCCCCGCCTCATCGTCCACAAGAAGGAGCGCCGCCTAGAGCTCCATGACGGCGCGACCTTGGTCCGCTCCTACCGCATCGGCCTAGGCCTCAAGCCCGACGGCACCAAGAAGAAGCAAGGCGACTACGCCACGCCCGAAGGCGAGTACCGGACCTGCGCCAAGCACCCGAAGAGCCAATACTTCATGGCGCTCAAGCTCAACTATCCCAATGCCGCCGACGCCGACCGCGGCCTCAAGGACGGCCTCATCTCCAAGAAGGAGCACGCCGCCATCCTGGCGGCCGCCAAGGCGGGGAGGTGTCCGCCCTTCCATACCAAGCTCGGCGGCGAGATCGAACTCCACGGGATGGGCTCGCAGTCCGATTGGACCTGGGGCTGCATCGCCCTCGAAAACCCCGACATCGAGGAGCTATACAAGTCGCTGCCGAACGGCACGCCGGTGACCATCAAGCCCTAGCCTTAACCGGTGCTCCAACCTGCAAATTTCAAAAAAATTGTCGTTAGATAATATGGCGTATTTACCGTCGCCGGCGACGGTGAATTCTCCAGTAGAACTCAGGAGAATTTTTCCCAATTTTGCAGGGTAGGGAACCACATCGCAGTCCGCCAGGACCCTGGTCGACCCCTACATAATTTGACACACTAGCCCTGACGGACATGGAGAGCCGACCCCTCCTTATCGCCGGCGGACACCTCCTGGACCCCGCGTCCGGCGTCGACGGCATCCGCGACCTCTTAATAAGGAACGGCAAGGTGGCCGCGGTAGGCCGAAACCTCAAGAAACAGCTGGGCCGCTCCTTCACCGGCAGCGTCTACGACGCCCGCGGGCGCTGGGTCATGCCGGGGTTGGTCGACCTCCACGTCCACCTCCGCGAGCCCGGCCGCACCGAGGACGAGACCATCCTGACCGGCGCCGCCGCCGCGGCGCGCGGCGGGGTCACCACCGTCCTGGCCATGCCCAACACCATCCCGGCCACCGACTCGCCCGCCGTCATCTCCCGCGTGCGCCGCGCCGCCGACAAGGCGCCGGTGACCGTGCTCATCGCCGCCGCGGTGACAAAAGCTCAGAAGGGACGCACCCTCACCGACTTCGAGGCCTGCGCGGCCGCCGGCGCGGCGGCGTTCTCCGACGATGGCTTCCCGGTCGGCGATCCCGCGTTGATGCGCCGCGCCCTCGGATCGGCCAAGGCTCTGCGCCTGCCGCTCTTAGACCACGCCGAGGACCTCGGGGCTACGGCCGACGGAGTCCTGGGACAAGCCGCGGCCAAGCGCCTCGGCGTTAAGGGGATCCCGCCCGAGTCCGAGGTCCTGATGGCCGCGCGCGACATCGCGCTAGCCGACCTGACCAAGGCCCCCCTGCATCTCTGCCACGTCAGCTGTGCCGGCACCGTAGCGCTCCTGCGCGAGGCCAAGCGCTTGGGTTTGCACGTCACGGCCGAGGCGGCGCCCCACCACTTCACGCTGACCGAAGCCCAGGTCCCCGGCGGCCGCGCCGCGGCGGACTGGAAGATGAAGCCCCCCCTGCGCGGGTCGGCCGACCGCGCCGCGGTCCGTGAAGCCCTGGCCGACGGCGCGATCGACTGCGTGGCCACCGACCACGCCCCGCACTCCGCCGACAAGAAGGCGCGCGGGATCTGCGGGGCTCCTTTCGGTGTCATAGGGTTGGAGACCTCCTTGCCTCTCTCGCTCGACCTCTGGCGCGCCGGGCTGCTGAGCCGCTCCCGCTTGGTGGAACGGCTTTCGGCGGCCCCGGCCCGCATCTTGGGGCTCAAACGCAAGGGACATCTGCGCCGCGGCGCCGACGCCGACGTAGCCGTCGTCGACCCGAACATGCCTTGGACCCCGCGTCCTCCCTTCGCCTCGAAATCCGTCAACACCCCTTTCTCCGGACGGCGGCTCAAAGGCCGCGCCGTCCTCACCGTCTCGCGCGGCCGCGTAGTCTGGGAGGCAGGCTCATGAAACGCACCCTGATCGCTCTGCTGTTCATGTCCTTGGTCCTCGCCGGCTGCGAGGACCCCGGCCCCGGCGGAGGCAAGCCCCCGCCCAAGGAGGACGACGGCAGCGGCTCCATGGGCGGCGGAGCTCCGGCCAGCGGCGGCGGCGGCGACGTGGCCATCGCCGGAGCGTCGGACGGCACGATCGCCGACCGCTACGAGAAGGCGCTCAAGATGATCAAGGACAAGGACTGGGACGGCGCCCGCGAGCAGCTCATGGAAGCCTACCGCCGCTCGGACTCCCCCGAGGTCAAGAAGGAGGTCCAGGGCCACCTTGCCATGGTCGAGCAGGGCCTGACCGCCCAGCCCACCCTCAGCGCGCCCGAGATCCTCGGCATGGCCCCCAAGCTCATGGAGAAGAAGGTCTCCATGCGCGGCAAGGTGATCCAAGGCGGGCCAGTGGCCAGGGTCACCTACTACATCTGGCTCGAGTCCGGCGCCAAGATCCAGTGCCGCTTCGCCACGATGTCGCTCGAGGAGAAGAAGCTGATCCTTTCCTTGCCCGACGGCTCGGACGCCCTGCTCCGCGGCACCCTCAAGCCCGCCTGGGGCTCGAACCCGAACCCTTACATCGAGATGAGCTACTTCCGCCTCATCCGCCGCGCCGAGCCCGCCCCGGCTCCCGAGGCGGCCCCCGCGAAGTGACGAGCATCTACGAGACCCTGATCCGGCCGCTCCTGTTCCGGCTCGACGCCGAGGCGGCCCACGAGGCGGCGGCCGCCGCGCTGGTCCTGGCGGGCAGCCTCCCCGGGGCGCGCGCCCTCCTCTCGGCCGCCTTCGCCCATTCCGACCCCGCGCTAGAGACCGAGCTTTGGGGCCTGCGCTTCCCGAATCCGGTGGGCCTGGCCGCCGGCTTCGACAAGGACGCCCGTCTCGCCGGGGTCCTGCCCGCTCTGGGCTTCGGCTTCATCGAGGTAGGCACCGTCACCTGGGACGCCCAGCCCGGCACTCTCCGTCCGCGCTTGATGCGTCTGCCCGAGGCCCGGGCGCTCCTCAACCGCATGGGCTTTAACAACGCGGGAGCCGAGGCGATGGCCGCGCGCCTCAAGGCCTTAGGCGCCCGCCCGGTGCCGCTGGGCGTCAACATCGGCTTAAACAAGGACGCCGACCAAGACGACGCCCCGGCGCTCTACGCTAAGACCTTCGCGCGCCTCTCGCTCTTCGGCGACTACTTCGTCGTCAACGTCAGCTCGCCCAACACCCAGGGACTCCGCCTCCTGCAGGACAAGCTCAAGCTCGAGCGCATCCTGCTGGCCATCGCCGGCTACAACGGCGACAAGAAGCCCGTGCTCGTCAAGCTCTCGCCCGACCTGGCCTCCGAGTCGCTCGAGGCGCTCATGCCGCTGCTCTCCGAGCGCGCCGCGGGGCTCGTGCTCTGCAACACCACGATCGACCCGCACCTGCGCGAGGCGGCACTCGAGGCCGGCGGCCGGCGCCGCGAGCCCGCCTTCCAAGCCGGAGGACTCAGCGGCGCCCCGGTGCGCGAGGCCGCGCTTGCGCGGGTGCGCCAGGCCCGCGCCTTGAGTCCCCTGCCCATCATCGGCGTGGGCGGGATCTTCACCGCCGCCGACGCCTGGGAGTACCTCAGCGCCGGCGCCTCGCTGGTGCAGGTCTACTCGGGTCTGGTCTACAAGGGGCCCGGCCTGCCCGGCCAGCTCTGCCGCGGCCTGGTGCGCTTGGCCCGCGAACACGGGGCGGCGAAAGTCTCCCCCCCGCGCCGCGCCGCCGAGGCCCGGGCATGAGCACCTCCACCGAGCTCATCGTGGCGCTCGACGTGAGCTCCATCGCCGAGGTCGAGGCCCTGCTCTTCAAGCTCCGCGGCTCGGTGACGCTGTTTAAGGTCGGCCTCCAGCTCTTCACCGCCCACGGCAAGCGCGCCGTCGACCTGGTCCACCGCGCCGGCGGACGGGTATTCCTCGACCTCAAGCTCCACGACATCCCCCAGACCGTGGCCCATGCCGTGCGCGAGGCCCAGCGCCTCGGGGTCCACTCCCTGAGCGTCCACCTTTCATCGGGCCGCGACGTGCTCGAGGCCGCCGCGGCGGTCCACCCGCGCCCCAAACTCTGGGGCGTGACGGTCCTGACCAGCCTCTCCTCCTCCGACCTGGAGGCGATCCATCCCGGCGCCTCGGTCGACCCCACGGTCGAGCGCTTGGCCGCCCTGGGCACGCGCTGCGGCATCGACGCCGTCATCTGCTCGGGCAAAGAGGTCCCCATGCTGCGCAAGGCCTTGGGAGCGGAAGCCACCTTCGTCACTCCCGGCATCCGCCCGGCCGGCAGCGCGGTCAACGACCAGAAGCGCGTCTTGACCCCGGGCGAGGCCGCGGGCCTCGGCATCCGCTATATCGTCGTGGGCCGTCCCATAACCCATGACGCCGACCCGCTGGCCGTCGCGCAGGCGATCCTCACCGAGATCAAGAACGCCGCCCCGAGGGCCGCATGAGCTTGAGCGACGCCGAGCTGAAGGGACTGTTCACCAAGACGGGCGCGCTCCTCACCGGCCACTTCCTGCTCTCCTCCGGCCTGCACTCGGACCAGTACTTCCAGTGCGCGCTGGTCTTAAGCGACACCGCCGCCGCCGAGCGTCTGGGCCGGGAGTTGGCCGCGCGCGTGCCGCCCGAGTGGAAGGGGGCGACCATCGTAGCCCCCGCCCTGGGCGGCGTCGTCATCGGACACGAGACCGCCCGAGCCCTGGGCGCGCGCTCGCTGTTCACCGAGCGCAAGGACGGGTGCATGGAACTGCGCCGCGGATTTACCCTCTCGCCCGGCGAGCGCTGCGTGGTCGTCGAGGACGTCATCACCACCGGCAAGTCCACCCGCGAGGTGGTGTCGGTCCTCAAGGGCCTCGGCGCCGAGCCGGTGGGTGCTCTCTCGATCGTCCTGCGCGCCGCCGACGAGCCCGATCTCGGCGTGCCCCTCAAGAGCCTGGCGCGCCTTCCCGCCGCCGCCTGGACCACGCTCGAGTGCGTCCTGTGCCGCGACGGCCTCCCTCTCGTCAAGCCGGGCAGCCGCGAGAAGCCCAAAGCCGCATGAAACACGGAGCCGACATGCTGACCTACAAGAAGGCGGGCGTCGACATCGACCTGGCCGACCGCCTGGTGGACTACATCGCGCGCAAGGCCCCGGGCATCGGCGGCTTCGCCGGGCTGTTCCCGATCGAGTCGGGCGCCAAGGACCCGCTCTGCCTGGTGGCCTCGACCGACGGCGTGGGCACCAAGCTCAAGGTGGCCTTCGCCCTCGACCGCCATGAGACCGTGGGCATCGACTTGGTGGCGATGTCGGCCAATGACCTCATCTGCGCCGGGGCCAAGCCGCTGTTCTTCCTCGACTACTACGCCACCGGCAAACTCGACCTCGAGCGCTCCAAGCGCTTAGTCGACGGCATCCTCGAGGGCTGCCGGCAGGCCGAGATGGCGCTCTTGGGCGGCGAGACCGCCGAGATGCCGGGCTTCTATCCGAAGGGCGAGTACGACCTGGCCGGCTTCGCGGTCGGCCTGGTGCGCAAGTCCCAGGCCATCGACGGCTCGAAGGCCATCCCCGGCGATATCCTGGTCGGCCTGCCCTCCTCCGGCCTGCACTCCAACGGCTACTCGCTGGTGCGCCGCGTGTTCCACGGCCGCCAGCTCAAGAAGCGCGGCCCCGAGCTGTTGACCCCGACGCGCATCTACGTCAAGGAGATCAAGCGGCTTAGCGAAGGCCTGGCCAAGAAAGGCCAGGCGATCCTGGCCCTGGCCCACATCACCGGCGGCGGCATCCCCGAGAATCTGCCCCGCGTCCTGCCGTCGCGCTGCCGCGCCGTGGTGACCCGCGGCTCCTGGCAGGTCCCGGAGCTCTTCCGCGAGCTGCAGACCCTCGGGCGCATCCCCGAGGCCGAGCTGTGGCGGACCTTCAACATGGGCCTCGGCATGCTCGCCGTCCTGCGCGCCGAGTCGGCCGACCTCGCCCTCAAGCTCCTCCCCGAGGCGCGGCTCATCGGCCGGCTCGAGGCCGGCAAGCCGGGCGTGCGGTTCGAGTAGCCATGCTCAAGATCGCGGTCTTCGCCTCCGGCGAGGGGACGAACCTCCAGGCCCTGCTCGACGCCTGCCGCTCGCGCCGCGTGCCCGGCGAGGTCGTGCTGGTCGTCTCGAGCAAGGAGGAGTCCGGCGCCCTGCGCCGCGCCGAGCGCGCCGGCGCCCGGGCCGTCTGCCGCAAGCCGCGCGACTTCTCGGACGCCGAGGCCTTCGACGCCACGCTGGCCGCGCTCTGCGGCGACGCCGCAGTCGACGTCATCTGCCTGGCCGGCTGGATGCTCAAGATCACGGCGCCGCTGCTCGACGCCTTCCCGGACCGCATCCTCAACATCCACCCGGCCCTGCTGCCCGCCTTCGGCGGCCAGGGGATGTACGGCCATCGCGTCCACGAGGCCGTCATCGCGGCCGGGGCGCGGGTCTCGGGCTGCACCATCCACTTAGTCGACGCGGTCTACGACCACGGCCCCATCATCCTGCAGGCCTCGGTGCCGGTGCTGCCGTCCGACACCGCCGAGACCCTGCGCGACCGCGTCACCACCCAGGAGCATTGGATCTACCCGGAGGCCGTGCGCCTGTGGGCCGAGGACCGCGTCAAGCTCGACGGCCGCCGCGCGATGATCCTCCCCTCGCGCGAGGAAGCCTCGCCGCGCATCCGGCGCGCCGTGATCTCGGTCTCCGACAAGGCCGGCCTCGTCGAGTTCGCCAAGGGCCTCGAGGAGCTCGGCGTCGAGATCGTCTCGACCTCGGGCACCGCGCGCACCTTGATCGACGCCGGCGTCGAGGTGCGCCCGCTAGACGCCATGACGGGCTTCCCCGAGATCCTCGACGGCCGGGTCAAGACCCTCCACCCCAAGATCCACGGCGGCATCCTGCTGCGCCGTTCCGACCCGCGCCAGACCGAGGAGGCGCGCGCGCTGGGCCTCGAGCCCATCGATTTGGTGGTCGTCAACCTTTACCCCTTCGAGCGCGTGGCGGCCGGCGCCGACTCGCCCTACAGCCGCGAGGTCATCGAGAACATCGACATCGGCGGCGTCACCCTCATCCGCGCGGCCGCCAAGAACTTCGAGGACGTGGCCGTCGTGGTCTCCCCGGCCGATTACAAAGCCGTCCTGGCCGAGCTCACGGCCTCGGCCTGCCAGCTCAACCTCGAGACCCGCCGCCGCCTGGCCTTGGACGGCATCCGCCACACCGCCGACTACGACGCGATGATCGCCCGGGCCTGGGGCGCGGCGGACGCCGGCGCCGCGGCCGGCAGCTTCCCCGACACCCTGACAGTCACCTTGACCAAGGCCCAGGTCCTGCGCTACGGTGAGAACCCCCATCAGAAGGCCGCGCTGTACCGCCACGCCGGCAAGGCGGCGTCCTTCGAGCAGCTCCACGGCAAGGAGCTCTCCTACAACAACCTGCTCGACGCCTTCGGCACCTGGGACGCGGTCAGCGAGTTCGACACCCCGGCCGCGGTCATCTTCAAGCACGTCACGCCCTCCGGCATCGGGACGGCCGCCTCGGTCAAGGACGCCTTCGACAAGGCCTGGGCCTGCGACCCGCTGAGCGCCTTCGGCGGCATCGTCGCCGTCAACCGGCCCTTCCCGCGCGAGCTGGCCGAGGCGCTCGGCAAGCGCTTCCTCGAGGTCATCGTCGCCCCGTCCTTCGAGCCCGGCGCCCTCGAGGTCCTGCGCGAGAAGAAGAACGTGCGCCTCATCGCGATGAAGGCCCCGCCCCCGCCCACCACGCTCCTTCGCTCCTTGGGCGACGAGGTCCTGGCCACCGAGCCCGACCACGTCGCCTTCGGCGACGCCCTGAAGACCGTGACCAAGCGCAAGCCCACGACCGACGAGGAGGCCGCCCTGCGCTTCGCTTGGCGCACCGCCAAGCACGTGCGCTCCAACGCCATCGTCCTGGCCGGCCCAGACGCCTCCGTCGGCATCGGCGCGGGCCAGATGTCGCGCGTCGACTCGGTGCGGCTGGCCGGCGAGAAGTACAAGGCCTTCCTCAAGGACAACCCGGCCCCGCGCTGCCTGGTGCTGGCCTCAGACGCCTTCTTCCCGTTCCGCGACGGGATGGACCAGGCCGCCGCCCTCGGCGCCACGGCCGTCATCCAGCCCGGCGGGTCGATCCGCGACGAGGAGGTCGTCGCCGCCGCCGATGAGCACGGGCTGGCCATGGTCCTGACGGCCTTGCGCCACTTCAAGCACTGAGTGTCTCTCGAAGCCGGCCTCGCCGCCTATAACGCCGGGCGCCACGCGGAAGCCGCGCGCCTCTTGGCCGCGCCGGCGCGCACGGACCCCCAGGCCGCCCTGTTCCTGATCCACGCGCTCTCGGCCTGCGGCCGCCGCAAGGCCGCCGACGCCGCGCTCAAGCGCGCCTTAAAGGAGCATCCCGACGACGCCGCGCTCCGCCACGGCCTGCTCCTGGGCCTAGCGGGCCGGCGCGCCGCCGAAGGACGTTGGGACGAGGCCCGGTCGGCATACGCCGCCGCCCTGGCCCAGCGGCCTGAAGACGCCGGCGCGCGGCTCGGGTTCGTGCAGGCCTGCCTGGCCTGCGGCCGGCCCGCGGAGGCCGCGCGCGCCGCCGCGGGTCTCACGCTTCCGCCACGGCCCGCCGAGAGCCTGGCCCTGGCCCTCCTCAACGCCGGCCTGCGCCGCGCGGCCGTCGGCCTCCTCGAGCGCGCCGAGCCGCGCGACGCCGCGCTGGCGAGGCTCCTCGGCGAGACCCTGCGGCGCGCGGGACGGAGGAAGGAGGCCGCCGTCTGGCTGACCCGCGCCGCCGCGCCCGGACATAAGCCCAACCGGGACCGCTACGCGGCGCTCCTGCTCCTGCGGCGCTTCGACGACGCGTTCAGGGAAGGGCGCCGCATCGCCGCGGCCGGGGACTCCGAGGACTTCTACCACCTCATGAACCCTTTCCGCCAGACCCTCTTCCGCTCGCCGCCGCCGGGGCTCGAGGCGGACCTGGCGCGCGCGGCGCGGCGAGCTCCGAACGACCCCTGGCCGGTCATGCTGCGGCTGGGGCTGCTGAGCCTCGCGGGAAAGACGACCAAGGCCCTAGAGGACGCGCGCCGCCTGCGCGCCGTCGCGGGACGCGCGGGCTGGATGCGCTACCTCTGCGGCCACCTGACCCTGCAGACCACCGGCGAGCGCGCGCTGGCGCGCGCCGACTTCGCGGCGGCGTTGGCGTCCGCGCCTGGGTTGTGGCGCGCCGAGGCCTACCTGGCCGAGCTCGCGCTCTGCGCCGGCGACCGCCGCGCCTTAAGTCGCATGGCGGGACTTGTCGCACGCCTCCGGGGCCTCGAGCGCGCCGAGGCCCGGGCCTGGCGCGGGGCCATGCTGCTCTGGCTCGGCCGCGCGAAGGAGGCCGAGCGCGAGCTCGACCGCGCCGTGGCCGAAGGCGCTCCGTTCGCCCAGGCCTGGCGCGGCGCGGCGCGCGTCCTCGGCGGCCGGCCGAACGAGGGCTTGGCCGACCTCGACGCCTCGCTGGCGCGCTCGGCGCCCGAAGAGGAGGCCCTGGTCTGGCGCGCGGAGGCCTACCGCGCGCTGGGGGACCGCCGGCGCGCCCTGGCCGACGTGGCCGCGGCGCTGAAAGTGAACCCGCGCTCGGTCTGGGCGCCCATCGTGGGGGAAGCCCTTAGCAAGGAAGGGAGCTGCGCCCGAGCCCTCCTGCGCCGCGCCAAGGGCGTTCGCCGGTCCTCGGCCTACCTAGACGCGCTCTGGTCCCGCGTTCCTTAACCGTCACCAATCCACAAACCCGACTTTGATAGGATTCCGGCATGTTGAGACTGCTGGCGCTCTGCGCGCTCACCCTATGCGCCGTCTCCTCCCAAGCCGCCCTCAAGACCCAGGAGGTCGAGTACAAAGACGAGGAGACCGTCCTGCAGGGCTACTTCGCCTGGGACGACTCCTATAAAGGAAAGCGACCCGGCGTCCTGGTCGTCCACGACCTCTGGGGCCACGGCCCCTACGCCCGCCGGCGCGCCGAGGAGCTGGCCAAGCTCGGCTACCTGGCCTTCGCCAACGACATGTACGGCAAGGGCAAGTCCGTGAAGTCCCACGCGGAGGCTCGGGCCGTCATGGCCCCCGTCCGCGGCGACCGCGCCCTGATGCGCCGCCGCGCGATGGTTGCCGTCGAGGTCTTGCGCAAGAACCCCCTGGCCGACCCCGCCAAGACCGCCGCGATCGGCTACTGTTTCGGAGGGACCACCGTCCTCGAACTGGCCCGCATGGGCGCCGACCTCAAGGGCGTAGCGAGCTTCCACGGCGGCCTCGACACGCCGACTCCGGCCCAGCCCGGAGCCGTGAAAGCCAAGGTCCTGGTCCTGCACGGCGCCGACGACGGCCACGTCAATCCCAGCGTCCCCGCCTTCCAGGAGGAGCTGCGCGCGGCCAAGGCCGACTGGCAGTTCGTCAGCTACGGCGGGGCGGTCCACTCCTTCACGGTCAAGGAAGCCGGCGACGACCCCTCGAAAGGGTCGGCCTACAACGCCGAGGCCGACCGGCGCTCCTGGGCGGCCATGAAAGCCTTCTTCGAAGAGGTCCTGCGTTAACATGCGTCCCGCCATATTGGCCTGCCTGACCCTGCTTCTGAGCGGCTGCCTCAAGAACCACAACACCTTCCGGAGCTGGTGGTGGAACGGCGGCCAGTACGACTCGATGACGGTCCCCGAGGAGCGCTCCAAGGCCTTCCTCGGCCTGCGCACGGTGGAGCTCGTCCTCCAGCCCTCCGGCGGCCTGACCACGCCGACCTTGGCCTACACCGCCACGAACCCCGGCGGCTGGTATCCGACGGCGCGCTACGACGTCATCGGCGACGGCCGCGGCCCGCGCGTCGAGCGCCAGGAGTATGCGCTCGGGGACTCCTCGGATCACGCCAGCACGCGCGGCACCTACGACAGGCGCTTCATCACCCATAACGGCGGCATCCTCGACCTCATCCCCTACCGCGTCTGGACGGCGAAAGCGATGTTGCCCGACGAGAAGATCGGACGCTCGTTCTTGCAGCCGCTGATGGTAGCGGTATTCTATCCCTTCCTCGCCATCCGCCGGGTCCCTTCCTACGTCGCCATCGACGTCTACAAGACCCTGATGCTGCCCGTGGCGGCGGTCTACTACCACCGGCGTCCCGAAAAATGAAAAGGCTCCTAGCCCTAGCCGCTCTATTGCTCGCCTCGACCGTATCGGCTGAGGTCCGCGAGATCAAGTCGATGGCCGCGCTGACCCCCGAGGTCAAGCCGAGGACCATCGTCGTCTTCGACATCGACAACACACTCATCGAGCCCCTGGGAAACATCGGCTCCGACCAGTGGTACGAGTACCTGCTCAAGGCCTACAAACGCGACGCAAACCTCTCCGACGCCGAGGCCGAGGCCAAGGCGGTGGCGGCGTGGACCGACGCGCTGGGCAAAGTGCGGGTCAAACCCGTCGAGACGCTGACGCCTCCGCTGGTCGCGGCCCTTCAGAAGGACGGCATCAAGGTCATGGCGCTCACCGCGCGCGGGCGCGAGTACGAGAGCGCGACGCTGACCCAGCTCAAGGCGGTGGGCATCGACCTGAGCGGGATCCTCTTCGCCGGCGAGGCCGACAAGGGCAAGGTCCTGGCCGCCTTCATCAAGGACCTCAAGCTCAAGCCCGCGCGCGTCGTCTTCGCCGACGACAAGCCCCACCACGCCAGGAACGTCGACGCCGCGCTGACGGCGTCCGGCATCCCGGTCCTCTCGCTGCGCTACGGCGCGGCCGACTCCAAGGTCGACGCGTTCAACCAGGTCATGGCCGAGGCCGACACCGCGGGGAACGCGCAACTGCTGTTCCACGGCCCGCGCTAGCCCGGGCGCATCTCCATCACGCGCCCCAGCAGCGGGCGCAGCGCCTTGACCCAGTCGGACTGGGGCTGCTCGGCGACCAGGATGCGCCCGGTGTTCGCGCACCCCGGGAGCTCCTTTTCCCAAGGCATAGGGCAGAAAACGCTCTTATTCATGGCCGCAAAGAAGAGCTGCACCTCCTTGAGAGCGAGCCCGCCCGGGATGTCCGCCGCGTTGACGACCACCTCGAAGCGGTCGAGGGGGAGCTTGGGCTCCTGGAACATATTGCAGGTCGCCTCCAGATGAGAGCGGTGCGGCAGACAGGTCCAGAAGACCAGGCCCGCCAGCTCGAAGGCCATGTCCCTCAACGGTGAGCTCGGCTCCACGTCGAGGAACAGGTCATATCTGGCCTGCAGCCCGCGAAGGGCCTCAGCGACGAAGGACGGCGCCAGGCCGCGGGCCTCGGCCGGCGTGTCGGCCAGCGGCACGACCCCGACCGCCCATTGGGACATCGGCACCGGGCTGCCGATCAGGCGCATCAGGCTCGGGCTCACCAGCGTCAGCTGGAAAGCGAGGTCGTTGCGGCAGAGCGGGTCGACGTGGACGATGACGACGTTCCGCGACTGCGTGCCCGCCCAGGCCAAGGCCAGGTTGAGCGCTATGGTGCTCTTGCCGGCGCCTTCCTTGGCGGCGGTGAAGCAGACGACCCGCGGTTTGCCGCGCGGGGTCGGCCTCCGCTCAGGCATCTCCATTCCGCCTATCATGACCATACGGCAAGGATGCGCCGGCGTCCTTGCGGTTTCTTGTCCGCCAGTAAAGGCCAAGGTAAGGACGGGCTTGACAACCGCACATCCGTCCACTACAATTGGACGGATGTCTAGCGAACAGAAAGAACTGACCGAGCTGCAGACCCGCATCCTCGAGTTCATCGGCGAGTCGATCGAGGAGAAGGGCTACCCGCCGTCGATCCGCGAGATCGGCCGCCGCCTGCGCATCACCAGCCCCAGCTCGGTGGCCTACCACCTGCGCGTCCTCGAGGAGCATGGCCTGCTCAAGCGCGAGGAGTCGCTCTCGCGCGGGATGACTTTGGCCTCCCCCCCCAACAGCCTGCCCATACTCGGCCGCGTGGCCGCCGGCACCGGCGTCATCGCCGCCGAGGACGCCGAGGGGCACGTCTCGCTCGACCGCGACGCGCGGCGCGGGGCGGACTATCTCCTGCGCGTGCAGGGCGACTCGATGACCGGGGCCGGCATCCTGCCCGGCGACCTGGTCCAGGTGCGCCGCCAGCAAGCCGCCCAAGACGGCGAGATCGTCGTCGCCCTGGTCGGCGAGGAAGGCGTGGTCAAGCGTCTGCGCGGCAAGGGCGAGCGCTCCCGCCTCGAGTCGGAGAACCCCGCCTACGAGCCCATCCCCGGGCCGTTCTCGGTCGTCGGCAAGGTCGTCGGCCTGCTCCGGCGCTACTAAATATATAATCGGGCCGACTCGATAAGAGAGGCCCCGATGTCCCAAGCCCACGAGCATAAGCCGTTCATCCCGGCCGATTCCCGCATCGAGGAGTTCACCTGGCCGGCCGTCCTCGTCGGCGCCATCCTCGGCATCGTGTTCGGCGCCTCGTCGATCTACCTGGTCTTGAAGGTCGGCATGACGGTCTCGGCCTCCATCCCGGTGGCCGTGCTCTCGATCACCCTGTTCCGCTGGGCCTCGCGCCTGACCGGGATGCGCCGCGCCACCATCCTCGAGAACAACATCGTACAGACCACCGGGTCGGCCGGCGAGTCGATCGCCTTCGGCGTGGGCGTGACGATGCCCGCGCTCATGATCCTGGGCTACGAGATGGACATGACCCGGGTCATGACCGTGGCTTCGCTCGGCGGCCTCTTGGGCGTCCTGATGATGATCCCGCTGCGGCGCATCTTCATCGTCAAGCAGCACGGGGTCCTGGCCTACCCCGAGGGCACGGCCTGCGCCGACGTCCTCATCGTCGGCGAGAAAGGCGGCTCCTCGGCCAAGACCGTGTTCACCGGCTTCGGGCTGGCCGTCCTCTACAAGTTCCTGATGAGCGGCCTGCGGCTCTGGAAGGAGTCTCCCGAGCGCCTGATCCCTCAGTTCAAGGGGGCCGCGATCTCCGGCGACGTCGTCCCCGAGCTCTTGGGCGTGGGCTACATCATCGGCACGCGCATCTCCTGCGTCATGGTGGCGGGCGGCATCCTCGCCAGTTGGGTCCTGATCCCGGCCATCAAGCTCTTCGGGGCCACGGCCCCCGAGCCGCTCTTCCCGGCGGTCAAGCTCATCAGCGAGATGGAGCCCGGCGAGGTGTGGAAGGCGTACGTCCTCTACATCGGCGCGGGCGCGGTGGCGGCGGGAGGCATCATCAGCCTCCTGCAGTCCTTCCCGACCATACTCGCCTCGCTCAAGTCGGGCTTAAGCGACATCGCGGCCGGCGCCAAGTCGACGGTGAAGGCCGCGACGACGCGCACCGAGGACGACATGCCCAACAAGGTCGTCCTCGGCGGCTCGCTGGCCATCATCCTGGCCGTGGCGGCGACGCCCCAGCTCGGGCTGGGCTTCGGCTTGAGCGGCATCCTGGGCGGGATCCTCATCGTCCTCTTCGGCTTCATGTTCGTCACGGTCTCCTCGCGCCTGACCGGCGAGATCGGCTCCTCCTCGAACCCGGTCTCGGGCATGACCGTGGCCACCCTGCTCATCACCTGCCTGTTCTTCCTCCTGCTCTCGAAGTTCGACCCGACGGGCGGCTGGATGGGCAAGGGCGCGCGCCTGAGCGCGCTGACGATCGCCGCCATCGTCTGCATAGCGGCCTCCAACGCCGGCGGCACTTCGCAGGACTTGAAGACCGGCTTTCTGGTCGGCGCCACGCCCAAGTACCAGCAGTGGGGCCTGCTGGTCGGCACGCTGAGCTCCGCCGTCGTCATCGGGTTCACCCTGCTCATCCTCAACGACGCCGGCACGGTCTACGCCAAGCGCGACTTCCCGGGCGTGAAGGCCCCGGTCGAGACGCTGACCCGCGTCGAGCGCCTCAAGGGCCCCGGCTCGGAGGCCGACCAGGCCGACTACAAGGTCTGGCACCTGGGCGAGGGCGAGGCGGCCGGCATCCCGGCCGGCAAGTACTTAGTCGACGACGCGGGCACGGTCCGCTACCTCGTCGACCCCGGCATCAACGGCGTGGAGTCGGTCCGCCTCGACGGCACCACCGTCCAGAAATACAACGCCCCGAAGGCCCGCCTCATGTCGCTGATCATCGACGGCATCCTGACCCAGAAGCTGCCCTGGGGCCTGGTGCTGCTCGGGGTGGCGATCGCGCTGGTGCTCGAGCTCTGCGGGGTCCCGTCTTTGCCCTTCGCGGTCGGCGTCTACCTGCCCCTGTCGGCCTCGACCCCGATCTTCGCGGGCGGCGTCATCCGCTGGCTGGCCGACCGCTGGGCTGGCAAGGAGGGCTCGGACATGAGTCCGGGCATCCTGTTCTCCTCGGGCTACATCGCGGGCGGCTCCATCGCCGGCATCGCCATCGCCCTGCTGTCTTTGGCCCCCAAGATCTCCGAGTCCATCGACCTCTCCGGCGCTCTCGGGGCCTGGACCCAGAGCGAGCTGACCTCTCTGATCGCATTCGGCGTGATCAGCGTACTGCTCCTCCTGGTCGGCGCGGAGCGCTGGCTGCGCGAGGAGCCTTCCTGATGCGCCGCTGGGGCGCCATCATGGCGAGCCCCGCACTCCAAGTTCCCGGGGTTTGGCTACGGCAGAATTTACGCGCTTCGGGCGCGTGGCTTGAAGATTGCTAACGGCCGCAATCCTTCAAGCTCGAACAGATCAACGGCGACGGAACGGTATTGGGCCAGCGAGCTCTCTCCTAATTTCCGCTTACGGGTAAAGCGGAATTTTCCGTCTTCCTCCAGCGCTGGAGGTTTTTGAAAATTTGCGATTAATAATCCAGTGCTAATCGACAAACCGGTCGCCACTTTCTGTGCGCGAAGCGTGC